>JAZKDT010000024.1:99232-112279 GCA_040387475.1 Bacteroidota bacterium | reverse complement strand
CAAGTCTAAATCTTGGCGGTACTGAAGATTCATCTGAGAATATTGCCGAAAACAGAAAGAGGGCGTTGAGTGATTTAAATATAACCATGGATCAGGTTTCATACCTCAATCAAATTCACAGCAATATTGTATGTCAGGCTGTAGTTGGAAAGCAGACGGGAGATGCATTAGTGACTAATAAGCCGGGCTTGGCTTTGGCTGTTGGAGCGGCAGATTGCTACCCAATCCTGTTTCATGACGACAAAAATAAGATAATTGGAGCGGCGCACTGTGGCTGGAGAGGTACTCTGAACAGAATTGTTAAAAATGCGATTCATGAAATGGTAAAGTTGGGCGCTGAAAAAAAGTACATTAAGATGGCCATCGGACAGGGCATTTGCGTTCAAAATTATCAGGTAAGCCTCGATGTTATTCTGCAATTTAGAGAACAGGGTTTTCCTGAGTATTGCTGGGATGAACGTCAAATGGATTTGTTAAAAGCCAATGAATTTGTTGCTTTGGAGAGCGGAATCTTAAAAGAGAATATGTGGAGTATGGGCCGCTGTACCACCGAAGCAGATTTTTTCTCTTACCGGAGAGACAGCGGAAAAACGGGCAGAATGTGGGCGCTCATTATGTTGAAATAATTCGTAAATTTGATCCGTGAAAAAACACGCCTTTATATTAACTGTTATTCTGTTGTTGGTTTTAGTGCCAAATATGACTGAGGCGCAGTGTGCTATGTGTAAAGCGTCAGTGGAAAGCAGCCAGGGCCAAAAAAATTCAGTGGCAGGCGGACTAAATACCGGGATCCTTTATTTAATGGCAGTTCCATACTTCTTGATTGCTTTTATTTTTAGAAAGCAAATTGTTTCACTTTGGAGAAACATCAGGGGAAAAGAAATGATTGAAGAAGAAGCTTAAAGGCTTAATTCTCTTTTAAAATGGTGTACTCAAAATTATCAAGGGCGTAAGTTAATGTAGCCATTAATCCTATGATAAATTCTTTTCCGTATTTTGAATAATAAGCACTGAAATTATCGTATCGTTCCTGTGGTACATTGTTAGGAAATAATTTTCCTTTGATGGTCCATATCTGATTGATATCTGTTTCCGATTTTTGTTTTAAAGCGCGATTTATCTTTTGTTCGATTGTTGCTAAACCATTGATAGCTTTTTGTTTTTCAGCCTCGGTAGTACCTACTAATGTTTTGTCGATGCCGGAAACAGTTTCCAAAACCGATGCGTAGACAGCTGCGAGTTGATTTTTAGCAGTCTCTAAATTAATATCATCATGTTGCGTTTTAATAAATGCTTTCACTAATTCTTCGCCGTCCCTAAAAGTATCTTCGATAGTTAAATTGAGTTTTTGAATTTTAGTTTGGGTTCCTTTATCAAATAACATGACAAAGTTTCTCGGCACCAAAATGGGGAAATGGATATTAAAAGCATCAAACATAGTTTTATATTCCAACCAATAGGCGAGTTCTCCCGGTCCACCAACATAAGCAATGTTAGGTAATATCTTTTGTTGGTATAAAGGCCGTAGCACAACGTTCGGACTTAATTTTTCGGGACTGGTGTCAATTATGCTTTTTAATTCCTGTTCAGTAAAACGAATTTCTGTATTCAAAACAACATATTCATTTCCCTGTTTTTCTATGCGTTCGCGTATCCCTTTTTCTTTGTAAAAAATATTTATATCGCGCGGACTTACCTGAGCCGAATAGTGTTTTTTTAATTCATCAATCGTTTCATTCACCAATTTTGCAGAAGTGTTTTCAAAAATATCTTTACTGAACTCTTCTTTAAAAAGGTTTTTTAAATCAGCATCATTTCCATCTAAAGTAACAACTCCGTATTCTCCAAACAACGCATTTACCAGGTATCGTGTGGCATCAGCCAAATTGGCGTGTTGTACATATGCTTTTTCAAATAAATCAATTAGGTTTTTTGAATTATCACTCTCGCCTAAAATGGCCTTTAATTCAGTAATTACTTCCTGTAACCCTTCGGTACTGAATTCGCCAACAGCTCCTTTTTGCGAGCTGTTCCAAACTAGTTTTTTTCCAAATACATGGACATGATTGATTTCTTCAAAATCATGATCTTCACTGGCCATCCAATAAACTGGCACAAAATCTTTATTTGGAAATTTTTGTTTTAGTGTGTTACATAAATTAATGGCGCTTACTATCTTATAAATAAAATATAACGGACCAGTGAATAAACATAATTGATGTCCGGTTGTAACCGTGTAAGTTGACGGTTTTTCCAGCAACTTAATATTTGCTATAACAGTGCTGCTGGCGTTGGAAACAAAATTAGCCTGCTTTTCTAATGCCCGAACTAATACAGGTCTGTCTAAGTAATCAAACTTATAGTTTTCAAGATAGTCGGAGAAATCTTTTGAACTGAAATGTTCTTTATAAAAGGGTTTTACCTTTTCAGATTGAGTAAGGTAATCCGCGAAAAGAGACGAGAAAAGCGCTGTTTTAGAAACAGGAATAAATTGTTTTTGAAACATATGTTTAAGTAGAATAAAGTATAAAGGAACCTATTATTCTGTAATAATGAGCTTTTGAATATGTGATTTATTGTTAATTTGTAACTTAACAAAATACACCCCATTGCCAAGATTTAATTCACGTTTGGAGAACACTTCTGAATGATCACCTGCCGGTTGAAGAGATGGATTTTTTTGATAGACTATTTTGCCTAAAATGTCAAATAACTCAATACTCACTTTTGCGTCTGCAGATAAACGATAATTCATAGTTGCTTTATCATTACTTGGATTCGGGAAGATGATCATCTCGGAATTTTGAAAGTCAGTTTCCTCGATTCCTACGGATGAATTTGAAATATTCACATCATCGATGTAAATATTATTGCTACCAAAACTCGATTTATATTGAAACTTGACCAACACATTACTTACCTGAAATATTGATAAAATAGGAAGTGAATATTGCGTCCATACAGTAGATGCATTGGGAATAAAAGCAGAAATCATAGCTGGATTATTTGTTAAAGTAGTTCCAGTAATAACAGCTCTCTGAAACCAGTTTCCTCCACAATTAGTAGAGAAGAAAACGCGCAGCTCATCCTGGATGTTTGCACTTACAGTTGTAGTTGATGCTGACGCCACTTTGAAATTAAATACGCTATTTGCTGCGCCGGTGAGATCATAAGATGGACTCATCATCACATCAATATCCTGAGCGTAATTTCCAAACGCGTTCATTCCTGCAGCGTTTGTTCCTGCTGTTCCGGCATTGGCTACATGCGACCATTTATGTCCGTTATTATCGATGTCATACGACTGCCAGGTATAATCTAAAATAGTTGGCACTTCAAACCCTTCAAAATAAGAGCCACTGTAAACCACATCTGCTAACGTGTTATCCACTCTAATGTATTGGTTTTTTGTAATGGTGTTTGTGCCGGATGCATTGGTTGCTGACAAACTCACAGAATAGGTCCCGGCAATGGAATAAGTAACTGTTGGATTTGCTGCGGTTGAGGTGGCAGGTGTTCCTCCCTGAAATGTCCATAGTCTGCTGGTTTCAGCGCCATTTAAAATGTTTTTTGTGAACGTTACACTATTACCTTTGCAAATACGCGTTCTATTAACATAAAAATCAGGGGTGGGCGCACAGGTGGTGCTTGGAGCCGAAATGCCTGTTGCTAAAAGGTTTGCCGCCGACCACAAATTACTTCGGCCAGAAATAGCGCTTTCAACCGCTAAACGCATGCGATCTTTTTGTCCAATGGTCCACATGTTACAGCAGTAAGAATATTCCATGTAGTTTTGAATATTTTCAATAATACCCGTAGAACCCAAAATCGTTACATCGTCAATAGAAAATTCACCTAAGTTGTCTTCTGCATTCCAGGCATAAATTCTAAACGTAACCGGTATATCTTTATGAGTAAAGTTTACACCTGACACTGTTATCTTACTGCCAACTTCAGCATTACTCAAATCGTTATTATAAAAGAATACATTTCCAGTATTAATACTTAAATTAGAATTGACCGGAGTTATCGTTGCCGTGAGGTTGTTGGTAAATCCATCTGCGCTCGACCGAATGGCATATGTGCGAGGGCCAGTTAAAGAACGGTTCATTTTAAATGTGAAGCCTGTAATGCTCATCGAAGACGATGGCTTAGGAGCGACGGTGATCGCATAATATTTTAAGGGATCAAGTGTTCCGGTGAGGTTAGCGAAATTGGTTTCGCCATTTGTAGCACCGGTTGGCCAGTCAGCAAACGAAAATTCCCCTGGTTGTCCCGAGTTGGGAGAAACACCTGCTGCCTGAAATGGAGTAACCGTTACACTGTCAAAAATGGAAGAGGGAATTGTAGGATCTGTATTTCCTGAGCTTGTAGTAACATTATTAAAATCAAAAATACCCGTTGAAAAATCATCTATCATACAGTCGGGAGTTAATAAATTCGGACAAGTGGTATGACCTTTTGTAATAGGTGTATCATCTACCAAATCATCACCACAGGCTAAACCTACGTTAATAGAAATATTAATCGTAGTATTCCATGGGTGACCAAGATCCAGCCAGTGGCCGATTTCATGGGTAAGCGTACGTGATTTATTAACGTTACTGGTGCCAATGGAGCCAATATAATCGGCCAGTATCATTAGGCCATCGTGTACAGATAGGGATCCGGTTGCAGCCGAGGGATAATATGCATAACCTGCCCATCCCTGCTGAAGAGCTTTAGCAGTCCAGATGTTTAAATATTGATCTCTTGGCCATGGATTTACTTTAGCACTGTCATCACCGTAGTTAGTTTTGCTTGTGTAAATTCTGTCAATACCGTTAGTGCAATTTCCTTGAGGATCTAACTTTGCAAGCGCAAATACAATGTTGACATCGGAAGCCAAAGGCCTGAATTTGGAAGTAATATTAATGGTATCCGCATTTAATTTTCTCATGTCGCGATTCAAAATATTGATACCGTCAATGATTTGGGCATCAGAAATATTCTCTGGCCCGTTTTGGTGCAATACGTGAAACACAACCGGAATAGTATATGTGGTGGCGCTTTGTACTTTTTTATGAAGATTGGCCGTATACGCTTGTTCATTTTCCACAAATGATTGAAACAACTCGGGATGTATTTCATATAACTGTTTAATGGCTTCATCTGTTCCGCAGTGTTTTAGCTCCTGCGCTATAAAGCATTGTGAACATAAGACCATCAATATAGCAGTGATTTGTAAATTATATTTCATGCTTGTGTTTGTTTTTTGGTTATATCAAAGATAAAAATTAAACACATAGGTTTTTGGGCGATAAAATCATTTAAATAAGGATCATAACCCATTATCAACGTCCTATTAACATCAAAAATCCTATTTATCAAGCACTTACGGTACTAAATAAGCACGTTTGGTTAATTACGCGGGTTTTTGTTAATAACCCAAATTCATTGAGCTGTAAAGCCTTCGTATTTTTAGATGTTAAACAGAACTATTTTAATGAGTTTACAGGTTAATGTAAAAGATTTGCTATCAAATCTATACCACAATCGTGGTGTAGTTGAATTACTATTTGGACAACGCGACCATATTACGGTAAATGAATTGTTGGGCCGCGATGATATCTCGGAAGAACAATATCGTAAACTGGTTTCATTGGATATTCTATATGAATATGAGAATGTTGTGAGTCTGAACGACGCTGTTGTAGCCATGTTTGAGGACTTTATGGAGATCGGTGAGGTTACACCAGGCTTCATCAACGATTATATCAACGAGTTAAAGCGTCATATTAAATTCTACCAGGAAGCCCGCGAAATGCGATTTCTACGTAGCATTAAAAAATACCTTAAGCGTATCAACAGCACGTTAACGCGTGAAATCATTAAGCTTCAGAAGAATGTAGATGATACTTACAAGAATGAAAGTAACTACCGCATTAAATTACAGAAGCTTGAAGATTACCGCGAGAAGAGAGATACTATCATTGATTTCATTAGGCAGACAACGACTATCGTTGATGAAACACGTTCGTTATTTAACATTACCAACGATTCCGAATTGTTTGGAATTGTATCGTCATTAAAAGTGAGCTTGATCGAGAACCTGGATTTCCTGATCGAGATACAAACCGACATTACGGATTTCATCAACAAGATCCAGTACCAATTAGACGTTTACAAAAAAGCCCAACGTTTAAAAGAGGTAAAAGATCACGGTACATTACATTTCAAAACCAATTTCCGGGAAATTGTATCCGGCATTAATACCTTAAAACACAACGGACATAAAACGCCGAAAACCAAGATCCCTATTGACTTTTTATATAGTGACGACGGACACGTGTTATGTAAACGCATAGCTGAAAAATATAAAATCACCCGCTTAATGGTTCGTGGACTTGCCGATAAAATGGCGGGTAACTTTAAGGATCAGGGCCTGGTTCAACAAATAAAGCTGGATACAGAAAAATTAGTAGAACGGTTTTTAACCCAAACTAAATTAAATCTGTTTGAGTATTTAATTGAATATAAATTTCCCAAAGCAATTGGTACAGTAACGTTTGAAGAGCGTCTTTCCCTATTTGTGGAGATTGCCATGGAGTATCAAAATCAATTGGATTTTAAATACCGCTTGCAATACCATGATTATATTGAAGCAAATACAGAATTGAAAAAACGTTTAGGTTACACGCTAATCTTGCCGTTAAAGGAGAAGGCAAAAAAGGAAAAGGCAGCAAAATAAAAATTACACATACTCCTTGGTGTGCTTTGCTACTCTTTGCACACTTAGCGGGTAAAAATAATAAATACAATGGAAGAAACAACGAGTTTTAATTTACCAAAACAAACACACGATATTTTTTCAGTAATGGCTCGTGGAGCTTTTATCTCAAGTAACGGTAGTCGCGACGGAATGAATCGTTTGTATGATGTGATCAATAATCCTGAAAATTTTGACAGGCTTCAGGCATATTTTAATGTAATTCGTTATAACATTGAGAGAGGAAATAATTTCTTCTATTTCTCAAAATTGAGTGAACCAAACAGCGAACTTGAAAAAAAACTGGAACGTTTTGAGCGTTATATTGACATCATTGACCTTTTTGCAAGTATGGATAACAAGATCGGTATTGGCAGTCGTTTTCGTCCGAGTGAAATTGCAGAGGAGTGTAATGCAAATGTGCGGTTGAAACAAAAACTTCAAAAAATTCCCTTGTACCGGTCAGAAACGCTACATAATAAAGTGCGTGAAATTTGTGATCTCATGAGTCGGGATTCATTTTTGGAATTAGAAGATGAAAAGTCAGAGTCTTATAAAGTATTGGATTCTTATAATTATCTATTAGACGTAATTAATTCGGTTGCTATTTATGAAGAAAGCGGTTCCAGCGACGATACTCAGGGCATAATCTACAACTAAACTATATACTATGAAGACATCACTTTTTTTATTAATGAGTTTGCTAAGTATGGGAATGTTTTCCCAGGCTAAGTACTCAACCGTTTCGGGCGATTTTATTTCCTATCACGAAAACATTTCGGCAGCAGAGCGCATGTACAAAAATGATTCTTTATTGCAGGCATATGCAAAATACGATATCGCAATCGCCAATTATAAAGGTACGGTTAATCCAGGGCATTATTTTAGGGCAGCCTTATGCGCTATCAAAATAAAGGAAGAGTTTAAAGCCTTACATTTTCTTGAAAAAGCAATTTTAAACGGATATGAAGTGGATAGTTCAAAAAAAGATGATGTTGCTTTTTATAATCAAAATACAAAACAGGAATATAAAGCCAATATTAAAAAGTGGGAAGACGCAAGAGATAATGCTAAAAATTTCGATTGGGCGAATGAATTATATGCGATTAACGAAGCTAATAAAAAATATTCTGCAGTTAAATATACGGCTGCGATTGAATACTGCACCACTTGCATGAAGAATAAAACCTGTAGCAAAGTATCGCAGGATTATGTTTCTAAATATAGGTTGGTAAAAGAAAAAATGAAAGCAGATTCTATTACCGCTGCGGCATTATTAATTAAGATCCAGCAAAATGGATTTCCATCTATGAAAACCTTAAGCAAAGAAGCCTGTGCTATCGCACTAAACATACTTTTAAATTATGACGCCGATAAAAAAAATGAAAGGTTAGACGGCATGCTTTCACGCGCGATGATTGATGGAAACATTTCACCCGAATTTTATGCAACAGTGATTGACAGACGAAATTTGATGGATGGTCAAATGCCGGAATTTTATCAGCCATTGGCCGGTTACGAGAAAACAATTGGAAAAGAAATTACGCTTGCCAATAAAAAGCGAAATGCCATAGGCTTGTATCCTATTAAATTAGTGAGTGGTACAGCGCCAAAAAAAGACCCGAATGCACCTAAAACAGCAAAAGGATTATACGACTATTAACAGACAGCAGGAACAAAGACAGAATTAAACAGACAGAACAGAGACATGGAAAATAATTGCAGAATATTAAACAGGATTGTACAGATCAATATTGCCAACGTAAAGTATACGGATTTAGAGTTGAGCGGTAATACCTGTTTTGTTGGTACCAACAACTTTGGAAAGACCTCACTACAACGTGCTATTTTATTTTTTTACAGCGCTAATACAAGAGGACTAGGTATTTCAGCGTCGCAAAAATCGTTTGAAGAGCATTATTTTAAATATGAGAATTCATATTTAATTTATGAGATCCAAACAGAAGTTAAACCATTTTTCGTGATCATTTACCGCCATAACAAATTGGTATTTCGTTTTGTTGACGCAGAGTATAGCCCTGATTACTTTTTTAACGAAAATGACGAGGCTCTTAAGATCAAAGAAGTGATTGCAGGTTTTGACAAACGGGGCATTTTTATTTCTCAGCAAATCGATACATTTGAACGCTACCGTAATATTTTGTACGGAACAGAAACTGATAAACAGTTATCTAAGTTTTATATCCTTAAGGGAAATGAAAAATACCAGAATATTCCAAAGTCGATCACCAACGTATTCTTAAGTTCGAAAAGTAGTATTGATAGCCGCTTTATTAAAGATTTTATTGCCAACTCTTTAACAACTGAAAATAGCAGTATTAAGTTGGAACAGGTTGACAGGCAGTTGCGTCAATTCAATGAAAAATATACAGATATTGAAACCTATTTGAAAAAAGAATCTCAACAGTTGATTGAGTTCATTGATAAAAAATATGACCAGGTGCATATGCTGAAAGGCGCGCAAATGGAAATGGCCGATAAATTAGGTAGCAGCTTGCGTTATGCAGAAACCCAGAACGAAACAGTTATTAAAGCTTCCCAGGAAAAACAGGAGGAGCTTGATAGATTAACTGAAGCTAATGAAGAACAAAAAACATTATTGGAAGAAAAACAAAAAGATGTGCGTGAAGAAATCGGTTATTATGACAGAACTATTCGCGAGGCCAATAAGAAATTAAAAGAGTATAAAGAAAAAAATATCGAGGAAGCCGTAGAGAAAAATTCTGAACGTGATAAATTGCAAGTTGATTTTAATATTGCTCGTCGTGAGTATGAATCATTGACTTCCAATGTGCAGAGCATCGAAATGAAATATTCTTCTTTGATCGAGCAGTTAAGGAATGATAAAACGGCTTACGTTAACAAGATAAATTCACGTACCAGCGAGATATTTAATCACTATAATGAACTGCAGTTATTGCAAAAAAATGAGTTCAATAAAAAAGACGCTGAATTCAAGAACAAACGCGAAGAAGCTTTAACGGAACTAAATGCAGAAGTTACGGCTAAACAAATTGAATACAATGAATTAAAAGCAGAAGAAAAAGTAATTCGTAATACCCGTTTTTATGAAGCAGAAATAAAAGGCCAGGAAACGGAGTTAGCTGATTTGAGAGCCATCAATTATAAGAACAAGTCAGAGTTGGCTATCAAAACCAATTTGGTTCAAACCAATCAAAAGGAATGGGAGAATTTAGAGTCTAAATTAAAAACATCTTTATCAAACCAGATCCAAAAAACAAATAATGAAATTATCCGCGTAAAAACGGAAATCAAAACTATTGAAGAAAAATTAAATGTTCAACACGACGCGTTGTACGGGTATCTTGAAAAGAATGTAAAAGACTGGCATACAACTATTGGTAAGGTTGTAAATGAAGACTTGCTATTCCGTTCAGATTTAAATCCGACGTTAACAGATGCTAAAGGATTATCGTTGTATGGTATTTCTTTAAAACTGGACGATGTTCCTGTTGTTTCTAAATCTATTGAAGAATATCAATTTGAGAAAAACGAACGGTTGGCGATTATTCGTGATCTGGAAGATAGCATGAATCAATTCCAGACCGCTAATACCGAAGAAAAAATGTTGGCCGCAGATAAGTTCGGTAAGCAATTGGGAGAATTAAAAGAAGACCTTAAGGTATTAACTTACTCTTTAGAACTTGCCGAAAAACGCGAAAAGAAGTTGATACTTGAGCTGGAAGACTGGAGACAACGTGCAAGCACCGAAATTGAGGAGTCGTTAACGGGTAACCGCCAAAAAATTAATATTTTGGAAGAAGAGCTGGCTATCCTTAATAAAAAGAAAAATAATTTACTAAATGATTTTAATACTCAGTTTGATAAATTAAAAGCCTTTAATGATGAACGTTTAGCTGACTTGAAAGCAAGACAGGAAACTGAGATCAGTGAACTCGAAGTTGAAAAGAAAAATCAGGTTAAAGAATACGAAGAAAAAGAAACTTCGTTAAGTGCAGAAAAGGAAACGAATTTCAAAGCAAAGGGAGTTGATAGTAAAGAGATCAAGAAAATTGATGCTCGTATCAAAGAATTACAGGAGGCTTTAAAAGAGATCGACCAGTATTCTCAAATTGTAAGTGATTACTTAAAAGATAAGCGCGAAATCTTTGATAAATTACCCGACTTGATTCAGAAAAAGGATGAGTATGTGAAAAATGCGAATGACCTGAGTGCTGAAATTGAGGAAATAGCCCGTAAGTTCAACATCAAACGTATGGAATTAAATAAGCAAAAACGGGCGTTTGAGGAAGAACTGATTGAGTTTAATAATGGAATCAATTATTTTACAAAGAACTTTAGAGAAACGCCGGTGTTCAATAAATATGCAGATATCATTGAACGCGCAGAGCCCAAGAAGACAAATTACAGTGTAATGGATCTGTGTACACAGCTTCTTAAAAATGACTCGCATTTTAATGAAGAGTATACAGCATTTCAACGTTATGTAAACGAGTTCGCCGGTAAATTCAGATTAGAGAATCACTTTAACTTTATCATCCGTAACGACGCTACACAAGGTGAGTATGAACGCTTTGCGCAAAACTTGCGTTCGTTCATTAATGAAGCAAAAATTGAATTATCTATTGCTGAAACCGCCACGCAGATTGGTTTGGTAACCGATAGTATCGCTACTAAGGTTAGAGAGCTAAGTGGGCAAAAAGATAAGATCCAGCATATCATTACTTTAATTGCAGAAGATTTTAAAAAGGCAGAGTTCGAAGAATCTAAGTTAATTGAGTTCATTAAAATTCGTTTAGAAGACTCTGATAATAAAGTTTACAAATTATTGAAACGCATCCAGGAATTCCGCGAGGAAAATGGATTGGTGTATAACGAAGGATTATTCAATACAGATTTCGCAACGCACAAAAATCGCGAGATCAGTAACCGTGCAGTTAAATTGCTGGATCAGTTACGTACTGCTATTAAAGAACAAGAGCAGGAAGAAATTCGTTTGCAGGATCTGTTTGAGTTGAAATTCAATATTAAAGAAGGTTTAAATGAAACAGGGTGGACACATAAAATTGACAGTATTGGAAGTACAGGAACGGATATCCTTGTAAAAGCGATTATTTACATCACCTTGTTGCACGTATTTATTAAAGAGTCCTCGCACCGCGGTAGTACCGATTTTAAAGTACATTGCATCATTGATGAGGTAGGTCAGATCTCGGCACATTACTTGCGCGAACTGTTACGTTTTGCAAAGAACAGAAATATTATGATGATCAACGGTTTACCAAATAAATCGGGATTAGAGGCGCATTATAAGTTCACCTACCAGTTCAGAAGAGAAGAAAATAACAACGTTCGTATCTTCCCAAGTATTGTAACGGAAGTTGAAGCATAAGAATTATTTTACATGCACGGGTCAGGTTTCGAAAACCTGACCCGTGTTTTTATATTTAAAGTTTTATAATTTGAAATGTCTCTGTTTTATATTTATAGTTTTTCTCTTTTCGTGTGGTTCGCGGAATACGGTTGATAATAACGAATCTGACGGTACTTATGATTCTATCCGAAAATTAAGTATTTCTGATATTCCTTTACCTGTTGCACGGCCGGGCGATTGGCTCTACGAACATAAAGAAAAGGGACAGTCATTCCTGGACTATAAAAAGTGCAGGCCCGTGTCTCCTAATGATACTCAGAGTATTATTTATATTCAACCTATCGGAAATTTTTCACAAAGCACTGATAGCATTATCCATAGCACAGTTGAATACCTTCATTATTTTTTTGGTTTAAAAATTACACTGCTTCCCGTTATTTCAGATTCTTTAATTAAGCCTGCCTATAAGCGAACCCGGGAAGACGGACATCAGCAATATTTAACCACATTTATTTTAGATAGTTTACTCGTACCCCGGTTGCCGAAAGATGGTATTGCGTTGATGGCTATCACAGATACTGATTTATATCCTAAAGAATCATGGAACTATGTATTTGGGCAAGCTTATACCTGGAAAAAAGTTGGAATATCCTCTATTTACAGATACATTGAAAATGACGAGCCAAAAAAGTGTTTACAAAGATTGATTCAAACTTCTTCTCATGAAATTGGTCACATGTTCTCGATACTCCACTGCACTAACGCTATTTGTGTGATGAATGGTTCCAATAGCATGGAAGAAAGCGACAGCCGGCCAAACCGATTGTGTTCTGTTTGTTTAAACAAACTAAACTGGAATTTAAAATTCAATAATAAAATACGGTTTAAACAACTGAGATCCTATTTCGAGGAAAATCATATT
>JAZKDT010000024.1:4701-99222 GCA_040387475.1 Bacteroidota bacterium | reverse complement strand
AGACCTTGAGCTTTATTGTAAATGATGTATAGGTTTGGTTTATTACTAGTTTTAATGTTTGTTTTTGCCTGTGACGACAATAGCAGTTCTGTGTTAAATAAAAAGCCTATTGTAGTTGACTTACAGCCATTTTCAGATATTACATCCGAACAATTAAAATTTATACATCAGGAGCTACATAAAATTTATCCAAGAATTTTAATTAGACAACCGATTGATATGCCACCTGCAGCTTATTACAAAGAACGAAATAGGTATAGAGCGGATACAATTCTTAGATTTTTAAGAAGCCGGGCGCGGGAAGGGCATTTAATTATTGCTTTAACAAATAAGGACATTAGCCACACTAAAGGAGCGGTAAAAGATTATGGTATCATGGGACTGGGTTTATGTCCGGGGAATGCCTGCGTGGCATCCAGTTTTCGTGTGTCAAAAGAAGACCATTGGTCTCAATTTTTTAAAGTTGCTATTCATGAATTAGGTCATACGCAGGGCTTGCCTCATTGTCCGGTGAAGATTTGTTTTATGAGAGACGCAAAAGGTAAAAACCCGACGGATGAGGAGAAGGAATTTTGTTCGAAATGTAAAGCACATTTAATTGCTAGAGGTTGGGCGCTATGAATTTTCGCAAATACCTTATATTTATTTTTGTATTTCGTTTGGGCATTTTGTTTTCGCAAGCGCCGGCTGATCCCGATCTTCTGGAGTACTCAGATAAAGACATTCACACAGGTAAGCGCACAGGTGCTGATGCAGTGCGCCTTGTAAAGAAACTTATTAAGGGCAAAAGCGGCGAACAGGAAAAGTTTGACGCTATTTTTACCTGGGTTACTACTAATATTAAATACAATTATTCTGAATTTTATTTACCTACTGCCTCCAATCCTGAACAGATCTCCCGCATCCTCAAAACCAAAAATACTATTTGCTTAGGTTATGCAAACTTGATGGATACGCTCTGCAAGCTTGCCGGAATTGCTAACGTAACGGTATATGGCTATGCAAAAGATGAGTTTTTTGATATACATGATACTGTTTATATTCATAATCATGCCTGGAATGCCGTGCGGCTTGATGGCTTATGGTATGTGTACGATGCCACATGGAGCAAAGGTAAAGTGGAATATGAACTCACTCGTTTTTCGCGGCGGGTTATACGATGGTTTGAGCGGCATCCGGATAAATTAAAAAAGAAGAAACTGCGTAATAGATTTTCGAGGCGTATAAAATATATGTGCGGCGAAACACCTGTTACTCCGGTGTTTTATTATAAAAGAAGATGGCTCAGCCAGATCATCCATAATTGGGTTGGCTTACTGCCTATTAGAACCAGGAAGGTTTTTAAAAAGGGAATTACAAAAGATTATTATCTAAGCGAACCCAGGCTATTCGCGTTGACTCATATATCCGATGATCCAACCTGGAATTTAAGCGACACACGCAATTTCCGGGCGTTTGAAACGGACAGCGCCTACTTTTATTTTAGTGACAGCATTTTGAAGTCACAAAATCACCAGGGTATTGAATGCGCCGATTGTGATCTTTACGCGAAGGCGGGTATAAAAGAACGGCTTAAAGCCCTGAATATGAAAAGTAGTGCTTTTAATAAGCACAATCATTTTATTACAAATCTTTGTGAAGAGCAGATTGGTATTATTAACTGGAAGCAAGCTATAGTTGAAAAAGATTCACTAAGCCAGATGCAATTTCTGGATAGCACCACGGCCTCGTTTAGCAACGCATACTATAGTTTGCGAAAAACCAAAGATGATTTAAAATCACTGGTATTGATGCATAAAGTCAAAAACAAACATAAAATGTCTTTATTGTTAACCGACAATAAAATGCATACTCTGTTTATGTCGGGTAGAATAAGGCTCACGATAAAACATACACAAACCTACAGTATACTAATGTCACAGGGAGGTGCCTATGCACATACGTATTTAAAGAAAGCCTCTCGAACCAAACGGTTTAAGATCAATATAAGAACCGACAAATTAAAGCCTTACCCTGAAAAAACATTGAATGCAATTCATAAAGATCTTGAGAAAAAAGAACTTCAGCTGGATTCTCTTCAAACACTTATTCACGCTAAACAGACTGAATTTGATTCTCTTATAATAGGCGTGTCGCTTAATATTTGGCAACAGGTCAATTATCATGATTCTATTTCAGTGCCTTTTAACAAAAGCATTAACCTGCGGAGGCAACTGAAAGATAATTATAAGAAGACGGTTATTGACATAAGGAAAACCATTCCTGGTTGCGAGCTAACATATGGGAACAATCTAAAATATACTGTTTACCAACCGTCTGAAGAAGCTCTTATTTTGTTTAAAGTCATTACGTCGGCAATAAAAAACAAAACCAAATTGCAAAACGAATGCTTGCAATATAACCGCGAATTGTTACGGGCGAAGGAGTTAAGTTATGATGGGTTAAAGCAATACAAGGATGATATTATCAAAGATAGTGAGCTTGATTTTTGTTGGATTGCAGGTAATTACTCCAGGTTAGCAACAATTTGGATAGGTCTTAAGACATTAAAGACGAAGCAAAGCCATGTCATTGATCTCATCAACCATGAAAACGATATTGAGCGGCACCGGCATTATTTGGTTAACCGATCTGTGCAATATGGTAGCCGTGAAGCTTTAAAAAGTTTATCGTTTGAGATAAGGGATGTTAAGAAAGCATTGAAAGGTGTGAGGCAGTACCGCAAAAATATTTTAAAAAAGAAAAGATAAATTTTAAATCAAATGCTATCCAGATATCCGGATACAACATCGTATCCATACTTTAGGATCATCAGGGTAACAATCACTAAAAAAATAATTCGGACAAAACCATTTCCTTTTTTAAGTGCCATATGACTTCCCATGTAGCTTCCGGCCATATTGAACATACCCATTAAAATAGCTAAAGGCAAAATATAATATCCGTTTTTAACAAATATGATGAGTGCCGAGATATTAGTAATACAGTTTACAACTTTAGCGTAAGCCGACGCTTTTACAAATTCAAATCCTAAAATAATAACAAATCCTAGCACGAAAAAGCTACCGGTACCCGGGCCAAAAAAGCCATCATAAAAGCCAACTACCAATCCAATAGCCGAACCGTATAACATTTGCCTGTTCATTGGAAGGTCTTTTTTTTGCACCGCGCCTAAGTCTTTTTTCAGGAATGTGTAGACAGCAATCCCAATTAAAATGATTAGGATGATTGGCTTCAGTATATCACTGTTGATCGAAGTTACCAATCGGGCGCCCATAAAAGAGGAAACAAAACAGCTGGCAGCAACTACAAATAAAAGTTTAAAATCAAAGGTTATATGTTTAGCATACCGTATTGCAGAGATAGACGTTCCTGCAAGAGCTGCAATTTTATTAGTGCCAAACAATACAGGCAGCGGCATATTTGGAAATTGAATCAGGAGAAAAGGTGTTTGAATTAAGCCTCCACCTCCCACAATAGCATCTATAAAACCCGCAGTAAAAGCGGCGATAGCTAATAGTATGACAACTAAAATGCCATAGTCATCAAATATAGTTAAGTAATTCACTAACGTCTAAGGTAATTTATATATCGGAAAAGGCATAAAAAAAGTCCGCTACATGTAGCGGACTTTTTATGTTTTGGAGTATGATTAGAAATCAAATTTACCTCTGTGATCTTCGATATTTGCTTTTGCTTTTAATGCATCAAACAATTCGTAATCAACACGGCCACCATTCATTCTTTCTATCTCTTGTTGTTTTCCTTTAAAATCGGCTGGTAAAACAGCGTCTTTTACAGAAGCTACGCTTACAACAAATACACCATTATCACCTTTGATAGCTTTACTCGTAGAACCTGCCTTCATTGCGGTAGCTGTTCCAATCAATGCGTCTTCTCTTCCAATAGCTGCTACATTAAAAGCAGAAAAAGTTAAGTTATCCGATTTTTCGGCAGTTAATCCCATTTTAGCAGCGATATCATCTATAGATTTAGACGCGCCTGCTTTTGTTTCAAATTCTTTGATAAAGGTTTCCGCTTTTTTATCGCGGATCGCTTTAGCTGTTACATCTTCTTTTACATCTTCTAAAGGTGCAATTCCTTTTTCTTTGATAGCCACTAAATGAGCCACTACAAATCTATCTTTAAATTCAAATACCGGAGAGATGTCTCCTTTTTTTGCTTTATAAATCCAACGTACTAAATCTTTAGGGGCCTCTAAACCCGGTAAAGATTTTTCGCCTTCTTTTCCTTCTTTAATATTTTCAGCAATACGTTTATTTAATTTCTCAGTATCAACTGCTTTAGTGAATGCTTCGGCAGTTTGATTTTTACCAGAGAAGTCGCTTGCTACTTTATAATACTCCTGCGTCGTTTCTCCGCTTGGCGCAATTAATTTAGTAATTTGTGCAACTGTATAAGAATTATGACGTGTTTTAGATACATTCAATACTTCAATAATGTGGAACCCGAACTGAGTTGGTACAATAGTGATATTACCTACAGTTCCTTGCAGACCTGCATTTTTAAAAGGATCAACAAAACCTTTATTCTCGTCAAACCATCCATAGTCACCACCTTTATCAATAGAGCCTAAGTCATCAGACATTGTTTTTACTAATGTATCAAACTTAACCTGTTTTGCTTTTAACAATACCAATAAACTATCTGCAATACGTTTAGCAACTTCCGGCGTGCGTTGCGCTTGTGTTTTCGGGTTTTGTAAACCAATTAAAATGTGACGTACTTTAGCAGAATCTGCAATAGATTTAATGTCGGATAATTTATAGATTTTAATGAAGGTGCCTTCTACATAAGGGCCATAAACCGTTCCTTTAGGAGCAGTAAATACAGTAGAATCAGTAATGATCATATTCTTTTTGCCATAACTTGCAATACTAACCTGTGCACCTTCGCTTTCACCTGCAATAAATGAAGAATCTTCAACGGCCGTTTTTGTTTTAAATTCTTCCGTTGCACGTTGTGCATCTTTCATGATCATTTCATAATCTGCTTTTGACGGCATAACATCATAAGCAATGTACTCAATGCTGCGTGATGGATCAGTTACTTTATATGCGTTTTGGTGTTTATTATAATATGCTGAAATCTCTTCTTCAGTAACTTTTACGGTTGAATCAGGAATATCTGCATAGCGTTTCATCACGAAAGCTGCGTTTACTTGTTTGTTCTGAGCAATAAACTGATCTTTTGCTTCAGCCTTTGTAACGTATAGTCCTTTTTTGATCAGGTTATTATATTTTTCAGCAGCGCGAACTTCCAGGATAGATTTCTCTAACGTCTGCCAGAATTTTTCCTGTTCAGCATTCATTTGTCCAACCCATTGGTTTAATTTTGCAAGGTCGAGCGTTCCATCAGGACGGGCAAAACCTTCGTAAACTTTGCCTGTTTGCTGGTCAGTTAATTGTTGAATAACAACCTGGTGAGGGTGTACTAACATTAAGTCGTATAATTCATCTTCTGAAACAGAAATGCCTAATTTTTTGTACTGTACTTTGATAACCTTATCATTGATCAATTGAGCCCAAACAGATTCAATGATCTGTTCTTTCATTTTTTCGTCAATGGTTTGATTTGGATTTGATTTCTGAATATCAGCAATCTGTTGATTTACCTTGGCACTAAAGGCAGGATAATCTATCTGATCACCATCAATTTTACCAACTTCAAGGTCCTGACTAGAGAATAACGCTCCTCCTGAACCTAATAAACTCTCCAAAATGAAGATTACCAGGGCCAAACCCACTATACCAACTAAAAGGGCAGTTTTGCTACGAATTTTTTCTAAAACGCTCATATTTCTTTATTAAATTAAGGAAGGCAAAGATAGAATTATTGCTGAAAAACGAAAAATTAATTAAAAATAATTTTAGAGGCTAATTCCTTTGCCTGAAGCCTGATTTCGGGCACTGCCGTACTCTCCCACAAAACTCCTTTTAAGGGCGGCCCAAGGGTATATAAATTAGATGATATTTCGCCATTTTGAGCCGCATTTATACCATAACGGATGGAATCGGGGTTAATTAAGCCTGTTTTTATCAAATATTGGACTAAAGTGCTTTGTATTTTTTCATAGTCCGATTCGGGTCCGGTGCAGTTGATAATGAGATTGGTTTTAATGCATTGCGCCTGACTCTTATAATCGGTAAAATGTATCTCAAAATCGGGTGAGGTGGTTTTAATGTCATATACACGACCTTTGATGAGGGTTAATTTACCTGACGACTGTAGCTGCTTAAATACCTCCATGCTTTTTTCAGGAGCTCTGTGTCGGGCAACGCCCCATTTATGGCGTAAATGGCGTAAAAACCGTTTCCTTTCCTCCAGGGAAAAATGCAGCCAAATAAATTGTAAGTGAGGGCGCATCACATCAATCACACTCTGTAAACTTAACCCTTCTTTAACTGCTTTTTTTAATTGGCTGTTTACAAGAGATAATAATTCGGAAAGTTGGTAGGCTTTTTCTTCTTCAATAAACGGCTTTACTACAGGTAAAGGCTTTTCAAGGTGTGCTTGCGGAATATATGCATGCGGCGACACAATTTGTATGGTTCCATTATAGTTCAGAACAGATAAACTCATGATCACATCAATCATGGTTAACCCTGAGCCTATAATGGTTATGTTTTTTTTGTCGTTTAACTGATGAGCAATACCTGCATGAAATGCATTTTGAAAATAATTAGGCGATGCAATAAATTCTTTTGAAGCAGAGTGGGGATGAGCCGGTAAAAAATTACCGAAAGCCAACACAACTTTTTGCGCCTGATATGTGGTTGTTGTTTTTATTTCAAAAGTGGTTTCTGTTTTATTAATGGCTAAAACTTCTTCTGCAATTTGTTGTATGGTAACTAACGAATTAATGTTTTTTAGGACCTCAAATGTATCCTGTAAATAATTACCAAAGATTTTTCGAGGCACAAAGTCGGTGGGTGTATAATGAGGATGATGTTGCTTTAGCCAGTTTACAAAATGTTCAGGTTCTTCTGCAAACGCCGACATGTTCGCGGCTCTTACATTCAGTAAATGATGTTCGTTTGAGGTAGAGTAGGCAAGCCCTTTGCAAAATTGATGATGTGCATCAAACCAAATGATTTTTAAGGCGGTCGTGCTTTGTTTTATACAATTTAAAACAGTGAGCGTGCCGCTGATACCGCCGCCAATTATGGCAAGGCTGTGGATCATTTCCGTGGTTCATTATTAGCTAAGCGATCCTGGTTTTTGCGCTGGTACCGTCTTAGTAAATACATAATAGATGCAATAATAAATGTAAATACAAAATACAGGGCTCCATCGGTATCGTTAACAATCAAAAAATACACAGCAATACCCGCACACAACAATGCGGCTATCAGCCAAATTATTTCCAGTGTTTTAAAAAATTTCCTCATGTTACAATTCTTTATCGTCTATCTTAATAATCCCGGTAATATCTAAAATATCATACTTTGTAAAATCCTGATTAGACTCGAGGCCTTTTCCCATAATAATTTGCTTGGCGGTTGTTATTTTCACAAAAGCATCGGAAGTTATTTTCTTTTTCTGTTCGTCCCACACCAAATGTTCGGTATTTAATTTTTCTCCGTTCACATTCACCACTTCCACATTATATTTGGCTTCCATGCGTTTACTTAATTCGTAATGTACGCCATAGTCAGCTTTTAATGTTGTTGTTTCTTTCCCCTTGTCGTCATAAAAAACAACAAACAATCCTTTAGGCATAATCGTAACGGGTTCTTTTACGCCCTTTTCGTATTTTTGCATTTGAGGTGTAATGAGTTTAATCTTTAAAACGGTAGAGTCGGAATACAACATGGTCACGTCTTTTCCGGTTAAGGCGGGCATCACCACTTTTTTACCAAGCGCCATAATTTCATCTCTGTCGGTTTGGCAAGAGGTAACAGCAAATAATACCATTAAAAGAAACAGTGCGTTTATGTATTTTAATGATCGCATGAAAATGGTTTAGTCGTATTTATACTTAATAAACCAGCGTTTATTAAATGTGAAGCCTAATACTAAGCGAACATAATCTTCCTGTAATAAATTGTTGGTAACAGTTCCCATTTTGCCGTACTGGGCAGATATGTTTACCACGGCAATATCATCATAACGACCAGTACCAACAGGTAAGCCAAGTCCGGCCGAAATAAAAGCGTTACTGATAGGTGTGTTTTTAAGATCGAGGTACCCGTCGGAATAGGAAAGCCCTAAACGGTATTGAACACGCTTGATGTAATTGGAAGACCCAAAAGCACGCTTGTTTGGGACAAAGTTTAACCCTGCTGAAAATCGATAACTGTTTTTGAAATCAGTGCTTGTTGCATCAAAATACTTAAAATTTTGCCAGTTGGTTGTGGCTGCATCAAATAGTACGGTTAATCTTTCTCCTTTTTTAAAGGATAAACCCGCTCCCATTTCAAGTGGTAAAGTAATAGTGCCCGATATGTCCTGCGAATTCAGTAAAGTATCTTTTGGCCTTTCAACGCCAAAACCATCCAGTGAATAGTTATAAATAATATTGCTTTGTTTGGCGCTCACACCCGTGGGCGTATTCACAAAAAAACCAACACCTATTTTGATTCGTTCTTTTAGCTCACGGCGTTTTCTGTAATAAACCACCGAATCGGCCGTATACATTTTATATTTATCGCGGTATTTGCCACGTACCTTAATTGAATCGATTGTGAAATGTGTTTGTAACCCTCCATTAAATGTAAAATCGTTGATCTGGATAGAACGTTGTCTTTTTGAGTTGAAATAAGTAATGGTTCCCGGATAAATAACATCTGTTGTTTGGTTAATGGTTCCAAATAAATAATTGCCGGTTACACCTAATGACAGTTCAGACAATAGTTGTTTACCAAATTTTTTGCGTTTATACTTCGCCGTTTCCTTATACTTAATAAGCGTATCGGCTAAGTCTGAATTTTGAAATTTATTAAACTGGCGCTGAAAAGGCTTCAGACCTGTACCTAAAAATACTTTATTAATTCCTCCGCTACCTTCAAATATATAATTCATCGTTCCAACGCCCGCCACTTCCTGGGTTGAGTTGATCTTATAACCTACTGTGCTGTAGGGCATAATACCAAATGCTGCACCGCCCCAACGTTTAATAGGAAAAGCCAACGAACCGTATGAGAAATTGATGTTTTTTTTAAGAATAGCCGCTTCCGAATTACTAATGCGTGTAAATTGCGCCTGTCCCCCCAACTCCAGCGTAGTTAATCGAATACCTGCTAAACCGGCGGGATTAGCCGAGTTAATAAAGAATGGCGCAATGGTATCCTGGTGGTAGGCAATAAAAGAACCGCCCATGGCAGCCGGTGTAGCAAAGGATTGCAAATTCAGTTCGCCTAAACCATAGCGTGAATAAGGGCTGGAAGTTAATATTTGAGAATAGGAAAGGCTTACTGAACTTAAAAAAGCAAGTGTAAAAATGAGTGTTTTCAAAAAATGTATATGTTTATGTATTTTCAAGAGTATAATTTAAAATGTCGTTCAGGCCTTTCAAAACTAAATTTTGGTGGGCAAAGATGCTATTTTTTAACCGTTTTGCCAAGTATTCGCTATCACCTCCGGTTAAAACGCAAATTGTGTCGCTAAATTGTAATTTGTACTGGTCTATGATGCCATCAATTTCGGCTATAGTCCCGTTAAGTACGCCTGATAACAGGGAGTTGTGAGTATTAGAGCCAATTAAAGCGGTATATAAAAAATCAGCTTCTATCAAAGGCAATTTACTGGTAAAATGGTTCAAAGCCTTTAGTTTCATTTGAATGCCAGGCGATATGGCGCCTCCCAGGTATTCGTTTTGGGCGTTTGTAAAATTATATTTTATGCAGGTTCCGGCATCTATTACTAAAACAGGAGCGTTTGGATATAGGTTATATGCGCCCACGGAAGCGGCTAAACGATCTGATCCTAAAGTTGAAGCGGATTGATACAGGTTAGTTAAGGGGATCTTTGTTTCTGAATTAAAGACAGTAGTAGGTAACAGGGTGTTAAGGGCGTGGTGAAAAGCGTCCTGTTCACTCACAACCGAGCCTATCATGGCACGTTTTGCTTGCTTAATAAAGGTCGTATCGTCTAAAATTGCATCGGCATGGCTGTAAACTTTAGTTTCTACAGGGCCATAGCTGTTAAACAAGGCCGCTTTCACGCGCGTATTACCAATATCAACGATTAAATTCAATGTTTATAAAAGTAACTAAATACCCTATACCTGTTCTTAATTTAAGATTTTTTAATATTTCTTTTTGCAGTATAAATATTTCTCTTAAATTTGCAGCCCAATCTGGTTTTAATCAGATGATGGTACCTTAGCTCAGTCGGTAGAGCAACAGACTGAAAATCTGTGTGTCCCTGGTTCGATTCCTGGAGGTACCACTTCAAAGCAGCTAAACCCCTTGATTTATCAAGGGGTTTTTTGTTTTTGACAGCAGCGTAGGGGCTTTTGATTTATTTCGTTAAATTTATTCCATGAAAAAATATTCACTTTCCATCATCGCTTTCTTGTTTTTAGTGTTGGCATTGCCCGCTATTTCTTTCGCGCAAAAAACCAAAAACACACAAACAACGGTTATTAAAACTAAAATTTATTGTGATCATTGCAAACAATGCGAAACCTGTGGCGATAAATTCAATAAGGACCTGTATAACGAGGACGGGATTAAACGGGTTGAGGTAGATGCTAAGGCAAATACAATCACAGTTGTTTACGATACCCGGAAAACAGACCTGAATAAAATAAAGGTTCTTATTTCAAAACTTGGGTACGATGCCGATGAAGTAAAAGCAGATCCTGCTGGTGTTGCCAAACTGGACGGTTGCTGTAAAAAATAACCCATATACTAAATATGTTTTTTAGTTAACATATTCGGGGTCAAAATTTTAAATACATTTTATATATTTACTCAATGCAATATCAAAACATAGTACTTATAGATGATGATGCGGAAGATCATGAGATTTTTGGCACTGCTCTTTCCCTGGTTTCAAAACAATTGAATTTTAGCTCTTTTACAAATGCCAAAGTAGCGCTCGATAAATTAGACGCTAACGAGATTGATCCCGATATTATTTTTTTGGATCTGAATATGCCTGTTATGAGTGGCGAGGAGTTTTTAACCCGGATCAAAAAGATCGATCATCTTAAACACATACCTGTTATTATATTTTCTACAACGTCAAATCCATCTACCATTGCAGGCACTAAACAACTAGGGGCTATTGATTTTATTACAAAACCTAATCGTTTTGATACCTTAGTAGATATTCTTAAACCCATCATTAATTAAATAGTACTATACCATTGCACTCAACAGACATTCATCCAAACTCAGGCTTCTTAAAAGGAGGTGGAGAAACCGGCGCGTTAATCCGTAGTTTCAATTGGTTAGCTACACCGCTTGGAAGTGCAGAAGCATGGCCGGCAGAATTAAAGAGTGCATTGCGGCTAATGCTGGATGCGCCTATAGCGATGTGCATCATGTGGGGAAAAGACTATATACAGTTGTATAACGATGCCTTTATTCCTTCTTTTGGTAATACCAGGCATCCTAGCGCTATGGGACAACCCGTAAAAAATACATCTCAAAGATGGCCTGTTGTTGAAGAATTGTTTAAAAGGGTCATGAGTGGCGAAACTATTTATCATCAGGATTCGCAGCTTATCGTCGATAAAAACGGATTTCCGGAAGTATGTTATTTCAATGTGTCTTATATTCCTATTTATATACAGGATGGAACTGTTGGTGGTATCCAATGCATTACGCTTGAAACAACCGATAAAGTAAATGCCCTGAACAATATTAAAGAAAGTGAAGCGCGCATGCGCTCTATGATAGAAGAAGCGCCGGTAGCAACGGCGTTATTTGTTGGAAAGGATATGCTGATCGAATTAGCTAATCAGAAAATGATTGATATCTGGGGTAAGGGACCATCCGTATTAGGAATGCCTTTAGCTGAAGCTTTACCTGAATTAAAGGGACAATCCTTTTTAGAGATTCTCGATGATGTGTTTACTACCGGAAAATCGTTTGAAGCAACCCAAACATTATGTGAATTAGTGGTTGGCGGAAAATTGACTCCGTTTTATTTTGACTTTACCTATAAAGCCGTGCGCAACGCAGCCGGCGAAATTTATGGCGTAATGGATATGGCTGTTGATGTTACCGCGCAAGTTTACGCCAAACAAAAACTCGAAAAAAGCCAGCAGGAATTGTTGGCTTTATTTGAAGAGTCGCCGGTAGGTATTGCTACCATTGGCAAAGAGCAACTGGTGTTTAAAATGGCCAATTCATTTTACGGAAGCCTGGTGGGGCGCAAGCCTCATGAAATAATTAATAAACCGCTTTTGGAAGCTTTGCCAGAGTTAAAAGGCCAGGGCTTTGATCTGCTTTTGCAGGGAGTATTGGATACCGGAGTTCCTTATATAGCAAAAGAAATAGGCGTTGACCTGGTAAGAAATGGTGTGATGGAAAAGATTCACGTGGATCTCATCTATCAGCCCATTGAAGAAGATGGAGTTACTACAGGAATTTTAGTAGTAGCCACAGATGTTACCGAACAGGTGAGTACTCGAAAAAAAATAGAAGAAAGTGAATCAAAGTTGCGGAATGTTATCCAGGCCGCTCCGGCAGGGATAGGTTTATTTGTGGGCAGAGATCTGATCATCGAAAATCCAAACCAGACATTTATTGATATAGTGGGAAAAGGCCACAATATTGTGGGGTTACCTCTGCGTGAAGCCATGCCCGAATTAATTACGGAGGGACAGGCATTTTTGAAAATACTCGATGATGTATATACAACCGGTGTTCCGTTCGTCAGTCCTGCGTCGCTTGTAAAAATTGTGCAAAACGGGGTACTCAATGATAATTATTACAACATTAGTTATACACCTTTGCGCAATGCTGATGGTGAGATTTATGCTATTCTGGATATTGCGGTAGATGTAACCGAGCAAATAAAATCGCAACAGAAGATGAAGGAGAGCGAAGCACATCTCCAATTGATGCGTGATACAGTACCTGCCATGATCTTTTACCTCGATTCGGATCAACGTTATTTATCCTATAACATTGTTTTTCAAAAATGGTTTGGTGTAAATGAACATGAAGCACTTGGAAAAACAGTTCGTCAATTTATCGGGGAGGAGGCCTACGCTAAAACACATCCTAATCTCGTAAAAGCTTACGCGGGCGAACAGGTACGCTATGAGATGTTTGCGCCTACAAGGATGAACGGGGACAAATGGCTCAGCATAGTGTATACACCGCATACAAATTCCGACGGCAGGATAATGGGGATTATTGTTCATGCTACAGATATTACAGAGCACGTATTAAATCGCAAAAAAATAGAGGAAAGCGAATTGTTCTCTCGCGATGTGATCCATAATTCGCCCATCGCTAAAGTGGTTTATACCGGTGCCGATCTTACCATCACTATCGTTAACGAAAACATGCTTCAGCTGTTGGGGCGCGATGATTCCATTCTGGGTAAACCCTTTGCCGAAGCAATTCCTGAACTAGCCGGTTCTTCACTCGAGAAAAAAATGATACAAGTACTAACTACCGGAGAAACTTTTGTGCAGGCTGAAGAACAAATTAATTTGGTACGTTTTGGGAAACCTTATACTGGTTACTACAGTTATACTTACAAAGCACTCCGCAAAGTATCGGGCGAAATATACGGGATGATGGCTACAGCTACCGAAATTACCGACCATGTTGTGGCGCGTCACAAGATTGAACAAAAAGAGAAAGAATTACGGGATCTGATCACAGCAGCGCCGATAGGAATTTGTGTCGTAAGTGGAACACCTGTTATGGTGGAGGATGTAAATGAACGATTCTTGGAAATATCTGGTAAGACACGCGAACAATATGCAGGTAATCCTTACTGGACAGTTCTCCACGAAGTAGCTCACATTTTTGAACCGGTACTGACAAAAGTTTTCGAGACAGGAATTAAATATACGACGGAAGAAAATGAAATGGTGCTTGTACGCAATGGTGTTCCTGAACATATCGTTTTAACATTTGAATATATTCCCGTGATGGACGGTGCCAGGGTGGCAAAGGTTATCGTGATGGCAGTTGAGGTAACTCACCAGGTAGAAACCCGTAAAGAAATTGAAGCAGCGGTTGTTGAACGTACCAGGGAACTCGATGAATCCAACCTCAGGCTCAAACGTTCCAATGCTGAGCTGGAACAGTTTGCTTACATTGCCTCTCATGATTTGCAGGAGCCTATTCGTAAGATCAGCACCTTTACACAATTACTGGAACATAGCATTCCGGATATCAGCGATAAAACAAAAGATTATATTTCCAAGATATATGGATCAACCGATAGGATGACCAAGCTGGTGCGTGATGTATTAGCTTATTCACAGATATCGGCAAAGGTAGATGGGTTTGAGAAAGTTAATCTTTCAGAGGTTATTAAAAATGTGAAAACAGATTTTGAGTTGCTGATAGAACAACGGCAGGCTGTAATAGAAGATTCTGACTTACCCATTATAGAAGCTATCCCGTCTCAAATGATACAGCTCTTCAGTAATCTTATGTCTAACTCATTAAAATATATACGGCCCGAAATAAGGCCGGTAATAAAAATCACGTTGGCTACCGCCAGTGCACAAGAGGTTTTGAGCCACCCGCAGCTTGATCAGCTTAAAAAATATCATCACATACAATTTAGTGATAACGGTATCGGTTTTGATCAGGAACATGCTGACCGTATCTTTAAGATCTTTCAGCGACTGCACGCTAAAACCGAATTTGAAGGAACCGGCATTGGTTTATCCATTTGTCGCAAAATAGTTAACACCCACGAAGGGCATATAGCGGCTGCTGTTGGCGATAACGGCGGGGCAGTATTTCATATTTTATTGCCACAATAAACAGGATTATTTTGGATACCACATTGTTCTACAAACATTTCCTCGATTATGTCGATTTTCCGGAAGAAGACTTTAAAGAGTTTTTAAAGCTGCTTGTGCCATTTATTTTAAAAAAGAATGAGGTCTTTTACCGCATGGGAGAAATACCAAGATATAGTCCTTTTATTTTGAAAGGATGCGTAAGGCAATACATTACCACCGAAAAGGGCGAAGAACAAAATATTTTGTTTGTAGAAGAAGGAACCTGGTCGGGACAAATAGGAAGCATGCGGAATAAAGTGCCAACGAACGTTACCATGCAGGCTTTGGAAGACTGCGAAATTCTCGGAATGACCATTGACAACGCTGACTACGCCATGGAGAAATTCCCGGCCTATGGTAAATATTTTATAAAGAAATATCCCGCCGATCATGCTAAACTGCTCGAGCAATCTAACCGGTTAAAAACAGAAACGCCTGAAGCGCTTTATATGGAACTTTTAAAAGAAAGACCGTCTTTAATATTACGTGTGCCACAACATCATATTGCTAATTATTTAGGCGTACGCACTGAAACCATTAGCCGCATCCGAAATAAAATTGCCAAAGGTTAATTTGTTGATTTGGATCAACTTTTTTATGTGTCTCCCTTCTTAGTTTTGCCGAATAGAATTAAAAAAAACTTATGGCAATAACATTAATGGTAAAGATCAGAGTTGAGAACTTTGACAAATGGAAAAAAACTTACGACGAAGCTGACGAGTTTCGAAAAAAAATGGGTATCGTAGTGAAAGGTATTTATCAGTCTATAGACGATGATAAAAGCATTTCTCTCATCTCCGATTACCCGAGCCTGGAAGTGGCCAAAGGTATGCTTGCAAATCCGGTATGGGAAGAGAACCAAAGAAAAGCTGGAGTTATCGGCGGTTTTGACACTTCATTTTATAATGAGATTGCATAACATTACTTAAAGATCCAGGAGTTATGTTTTGGATCTTTGTTTTTCATAATAGCATTGCAGTCAATGCCGTTCATAGAATCTGTGAGAATAAAACTTATTCAGCCTTTTTTATAAGAATGCCTTTCTCTACACTTTCATTGATCAAGGCCTCTGCATAGTTCCAAATGGTGGTTGATCCGTTTTGAATAGCTTTTTTCTTAGCGTATACTTTTTCATAAGGCACATTAAATTCTACCCACGTGCCTCCGTTGTTGGATGTGTTTTGGAGCAGCGGTTCAAAGCGATCCATTGATTTGGCAAACTTTGCTTCGTGAGTAAGGCCATCTTCAAACTCTTTCCAAATGCTGATAAATTCTTCGGCTTGCTCTATGGGTAATAGCCCAAAAATACGATTAGCCGCTATGAGTTCTTCATCGGTATTCGTATGATTTTTTAAAGTGTCATAAATAAAAGTATCTCCTGCATCAATCTCTACAAGGTCATGTATTAAAACCATTTTCAAAACCTTTAACACATCTATGGGCTTGTCTGAATGTTGAGCCAATACAAGAGCCATCATGGCCAAGTGCCAGCTGTGCTCAGCATCATTTTCGTGCCTGTTGCTGTTAAATAATTTAGTTTTGCGCTGAATGTATTTGAGCTTATCAATCTCTTTGATGAAAGCTACTTGCTTTAATAAATTGTCGGGATGCATAGGTATCAAAATGTGTATCAAAGATACCTGTTTTTATACATTGGCAAAAAGCAACCTGTTATCCGCAACTATTTTCCGCTGCTTGCTGGTACAAAATCTACCATCCACTCAATGCCGTATTTGTCTCTGAACATAGCAAAATAAGAACCCCACGGACTATCGCCAATTGGCATTTCAACAGTGCCGCCCGCCGAAAGGCCGTTAAATAATTTGTCGGCTTCTTCGCGGCTTTCTGCGCTGATGGAGATCTTAGACCTGTTTTCATTTTCATTCACCGGACCCATACTTTCCGGCACGTCGTTACCCATCAGGATATTGTGGGATATTGGCAAAGCAATGTGCATGATCTTATGTTCGTCCTCTTTTGCTACCGGAAACTCAGCACTGGAGATGTCTTTTAAGCGAACGATTGTTTTGAACTCTCCGCCAAATACCGATCTGTAAAAATTGAATGCTTCTTCAGCATTTCCGTTAAAGTTAATGTGTGGGTTTATAATTGCCATATGCTTTATTTTTTATTTAAACAAAGGTGCTCGTAATCTTCAATATCCGCAAGGGGTTAAAACGACAATTCAGCGGGCTGTTTACGACATTTTTTTTGATGATACACTTTTACAGTTGCTTGTTGTCTGTAAGGCTTGCATGATCAGCGTTACCAAGCGTTTTTATCATTCCTTTCTTATCCCTTTCAAGATGTAGTCTTCAACATCGTTTACACTTATATCAAAGTTTTTCCAATTTTCAATATGCTCATTATTTCCACCGTAGCCTTTGTAACCACTAACAAAGTCTAAAAATACACCACTCTTAAATGTTATAAAATCATTTTCATGATCTATGGTATACTTTACAGTCTCCTTTTCAAGAATCGATTTAACCTCTTTAAAAGTAAATTCCCTGCCAGTTTTCAAAAACCACGGATCGACGTTAAAACTACTATTTATAAAGTTAATCATCTTGCTACTTAGCGTCACATTTTGTATTAAATATATAGTCTTTGTATTTTTCCAGTAATGAAATTCGTAATCTCCATAATACATGATGCCACAATCATCAGTATCAAAAATATACTCCGGGTTTCCAAAATTCTTTACAAGTTCGTCGGTGCTCGAACCCGTTGTTATCTTATCTATAAAGCCCGTTAAAGCAAAATCTTTGAGTGATATGGTTTTCATATAAATACTTTTAAAGACTTAAAGCTTTACTTCTGTCGTTTTGGAAAACTCCTCCACCGCAATGTTTAATTTTCGTTTGAAATATAAGGTCCACCGGTTTCTCCCCAACCCCATTTTGGCATTGGTTCATTTGTGTTCATGGGATTCTCTGTTAATTGCGAATTAATGACAGCTAGTCTTGTTCCCCATTCGATATAGCCAACGAATGCCGAGCGAAATTCAGGATCACTTTTTAGACCAATTTCGTCCGCCGTTTGTAGCAGTAAATGAACCCAACGCTGTCGTTTTTCTTCTGTGAGCATTTTGCCAATGTGTTGGCCAATCATATGTGCATGACTTCCTTTGTCTTCCTTTGTATATAATTTGTCGCCACCAAAAACTTCTGCCACAAAATGTGAAACGTGTTTAACATGCTCAGGTGACATCTTATGGAATACTTCGGCCAGTAAATCATCTTTCAAAACCTTGTCATAAAACTTTGTAAATAAAGTTTCAAAGGTTTTCATATCACCTGCCCATTCGTAAAGTGTAGGTATATTTTTCATTTTTTTGTCTATAATTTTTTACAATAACAGTTAACGTTTTGGATCTACGAGTAATGAGATTTAAAACCATTGTCTACCGAAAAGTCTAAATAAAGATAAGATGTTACTATGCAATTGCAAAGAAAAATTAATAACGTGACTGAGGGGATTACTGAGTTTATCGATGTGCTCTCGAATTGCTTTTGAAGCCATGCTTTCCAATGGCTTTATTGTCTGTAAGGCCGGAGCACACACTGTTTTAGTGGCTGGCTTTTCTTTTGGTTTGTATTTCGGTCAATAGCTGCATCATTAAAAGGAACAATAGCGTCCAGGTTCCTGCCAGAACAGATACGTTAGAAACATAGCAGTCAATTATAAATGCTGTAATTGTAAAAATATTTAATGATAATAAATAAAATGCAATTTTATACTTGTCTATTAAAACCCATAATAGTAATGATATCAATGATAAAAATATACTAATGCCAATTAGAATTTTGCCTAGAAGGTTTTTATAACCTATAATTGTACCAATAGCTGAAAGTGAATAGTTTGTCGGGAAATATATTATACTTTTAAAATTTCCATTAAGGTTGTTAACGTTGTCTGTGTTATGAAATTCGTGATTAATCCTTTCTGCTAATTCTGCCATTGCCTCACTCTTATAAACAGTCATTGTGTCTATGGCAGAAATAAATGAATTTATGTTATTAAGTTTTACTTGATGCTCATTTTTTTCATTTTGTATTGCGTCCTCCTTATTAAATGCGTCTTTGATATTTGAGTCGTTCGAACAGGTCGACAAATAAAAAACAAAAGGAAGAAAGTATGAGAACACAGTTAAAAGCCTTAAAGAAAAGTATGGAATATTAGTCTTTGTCATAATTGAATGTTCGTTGTCAAAAGCTTACCCTAACGTTTTTCGCGGTTTGCTTCGGCCGTTTTAAAACCGTTGTCTACCAAAAAGTCTAAATAAAGATAAGATGTTACTATGCAATTACAAAGCGAAAATAATTGTCTTTCGCAGATGGCTTTGTTTGCAGCTTCTGAAGCCGACTGCCCACATTGAATTTAGGTGCTGTGAGCTGCAGTTTTGTCAATAGTTAAATTGAGCTACAATTCCCTATATCAAATTGCAATTTGTCTTTTTGAATATACAGAGTTTTCTTTGTTTGTCCTTTTTTTTTCGGTTCTGTTAATAGGAATTCCTTTACTAAAAGATATTCCGGTCTTTTTGGAAGCGACCATGACACAGGGGTACTGGGCGATATATAAGTTTTTTCCGGCCGTGCTGAAAGCAGCGGTGTGTATACTAAGTGTATGGTATTATTAACCATAGTGTATTTCCCAATGCAAAAATCAACTCTAGTCCGGTTATATGGTTTGTAATACATTTCATAAAGGAATGTACAATTACTTCGCAGTTTAAGTATAAAAATATAGTCACTGTAGGCAGTATTAACGAAATTTGAATCTGAGTAATATATATTTTCTTGTGAAAGCGACGAAAATTCTGGTGGCAATAAGTGAGTATAGGATAATATAGTTACAGTTGTTTTGACCGAGTCCATCTTGGTATTTAAATTCTGGGCTCCAGAATAGTTGCAGAAGAAGAGTGTTAAAATGGTTAATGAAAAAAATTTCATAATCTTGCTGATAGGTCGTTGTAAAATTGCCGCTAACTCGCTGATAACTGCCATTTTATGGTATGATCAAATATACACTTTTTCACCATATCTTGCCAGGAGTAACAGCTGTATGTCAAATGCTTAATTGTAGTATGATAAAAAAACGATAATGAATCGGGCCTGCATGCGCTTCCCCTTCTTGCATCTGAGCTTCATGCCTCCCTCTCTCTCGGAATAGACAGTGAGGGTGGAAGCATCTCTCGGGTTGGTGCATCCCATTTTTTCTGCGTCATAGGCTTTAAGTTTTGATGAATTTAACTTATATTTGGTATACATGAAACACATTCATCAAAGCACCACATTGGGTGTTATCCTTAATATTGCCTCTGTTGCGTGTATGTTGTGTGGCTATATGTTGCCGGCAACTATCTTATCTATGGTGGCTTATTTTGCTTCTATTAAAGAGGTGTCTAAATATACCAGCTGGTACCAGTTCATCACGGTGCTTTCTTCGGCCTTGTTAATGGGCTTTTCGCTCGATATGCCTTTCCTTCACATACCCTTGCTTACTTTCTCTTTGTTCCTGGCAGGTGGTGGTTCAGTTTTAAGGATCGCTTTTTTCAGGGTGTTTTCCTATGCAGGGCATTCCTGGTTTGAGCCTTTGATGTTCGTTCTTTCTTTGTTGTGTTATATAATAGGTAATGTCCTGTTTTCATACGGCTGGCCCGGCTGGGTGTTTCCGCCTTTTATTATTGTGTTTGCCGGTGTGTTAGCCTGGGGCATTTTAAAAGATAAAAAACAACTCAAAATTCATGCGGGTGGTTACAAAGTTCAGCTGGGTAAACAGGCTAATGAATTTGAATTGCCTGATCAAAATGGAGAGCTTGTTAAATTATCCGATTTTAAAAACAAGCGTCATTTATTATTAATTTTTGTTAGGGGCGATTGGTGTCCCGGTTGCCACATGATGCTCCGCACCTATGAAAAGAATAATGATAAGTTTAAAGAGAAAAATATTTTAGTAATGGCCATTGGTCCTGATCCGGTGGGTGTTAACCGGGGCATGGTTGAAAAGCTGGGCCTCGATTTTAAAGTATTGGCCGATGCCGGGCAAAGAACTGCTATGACCTACGGCGTTCAGTTAAAAGAATACGATAACGACTTTGCTGAGAAATATGAAGAAGGCATTCCTTTACCGGCGTCTTTTTTGATTGATAAGGATGGCATCGTACGCTACGTATCGCGTCCTGATAAAGTGGGAGAGTTTTTAAATCCTTCGCTCATCTTTCCTATTATAGATGAGCTGGATAGCAAGCATAAGGTAACTAATACAGAAGGTGACAAGCAAGCGGACACTAAAAGCTCCTCCTTTGTTGTTTCAACCGAAGAAGGAAGAAATTATGAAGCCCAAATGGCTTCATTAAAAAAACAGTTAAGCAATTATGAAAGTATCATAGAGCAGGCTAATGATTCCATCATGGTTATTGATATTGTGGATGGAAAGATTCATCAATCAAATCCAAGTGCTGCCAAATTATTAGAATACTCTAAAGAAGAACTTGAAAAACTATCGCTCTTTGATCTTCATCCCAAAGAGTACCTGGAGCAAAGTTCAAGCATTGTAGCCGACGTTTGGGAAAAAGGCGGACTCATCTATAAAGATATTCCTTTTATTACCAAGTCAGGAATTTTAATTCCTGTTGAGTGTTCAGCTAAAGTGGCTCCTTTTGCCGGGCGCCCAGCTATTGTTATTTATGCGCGCGATATAACCGAACGTTTGCGTTTAGAAAAAGAGATCAACCAGCAGCGCCATGAAATCGATGAAAAAAATAAAGATATTTCGGATAGTATTGAATACTCTAAACGTATACAACAATCTATTTTTATCGAGAAAGAAAAATTAAAAGAGTACGCCCCGCAATCGTTTATCTTTTTTAAACCTCGTGATGTGGTGAGCGGCGATTTTTATTGGTTCACTAATTATGATATTAAGGAAGATCTGCATTCAACAAACGGATACCACTATAAAGCAGGCACCAATATTTTAGTAGTTGCAGCGGTAGATTGTACAGGGCATGGTGTGCCGGGCGCTTTTATGAGTATCATCGGAAATACATTGCTCAATCAAACCTTAAATAACCTCACGGTTGATTCTGCTGCACAGGCTTTAGACTATGTCAATTCTGAACTCAAGAAAAGTTTAAATAAAAACAGTAATGAAACACCTTTGCGGGATGGTATGGATGTGGCGTTATGTTGTATTGATATCAAAGGGATGCGCCTTGAATATGCAGGAGCTAATAATCCCATCTATATTATAAGAAATAAAGAGCTTATAGAATTTAAAGCAGATAAGCAACCCATTACGGCATCGATGGATAGCGTGGCCAAACCTTTTACCAATAAATTGTTCGATCTTCAGAAAGGGGACGTTATTTATTTGTTTACTGATGGCTACGCCGATCAGTTTGGTGGCGAACATCTGGCAGGAACAAAAACAGGCGGGAAGAAATTTTTATACAAACGCTTTAAGGAAACTCTTATCAGCATTCAGGATCAATCGATGGAAGAACAAAAAGCCAGTCTTTATAACGTATTTGAAAACTGGCGCGGTGCTTTATCGCAGGTTGATGATGTACTTGTGATAGGAATTAAAGTTTAGGTGCTACATATACTTTCTTAAATCCTTTGAAAAGCTTTCAATAAATTGCCGATATTGCACACACTTTTTATGATGCTTCAACGACGCTTAGGACTTCTGCAGGCAACCGCCATTAACATGATTGATATGGTTGGTATTGGCCCGTTTATTACCTTACCTATGGTTATTGGTATGATGAACGGTCCATACTTTTTGTATGCCTGGATAGCAGGTGCCCTATTATCTTTTGTGGATGCCATGGTTTGGAGCGAACTGGGCGCTGCATTTCCAAAAGCCGGTGGATCTTACAATTTCTTAAAGGAAGCTTATGGTCCGGAAAAAACAGGAAAACTCATGAGCTTTTTATTTGTATGGCAAACCATGATACAGGCACCTTTAGTTATTGCCTCAGCGGCCATTGGTTTTGCCTCTTATCTTTCTTATTTATTGCCGCTTACATCTATCACCTCCAAAGCCGTAAGTGGCGGTGTGGTTATTTTAATTGTTGTATTGTTATATCGTAAAATTGAAGCCATCGGAAAGATCAGTGTATTTTTATGGGTGGGTGTTATCTTCACCATGTTCTGGATCATTGGAGGTGGCATAGCGCACGGCAATTTTGCTGAGCCCATCAAACACATGAATGATGGCTTAACCATCAACTATGCTTTTGTAGCTGCTATGGGTTTTGCGGGCGTTAAAAGTGTATACAGTTATCTGGGTTATTATAATGTTTGCCATTTAGGAGGCGAGATCGTTAACCCCTCAAAAAATATTCCGCGTAGCATGTTTCTATCTATTGCCGCTATTTCTGCGTTATATATTGCCATGAATGTGAGTGTTACCAGCGTGGTTCCATGGAACGAGGCAAAAGACAGTGAGTTTTTGATCAGCGTTTTTATGCAGCGCATTGCCGGGGATGTTGCTGCAGTTGTGGTCACTTGCCTGATCTTATGGGTAGCCTTTGCATCCGTATTTTCGGCCACGCTTGGCTACAGTCGTATTCCTTATGCTGCCGCCGAAGACGGGGCTTTTTTCAAAGTGTTTGCCAAATTGCATCCTACCAGGCAATTTCCCTACATTTCCTTATTGTTTTTAGGAGGAGTAGCTTTTGTGTTTAGTTTGCTGTTTAGATTGAGCGATGTCATCAGCGCTATTCTTGCCATGCGTATTTTAGTTCAGTTTATCGGACAAGCCATCGGTTTGATCTTATTGAAAAGAAGAAAGCCTAAAGAAGAATTTCCTTACCATATGCCTTTGTATCCTTTACCTATTTACCTGGCCATTTTAATGTGGGTGGGTATTTTGTTGGCTACCGGATTAAAGATGATGTTAACCGGAGTCATTGTTATTGCCGCCGGAACTATAGTGTACTTTATTAAAGCCAAACGAAACAGCGAGTGGCCGTATAATAAAAACGAAGTGTAAATTTTATAGCACCCATTTTCAAACCGTTAATTAATGACGATAGAGACAGCGCCACATATTTTAATGATCGGTACAGTTTGGCCGGAGCCAAACTCATCAGCGGCAGGTAGCCGAACCGTGCAGCTGATCGAACAATTTCAAAACAGAGCCTGGAAAATAACTTTTGCCTGCGCTGCGGCAGAGAGCCCTTTTTCTATCGACTTTACCAAATATGGAATTGATAAGGTAAGCATCGCATTAAACAGCTCTGATTTTGATGAATTCATTAAACAGTTGCAGCCTACCGTGGTGCTGTTTGATCGGTTTATGATAGAAGAACAGTTTGGGTGGCGGGTGGCTGAGAATTGTCCTGATGCTTTGCGCGTACTAGATACTATTGATTTGCATTGTTTGCGCCTGGCAAGACAACAGGCTTTTAAAGGAAAAAGAGAATTTGTGCCGCAAGATATTTTAGAAACAGATGTCGCCAAAAGAGAAATAGCGAGTATATACAGATGTGATATGACGTTGATGATCTCGCAATTTGAAATGCAGCTGTTAGAGCAGTTCTTTAAAATTGATCCGGCTATTTTACATTACACGCCTTTTTTACTGGAGTCAATTTCCGAAGCTCATATTAAACAATGGCCGGCCTATGATGAGAGAAAACACTTTGTAACCATTGGAAATTTTTTGCATGAACCCAACTGGAATGGCGTGTTATATTTAAAAGAAGAGATCTGGCCGTTGATACGTAAACACATGCCGGATGCGGAGTTACATGTTTACGGAGCTTACGCGTCACCCAAAGTGAACCAACTCCATAACCCTAAAGAAGGGTTTTTAATTAAAGGACGTGCCGGAAGTGCGCAGGAAATAATGTTGAAGGCCCGGGTGTGCTTAGCGCCTTTGCGTTTTGGTGCAGGTATGAAAGGTAAATTAATTGATGCCATGGAATGCGGTACGCCCAGTGTAACAACAACAATTGGTGCCGAAGCCATGCATGATCATTTAGAGTGGGGCGGAGTTATAACAGATAATGTGAATGACTTTGCAAGTGAATCCATTAAGCTTTATCATGATAAAACAACGTGGATGAAAGCTCAGACCAACGGTGTTGAAATCATCAATCAAGTATTTGATAAAACAAAACATGCTGCCTTGTTGTTTGCAAAACTGGCTGAGGTACAAAAACACAAAAACACTCATCGGCAACAAAATTTTATGGGCGCCGTACTATTACACCATACCATTTCGGGTACTAAATATATGTCACGTTGGATAGAAGAAAAGAATAAGCATAAGTAGTAACTGTTTCGTTCTCATCACCCTGATCTTTCAGTAAATTCACGACATTTATGCTTACAACTTCAGCTGAAGCGTTACATAAAAATTAATAGGATCAGATGGCAAAATGCCGGGGCCCGGGTAGCCCTCGGCACGACGGGTAAAGTAAATTTCATTCGTAAAATTATTTACCCCCGCCGATAGGTTCAGCATTTTAAAGGTGTATTGTGCCGAAAAATCACAAATGGTGTAAGCGGGTATGATACCGGTAATGGCGTTTGTACTGAATTTAGAATTGCTGGCATCAGCAAACTGTTCGGCGGTATAGGAACCTTGTACGGTTGTGCTGAATTTTTTATACTTATAAGTTATGCCACTGCGTAAAATAGTTTGCGGCACCAGTTCTACTAGTTTATTATCGAAGCCACTTTGCTGGCTACTGATGTATCGGGCATCCGTATACGATGCATTAACGAAAATACTCAGCTGATGTTTAGAGTTACGTTTAAATAACTTAATAAGATCCAGTTCGGCAAAACACTCAGCGCCAATATTACGACTATCGGAAATATTAGTGCGATAGCGGTATAACACAAACGTAGATTCATCAACTTGTAATACCGAGCCAATGCGGTCATTGTAACGTAAATAGTAAACACTGAAATCTACATACAGTAAATTTTTAAGTGTAACCCGCACGCCACCATCTGTTGTATAGCCTGTTTCATCTTTTAAATTCGGATCAACCCTGGAGTTAGGATTTATTACTCGCATATCGTTAAAATTAATGGAGCGGTAATTCTGACTGAAATTGGCATACAGTTCGATCTTACCCACCGGTTTATACAGTAAACCTAAACCACCTAATACAAAAGAGCGGGTACTGTTTAATGATTCTTGGTGTATCTGATCTAATATAATATTTCCTGCCAAATCGCGGTTTGTTTCCCGGTAGTAACCGGCGGCCGAGGTACTGATGTATTCAAAACGAACGCCAGGTGTAACACTGAATTTAGAACTAAGCTGAAAAATATTTTCGGAGAAGGCTGCGATGTTTCTGCTGGGAAAGGTATAATCGCTGTGCTCTAAATTGGTTGGATTAGTATAGTCGAAGTGCGCCAGTGAAGTAGTGTCTCCCAAACCTTGTTTGCGAATAGTTTGTCCCTGGTAATAGCGCCCGCCAATTAAAAAAGTAGAGGTGTTTTTGAATAACTGGTAGCGTTGCAATAACCTCAGCTCAGACCCAAAATTTTTGTATTGATCGCCCAAAATGTCTCTTTCGGTTAAAGGGTCGGCACGATTGATTTGCCCTAAATAACCAACGGTGATGCGTTCGGCTATTAATCCAAAATTCATCCAGTTAATGCGCGTGGTGGGTGAAAGTTTCCAATCTAAAGATAGAGATGCTAAATTCCAGTTCACTTTAAACCAGTTTCGGTTTCGGATACTTTGCATGGGATCTTTTTCAAATTGTTTATCGGTGAGCCCGCCGGGCTGTTGCGCCAGATATGTCATGTAGGTGTACTCACCCGAAATTTTGACGTTTGAATTAACTTGATAGTTAAGAGCTGCATGTGCGGTATGCATTTTAAAAGCGGAATTGGGTCGCCAGCTATCGCCTTGCTTGTATTGATAAAAGGTATAGTAGCTGAATTTTTTGATGGTTCCACCCAGGCTATTAAAACTATTGATCAGGTTAAACGAGCCATAAGTTTGACGGGAGGTCAATTGAATTTTTTTATCTACAGGCGGTTTTCTGAATTTAAAATTGATGAAGCCACCAAATTGAGTGCCGTATTGTAAACTGGCCGCACCTCTTATTACTTCTATACGATCTAATGCTTCCGTTGGTGGTGTGTAATAGCTTTCGGGGTAACCCAGGGCATCAGCGCTAATATCGTAACCATTTTGCCGTGTGTTGAAATTTGAAACACGGTTAGGGTTTAGTCCTCTGCCGCCAATACCTAATTGAATACCTGCGCCATCGTTCTCGAAAATATTAATACCCGCTACTTTGGCAAATATCTGCCTCGAATTGTTAGTGGCTAGGTTGGCATTGATGTCGCTCAATATAACAACTTCGCTTTTTTTACCCGCATAAATGGATGTGCCTTCTACATTCATTAATTTGCCAATACCAAAAGCGTTGTCTTTTTCAGCTTCAACTATTACTTCGTTTAAATTATTGCCTAACGAATCAAGTTGAATTAATAACGTTGTATCTGAACTGATGTTTATTTGTTGATTGTAATTTTTATAGCCCGTTAAAAAAACACTTAAGTGGAGAACACCTTCTTTCACGTTGGTTAACATAAAATTTCCGGCCGCATCGGTTTCTGTTTTTTGGTGAGGAACCGTTATTTCCGCATTTTTAGCTACTATACCATTTGCTGCAAATACGGTTCCCTGTACTGAAAAAGTATTTTGTGAAACGACGATGGTAGCACAAAAAAGGAATAGGGATATGAGTGTAACGCGTTTCAATTTAATTCTCGTAAGAAACGATCCATTTTTTTGGTTTCATATTATCTTCTTCCATGCTTAAGTCTGTTGTTTTGTCCACAATCAGCCTGCTGGCTTTGCCATTAAGTGTTACATAGGATTGCACTACTATTTCGGGATCTTGCATACCTTTTAGTTTAAACTCCTCTTTTAAAAAATGGGCATAATTAATCATCATGTCGGGTTGTGTAGCCATCATTTTCTCCTGCATGGGTGTTAAGTAATCGCTGTTGCTGATTTCGCTTTCGCGCCCGGTACTTTTTTCACGCACATAAAAGAAAGCGGTGCCCGCTTTTTCCATCAACATCACTCTCCACGAAAAACGGTACCCTTGTTCGGTCCAGTATAAATTACCATCATATAGTAAGTAGCGAAATGGCATCAACAACTGTATGGTGAAATGAATAACACATATAACACTTAGTACTCTTAAGGTTTTACGGGAAGGAATGTAGTTGAAAGCTATGTCTTCGTTTGTATGTGTTTTGAAAACACGACCTAAAGCCTGGATAATGTATAGGTGAAACTTCTCGGAAAAGAAAATGGTAGTAAGAACAATCATGATGTATGGAAACATGCCGATATTAAAAAATAAAGACGTTGCTAAATGAAATACAATAACCATTACATAAGCCGGTTTCACAAAACGCGGCATAAATAATAAAAATGGAATAGCCAGGTCGTAAATGCATCCAAACCAACTAAAGGCGTAGGCAACCCATTCTTTGGTGAGCAATGTGCCAATGAGAGGCATTTCGCTATGAGCAGGTAACCAAATTTTTAGAGGTTGGGCATGTAGCAGCCAGTCGGAATTAATTTTGGCAAGGCCTGCAAAAAAATACACAATAAATACCTGGCCTTTGATAGCCAGAATAAAATAATTAGGAGCGTGGGTAGCTTTTAAATTTTTGTCATGAAAGCTATCTAAAGAAAAATAGCGATGTGCCGGTAAAAAAATGAGTATGAAAGAAGCAATGCTGATAAAGTAGTAATGATTAAGATAATTGGTCTTGTCAATCAATTCTACATATGTAAACAACATAAAAAATACGGCAGAGGATATTCTGTAAAACAAACCTAGCGCAATGAACAAAGCAGATAAGGCCAGCAAGGCAAAAATAATGTACATTATATTCCCTTCTAATGGTTTAACCCATTCAAAACCGTAGTAAGGAAAAAAAAATTTCGGACGAATGTACATGTCATACACCCAGCCCTTAGCTATAAAGCGTATGACGGATGCGAGCATTAAAATACCAAAGGCCATTCTGAAAACGGCCAATGGAGCAAGATGAACAGGTTTGAGAAAATATGTCCGGATGTTATTAATCGCCGTCACCGTCCTGATAGGTAATAACTATGCCCATTGCTGACGGCATATCTGTTTTTAAGAGTACTAATAACTTTACCATTTCAATATAAGCAGCATCTACCGTTGCTTCGTCGTTAATAACCGCATTGGATAAGGGTTCGTTAACGAGGGACAGTTTAGACTTTGCAATTGCAAACTGATTTTTAATGGCATCATTAAGCGAGCCAGAAGTATGTTGTGCGCCTAACGCGCTTAGGTAGTCGTCCAGCCCCAAACCGTCGGTTCCGTTCAGTGAACGGCCCAGGTAAACATTTTCAATATTATCAAGACAAGCTTTAGTTAAACTCACAGACATAGAGTTTGTATAAAAAGCTTCGCATTTCTCAGGTAATTTTGTTCCTAATGATTTTTTTCCCAAAGGAATTCCAACCTTGGCATTTTTCATCAGGTCAATCTGAAAATTAAGGTTATTAACTAAAATACCAAGGGAGCTGCCTATTTCTGAGCCTGTAGAATTTATGAAGGTTGACTGGTATCCGTTCCACCCGTTTAAAATAGTGTTGGCTCGTGTTTGCATATCTACAATACAATTGCTGACATATGTAACCCTGTTTGGAGAACTGGCAAAAAGACTAACTAACTGCGCATCTGAATAGCCTGTGCTGTTCAATAAATAATCGACAGCCGGAAGCCCTTTCGCATCCAGATTAATAACCGCTGCGAGGTTGTATGAACCGCCGCTGATGTTCGATAATATTTGTGGCGTATCCGTTGGAAAAGTATTGAAGTTAGCATACACGATCTCGTTTTCTGCCGGACCAAAGCCAAACAATTCCATTTTCTGATAATCTTTATAAGCCTGGATAAATTTTTGGCGGGCCACAATTAGTGTCTGGGTGTTTTTGTTGGCTGTAAAACTCGTGTAAGCAACAGCAAATGAATCAATTGAATTTTTAGCAACCAGTATATTAGGGATAACAACGTTTGAAGAGTAATTGCTCAACATACCTGATTTATCAAATGAGGTTTCTTCTTCCTGTTCTTCTTCCAGCTGATTTTTTTTCTTGCATTCGATCACAGAAAACGTGACTGAAAACAGTAAAAAAATGAATGTGATTTTTTTCATATTTTAAAATAGAGAGCTATAAATATCCTTGTTTTTATTGAGCAAATACATACCTTAAAAGCGGTATTAGCTGGTTTTTAAATGAAAAAGCACCCGCCAACCGACGAGTGCTTTTTTGGACTGGCATTGTAATTATAATTTGTTTTTATCTAAACTGAATTTAGCAGCTAACATATCAATAGCTAAATCAAGATTTGCTGTAGTTACATTATAGGTATCAGTTCCTAAGTAGCCTTCAAGCGTTGCGATCTCAGCATTTGTAAGCGTTTTAGAAGGATTGTATTTAAATGCTTTGATAAAGCCGATACCTTCTGATACTAAGTGAGCAAATTGAGCAGCATCAGCAATGTTCGTTTTAGCTAATTTCATATAGCTAATAAAACGTCCGGCACCCACTTTTTCCCAGGCGTTAATTACAGCCGTTTTAGCAGCATCACGTCTAGCATCGTCTTTGTTACTGATAGCAGCACGACCTGCTAACCACGCATTCATAATTGTTACATTTAAAGAAGTAGAGCTGTTCACGCTTGGTGCATCCAATGCATTACTTACAGCGTTACAGTAGCTTCCCCAGTTTTTAACACCAACTGTATATGTAGGGAAAGTAGTTGGCACGCCAAAGTATCCAAAGGCTTCGTCCCATGCTTTTTCCTGAGCAGTTATTCCGCCAACCAGGATCGTGTTGTCGTAGCTTGAAATGTTAGTTAAAATAGTTGTTCCTTCCGAATAGAAAACAGCTCCCATAATTCCTTTTTCAACCACTTCTTTATATTCATAGCCATTAGCGTTGATTAAATACGCTCTTGTACCAACAACCACTTTTCCAGCTACTCCGCTAGCAGCAGTTGTTACGGTTGGATTTAACGCTGAAAAAATACTTGCCGTTTCTGCGTCTACCAGATAAGAGTCGAAATCGGTTTGTAAGTTAAACAGGTTACTGGTTTTAGCTTTTAAGTTAATGCCACTTGCACTTAAGCCGGTTGTTGTAAACTGAGAGGCAGCATTTGCATACATATCTTTCAATTTTTGTCCGTCCAATGTCGGTTGTGTTGTTTGAGTGGTAGTATGAGCTATTCTGATATAGGCCGTCATTTCGCCTAACATAGCAATACGTTGTGTTGACGTTGTAAAATCAACACCCGTAAAATTATAAGAAGTAGGAATATTATATGATGGGCCAGTAGGCGCAGGAGTTTCTACTACCGGCTCAGGTTCAGCATTGTCTTTCTTTTTACATGCAGTTGTTAACACTAACATTGATACAGGTAGAGCCAATAACAATGATGATCTGTAAGTTAGTTTCATATAGTTGTTTATTTAGATTGATTATAAATTGCGGTCAAAAGTATAATTAACTTAAGCAACACCAAATACCTAAAAAAGGGTATTTTCATAAAAAAAAGGCTTCACTGTAATAGCGAAGCCTTTTTAAATAAGGAGTGAGTTTAATTAATTTCTTCGGCCAAAAATATTCAATAAGGCCATAAATAAGTTGATGAAATCCAAATACAGGTTTAAGGCGCCCATTAATGCAAGTTTTTTAAATGATTCTGATCCATCATTTTGACTTAACGTGTCTTTAATTTTTTGCATATCATAAGCTGTTAACCCGGTGAAAATAACAACAGCTAATACGCTGATGATATAACCCATAGAGCTGTTTCCTACAAAATAGTTGATCAACGACGCGATAAAGATACCAACTAAACCAATTTTTAAAATGTTTCCCAATTTAGTAAGATCTGTGTTGGTAAAATAGCCAACACCTGCCATTACTCCGAACAATGCAGTGGTAGATAAAAATACATTAACGATAGATCCAATATCATAAGCTTTGAAAATAAAACTGATGCTTACTCCGAAGATAAGAGAGAACGCGATGAAGAAAGTAGCCAGTGCTGTAAATGATAATTTGCGGTAGCCGGCACCAAGCCCAATTAACATGATTAAAGGAGAGAAAGCGATTATATGCCCGAACATAGTTCTTTTTACATGACCTAAAGGCGTTACGCTCACGGTTAATTCATACAGGGACGGAATAAAAGCAAAAACCATAGAGGAAATAGTCGTGAGGATCATTCCAATAAATAACCAACCAAAAACCAATGCCAGCAGGTTCTTTTGGTCTACAATTGTTGCACTCTCAATATTATTTAAATTTGTTTTTCTGAAATTGTTATCCATTTTATTTATTTTTGAGTGTAAAGATACGCTATTGCCGTGCAAGCTATTTCTAAAATATGCTAAATTCTATTTCTAAATTCTAACCATCAGCTGAAACAAAAACATTCGGGGCGGACGAACATCTCCTGGTCTGAGGCTATATTCAGCATTAAATACATTGTTTACTATGAAGGACGCTTTTAGTGCTTTTGATACCTGGTAAGAGATACGGGAATCATGTACCCAATCACCTGCCCAGCGAAGTATTGTTTTATCGCCTATTACCAGTGAATTATAGCGGTGCTCCTGCCGATATTCTTTTAAACCCTGTATGATATAGGTTGATGGGATGCTGTCCCAGTTAACTCCATTTGCCGGATCATTATATTCGTGTAAAATACTTTGTTCAAAACGGCGGTCAACATTTTCCATAAAACTATAGTATCTCGCGCTCCAACCGATAGATAATTTTTTATAATCAAGCTGAATGTCTGCTTTAAATAATTGTTGATTCCTGTATTTCAATACTTTTAGCCCTTCAATTCCCAGAGTGTCCTTTTTTGGATCATAGCCAAGATAAAGAGGGTTGGTGTATGTAAAACCCATCAGTGTGGATACATTCACTGGCCCCATTTTACCGGTTCCGGTGATGGAAGCATCTATGCCATTGATTTGAGCGGCCCCAACATTTTGTGATTTAAAACCAGCGCTATTGATGTCCAAATAAAATTGACCGGTTTTTTCGCCATAAATATCAAAGGCAAATTCAACCATATCACTATACTCAGTCCAAAATCCGGCAATATCTAAAAACCCTTTAAAATTAAATAACTTAAATCCTTGTTTAATACCTATCTCAGCGCTCCATCCTCGTTCGGGTTGTAGCGATTGATTTGGATATATCTGTAAAGCACTTACACTGGTGCTGATGTATTTTTCGGCGATTGTGGGAAAACGATAACCTTGTCCGTATGATGCTCGAAGAAACGTATATTCAAAAAGGTGATAATTTACACCCGCTCTAAATACAGGCTGAAAGGGAAGGTTATTGATGTCTTTTGTTAAACGTCCACGCGTGTATGCCGTATCGATGCTGTTGTATTCGCCTCTTAATCCAATAGAAGTCGTTAGTTTTCTATACTTATAATCAAACTGGGCGTATCCGGCGTAATTTTTTCCGGTATGTCTTCCGTATAACGAATCAGCAATAACCTGTTGCTCCATATACACAGCACCATAAGTCATGGTGAAATTATTTTTATAGCGTTTTTGATATTGAAACTCGTTGTAGTACAACTCTGCTCTTGACCCCTGATTTTTATCGTTGTTGTTGTTAGTTAAGTAATACCGTGAACGTAAACTGTACTTACCTCCTTTTTTAGTAAAATAGGTGATATAGGGATCAACGTTTGCTCTGTGATTTGTAAAACGCTGAATATTGAGACCTTGAGGAAAGTATACGGAGTCAGCGTTTTGCCATAAAAAGAACAGCCCTCCTCTAGTTTCCATCATATTGGTATTGATACCGATAGACAATCCGGGAATATTTTTAAAATTGTAACGAAGGTTCATATTGAAACGTCCCCGTTTTTCTGTTTCCAGATAGCGGTATCCCTCGTCGTTAAACATATGCCCGCCCAAAACCAAATCGAGCTGACCGATTTTTTCGGAATGAGAAAAGTTAACACCCGTTTGATTTTGACTTGTCCCTTTCCACCACTTATAGTTTAAATTTTTAGGAGCATCATAGGTTGCCGCAAAAATAGACACCGTTGTTTGTGGTTTGTCTTTTGCATAAGCAGTCCGCATATTAATTACGCCGTTCATAGCCGATGATCCAAATAACGCCGAAGCAGCTCCTTTGATCACTTCAACCTGTTCCAGATTTTCGAGAGGTAAATAGTTCCATTTAATATCTGCAGCATCGGCACTTATCATCGGCATTTCATCAACCAACATTAATACACGGGTACCTGCTCCGTAGCTATATCCGCTTCCACCACGAATACTGGCCTGTCCGTCGGAAACAACAACGCCAGGTACCTGATTCATAATAATATCCAAACTTTGAGTTGCTTTATTTTCGATCAGCGTTGGTTTGATAACTTCCATACTCACCGTTACATCCGATAATTTTTGCTCAAATCTGCCGGCCGAAATAACAACTTCGTCCAACAGCTGATTTCCATTTCCCAGAATAATGTCAACAATAGTTGTGTCATTTCCTTTAACGGTGATGTTTTGAGAATATTTTTGGTAACCAACCAGGTCACACTCCAAAGTATGCGCTCCTTCGGTAGTGGTCATATAAAAAACGCCTTCTAAATCTGCAGCTACTCCTTTAGATTTGTCTAAAACTACTACAGCGCCAGGCAATGTCTCATTATTTGACTTGTCTTTTACTATACCTTTTACTACACCCATCGTTTGAGCATAAATCTGGCATGTATAAAAAAAGGTACCTGTTAAAATATATTTGACATTTTTAATCATTATCTGTTTACTTTTACGAACACAATATAATAATTAAGACTTATCAAACAAATGGGCTCTGTCGATTTAACATATCAAATAGGATTAACGTTGTTAGACGGAGTTGGCGATGTGTTAGCTAAAAATTTGTTGGCTTATTGTGGTAGTGCTGAACAGGTTTTTAAAACAGGTAAAACACAGCTTGAAAAAATTCCTGGTATCGGGTCTATTACGGCAAACGCCATTCATCAGAGTAAAATTTTAGCAAGAGCCGAACAGGAAGTTGAATTTATCAACGATAATAAAATTCAAGCTTTATTTTTTACTGACAAAAATTTCCCTCAGCGTTTAAGGAATTGTAATGACAGCCCCGTTATGCTTTATTATAAAGGTAATGCTGATCTCAATACAGATAAGATAGTTGCAGTGGTTGGTACGCGTACACCTTCTATGTATGGTAAGCAAACTACCGAAAAATTTATTTCAGAATTAACCGATAGTGGTTGCCTGGTAGTGAGCGGGCTTGCTTACGGGATTGATATTACCGCGCACAAAACATCATTAGATGTAGGGTTGCCAACGATAGGGGTTTTAGCCCATGGGCTCGACAGGATTTATCCTTCTGTGCATTCAAATTATGCAGAAAGGATGATTGCACAGGGAGGGTTGCTCACAGAATTTATGAGTGAAACAAATCCTGACAAAGAAAATTTCCCTAAACGAAACCGGATAGTGGCTGGAATGTGTGATGCTTTGGTAGTTGTAGAATCAAAAAGAGGCGGCGGCAGTTTAATCACAGCAACTATCGCTAATTCCTATAACAAAGATATTTTTGCTTTCCCGGGTAGGGCAGGAGAAATTTTAAGTGAAGGCTGTAACGGATTAATTAAGTCAAACAGGGCGAATTTAATTGAAAGTTCAGCCGATCTAATGTATATCATGAACTGGAATCAAGGAGACAAAAAGAAAGCTAAGTCTCAAATACCACTGCTTTTGAATTTGTCTGACGAAGAACAATCTATCATTAAAGCGTTCGATAATAAGAATCAATTACATGTAGATGAGATTTGTTACGCTACTAATTTTCCTATCAGTAAGACGTCCGGACATTTATTGCAGTTAGAATTTTCTAATGTTATTAAGTCACTTCCAGGTAAAATTTACCAAATAAATCGTTAAACAAAACAGGGCTATAGCCTAATTTTAAAGGGTTTTAGGGCAAACAAAAAAAAACAGGCCACTGTTGTATTACACTTAAAAACAGTGTAACTTTACTAAAATTTTTAAAAATCATGCAAACTACAAAAGTAGATGTTCTTGTTATTGGTGCTGGTCCCGCAGGCTCAATAGCTGCAAGTATTATTAATAAAGCGGGGTACAATGTACAGATTGTAGAAAAAGAAAAATTCCCCCGCTTCGTTATTGGTGAAAGTTTATTGCCTCGTGTAATGGATCATTTGGAAGAAGCGGGCTTATTAGAGGCAGTGAAAAAAGCAGGCTTCCAGGAAAAATTTGGGGCTAAGTTTGTAAGAGGTGATGAAGTTTGTGATTTTAATTTTAAGGATCAATTTAGCAAGGGGTGGAACTGGACATGGCAGGTTCCGCGCGCGCAATTTGATAAAATACTTGCAGATACAGCGGCAGAAGCGGGAGTAAAAGTGGATCAGGAAACTGCAGTAAAAGACATTAAGTTTAACGGAACCGATTCGATAACGACCGTTGTTGACAAGGATGGTAAAGAACGGCAAATAGAAGCTAAGTTTATTGTAGATGCGAGTGGTTACGGACGCGTTATTCCACGAATGTTTGGTTTGGATAAACCGTCTAATTTTGAGCCTCGAAAAACACATTTCGTACACTTTAAAGATCTCAAACGTCCTGAAGGAATTGATGGCAACCGAATTACGGTTGTAGTCCACCAGCCGCGTACCTGGATCTGGATCATTCCTTTTTCAAATGGTATTACCTCTGTGGGTTTTGTTGCTGATCCGGAATTCTTTAAAGATTTTCCTGAAGATCCTACAGAGCGCATGAAGGGAATTATCAACGCCGATGTTCATACAAAAGAACGTTTTGGTGATGCAGAAATGGTGTTTCAACCACGAACAATTGAAGGGTATGCTATTTCTACCAAACAATTATATGGCGATGGATTTGTGTTATGTGGAAACGCTACGGAATTTTTAGATCCTGTGTTTTCTTCAGGAGTTACATTTGCGATGGAATCGGGAAATAAAGCTGCTAAATTAATTATAGAAACCTTTAAAGGCAATAAAGTAGATTGGCAAACACAGTACACGGATTATATGATGCAGGGCATCAATACATTCAGATCTTATGTATCAGGATGGTATGAGGGTGATCTTCATGAGATTTTCTTTTCTGAAAATCCTGATCCGGAAATTAAAAAGCAAATTTGTTCTGTATTAGCTGGTTACGTGTGGGATATGGAGAATCCTTTTGTGAAGAAACATGACAGGGCTTTAAAATCGTTAGCCAATGTAATTCGAATGAACAGGGCCAAAACCAACGTTTAATACAATCCTGATATATAACATTAAGGTAATAAAAAAAGCCCCTTCAATTGAAGGGGCTTTTTTATTGCTTCCGATTTTTATTTTCTGAATACTGTAACGAACCCAGAATATTTTTTATCGTCCGGAACATCAATTACGTAGAAGAATGTTCCATCATTCAATCCATCGCCTTTCCATTCGTTATTATAATTAGTGCTTTCAAATACTTTTAATCCCCATCTGTCAAAAATTGTGACATTTGTATTAGGATGGTATTCAATGTTTTTGATACGGAAGAAATCATTAGCTAAATCTCCGTTTGGCGTAATTACATTTGGAATCTCAATTTGGCAAGGAGGTAATACGTTGATTAATTGATAACCTGACTGTTGGTAGCCACAGCTATCTGTAATTACTACCTGTACTGTGTAAATACCTTCAGCGTGAGGAGTTACATAAGAAATGGTTGATGTACTTGATAAACTGTTATTATCAGGTAATATATACCATTGATAAGAATAATCCGGGTAGCCACCGCTCATAGCCGATGTTAATGAGAAAGATGTATTACCACACAGGGACGCAGAATCTACGATAGTAACGTTTAAGGTATTAGGTAATACATAAATAACTTCTGTGTCAGATTTTTGATAAGCACAACTATCTATCACTGTAACGGCAACCGCATAAGTACCACCTGACGGAGGGCTTGTGTAGTTTAAATTAGCAGAGTTTGAAACCGGGGAACCGTTTACCGTCCACGTGTAATTATAGATTGCATGGCCACCCGTAACTGCAGAGTTTAACGCGAATGGTTTATTCGGACAGGTGGTTAATGAGTTTGATATGGCAATTCCAAGGTCATCGGCGAAGTTTTTTACTACGACAGTATCTGATGTTGGTATTGCACAGGAGCCACTTACCGCTATGACTAAAGTAGTTGTAGTGTTACTATTAGTTGTGTAGGTAGAAGTTGAATTAGCACCTGGCGCTGGAGCATTTCCTGGTAAGGTAGTCCATGAATACGTATATGGAGTACCTGGATTTCCTGGCGTGCTTGAACCAACAACCGGATTAAATGCATATGGCATATTTAAACATTTGGTTACATCCGGTAAAGGTGTAATGATCAAATGTGCGTTTGGCACTACATTTACCATCACCATACTCGTGTCATCTATGCTACTTGGGCAAGGAGAAGATCCGATTACCAAATAGGTGTTTGTACCTACGGCAGGCGGTGTTACGGTAATATTTTGTGATGTTGAAATAGGTTGTAAAGGTCCGCCAACTCCTTGTTGATAGTACCAATTGTAGTTAAATGCTCCGTTAGCAGATAAATTAGTAGTACTACCTTCACAAAGCAATGTGTTTGAAATTATTGCTGAAACAGTTGTTGTGATTGGTGGATATAAAACTGCCACTGTTTGAGTAGCCGTACAACCACCAATTGGATTAGTAACTGTAATGGTATAGGTAATGTTGCCACCAGCTGGAGGAGTTGCAGCAGAAGGAATTACTTTAAGAGAGTCATTACTGTAATTTGTGACAACTGTTCCATTAGAAGAAACAGCTACTGTATACGCTGATGGAGCAGAAGCGCCACAATTTCCAAGTCTGATGTTTGGTCTGAAAGTAGTATTAGGTGTATAGCCATTCGACGTAGGGTTAGCACATGCCGGAGTACCATCACTATTAAACCATCTTACCGAGTTGAAAGAAGTGGTTGTATAAGGAGTTGAAGAGTTATAGGTATAAGAGGGGTTTGTGATAGTGTTACAAACATCAATTAAGATATTAGATACTCCATCCCATTCGTAGGCATTAGCAAAAGTGTATGTGTTCCAACCCATTGTAATATTAGCAGTAGGAGCATAGTATACCTGAACTAATCCCGTATTATCAAAATTTGTTCCTACACCTAAATCGTTTACAGGCGTACATTTTATTTTGATAGTAAAATCAGGATAAGAAGTTGTACCATCTATGGCGGAAACGTTAAATGAAAGACTGGATATTTTTCCGGCCTGAACACCTGCAGCTAATAATTCAGAAGCTTTATAAAGAATCTGATGTCTTGTATTTCTATAAAAGTTACCATAAATAGCAGGATAGGAAGTATTAGTGTTAGCATTTGTTCCCGTACCTATTTGTATCACATTTGGAGTAGAGCAAGATCCCGTAGATGACAAACCACAACTTGCTGGCGCTACATCGCCAAAATCAAAGTTCAACGTCACTGGTTCAGGGAAACACAACACCGTGTTAGTAGGTGTTACCGTAAAATTAGTTGCGATAACGCCAACAGTTACTGTATTATTATATATACAAGTACCGTCATTAATTACCGCCGTATATGTTCCGGGTGCTAATGGCGAAATAGTTAAAGTAGTTAAAGGTGTAAGACTATTTGTAACCACGCTCGAAGCAGTTGGTCCCGTCACTACATAACTGTAAGGAGGGGCAAAAGGCGTACTCAGATTTAATACTGTTGTGCCGTTACTGGCGCCAGGACAAACATTAGTGGTGTTTGAAAAATACGAGCTACCACCTGTTACCAGATTTAATGTATACTGGATAGAGTCGCGGCAACCTTGGGCATTATTGTAAACAGCCGTATAAATATCTCCGGCAAGGGCCGCATTAATATATAAAGTATCATTTGTGCCTACCGGGGCAGGAATAAGGACGTTATTATAATACCAGGTGTAATTATTGCCGCCGGGTAGTGGAATTGTAGTTGCATTACCACAAAATGATTTGCCTTGAGTAAAGAAAAAAGGAGGAGATACACCAACCGATAGATTGGCTGAGGCTTGTCCGCATGTGGTAGAAGATACCAGCACACTGTAAGTGCCCGGTGATAAACCGGTGACCGTTTGTGTAGTACCTGCCGGCATTCCTGTACCGGTATTTGTCCATGAATAAGTGTATATACCATTACTACCGTTGGCTAATACGGATGCTGTTCCTGAATTACCACCGGCACAAGAACTCGTTGCATTTAAATTAATAATGTTAACGGTAGTAAAGCCTACAGATACAGTTTGAGTTAAAATACATCCACCCGGAGAAACCATACTTACAGAATAAGTAGTTCCTGGAATAGCCGGATTTTCAATTAATGTATCATTTGTAGCGCCAGCGATAATTCCTCCTGGACCATACCATTGATATGTGGTGAAACCTGTAGGAGCAACCAAAGTAGCGAAATTTGAACCAGAACACATATTACCATAAGGAGTGCCTATACCACCACATTCAGCGTCTACATATGCATATCCCCAGTGTCCGCTTAAAGAACAACCTCCAACTTCAAAATTAATAGATACGTTTGTTCCTAAAGGAAGTGTTGATAAATCCACAGAGTAATATTGCCATTTTCTGTAGAAAGTAGGGTCAAATGTACTGCCTACATCTGATTGAAGTAAAGAATCGGAAGGAAGTGTAGATTTTGGATTAAATGTGTAAGACGTACAACCTGGTAAAATTGTTCCGGTACTTTCGTTTTTTACTTCTACTTTAAAATAAGGAGATTCTCCGGCAGTATGGCCTGATGGATTTTGTAAAACAACCGCATAGCTAAAAGACAACCTTTGATTTGTAGTTGAAGAAGTAGTTATATATTTTAACCTGCACCCTCTTGCATTAGCTACCGCACCATTCATACGAACAGAAACAGGATCAAAACTGAATGGGCTGGTTGTAGGAATCTGAGAATAATAAATACCTGAAATTAATTTCGCAGCATTTGTATCATACCCTTGCGGGGGAACGTTAGGAAAAACATTACTGGTGGGAGGTAATGACATAATGGTGTGATAATTTGTAGTGTTAAACACTGAAGTGTTATTACCTGCAGCATTAACAATAGTTGAGCCGGATGAAGTATAATTTGGAGTTGTACCACCCGTTGATGTTGTGCCGATTCCACCAGTCCATCCATTAAAATTATATTGCTCAAAACCCATGTTAGGACAACCTAAACTCATTGGTTTATTGCCATCCAGGTAAATGGTTCTTTCTTCAAAACCCTGAGTGCCACCTTGCTCATATGGCGAATGCTGATGACCTTGTTTTTCAAGTGCTTTCTTTGACGAAAAATCGTTTTTAAGAAACTGCACATAGCCTTCTATTTCGCTAGGCTTTATGCCTTTGGCTTTTGCTTGCTCGCGAGCTGCCTTTTCATCAAAATGATAAGGGTCCGCTTTTTTTGTTTGTTGAGCTATTATTGTATGCGAAAAGCAAGTAACAATAACGCTAAATAAAGTAAGTAGAAGGTTTTTCATATTTGTTTTTTTTTAACGTGGATAAAATCTGTAGTAAAATTGAAGAAATTTAACGTAAAGTGTCAAACCCCTCAATTTACCTAATCTTATATTAACCCAAATTTAAGGTTTTTTTTCGTACCTTACAATTATTACGGCTCTTTAAATTCCCCTTTTATGTGTTAAAAATCGGTTTTTATTGTACTTCTATTATTTTATCGAAAATTTCCCAGTTTAAGCTTTTAGGTTAACTTTGCATTTAATATCATGGCTACAAATAAATTCGCAAAGTATATACGCTATACATGGCTACTTGTGTGGCTTCCTTTCATCCTTATTTTTTTATTATTAAGTTTCATTTCTTTCGAGATTTTTGTGGATCTGCCAAGCGTTAAGGAGCTTCAGAACCCAAAAAGCAATTTAGCAACCGTTATTTATAGCAGCGATCTGAAAACACTCGGTAAATATTATGCCGAAAACAGGGTTAGTGTTAAATATTATGAATTGGATCAGGACTTGGTAAGCGCACTTATAGCTACCGAAGATGCGCGTTTTTTAGAACATAGCGGAGTTGATTTGAGAGCTTTGGGAAGAGCTGTTTTTGGTGCCGTAACTGGCAGTTCAAGTAGTGGTGGTGGGAGTACTTTATCTCAGCAACTGGCCAAAATGATGTTTCCACGTGAGAAACTGAGCAAATTTGAAACTGTTGTCAGAAAGCTCAAAGAATGGGTTATTGCCGCACGCTTAGAAAAAAATTATACTAAAGACGAAATATTAGCACTTTATCTTAATAAGTTCGATTTCTTAAATCAGGCGGTTGGCGTTAAATCAGCCGCTCAAATTTATTTTAACCGAAGCCAGGATAGTTTGGAGATTCAACAGGCGGCAATGCTTATTGGAATGGCCAAAAATCCTTCCTTATTTAATCCTGTTAAAAAAGCTGATACAACGCTTCACCGACGAAATGTGGTTATGAAGCAGATGGTAGTGAACGGTTTTTTAACGCAGCAAAAATATGATAGTCTGAAAAAGTTGCCTTTAGGCGTTATTTTTCATCCTGAAGATCATAATGATGGCCTGGCACCTTATTTCAGAGAGTACCTGCGGGAATACTTTTTAAAAGATTGGTGTTCCAAGCACATCAATCCAGAAACAAACAAACCTTATAACATTTACAGGGATGGATTAAGAATATTTACAACGATCGACTCGCGTATGCAGCAGTATGCCGAAGAAGCTGTTACTGAACATATGACAGATCTTCAAAAGTTGTTTTCTAAAGAGTGTAAAACTAAAAAGAATGCCCCTTTTGCCTGGAATGTGAATAAGGAGCAAATTGAAAACATCATGATGAGTTCAATGCGCAGAAGTGACCGTTATCGTTCTTTAAAGAAAGCAGGGCTTTCTAAAGAACAAATTCTGGCTGAGTTTAAGAAGCCGGTTCAGATGACTGTTTATAGTTTACGAGGAGATATTGATACAACGATGACGCCCTGGGACAGTATCCGTTACTACAAAAGTTTTTTGCATACTGGTTTTATTTCGATTGAGCCCGCAACCGGCTTTGTAAAAGCTTGGGTTGGAGGTGTTAATCACCGTCATTTTAAATTTGATCACGTTAAGGTTGGTAAAAGGCAAGTGGGATCCACATTTAAACCCTTTGTATATGCCTTAGCTATTCAAAATGGACTTTCGCCTTGTTACCAGGTTGCTAATGTACGTACCTGTATAGAAACTCCCGGGCAACCTGCCTGGTGCCCTGATAATTCAGATGGAAACAAAGGTACCGGTAAAATGGTTACTCTTCGTTATGCGTTGGCAGGGTCGATTAATTATGTAACAGCTTGGGTCATGAAGCAATATGGACCGGATGCCGTTATTAATTTAGTACGCCGCCTGGGAATCACTTCACCTATTGAAGCTGTTCCTTCTATCGCTTTAGGAACATCCGATATTTCTGTTTTTGAAATGGTTGCCGCCAACGCAACCTTTGCTAATAGAGGAACATATATTAAACCAACATTTGTCACCAGAATCGAAGATAAAAACGGAAAAGTTCTAGAGGAATTTTTTCCGACGTCTGATGAAGTGTTAAGTGAGCAACATGCTTATGCCATGATACAGTTAATGCGAGGAGTTGTGGATCAGGGTACAGGAACACGTTTAAGAAGCAGATATAATTTGCGTAATGAAATTGCCGGTAAAACAGGAACAACTCAAAATAATGCCGATGGGTGGTTTATGGGTTTAACACCTGATTTGGTTGCCGGATGTTGGGTAGGAGGCGAAGAACGTAGTGTTCACTTTAATTCAACGAATGAAGGGCAGGGGGCAAGTATGGCTTTGCCGATATGGGGTAAATTTTTTCAGAAAGTATATGGCGACCCAACTTTAAAAATTAGTAAAAACGGATTTGTAAAGCCTTCTAATATGGGCGATATTCAGTTAAATTGTGAAGAATTTGACCGGCAATCTGCATTGGATATACCAATTGAAGACCAGGATTTTGATAGTCAATAAATGGCTAAATTTATATTCAGACAAAAACAAATTCATGAATGGTTTCTGTTTGTGTGAATCCTTGCCTAACCATTCTTTTAACTATTTTATCATCAGGATATAGTATTTATTGTTGAGGTGCCGATTTCCTCTTTCAGGTATTTGCGATGATTTACCAGTTACTTTGCATCCGATGACACAAATAAATGTTGGTATTGATTAACGCGGATAACACCAAAGTTGAAATTTATGGCCAACAAAACCTGTTTTTTATAATCGGATGATTAGTACTTTTTTAATAAAACTAAATGAGTGGTTTCGTAGTGGTTCACAATTTGTTTATTGGATTTATCCAGAGTCTTGAAGTCTTCTTCTGAAATCAGATAAAAATCACTATTGTTATTTATTTCATCTCGGTTTGCGGGCACAAGCCATGTGAGTGATTGCGTTTGCCTGTAAAAATTGATGGAAGGTTCATAAAGCCAGGTATTGCTAATTTTCATGACGTTTTTGGTTTGAAGGTTTCCCACGTCGTTCATCGCTTTTTTAGTGTCGGCATCGTATTTCCAGTCATAGGTATATGAAAAATTAAGTGATTCAACCGAAACAAAAACGAGGATTATTATAAAGATATATATCATCAGGCTTGATATTATTTTCTTTATACTAGCCCGCTCCCAGAAATAAGACCAAATATTAAAAGTAGACATGAAAAACAATGGGACGAGAAAAAGTGCGACGCGTTCTCGAATAAAATTAGTATGCATGATTATATGTTGAGCGTAATGGTTTACAAGAATGACAATAAATAAAATGAAAATATAATCTACGCCGCTTATGGATCGGTTTTTTATTTTTTTTACAAGCACGTAAAAGCTTGTAAAAATGACGGCTAGTAAAAAAAATCTTAAAAAGCCCGAGAATAGTTCGAGGTAACGACTATCATATAGAAAAAAATCAATGCTTGACAACGCAGTATCACGCCACAAACCTTGCCAGCCTCCAAAATATAATTCTTTGTACTGTATGAGCTTAGTTATAGGCCATTTGTAAAGCGCATATAAGGATAATGCAACAAATACAACCGGCACGTTTTTTATGAAAAACTGCTTAAATGAGTAACGCTTCCATAACATAAAACATTCAAACAGTAGTATAACAGATGTTATAAACGTTACCATTGAAAAATTTGCCAGTGTAGCTAGCAGGCCGGCGATCAAGCAAAGGACAATCTGTTTAAATGATTCTTTTTTTGTGAACTCAATAAAGTAGTATACGCTCATCATCATAAAAGCTATTGAAAGGGCGTAGCCTCTGGCTAATGAGAAAAAATCAAGTAAATAGGGATTAACGTTGAGAATTAAAAAGCCAATAGCGGCAATCCATGGATTCTTGAAATTTTTCAACAGTAAAAATGAAAACAGCAAATAAATGATATGTGCGAAAAAAGAATGCAATCTCAGGTATATCTCTTGCGGTCCCAACCATAATTCAAAATACTTCATAAACAACGAATTTAATATGTGGTTGTTTGCTGTAACAAAATTGGAATTATTAGTGAATATCTGATAAAGATTTTGGTGAATAATTTTATTATAGGATATGCTTTCGTCATGAGTAAAGCCAAGATTATAGCATCTGTATCCTGAATAAAATAACAATAATAAAGACACTATTAAATAAAAATATCGTTCGGCTTTGGAAGAAATTAATAGTGGCATAAAAAAGAGATTAAAATTTGATGAATTTAGGATTTATAACGTAGGATAGGAAAAATTATTAGAAATCCGTTCAAATTTGTAACAAGCTCGTAACATGTGTAGAAATTGATAATTTGTAGGAGCTATCTGTACGGTAAATCTTGGCATGAGTGTTCACTATGTGCTAAATTCTTTCATTACATCTCATTATTTTATTAAATTAGCCAAAAAATTAGGGTCTCCATAATTTGATATTTGTATAAGCTATGATAAGCAGAGTAGTTAAAAATGCCGCAGAGGCTGTAAAAGATATTAGCGATAACGCAACTTTATTGGTTGGTGGATTTGGTTTATGTGGAATTCCAGAAAACTGTATCGCCGCGCTTGTAAAAAAAGGAACGAAAGGGTTAACGTGTATCAGCAATAATGCAGGTGTTGACGATTTTGGTTTGGGATTATTATTGCAAACGAAGCAGATCAAAAAAATGATTTCCTCATACGTAGGTGAAAACGCAGAGTTTGAAAGGCAAATGTTAAGTGGCGAACTTGAAGTAGAATTAGTGCCACAAGGTACATTAGCAACGCGTTGTTTAGCTGCCGGATATGGAATGCCGGTAATTTACACACCTGCGGGTGTTGGCACCGAAGTGGCTATTGGAAAAGAAGTTCGCACTTTTACCTATAACGGAGAAACAAAAGAATATTTAGAAGAGAAAGCTTTTGAAGCAGATTTTGCCATTGTGAAAGCATGGAAAGGAGATACCGCTGGTAATTTAATTTTCCGTTCAACGGCCCGTAACTTTAATCCGATGATGGCTATGGCGGGTAAGATAACTATTGCCGAAGTGGAAGAGCTGGTCGAAGTAGGACAACTTGATCCCGACCAAATTCATACGCCTGGAATTTATGTTCATCGCGTTTTTCAGGGAGAAAAATATGAGAAGAGAATTGAACAGGTGACTGTGAGAAAGAAAGCTTAAAATTTATTTGTATTTCTGTTCGTAATTCCACATAGCGTCGAGGGTTACCATCGAATCAACTGGTATTTTCCATTCTTTTGACTTTTGTACGACCTGTGAATACCAGGCCTGATTATTAAGTATTTCCTGGCGTAAAACGGTTATCATGCTATCGCGATCAGGAGGCGCCATAGAATAATGCGTAATATGTATTCCTTTTATGTCAATATCTTCTTTTGCAATCAGTTTTTTATTTAGCTCAGCTAACACTAACCGTTCCGGATCATAGTAACATTCGAAAACACGGGTATAATAAATTTCAGAATATTTTTCATAATCCAGGGTATTTACCCAAAGCAAATTGCCGGGTTCATATACACCATGCTGCGCCAATAAATTTGCTCTTTGTTCACGCGGAGCCTTAAAAATTCCTTCCTTATCCAAATAATAGGCATATAAGGCCGACTGGTCTGTTGTAATATAACATCGCGGGCCTTCAACTTTTTTCAAGAGCTGTACTCCTTTATCAAAATCAAACCACGATTCTTTTGGAACATGCATTTTAGAAGCCGTAACTATAGATAAGGTAAGAAAAAAGCACAATTTTATTCTAAAATCTATTTTTAATAGAGATAACACGTAGGCATACAAAATAAATAAACCTAACAGCGTAAACAAAATGTAGCGTTTTAAAAAAATGGGGGTGGAAAAAATAGAAACTTCATAGTTTATATACATTAAAAGCGGCCCCATAACCAAGGCGGTCAATAAAAGATTCAGACTAAATGCTTCTTCCCTGAGCTTTTTCGAAATACTAATTAGAGCCAGAAAAATCAAGAATGACCCCAGATAAACGAAGAAGAGATTATCTGTATTAAAGAATTCATATAGACATTTTTTAAAGTCATACGATGTTGGCCTTGTTAGCCAGAAACTGCCATTTTCTTTGTTCATCAGCTCAAAAAAGCGCCCCGACCATGGAAGAAATAGCAATAAAAAAACTAACCAGGATAGTATGTAATACGCCAGGTGTTTTAATCTATACCCTAAAAAAGAAAACTCATTCTTGTTTTTGTTGTTGATGAGTGTCTTATCAAAGGCTAAAAAGAATATGGCGATTATTTGCCCTACAGCAATTAATGTTGATAGCGTATGTAAATAAAAAAGTATAATATTAAACACACCTAAAAAAGTAGCGTTTTTCCAATTTGGATTTTTGATGAGATTCATAAACGCATAATTGGATAAAACACAAAACATAATTATCAATCCAAAAGTTCTTCCTTCCTGCGCGTAATAAAATAATTCGTTAGATGTGAAGAAAAGCAACACAGAAAAGATAGCTGTTTGCCAATTAAAAAAACGGGTGCAAAATAAAAAATAGACACCGCAACCTAAACTCATTGCCGTCGCAGATAAAGATCGCAAACCAGCTTCCGAATCTCCAAAAAGTTGCATCCAATAGTGTAATATAATTAAATAGAGCGGCGGATTTACATCTTCTATTATAGCATTTGTAATAATGTACTCAACGGTTTCATCTCCCAGATCAATGCTGTAAACTTCGTCATACCATAGATTGTTATCTCCAATGTTATATAAGCTAAAGCATAAGTAGGTGATAAATATCCCAAAAGCAATTTTATATTTATGCTGGTTTATGAAAATTGAAAACTCGCTTTTATCGAATTGCGGCAGACTAATTATTCTCATAGTATAAAAAAGATTCGTAAAATGTTAAAATTAAACTATTTTTGCAGAAATTAATCTAATACATTTAATAATTGTAAACTGCATGAAAACAACAACCTTTAAATCAATAACAGTTGCTATAAGCCTTGGAGCAATCGTATTTATAAATGCTTGTTCACCTCCAAAAGAAGTGGATAAATTGACTTTGGTAGGCAAAATTGTAATTGATATGGAGGATTCGGCCACTACAAATAAAAAAGATGGAGATGCTCATGGCGGCAACTATTTTTCCAGAGCGGATAGTGGTAATATTTATGCAGCAGGGTCAATCTTTAACATCCCTGATAGTGTGATGCAAAAGGATATAAGAGTAAAAATAAATGCATGGGTTAGAATTGGGGATCTTTCATCTGATAAAAAATTTGCAATCTCATTGGAAGATGGAGCAGGAAACAGCATGAATTGGTCGCAGATTGACTTTAGAAGTCACGTATCTGAAGCTAATAAATGGGTAAATGTGATTGATAGCGTTACATTGCCGGGAAACCTAATTACTAAATCCGGTGCTGTTATTAAAACATATTCATTCAACCCGGATGGAAAATCTACGTTAGATTGTGATGATATCGAGTTAACATTCGTTAAAGTTGAAAAAATTAAAGTTGAGTAATTTTTGAAATTGAAAGTAAAAGCCTCTCAAATACTGAGAGGCTTTATTGTTTATATAGAAAATCGTGAAGGTAATTCCAGCAAATAAATAAAAATTATGTTTGATTCTCATTTTGCTTTAAATCTTCAAATAATCGTTGCATTAGCCTTTGCTTTTTTAACTTGTTCGGTTTTTCATTTCGAGTTTTTTAAAACTAAACGAATTTCATTTTTTTTACTTCTTGCAGGAGGCTTCGGAATAAAGCTTTTTATGGTTTTGCAGTCGTCATACTTGCACGGTTGGGATGAGGCATTTCATGGGCTGGTGGCAAAAAATATGGGCAATAATCCGTTTTATCCCGTACTTTATAAAAAAACATTTTTTGTCCATGGGCCCGATTGGTATGACACAACTATTTGGCTGCACAAGCAACCGTGGTTTTTATGGCAAATGGCTTTAAGTATTAAATTGTTAGGAGCTTCGGCATTTGCTGTTCGTTTACCTAGTTTAATTTATATGTGTGTGGGCATATATTTCGTATATGATATTGGAAAAAAGATAGCAACCGAAAGAATTGGATTTTATGCAGCGTTATTCTATTGCCTGAACAATTATATGAATGAACAGCTTTCGGGAAGTATCGCTACAGATCACAATGACGTTGTATTTATAACTCTCATTTTAGCAGGAATTTGGGCATTTGTAAAACATACCATTGAACCCGACAAACTGAAATATGTAATATTGATCGGTGTGTTTTGTGGAACAGCTATTTTAACAAAATGGCTTGTTGCTTTAATTATCTTATTCTGCTGGTTTTGGTATATTGTTTTAAACAATAAAAAAGAGTTTTATAGAATTAAACTATATGTCAGTTTTTTTAAAAGTTTTTTTATCGCTCTGGCTATCGCTTTGCCCTGGCAAATATACATATCGTTACGTTTTCCTGTTGAGTCAAAAAATGAATATGCGTTAAATGGAAAACATATGTTTGAAGCCATTGAAGGACACAGTGGCGACAGATATTATTATTACGATGGATTAATCCAACAATATGGATACCTCTCGCCATTATTTTGTCTGTTAGGGATAGTGCTTTTGCATAAATACATTCGACAGAAAAGCATGTATTATGCTTTACTCATTTCATTTGTATTTGTATATGTTTTTTTTACGTTTGTAGTAACCAAAATGCATGGCTTTACATTGCCTGTTTCATTCTTTGTGTTTCTGGGGTTTGGAGCTATTGCTCATCGTTTTAACGAGAAAATAGCAGCCAATAATAGGTTTGCAGGTAAATTTTTATTTACAATTTTGGCGTTGGTATTTGGTTTTATCTCTTTTAATCTTGAAGCAATCCAGGCAAGGCATACAAATTGGAAAACTGCACAGCAAGGTACTTTTTGGACCGAGAGCGAGTCTGAATTAAAAGAAATCTGTGATTACATAAACGTAACAGAAAAAGATACCGGATACGTTTATTTTAACTGTGACTTTCCGGGAAATATTAGTTTTATGTTCGAAACCAATTTCGTGGGTTATGCAAGGTTACCAAGCGACTATGACGTTAAAACAATAAAAGACAAAGGGTACAAAATAGCAATCCTGAATAGAGGTATATTGCCTGTGGAAATTGAAAACAATAAAGAGTTCAAAATAATAAGTATTGATAAATTTAAAGTCATAAAGCGCGACACCTGTTATTTGAAATCCTTGAAGTTCGGCCATTTTTCAAATGATAACAATAAGCTAACGTGTAATACTAATAAAGCTAAATTTATTTTCACATACTTTAAAGATGGATCTGTACAAATTAAGACAGAAAATAATTCGTTGGCCCGCATTGCCTATGAATATGGAGGACTCATTCTTCTCGATGGAACAAAATATTATGTAAATGAAAGATTCAGGTTTGAAGCTATAACTCCAACGGTTTTTAAAATCAGGACTTCTGAGAATAAATATTTGAGGTCCAATGAAAATGGCGAAAGAGTTATCACATCGAAGTTTGAGGATAGCGACGATTTCAAATTTATGTTAAGCCAAGATTAACGGCAATTTCGCGGAAATCCATTATTTTTAATATCAATTCCCTTTTTTTAGTTATTTTCGCTAAGTAATTTAATAGGTGTATGTTAGACAAAAATGGTATCGCTAAAAGAATAGCAAGAGAAGTAAAAGACGGAATGTATGTTAACCTGGGTATTGGTATTCCAACTCTTGTAGCAAATTACATTCCTGAAGGTGTCAATGTAGTTTTACAATCTGAAAATGGAATTTTAGGAATGGGGCCGTTTCCTTTTGAAGGCGAAGAGGATGCCGATTTGATTAATGCAGGTAAGCAAACAGTTACCTTGCTGCCTGGATCATCTATTTTTGATAGTGCGATGAGTTTTGGTATGATACGAGGCCAGAAAGTGAACCTGACAATATTGGGAGCTATGGAAGTTAGCGAACACGGCGATATTGCTAACTGGAAAATACCCGGAAAAATGGTAAAAGGCATGGGCGGTGCTATGGATTTAGTTGCATCTGCAAAAAATATTATTGTTGCTATGCAGCACGTTAACAAGGCGGGAGAATCCAAACTATTGCCAAAGTGCGAACTGCCATTAACAGGCATCAAATGCGTAAAAAAAATAGTTACTGAATTGGCTGTATTAGATATACTAAATGAAGGAGGATTTCGTTTATTAGAAAGAGCGCCGGGTGTGAGCGTTGAACAAATAAAGAATGCAACGGCCGGGAAGTTAATTATAGAAGGTGAGATACCAGAAATGGTCATATAATTATATGTTTAATAAAGTCAAAGATCTGTTATGGAGAAGAAAATACATTTTTCTTTTCTTAGGATTGTTTATCGTTGTTTTAACCCAGAGATTCTTAAATGAACGTCAGAATGGCTTAATAAATTCTGTTTCGTCTGATGGCCTTGGCTACTATTGTTATTTACCGGCAACTATACTTTACCAGGATTTTACCTATAGTTATTATGATAAACCGGAAAACAGGATAAGACCCTTTTACAAACCCTATATAAGTCCTTATAAGGACAACACGGGCTTCAACAAATATTATTGTGGTACATCTGTTTGCTTATTGCCTTTTTTTATAGCCGGGGTAGTTATTTCAGCTATTGCCGGAACAGATATAAACGGATACACCGATACGTTTTTGATGTTGGTTAGCGTGGCAGCTATTTTTTACTATTTATTATCCGTTTTTTTAATTTTAAAGATCGCCAGATTTTTTGCCATTTCTGAAAAAATAAGTTTTATTACATGTTTGCTATTCTTCCTGGCTACAAATATGTTTCATTACGTTATACAGGAACCATCTATGTCGCATGCGTATTCGTTTTTTGGTGTAACGCTTTTTCTTTATTGTTATATGCGACTTCATGAACACATCACCACTAAAAACATGGTATTCCTTGGCCTGTCATTGGCTTTAGTCGCTCTTATAAGGCCTGTTAATGTAGTAGTCATTTTGTTCACGCCATTTTTTTCTCAAAATTTCAGAGAGTATCTTTTTTTCTTAAAAAATATATTTACCAACCATTTGAAGGGCGTTTTTTTGTTCGTGCTGGCGGTTGGGTGTGGAATTGGCTTACAATTTATGTTTTACTATTTTCAAACCGGCTATTTTTTTATAGTATCCTATGAGGGCGAGGCATTTGATTTTTCTAAGCCTGAAATTTTTAATGTTTTGTTTAGCTACAGAAAAGGTATTTTTATTTACGCTCCCATTTTATTATTTGCTATTATTTTTATGATTTTTGCGAAAAATAATTGGTTTAAAAAAACTATTTTTTTAGTTACCATGTCTGTCTTTACTTATATTACGGCTTCCTGGTGGTGTTGGTGGTACGGTGGAGGTTTAAGCATCCGGCCCATGGTTGATTTTTTTCCTTTGTTTATTGTGATAACCATGTTATTGCTGGATAGGTTAACAATGCGTTCAAAAAGGATAGTACTCATGCTAACCCTTCCTTTTTTATTTTATAGTCAGTTAATGTCATTCCAATATTCCAATATGTTGATTGATAGTTCCGATATGGACAAAGAAAAATTTTGGAATGCATTTTTGGAAGTTGACCTGGCTACAATTAACAAAAAACGGATCCACAAAATACTAGAAAGTCGGGCAGTTCATAAGACGGAGCTTTTAAATTACGAGGATGAGGGTGCTGATGAAAGGATTGCAGCTGGAGGCTTTAACAGTAATAAGGCTTGTATTGTAGGTAAGAAAAATAATTATTCAAAAGGATTTGGCTTTCCGGTTAAGGATCTAAAGTTGGGTGATTCTTTTTATGTTATTGTGGAATGTATGGCAAAAACTTCCAAGGATGGGAAAGATCTTGGCTTGGTAATTTCAATAGACGAGAATCCCAACATTATTAAATGGGATGTTGTTTATAAAAATCAATTTGAGGAAGGACCCGATGGATGGACAAAGATGACTCATGTTCAGGAAATTGATGTAAAATATATTAATGAAAAGAATTATATGAAAATATTCGCCAACACCTCAAAGGGAGAGAATCTGGTGGATGATTTTAAATATACAATCGTTAAAAAATAGTGATTTAGACTCTTATGTAACATGTTCAAAAAAAACAGTTCTTATTCCGACATAGCTCTTGTAGCTATCACTGTTTTTTCAATTTGCGCAACAGTCTTTTTTGTAAATTGGGGCGCTTCGGGAAATCCATTTGTAATGGATGTCAATCAATATTATTCATATCTGCCCGCTGTTTTCATTAATTACGACTTGAGCTTTTCGGAAAATTTGCATAGCTATTGGTTAATAGAAACACCTATTCATCAACTGGTACCAAAAGTTACTTATGGTATTGCTTTTTTTTATAGCCCCTTTTTTTTGTTAGCTCAGGCATTTTCTCCAGCTAATTCCGTCGGGTATGAATCAACGTATGCATGGTTTGTCCACTATGGCTGCATATTCTATATCTTAATAGGATTTTTTTATACAAAAAAGATCCTAAGTCTTTGGTTTAAAGATAAAGTGGTAGCTATCTCGCTTGCAATTGTATTTTTTGCAACTAATTTATTTTATTATACGGTATCTGAAAGTGAGTCTGTGCATGGGATCTTGTTCTTCCTGGTTGCTTTTTTTTTATATCATGTTGTAATCTGGCATAAAAAAAAGTCAGTAAAAAGTTTTTTGCTTTTTATGGTAAGTGCCGGATTTATTTGTTTGATAAGACCAACGGAGTGTATGTTGTTTTTATTTCCTTTATTGATAGGTGTAGTAGACGTTGAAAGTTTAAAAGAGAAATTTAAAAATATCATGCGGTTAAAATGGATTCTCTTGGTTGGGTTTTTATTGTTTGCACTACCCATTATGCCGCAATTAGTTTATTGGAAAATTCACTCAGGGTCATTCTTATTTTTCTCGTATGGAAATAACGAAGGCTTTTTTTGGACCGATCCTAAATTGATGAACGTTTTATTTAGTTTCAAAAAAGGCTGGCTTATTTATACGCCTGTTATGATATTTAGTGTAATTGGATTTAGTTTTATGTTTAGAAAAAATAAAATTTTATTTTACCCGACGTTATTTTATTTTTTAATTAACGTGTATGTGGTTTGTAGTTGGTGGGACTGGGCATACGGAGGATCGTTCGGAATGAGGGCATTTATCCATTGTTACGCAGTTTTAATTATGCCGCTGGCTTATTTTATAGATGGTGTGATCGGCCTCTACAAAAAATCCATGGCCAAGACAGCTTTAGTGTATGGTTTTGCTCTGTTGGGTTTATTCTTTTGTACATTAAATATATTTCAGTCAAATTTATACAAGCACCATATCATCCATTGGGACGGAATGACGAGAGAGGCCTATATGTTTACATTCTTTAAAAAAAAATATACCGAACAGGATTTCGCTTATTTAAAAGTAGTGATAAAGTCTCCTGACTATGCTGCCAGAAGGAAAGGAGAAAGGGATGAGTAGGGTTTTGAAAGTAGCTGTAATTATTCCCTGTTGCAATGAGCAGGATTCAATTTTGAATTTAGTCAATGAAATTGAGAACACTGTTTTTCCTGCAAAATATTCTATATACCCTTTAGTTATTAATGATTGTTCAACGGATAATACGCGTGATATCCTTATTTCTAATCACATTGCTTTTATTGATCTAAGTGTGAACCTGGGTATTGGAGGCGCCGTTCAGGCCGGATTCAAGTATGCCTGTCAAAATGACTTTGATATTGCGGTGCAAATGGATGGAGATGGACAACACCCGCCCGGCGAGCTTGAAAAAGTGTTACAACCTATTTTTAATAACCAGGCCGATGTTGTCATTGGGTCTCGCTATATTGTCAAACAAGGCTTTCAATCTTCTGCTTTGCGTCGGTTTGGAATCAATTATTTTAAAAGACTAAATAAATTTCTCACCGGTGTTGAGATTCACGATAGTACTTCAGGTTACCGCGCTATTAGCAAAAAAACCATGGAAATCGTATCTGATTATTACCCTGATGAATATCCCGAACCCGAATCGATAGTATTATATTCATTAAATAATCTGGTTATTAAAGAGGTACCCGTGATAATGAGGGAGAGAACGGGTGGACAATCATCTATCAGAACCTACAAAACTATTTACTATATGTTTAAAGTTACTTTGGGATCAATCTTTTTGTATATTCGTTTAAAATTGAATGGAAAACGTCATTTCATATAGGCTTCAAATTATCGCCATTGTTACGGCTCTGGTTTTTATGTTTTTTATTTTTAGATTAGTAGCTAAAGGTAAATTAAGAGAAGAATACTCATTTATCTGGATCGTTTGCACAGTGCTGTTGTTGTTGTTTTCTATCTGGAGAAATGGACTCGACGTTATTGCAAATTTATTAGGCATTTATTATGCTCCTTCTATCATATTTTTAGCTGCTATTTTTGCGATAGTGATATTTTTAGTTCACTTATCGGTTGTTAACTCAAGGCAGCATAAACAAATAAAGGATTTAACACAGGAAATGGCTCTTTTAAAGGAAAAGTTAGATAAAAAAGTGACCCAGGAATAGGTGTTTTTAGTGGTGAATTCTTATTTAAATTGTTTTTAATTTAGATTATTATATGTAGGTTTGTTTTATGTTGTTATCCATTGTTATACCTGCCTACAACGAAGGCAGAACTATCCATTTAATTCTTAATAAAGTTAAGGCAGTTACATTGCCTGCAGGAGTTGAAAAAGAAATTATCATTGTTAATGATTTTTCAAAAGATAATACGGAAGAGGCCATCTTGAATTATAAAACGACTAATCCGGAGTTAAATATCCAATATTATAAACACGAATTCAATAAAGGTAAAGGAGCTGCCCTTCACACCGGAATTAAAGAAGCAAAAGGAGATTATATTATTATTCAGGATGCCGATTTAGAGTACGATCCTGAAGAATACGTTATATTACTAAAACCTATTTTATTGGGTATGGCCGATGTAGTATTTGGAAGTCGTTTCATCGGTGGAAAACCGCATCGCATATTGTTCTTTTGGCATTCCATAGGCAATAAAATGTTAACACGGATGTCTAATATGGTGACTAACCTTAACTTAACAGATATGGAGACATGCTACAAGTTATTCAGATCAGATATCATCAAAGGCATTTCTTTAAAAGAAAATCGTTTTGGTTTTGAACCGGAGGTTACCGCTAAGATTTCACGTATTAAAGATGTTCGTATCTATGAAGTAGGTATTTCATACTACGGCAGAACTTACGAAGAAGGAAAAAAAATAGGTTGGAGAGATGGATTCAGAGCTATATTCTGTATTCTTAAATACGGCTTGTTCAAAGCTAATTAGTTTAAGTTTTCTTTTATCTCATTACAAATAAATTCAGCCGCTGCGCCGTCTCCATATAATTTCGGAAATTTCATGTCTGATTTTGTAGTTAACGTTGAGAAGGCCTCGACTATTTTTAGCTCGTTAGCATCTGTAATGATGGCCGCACCACATTCAACTAATTCAACCCACTCCGTTTCAGGTCTTAAGATCACGCAGGGTTTTTCAAAGTAAAAAGCTTCTTTTTGCACACCGCCACTGTCCGTCATTACAATTCGGCAGTTTTTCTCTAACGCAATCATTTCTAAAAATGATACCGGGGGTATAATTTTAAAATGTGCACTCGCTTTTATCTTCTGGTGTAAATCCTGATCTAAGTTGAACTCCAATAGTTTAGCCGTTCTTGGATGTAGCGGCAACAACACGTCTAATTGATGTTGTTCACTTATTTTGTACAAGGCATTAAATAATGCATTCAGTCTCTCAGGCTCATCAGTGTTATTATTCCGATGAATTGTAGCTAAAATAAAATTATTTTTTTGCAATGCGTTTTTTGCAATTACGGTTGTTTTTTGCTCGGCAACTTCGCTAAAGTGTAAACTATTATCATACATCACGTCACCGCTGTGATATATTTTAGGATTGTTCGCGTTGTATGGTTTTGATGTTTTATTTTTAAAACCTTCATTAACCAAATTTTTAAAACCCGTTGCCGTTGGCGAGAATAACAAAGTAGAAACATGATCGCACATAATACGGTTCACTTCCTCTGGCATTGCTTTATTGAAAGAACGGAGACCCGCTTCGATATGAACAACAGGAACATGTATTTTACTGGCAGCAATAGCTCCTGCTAAAGTTGAATTAGTATCGCCATATAATACAATTGCGTTTGGTTGTTCGGTTATTAAAATTTCTTCGATACCGGCGATCATTGCTGCCGTTTGTTTGCCGTGATTACCACTACCTACACTTAAATTGTAATTTGGAGCGGGAATTCCCAGTTCATCAAAAAAAACCTGGCTCATATTTTCATCGTAATGTTGTCCTGTGTGAACAATAATTTCGATAATGTCTGTTGAAAATTTATGTTTGATAGCTCTGCTTAATGCAGCTGCTTTAATAATTTGGGGTCTTGCACCAATAATGGTTACTATTTTGATCATAATAGGTGGTTATAAAATTCCTTCATCCGCAAAACTATAGTAGGTTTGATCGCCAATGATCAAATGGTCCTGAAGACCTATGTCCATTAATTTTGCAGCATCCTTTATTTTTTTAGTTAAATGAATATCTTCCTGGCTTGGCTTTAAATTGCCCGAGGGGTGGTTATGGGCTAAAATGACGGAACTGGCCAGGCACTCCAGCGCTGGTTTTAAAATTAAGCGAACATCTACCACTGTTCCACTAATTCCACCTTTGCTTATGCATTCGGTTTTAAGTACGCTGTTACTTCTGCTTAAAAATATGACCCAAAATTCTTCATGTGGTAAATCACTTAGTTTTGATCTGAAAAGATCAAAAGCCTGTTTAGGAGAAACGATCTTCGTTTTTGCTTCAATATCTTCGTCCGTTCTTCGTCTGCCTATTTCAAGAGCTGCTGCAATGGTAACTGCCTTTGCCTCGCCAACGCCTTTAAATTTTTTGAGATCATTTAGTTGTAGCTTCGCAAGCTCATTGATCGAATTTTTATTTTCTTTTAAAATTCGTTGAGCTAATTGCACGGCTGTTTCATTCCTGTTTCCAGACGCTAATAATATGGCCAATAATTCAGCGTCCGAAAGCGCATGCCTTCCTTTACTTACTAATTTTTCCCGGGGACGATCATCTTCGGCCCACGATTTTATGGTTAAGTGTTTATGTTGAGAATCTTCCAATATGTTCTAAAATTAATGCTTTTTAGTAAAATTTAAAATAATACTTTTGTAGGAGTCTGTTTGAATTTATATTCAAATTGTTTACGACTTATTTTTCATCGAAACAAGGCAAATTTTGCAGACATTGTTGACTTATTGCGTCGAAAAATTTAAGGATGTTACTGCCATCAAAAAGTGTAAACAAACCATAAAATAAAATTTAAACAGACGTCCGAATGTCTTTTGCCTCCTCTCTTCAAATATTAAAGCACAACGAATTCAGATGGTTTATATATGCCCGGTTTTTAATTACCCTGGCTGTTCAAATGCAAATGAGCACAATTTCATTGCAGATTTATTATGAGTATTCAGATCATTCGGAACTCGCCCTAGGCTTAATTGCTTTGGCGGAAGTAATTCCTTTTATTGCAGTGTCCTTTTTTTCGGGACATATAGCCGATATTGTTAGCCGGAGAAAAATTTTGATCACGGGCTGCTCCGCTTTGTTGTTAGGATCCGTTTTTTTATGGGCTTTTAGCAGCGGCCAGTTTCGCGCATTAAGCGTATTGGGATCCACCGCTTTGTTTTCTGTGGTGTTTGTGTTTGGAATTATCCGGTCGTTTTTAGCTTCGGCCACGCAGCCTTTTATGAGCCAGTTAGTAGAAAGAAATCAATATGCCATGGCTACAACCTGGAACACAACCGTGTGGCATACCGCAGCTATATTAGGTCCTGTGGTAGCAGGATTGATTTATGGCTATAAGGATGCTAAAAATGCGGACTGGAGCTATGCTATTAATTGCTTACTGTTTTTTGGAGGTGTTGTGTTTTATTTTTTAATTGCATCGAAACCGATTCCTGAAAAAGCCAAAGATGAAACCCTGATGCAAAGCCTTACCTCCGGTTTGAAATTTGTTTACAAGAACAACATGATTTTAAGCGCACTTTCTTTAGATATGTTTGCCGTTTTATTTGGGGGAGCTGTTGCTATTATTCCCGCTTATACAGACAAGATATTGGGATTAGGACCTGAGGCTTACGGGCTGTTGAGAACTGCGCCGGCTATTGGAGCAGTTGCTACATCTTTTATTTTGGCTTTTAAGCAGCCAGGAAAACGTGCTGGCTTTGACCTGTTATGGACCGTTGCTGCCTTTGGCGTGTGCACGATTTTCTTTGCATTAAGCACCAATTATTGGATGGCTTTTGTTATGCTATTTTTAACCGGTGCTTTTGATAATGTGAGTGTAGTTGTAAGGCACACCATTTTGCAATTGATGACACCTGACAATATGCGCGGACGAGTGTCGGCGGTAAACAGTATTTTTGTTGGTTCCAGTAACGAAATTGGTGCTTTTGAATCGGGCGCTGCAGCTAGGTTGATAGGGTTGGTTCCATCGATTATCTTTGGAGGCGTTATGACAATAGGAGTTGTGTTGGGGATTAACAAACTCAACCCCAAACTCAAAGAACTGGATCTCAAAAAACTGGAGTAATAATGACATCTGATATAAAGCAAGTGAAGGAATTGTTGGATGAAAAATATTTTTTGTTCAATAACACGGATTTTATTCAAACGGATCCTATATCCATCCCTCATCAATTCTCCAAAAAAGAGGATATTGAAATCGCTGCCTTATTAGTAGCAACCATCGCCTGGGGACAACGCACATCTATTATCAATAATGGTAATAAGCTGATGCGGTTAATGAATAATGAACCTCACGATTTCATTTTAAATTTTTCGAAAAAAGATGTGCTGCGGTTTGAAGGTTTTGTGCACCGCACGTTTAACCCGGTGGATTGTGTTTTCTTTTTAAATTCTTTGAAGCATATATACACAAAACAGGGAGGTTTGGAACGTGCTTTTTCAAATAATTTCTCGGATAAGGAAACTGACGTGAAAAATGCCATTACTAATTTCAGAACTTTGTTTTTAAATACAACACATCAACCCAGGAGTGAAAAACATATTTCCAATCCATCTGCCAAATCAAGCGCCAAACGATTATGCATGTTTTTACGATGGATGGTGCGTAAAGATAAGCATGGTGTAGATTTCGGTATTTGGAAGTCGATCAGGCCTTCTCAACTATGTTTACCTTTAGATCTTCATACCGGTAATGTGAGCAGAAAACTTGGATTGCTACACCGCACGCAAAATGACTGGCAGGCCGTAGAAGAGATAACATCAGTATTACGGAATTTTGATAAAAAGGATCCTATCAAATACGATTTCTCATTATTTGGGTTAGGCGCTTTTGAAGGGTTTAGATAAAGGATATATTATTTTTTGTTCTCAAACAAAATAAACTCCACCCGTCGGTTGGTTTCATGTTCAGGATCTGTACATTCTACACCGTCCTTACACTTGTTAAGGATAAAGAGTTCGCCTTTACCGTGTATTTGCTCAATTTGTTTTTTGTTTATTTTTTTGGATATCAAATATTCTTTAACGCGTTGTGCTCGTTTTTTTGACAATGGTAAGTTGTATGATTCTTTCCCTCTGCTATCAGCAAAACCGTAGATTAACACAGATACTTCCGGATGCTTCGATAAAACGTCTATATTTTTTTTCAAAATCTCAAGAGCATCCTCACGGATGTTTGATTTATTTAAGCCAAAATGAATTGGAGTAATATCAAAACCCAAAGCAGCAATTTGTTTTGTATTTAAATACGGTAGTGTAATTGTATCGTATGGATTTTTGCCTCCTTCGTCGGGTGCATGTTTAGCTAATATATCATCAGGGATATGATAAATCATGTTATTGCATAATACAATTGGCTCCACACAGGTATCGCAACCTGCAATTAGTGTTACATATACCGAATCGCCTTTTGATTCCAAAGGAATGGTTTGAGAAATTGACGAAGCATCTTTTGGTAATTTACTTCCGTTAAATTTCCACTGATAAGCAATAGGTGTGATGTTTTGCGGGATACTTGTTTCAAATTTAACTTCAATGGTTTCTGCATCTGTTAGTTTAGCACTCAATGCAAGAATAGTACTTTTTTTATCTTTACATTCTTTCTTGAATTTATCGAGGTAGGTTATTTTGTAAATATCCATATCTCCTTTTCCTCCTTGTCTGTATGAAGAAAAATAACCTTCGCTGGCATAGCCGGACTCTATCATAAAAATATCGTTGCCTGTAGAATTGATAGGATGAGCAAGATTTTGAGGTGCCGACCATGCCCCGTTAACCAAGGTACTTTTATAAACATCATAATTTCCAAACCCCTCATGTCCTTTCGATGAAAAAAATAATGTTTTGCCGTCATCGGATAAAAAGGGAGCATCTTCATCGTGTTCGGTATTAATGATTGGCCCTAAATTTTCGGGAATACCCCAATCGCCATTACTTTCTTTAATTGCTTTATAAATATCCAAACCACCTAATCCTCTTTTATCTTCACTTGTAAACAATAAAGTGCGCCCATCTTTACTGATAGTAGCATGATTTTGATAGTAGTCCATATTTACGTTTTTGGATAACGCTTTTACTGTTTTTTTGTTTCCATCAATGGTTATTTCATGTATTTTATTTTTTTGAAATATAAACATGGTCTTTCCATCGCTCGAAGCTGAAATGATAGATAGATGACTTTTTCGGGGGTTAGTTTTTAACACATCTTTAGATAAGGTATAAGTTTGCGCGGTTTGAGGTTTACCGTCAATTAACTTGCTGATGTAAATATTTTCCATCCACTTGTCGTCAACCTTACTTTTCTTTTCTTTCTCAAAATCTTTTCGCCTCGATGTAAATAGTAATTCGTTATTAGCAGTAAGTACAGGAACATATTCAGAAACTTCCGAATTCACTTTCGAGCCTAAATTTCCTACATAAATATTTTTATCTAAAACCAGGTCCTTATTTTTTTCTGCAAAAGCACAATCAGATTTTCGCTTTTGAAGGTCGAGGATATAAAGTTTGTCTTGTTCTTTATCCTGCGTGGCTTTTACAATTAAGTTGTCGTACAGCGCATATGCTTTTTTTGATTCTCCTATATACTGATAGCAGCTGGCTAAAGCATATACCAGATCAGGAAACGTATCTAGCGGAGTTTTGCTATAGGCCGTTTCCAGATAGGGGAGGGCCTCTTCGTATTTGAACATGTATTGAGCTAAAACGTAACCTAAATTAGCATTCCCATCATAGCTGGTTTTGTCGAGATTATATGCCTTAGTAAAATTCTCTTTTGCTTTTTCTAATTTATTTTTTTCAAGAGCCCTGGTTCCTTTTCTAATATATTTACCTGTCTGGGCTAAAGAAAGCGTAGCTGAAAAAATACATAGTAGTATAAAAACGTGTTTCATGAAACCTGGCGATTGATAAGGCGGCAAAAGTACTAAATTTTTCGAAAAATTTGCGGTAAGTTGGTTTTTTAACAAGGTCAAAACCCTGTTAATTACCCATTAAAGGCTTGCTGTCTAAGGATTTGGAATCTAAGGCGTCTCTTAAGCCGTTTCCTACCAACATAAAAGCCAGCACCAGCACCATAATGGCTAACCCTGGCACAAAAGCAAGGTATGCTGCATCAACCAGCACATAACCTCTGTGGGCATTAATCATTTCGCCCCAGGATGGAGTAGGTGGTTGGGCGCCAATACCTAAAAAACTAAGTCCCGCTTCGGTTAATATGGCCGCCGCAAAATTAGAGGCTGCAATTACAATTACCGGTCCCATAACATTAGGTAAAATATGGCCCAAAATAATACGCATGTTCTTAAATCCTAAAGCTCTTCCAGCTTCTACAAATTCTTTCTCCCGGATACTTAATATCTGACCACGGATCAATCGCGCCACATCAACCCACATGGTTAAACCCACTGCAATAAAAACCTGTAAAATCCCTTTTCCCAATACTAATGTGATAGCAATTACCAATAGCAATGTTGGAATCGACCAAACCACATTAATGAGCCACATGATTACATCATCCATCCAACCTCTGAAATAGCCGGCCATAGCTCCCAATAAAATTCCAATCACTATTGAAATAATCACCGAAATAAAACCAACGGATAAGGAGATACGCGTACCAATCATTAAACGGCTTAGTAAATCACGACCAGCCAGGTCAGTTCCTAAAATATAGCGGCGATCTTTAATGTTATTGTCAAGTATAGATTTTTGAAGTTCACTTGTACTCAAACTTAATTTTTCCCCCGTACTCAACTGATAGAATTCAATTTTGCTGGCGGCACTGTCATTTTTGATTGGATAATTATTATTAACATCATAAACGATATCAGCCATATTATAGGCAACCTTATTACCGTTATTTGGCTCATTACCGGTAAATTCCTCAACTACGACATCAAAACCTTTAAATGAATAAGAATACGCGGGAATAAAAGAGTAATCGCTTACCTCACCAAAGATCATTTTACTTATCCAGTTGGATTTATGGCTCAGTTCATTTTTCCGGGCCAACAACATCTGCGCCTTGAAACCAGGTTTTTTAATATGCAGCTCAGGTTTTTGATCATTTGCATAGGGCGAAGAATCCGGTGTAATTAAAAAGCCAAGGATGGAAATAGTAGAGGCTATTATAATTAGATACAACCCGAACATAGCTAATTTATTTCGCTTAAAGCGTCGCCAAGTTTGTACAGAGAGCGATTCTGAGGTATAATTAGTATGTTTTTTCTTTAGTAGCAATTAGTTAATTTTTTTTCCTTTCCAAAGGGGTTTCAAAAATAAGGAAGCAGTTCCAACAATTAAAGCATAGGCCCAATATATGCATTCAAAAGGAATAAGCCACCAAATGTATTTTGAGCGCCCTAAAAAATTTGAAGCTAAAAATAGCAACAAAAAATCAAAAACACACTTTGCAGTCACAAAAATCGATAAATAAGGTATAATGACTGACTTTTTGAGGATTGCGACTAACAAAGCCAGAAATAGTACATTTGCCGCTAATATAATGAATCCGGCAAATAAATTTAATGCATTTGAATTATATTTTGCCTTATAAGCCCAACGAACGCGTTGCTGAAACAGGCCTGTAAAAGAAGTTGCCGCTTTCGTTTTAATGATCAATTCTCTCATCAATAAGTAATGGATACGTGAGTTTGTTTTCTTTAGATCTTCGAGTAAAAACACATCCTCTCCTGATGAAATATGCATGTGTGATTGGTAACCCGATACCCGGTCGTAGGCCATTTTTTTAAAGGCAAGATTAGCGCCACTACACATAAAAGGTTTTTGAATACCCGTGTAACCCGCTGCGATTGCTGTGAGCGCAAGATTTTCGATAATTTGAAATCTGGCAAGAAATCCGGGGGTGGTTTCAAAATCAACCGGCATAACAAGCATATCCGGATTGGAATGTTTGAAATAACGGGCAATGGTTAATAGCCAGTGAGGATTTCTGTATATCACGTCGGCATCAGACGTAATGATCACTGATCCGTTTGATTTTTGAATGCCTTCACTTATGTTATATTTTTTGCCTTTGTGAGACAATTGCCTGTAAATCTGATACGTTATTTCGGAGTTCTCTAACGTTTTTAAGGCAAGGTTATACGTTGAATCTTCAGATGCATCATCTATTAAGATCAGTTCAAAAAGATGTTTGGGGAAATTTTGTTTGATGATTTGATGAAGGCACTCCTCAATAGTATCCGCTTCATTACGGGCCGAAATAACAATGGAAATAAAATAGGGCTCTTCCGGTGTTTCTTTTACCGAATGAGGAAGCTTTCCAAACCCAATAATCGCAAGAGTTGTAAAGGTGCCGTAGGCAACAATGATAAAAGCAAATATATATAACTCAATTAGCACCGGCAGATCTAAAATCTATTTTTTCTTTTAGAATGATAATGTATCCAACAGTACTAGGTACAACCACGTTGATTATCCAAACAAAGGTAGAAGAAAGCACTACTGTAACAGTGTTATCTCCAGCATTATTAAACACAAATAAGGCAATGGCAGCTCTGATGGCCGGCTCAATAACGCTAATCATGGGAATAAGGCTGGTAAGCATAAAGTAAGCGGCGATGCTCATGAAAACCTGAAGCATATCGTTATGGGGAGATAAAGCTTTATAGATAAGGTAGAACTGTAGTGTGAAAATAAAATAGCGCAAAACAGACAATAAAAGTAATTTGATAATGAGCGTTTTTGAAAAATGAATGTGTTGGGTGTGGTCCATTTTTTTAAACCATTTGATAAACTTTAATTTCTGCTGGATAAACGACACATTAAAAATTGCCCAGCAAAAGAACAGCACCATACATAACCCGCCTGCCAAAACGAAATATATGAAACCAGAACTTTCGGTAGTGTCACTAAGTTTGTATGCTATAGAAATTATGCCTACAGTTACTGTAATTAACATTTGAAACATTCCATTTATAAAATGTAAAATGGTAATGCTTGGCCTGTTTTCAAATTTGAAGAAAATGATTTTTGCCAAAAACTCCATCGCTCTTCCGGGCGCTATATTACCAACACATATACCTGAAAATACTGATTTTAGAGCTGTTGAATAAGATATCGATTCTATCCGGCGCGTTATAATCTTCCATTTAAAGCTCTCAATACCCCAGTTTACGGGCATTAAAATTAAAACCAAACATAAAATCAGATACATTGAAGGAGAGCTAAACCAGGATATGCATTGCTCTTTTAAATGAGGGATAGCATTTAAACGGGAATAGATAATCCAAAAGCTGATAAGGCCAATAACCAGTTTAACACTTAAAGTCAGTATTTTTTTTGAAGTCACCTGTCAGAATTGTAAAAAATAAATCTACGAATTAATATGAGGTGGAATATGAAATAATCCCTGATTAACTCAGGGAGTTTATAAAACTTTACTTATTCCTTTAAGTGATTTTTATGTTTATCAGAACGCAATTGTTTTTCTCACTATCTGAATTAGGTATTTCCCTAGTCGAAACACTTAATTGGCTCATTATTAAGCCATAAATGTTAAAATACTGTTAAAAGGAATAGAATTTGACCTAAATTAGCTTAGAGTTAACTTCAAAAATTTTATTATGAAAAAAATTGTTTTCATTTTTTGTACGGTATTGTCTTTTTATGGATTTTCTCAAACGGGAAAATACAGTATACCTGTTTCAAAATTGACAGAGATCATGATTGAAAAAAACTATTCTCCTTTGCAAAGAGAGGAGTTGAATAAATATCCGGAGAAGCTAAAGTCTCTGGATTATCTTTATTCAAAATCATTTGAGATTTCTGAACATAAGCCCTATACTGCCGAACAGTTTGAGAAAATCGACATGGCTAAATACTTTTCTCAACGAAAGGTGGATGAGTATGTGTTGGTATTTGATGAAGCGTCAGGTTTGCCGTTGGTGCTTTATTCTTTCAATAAAATGGAAGCTGATAAAGTTTTAATAATGCCAGCCTCTGGTAAAATTGCCAAATAACCTGGTTAAGGATTCAATACATTTCTTAAAAAAATTATACATATGAAAAAAATATTTACACTGTCATTTTTGTTTGTTTTTTCTTTATCATTCTCACAGACGTTTATTTTACCGTCGGTTGGTGTACAATCAACGTATTGTGGTGGTTGTCCGATGGGTACCTGTTCCGGTACTCTATTGGATCCGGGTGGAGCTGGGCTATATCCCAATAATGTCAATCAAATCTATCAAACGTTTTGTCCAACAACGCCCGGAAACTGCTTACGGGTTACATTTACCGCATTTGACACAGAATTAGGATATGATTTTGTTACGGTTGGAAACGGGCCTGCACAAAACAGTGCGGTGTTTAACGGCGCCCCTGCTGCTGCGGGTGGACAAATTTGGGGAACACCTGCAGTTCCTTTTAGTTATACTGCAAACAATACTTCGGGCTGTTTAACTTTCCGTTTTAATTCAGATAATATAATTAATTACGCTGGCTTTACAGCATCCTTATCTTGCGTGTCTTGTACTACCGCTCAAGCTACGGGAAACTCTGATGCATGTGCTTCTACATTTATTTGTTCTAATTTAGGGTTTAATGATATTTCAAACGGACCCGGATTAAATCCTACAGAAGGGTGCGGTGGCTCAAATTGCGTAACAGGTGAAAATTATTCGAATTGGTATACTTTTACAGCTGCTACAACTGGAGCTTTAACGTTTACAATCGATCCAAACGTAAACACAGAGGATTTTGACTTTGCTGTTTTCGGCCCAAACCCTGTTTGTGGTTCTTTAGGCGCACCGGTGAGATGTTCATATGCCGCAAATTCGAGTTTTACAGGTTTAGGAAGCGGAGCAATCGATAATTCGGAAGATGTTTTTGGAAATGGTTGGGTTGCTCCGATGAATGTGACCGCGGGTCAAACCTATATGTTGATGGTGAATAACTGGACTGCAGGCGGTGCGGGGTTCAATATTTTATTTGGCGGCGCAACGCTTGGGGTTCTTGCTCCGGTTGTAAATTCTCCATCCGTTTGTGCCGGACAATCGGCTATATTAACGGCTACTCCTACAACATCCGGAGGTACATATACCTGGTCGCCCGGCGGATTAAACACTCAGAGTATTTCAGTGTCTCCAGGGTCAACAACATCATATTCAGTTATATATTCAACGGGCGGATGTACAAGTGGCGCTTCTACACCAGCGACAGTAACGGTTGTTAATTTACCAACTGCTAATGCAGGCTCCGGCGCAGCATTAACCTGCGCAGCTACTACAGCGGTTTTGTCTGGTTCAGGAGGTGGAACATATGCTTGGTCGGGACCTGGAATTACTGGTGGCGGAACAACAGCTACTCCAACGGTTAATGCTCCCGGTACGTATAGTTTATCAGTAACATCGGCAGGTTGTACGTCAACGGTATCTACTGTTGCTGTGACTCAAAATACAACGCCACCTACACCAACGGCATCCAATTCCACAACGTTATCTTGTAGTATTGCCACAGCGGCATTATTAGGTGGACCCGCTTCCGGGGTTACTTACCAATGGAGTGGGCCAGGGTTTAGCGGAGGAACAACTTCTCAAAATGCGACAGCAACAGCGCCGGGTAATTACACGTTAACGGTAACCGATGTCACGAATGGCTGTACCGGCACTGCGGTAACAACGGTTTTACAAAATACAACGGCTCCGTCCCCTACAGCTTCAAACGGCTCAATTTTAAATTGCGCCAATTCAACTGTTGCTTTAACCGGTGGACCAGGAGCAGGTGTGACTTATCAATGGAGTGGACCAGGCTTTAGTGGAGGCACAACTTCTCAAAATGCAACGGCAACAGCACCAGGTACTTATACGTTAGTTGTAACCAATACTGCAAATAGCTGCACGGCGCAAGCAACTACAGCGGTTACACAAAATACAACCCCGCCTACACCTACAGCTTCAAATAGCTCCACTTTAAATTGCGCCAATTCAACTGTTGCTTTAACCGGTGGACCTGGAACAGGCGTAACGTATCAGTGGAGTGGGGCAGGATTTAGTGGAGGAACAACTTCTCAAAATGCAACAGCAACAGTAGCGGGTACATACACATTAGTTGTAACAAGTACTGTAAATAGCTGTACCGCCCAGGCTACTACAGCGGTTACACAAAATACAACCACCCCTTCGCCTACAGCATCAAATAGCTCAACATTAACATGCACAAATACAACAGTTCCTTTAACAGGCGGACCTGGCTCAGGAGTAACCTATCAATGGAGCGGCCCGGGATTTAGCGGTGGAACAACCTCACAAAATGCAATCGGTACGGCGCCGGGAACTTATACATTAAAGGTTACAAGTACGGTTAATAGCTGTACTGCCCAAGCAACAACTGTTGTGTCTCAAAATATAACCCCGCCCTCGCCAACCGCTTCTAACTCAACAACGTTAACTTGTGGAGTATCGACCGTTGCTCTAACCGGCGGGCCTGCTTCAGGCGTAAGTTATCAATGGAGTGGACCAGGTTTTACCGGAGGGACAACATCACAAAATGCAATAGGTACCGCATCGGGAACATATACATTAAAAGTAACTGATGCCGTGACTAGTTGTACAGCACAAGCTACAACTGTTGTATCTCAAAATTTAACACCGCCCTCACCAACCGCGTCTAACTCAACTACATTAACGTGTGCTACAACTACAGCAGCTTTAACCGGAGGACCGGCCACCGGTGTGTCGTATCAATGGAGTGGTGCAGGATTTAGCGGAAGTACAACTTCGCAAAATGCAACTGCCACAGCGCCAGGGACCTATACATTAATTGTTACTAGTACTGTAAATTCTTGCACGGCTTTGGCAACTACAGCAGTTATACAAAATACAACAACGCCAACCTCCGTGGCGAGCACAACAGGAACTCTCACCTGTACTTCAGGTTCGGTGAACTTGACTTCAACACTTGCAGGAATGAACTACACCTGGACGGCTCCTGCCGGGGGAAGCGTAAGTAGTGTAAATACCCAATCAACTACAGGGTCAGGTATGTCGGGTACATATACCTTAGCGGTTATTAATCCAACAAATAGCTGTACTTATACCACAACAACTATCGTCAATCAAAATACAGTTGCACCCACTGGTGTCAGCGCCGGTGCAAATACAGCGTTAACGTGCGCATCGGCATCTGTTGCATTAAATGGTAGTGTAACTACTCCAACTAACGCCGCTGTAAACTGGACAGGTGCAAGTGTTTGTGGTTCCGCTACAAGTTTAAATTCATTAGCATGCGGAGCTGGAACTTATACTTTAACAGCTACAAACCCTTTAAACGGATGCACAGCAACATCAACTGTAATGGTTTCTCCTAGTGCGGGAGCACCTTCTGTAGTACTTACTCCCGTAACAAGTTCTTTATCATGTACTAATACATTAGTCACCGTAAGTATTTCTTCTACAACCACACCTGTTTCTTATGCATGGTCAGGACCGGTTATTACCTCAGGAAGCACAACAGGAACGATTACTGTATCGCAGGGCGGGTCATATAGTTACACAGTGACTAATACAACCAACTCATGCACTACAATAGGCAACCAGGCCGTTGTGCAAAATACCACTGTACCTACAACTACGGCAAGTACAACAGGAACTCTTACCTGTACATCAAGTTCAGTAAACTTGAATTCAACATTAGCAGGCATGAATTATACCTGGACTGCCCCGGGAAGTGGAAATATTGGAAGCGCAAACACACAATCAACCTCTGCGTCGGGCAGTGCCGGTACCTATTCATTAATGGTTCTTAATAGTTCTAATGGATGTACATTTTCAACCACAACGTCAGTAGCGCAAAATACAGTAGCTCCAACCGGTTTAAATGCAGGCACAAATCAAACATTAACGTGCGCATCCACGTCGGTAACATTAAATGGAAGTATTACTACTCCTACCAATGCCACAATCGGTTGGGCAGGGGCAGGAGTTTGCGGAACATCTACAAGTCTTTCTTCAGCTGCATGTTCTGCCGGAGTTTATACATTAACTGCAACGGATGCCGCCAATGGTTGCGTTTCAACTTCAACAGTTGAAATCTTTCCTAATGCCGGTGCACCAACAGCAAGTATTTCATCTACTGCTTTAATAATTGACTGCTTTAATACTACACAATCTGTAACCGTTACCAGTACGCCCAATACTGATGTTACCTATACATGGAATACACCTCCATTAAGTGTATCAGCAAGTGGCGATATGGCAACTTTTGATAGCCCTAATACATATATATGTACAGTAACTAATACTATAAGTAATTGCTCAACGCCGGTTCAGGTTGTTGTTACAACTAATACTACAGCTCCTACAGCTACGATCAGTGTGTCGGGAATATTAACCTGTTCTGTTACATCAGTTACGTTAACAGGTACGTCAACGCCAACAAATGTTACTTATTTATGGAATACAGGAGCTACTACGCCAGTTATTTCTGTATCTGTTCCCGGACCTTGTACTTTAACAATTGTGGATCCTGTGAATGGTTGTACAAATACCGCAATATCATCTGTAATCCAAAACACGGTTACGCCTACTGGTGTTAGTGCGGGTACAAGTCAAACATTAACCTGCGCGTCTCCATCTATTGCATTAAATGGTAGTGTTGCTACGCCTACTAACGCTACAATAAGCTGGACAGGAGCTAGTGTTTGCGGACCGGCAACAGCGTTATCTTCTGCAGCTTGTTCAGCAGGTATTTATACATTAACAGTTACGGATCCTTCAAACGGTTGCACTATTGCTTCAACAGTAGATATCGCTCCTAATGCCGGAGCTCCAACAGCAACTATTACGTCTACAGCTTTAGCGATTAACTGTAATAATGCCACACAATCTGTAACGGTTACGAGTACTCCGAATACAGATGTTACTTACACATGGAATGTGCCGCCGGCAACTATATCAGTAAACGGAGATATGGCAACATTCAATAGTCCTAACACTTATATCTGTACCGTGACAAATACCTTAAGTAACTGTTCAACACCAGTTCAGGTCATTGTCACAACTAATACAACAATTCCGTCTGTATCCATTACAGGTACACAAACATTAACTTGCGCTGCACCTACGGCGGTTATATCAACTACAACAAATCCAACGTCGGGTATAACTTATACATGGACCGGAGCATTGGTTTCGGGTCAGGGTACAGGCGTAGTAACCGTTAACACAGCCGGAGATTACAGCGTAACCGTACTTGATGCAGCTAACGGATGCACAAATACATCAACTTCACATATTGATGCTGACACAAATATTCCGGTTGTATCTATCAGCGCTACTTCAACCAACAGCGTTATTACTTGTGCAAGTGCTGCAGTTGTACTTGTGGCAACTACAACTCCTACTGCTGCAACTTACTCTTATACATGGTCGCCGAGTGGAAATACAGGAAGTTCGAGTGAAACAGCGACAGCAGCTGGCGTTTATAATGTAGTTGTACTAAATGCGGCAACCGGTTGTACGGCTACTGCAATATCTGGTTTTACTGTAAATGGAAATACCATACATCCAACAGTGGCAACTTCAAATACAACTATACCATGCGGATCGCCATCGGTTTCGATAGGGGCAACTTCTACAAACGTAACATTTAGCTGGGCCACATCCAACGGAACAATTTTATCCGGTGCTACAACATCTAATCCGATTGCAGGTTCTGCCGGAGATTACGTTGTAACCGTTACAGATAATGTGAGTGGCTGTACAAATACATCTACTATAACTGTTACTTCTGTAGCTGTAACAGCTGCGTTTACTGCCAACCCAACTTCCGGTACAGCACCCTTATTAGTTAATTTTACAAATCAAACGCCGGGCGTAGGAAATGTTTATTCCTGGAATTTTGGGGACGATAATAATAACACCTCGACATTAACAAATCCCGACCATACATATAATTCTACCGGAACCTACACGGTACTACTTGTCGTAAGTAATGGTGGCGGCTGTACGGCTACAGCAACGCTTTCGATTGATGTGTTTGAAAATTCTTCGATCATTGTTCCTAATGTTTTCACTCCAAACGGCGATGGTAAAAATGATATATTCAGAATCACAACTACTGGCATAAAAGATCTGAATTGTGATATATTTAACCGTTGGGGAACCAAAGTAGCTAATATTTCGGGTGTAAATGGAACATGGGATGGCAGTAATGTAAACGATGGTACATTCTTCTTTATATTAACTGCAACAGGTTTTGACGCTACCGAGTATAAACAACAGGGTTATATAAACATTTTTAAGTAAGCGTATACTCGTAATTTAAAAACCCTCTGTGAATAACAGAGGGTTTTTTATTTTACATTTGTATCATAAAAAATCAATTGATAAATAGCGATAGGATTATATTAGGAATTGACCCGGGAACCTTGATAATGGGTTATGGATTGATCCATATTCAAAACAATAAATTGTCTTTAATTACTTTGGGAGTGATTAAGCTGGATAAATTGGATGAGCATTCGGATAGATTGAAAAAAATATTTGAACGTGTTGTTGTTTTAATTGAAGAGCATAAACCGGATGAATTAGCCATTGAAGCCCCTTTTTTTGGTAAAAATGTTCAATCGATGTTGAAGCTTGGGAGAGCTCAGGGAGTTGCGATTGCCGCTGCTTTGTCTAAAAACATCCCCATGACAGAATACTCTCCAAAGAAAATTAAAATGAGTGTTACAGGAAATGGAAATGCTTCAAAAGAGCAGGTGGCGGCCATGCTTGAAAATCTGCTCAATTTTAAAAACGAAGATAAATACATGGATGCAACGGATGCCTTAGGCGCAGCTGTTTGTCATTATTTTCAAAATAAAACTGCCGCTGGTGGCGCAAAAAAGTCCTATTCAGGCTGGGACGCTTTTATAAAAGACAATCCAAAAAGAAAAGCCTGAAAGATTGATGAACTTCGTTTTCTTTCTTACCTTTCTTTTTTATTAACCTGCACTTATGCCAAAATCTAAAGTATCCAAATTATCCATATTAACTGAGTTTGATGTTTACAATTCATCTAAAGATCTCGATAAAAAAGACGCTGAATTACTCTTGGCCGCACAAAAAATGGTAAAAACGGCTTATGCCCCTTATTCAAATTTTCATGTTGGAGCAGCGGTTCTACTCGAAAACGGAAAAATTGTTGCTGGTAATAACCAGGAAAATGCCGCTTATCCCAGTGGATTATGTGCGGAAAGGGTGGCTATTTTTTATGCTTCTTCCCAGTATCCGGGCATAGCGATAAAAGCAGTAGCAGTTGCCGTAAAGTCAAAAAATGTGGTAGTTACCGAACCTTTATCACCATGCGGAGGCTGCAGGCAGGTTATTGCGGAATATGAAAACAAGTCTGGAAATCCGATCAGGATCATAATGTCGGGCGAAAAGGGACAAGTATTTATCGCAAAAAGCATTGAAAGTTTATTACCATTGATGTTTAGCAAAAAGTATCTATAATTTAGCTCTTATTTTGGGCTTTTCTTTTACACAAATTCTGTTATTTTTGTACCTTATTAAATTGTAACTTCTATGGCTAAAACAGCTGAAAAAAAGAAAAAATTTTCAAAAGAACAATACCTTAAATGGTACGAGTCGATGTTATTGATGCGTAAGTTCGAAGAAAAAACAGGTCAGGTTTATGTTCAACAAAAAATCAAAGGCTTTTGCCATTTGTATATCGGGCAGGAAGCCATTGTGGCGGGCACTGTAAGCGCCACTAAAAAAGAAGATAAACATATTACGGCTTACCGTTGTCACGCACATGGTATTGGTTTAGGTATGCATCCAAAATATATTATGGCCGAAATGTATGCCAAAATCACCGGCTGCTGCAAAGGTAAAGGTGGATCTATGCATATTTTTAGTAAAGAACATAATTTTGTTGGTGGGCATGGTATCGTTGGCGGACAAATTCCTTTAGGTGCCGGCATTGCATTTGCTGATAAATACGCTGGTAATGACAATGTGTGTGTGTGTTCCATGGGCGATGGCGCTGTTCGTCAGGGCGCTTTACATGAAGCTTTCAACATGGCTATGACCTGGAAATTACCTGTTATTTTTATTGTGGAAAATAATATGTATGCTATGGGAACTTCGGTAGAACGTACCAGTAATGTACACGATCTTTGGAAATTAGGTTTAGCCTATGATATGCCTTCAAAACCTGTTGATGGATTAAACGTTGAAGCAGTTCATGAAGCCATGGAGGAAGGAGTTGCCAGAGCAAGAAGAGGTGACGGACCAACATTTTTAGAAATGAAAACTTACCGTTACAAAGGTCACTCGATGAGCGATGCGCAAACATACAGAACAAAAGATGAGGTAAAAGAATATCAAACTCAGGATCCTATTCAAAAAGTACTAAATACATTAATTGCTAATAACTGGATCAACGATGCAGAGATTGAAGCGGCAGAAGCACGCGTAAAAGCATTAGTGGATGAGTCTGTTCAGTTTGCTGAAGAAAGTCCTTATCCTGAACCGGAAGAGTTATACAAAGATGTGTATGCTGAACCAAACTATCCTTATATAAACGAATAGTTTTTAGTTAAATAAATATTAGAACTCATTACAAAACTAATACCGTATGGCTGAAGTAGTAAGAATGCCCAAATTAAGTGATACCATGACAGATGGCGTAATAGCCAAATGGCATAAAAAAGTTGGGGATAAAGTTAAAAGTGGCGAATTACTGGCCGACATCGAAACTGATAAAGCAACCATGGAATTCGAATCTTTTCAGGATGGTGTTTTATTACACATTGGGGTGCAGGAAAAACAGGCAGTGCCCGTTGATTCGATCATTGCTATTTTAGGAAAAGAAGGCGAAGATATTTCAGGTCTTTTGTCTGGTGATGGAGAAAAAAAGTCAAAGCCTTCAGAAGAAAAATCAGAAAGTAAAGATCAAAAAACTGAAGTAAAAAAGGAAACTCCTAAAGCTGACGATAAAGAAGAAAAATCTGAATCAAAAGCTGAAATTCCTGCTGGCGTTGAAGTTGTAAGAATGCCGAAACTAAGTGATACTATGACAGACGGTGTAATTGAAAAATGGCACAAGAAAGTAGGAGACAAAGTAAAAAGCGGCGAGCTGTTAGCTGACATTGCCACCGATAAAGCACGGTGTGTTAATACACATCGGTGTTGAAGAAAAACAATCTGTTCCCGTAGATAGTGTATTAGCTATTTTAGGAAAAGGTGATGAAGACGTTAAGGCTATCTTAACTGCTATCGGTAACGGCGGAAAAAAACCGGCATCAGAAGATAAGAAAACTGAAACAACCACTACATCTGATAAATCAGAAAAACAACAAGTAACGTCCTCAGAAAAATCTGGAGATAGCTCTTCTTCTGATTCAAGAATTAAAGCATCTCCTTTAGCTAAAGCATTAGCGAAAGAAAAAGGAATTGATATTTCAAAAGTAACCGGTAGTGGCGACAACGGCCGCGTGACTAAATCTGATATTGAAAATTATAAACCACAACAACAAGCAGCGGCTACAACTAAATCAACAGGTAGCGGTAACTCATTTGTTCCGGGTACTGAAAGTTATACTGACGAGCCCGCTTCTCAAATGCGCAAAGTTATTGCCAAGCGTTTATTGGAAAGTACCAACGGCGCTCCGGCATTTTATTTAACCATTGAAGTGGATATGGATAATGCTATGGCGTCCCGCACTGCTATCAATGCAATTCCTGATACAAAAGTATCCTTTAATGATTTGGTCATTAAAGCTTGCGCCGCAGCTTTACGCAAACATCCAAAAGTAAATTCAAGCTGGTTGGGAGATACGATCAGAACGTATTCGCATATTCATATTGGAGTGGCAGTTGCCGTTGAGGATGGCTTATTGGTTCCGGTAGTTCGTTTTGCGGATCAAAAAACATTATCGCAAATCTCCGCTGAGGTTAAAGATCTTGGCAAACGCGCTAAAGATAAAAAATTACAACCGGCCGATTGGGCAGGAAACACATTTACCGTATCCAATTTAGGTATGTTTGGTATTGACGAGTTCACGTCCATCATCAACACGCCCGAATCTTGTATCTTATCGGTAGGAGCCATCAAACAGGTTCCGGTTGTAAAAAACGGAATGGTTGTTCCCGGTAATGTGATGAAAGTTACATTAGCATGTGATCACCGAACCGTTGACGGCGCTACAGGTGCAGCATTTTTGCAAACACTTAGAATTTATTTAGAAAATCCGGTTACAATTTTAGCATAATCATCATGGAAGGCACTATCAAATCAACAGTCGAGAATGGTATTGGAACTATTACTTTTTTTCATCCTCAAAGTAATTCAATGCCGGGAGTTCAATTAAGAAACTTAGCCGCTGAAATTGAAAAATTAGGAAAAGATGATTCAGCTAAAGTTATAGTATTACAAAGCGAGGGCGATAAAACATTTTGTGCAGGCGCCAGCTTTGATGAGTTAATCTCCATTAAAGATATTGATACAGGATTAAAATTCTTTTCGGGTTTTGCATTGGTAATTAATGCCATGCGTAAAGCGCCTAAGTTTATTATTGCCCGTGTACAAGGAAAAGCTGTGGGCGGCGGAGTAGGTATTGCATCAAGTGCAGATTATACGTTTGCTACAGACGCAGCTTCCATAAAATTATCTGAGCTGGCAGTTGGGATCGGGCCTTTTGTGGTTGGACCTGCTGTTGAGCGTAAAGTTGGAACTTCGGCTTTTTGCCAGTTAACCATAAACGCTACTGAATGGCAAACAGCACAATGGGCTAAAGATAAAGGGTTATACGCCGAAGTATTTGAAACCGCCGGAGAAATGGATAAAAGTATTCAAATTTTGGCGCAAAAATTAGCAACTAGTAATCCCGAAGCGATGATGATGTTGAAAAAAATTATGTGGGAGGGAACGGAAAACTGGGATACGCTATTAATTGAAAGAGCAGGCATGAGCGGAACATTGGTTTTGTCAGAGTTTACAGTAAATGCCATCAATAAATTTAAAGCGAAAGCCTAATTGGTTTTTCACTGTTACTTCTCGTTATGTCACTTCGAGCGTAGTCGAGAAGCGTTCTAAAATATATATAAGGTTCTCGACTACGCTCGAACTTGACAAATATTTTACATGAAATCTATTATCCTTCTTCACGGAGCCATTGGCGCAAAAGATCAATTAGAACCTTTGGCTGTTGCTTTAAAACAATATGATTATGTGGTTTACACCTTAAATTTTTCAGGACATGGACAAGTCCCTTTTCAAAACAATTTCAGCATTGAGCAATTTTCTTCCGAATTAAAGCAATTTATATTTGATAATAATTTATCTAAGCCTATTGTTTTTGGTTATAGTATGGGTGGTTATGTCGCCCTGCATTTGGCTCATCAACAGCCTGAATTGTTAGGAAATATTATAACACTTGGTACAAAATTCGAGTGGTCTCCTGAAATATCGCAAAAAGAAATTAAATCATTGGATCCTAAAACGATCATCGAAAAAGTGCCTCGATTTGCTGAAACCTTGCAAAAACGTCATGGGCAAGACTGGGAGCTGCTTCTCCAAAAAACAGCTGACATGATGATCGGACTGGGAATCACAAACACGTTATCCGTAAACGATTTTTCTTCAATCCACAATAGGGTATTGATTGGGTTAGCCGACAAAGATTCAATGGTTTCGGCCGAAGAAACTATCGCTGTTTACAAACAACTAAAATCAGGTTTCATGTATATGCTGCCGTTTACCAAGCATCCCATTGAAACGGTTAATATATCGTTATTAGCCGGCTTCATATCTGATTTCAATAAGCTTTAAATTTCTACAGGCATTTGGTTTGATATATATAATCAAAGATTAGTTTTTGATTTATATGGAAACAAAGTATCATATCCGCTTATTATTTGCATTTGTTGGATTATGCATTTATATAACAGCGTCAGCACAACGAAACATTTACATTTCCTTAAATAATACGAAGGAAGTGAACGTGCCACAGGAAAATTACATTTCGTCGCTTGATGCAGGGGCTGTATTTGGCAAAGGTCCTTATTTTTTTGCAGGTGGTGGCCTCAGCATCATGAAAGTATGGGGACCGGAATATAGTTCCATTGGCCTGGGCTTAGGGCCTGATGTTCAGATAAACGTTTTAAAAAGGGCAAAATTCAAGTTGTTTTTGGAAGGTAAAGGAAGAGTGATGTACTTATTTCCGGAGTATCCAAATAATGCCCTCAATTATGCGTTTTGGGGTGGCCCGTCTATTGAGTTTTTTTTATCCAGGCAATGTAATTTAAAGTTAGGGCCTTGCTATAATCACCTCTCCAATGCTAAAAGCCATGAACAAAATTATAACCGAAGTCTGGATGGTTTGGGAATAAACATTGGATTTACATTTTATTAATTGAAACGACACTATTAAATATACATATTAGTGTTTACTTCTTTCTTTTAAGAATTGTTCCACCCGTACTTTCACATTTTCACGAATGTTAGCGTAAAAAAACAAGTAATCATTTTTATGATAGTAAAATGAATGAATGTCGGGGTATTCCAATTCTGTTCTGTCAGGTTTACTCACCCATAAAAATCCTGATCTGGCGAGTTTTGCATCAGCAACACCCATATCTATTTTATTAGCGGTCATTGGCAAACTACCTTTATTTTCTGATGCAGCAACATGTGTGGTGTCCATTTTCCAGTTCAACGGATTTACTCCCACTATAGTTCCAACTGGACGACCATAAAACGTATTGGTATGATGCGTGACACTGTTCCAGGTTACAAACCCCCCGGTATGCGTTGGGTATGAGGATGGCTTGATCACTTTAAATGTTGTGTCATAAACAGGCATTCCAATTAAATACGCTTCTACCAATTGCTTTTTAAGTCCATTACTATTTTCATTATCGAAAAATTCTTTTAGTAATCTAACGGCATAGTCAGTCCCCTGACTATCAGAGGCAATAACGATCGGTCGGCCTTTATTATAATACTTTAGATAGTATTGAAATGCGTTTCTCACATCCTGGTAAGCAAGGTCGAATGCTGCTTTTGAATTTTTTTTGATAGGGGTGAAGTAAGAATATAAAACCGCAGTTCGATATCTGGGGACATATATTTTACAACTTTCATTAAATGCGCTGGCTAGTAATCTACAAAACAAAGTATCCGTTTCGCGATTTGCGATAGAATCATCAAGGCTTACATTCCATTTAGTGCCTGATACGTAATTGGAAGGAATAATAAAAAACAGATCTGCTTTAGCATTTTTCTGATTGTCAATAATTCCGTACTCCTTCAGTTGAAAATCAGCGCTATCGTATTTTTCCGGCAAAGCTGCCCAGTATCTTTCATTACTGTAATCAGGTGGTGCCGGTTGCGGCGTGCGCTGAAATGAACGAAGAGGGCGTAAACACGATTGCAACACCAAAAGCACTGCTACTAATTGATATAGGCGTACTGATCTCATAACCCTTTATGCAGGGCGGAACACCAGGTTTTTTTAAACTTTTTTACCTTGACTATAAGCCGCCATGTTTGCAATTCGATACAGCAAACGCGAAGCCACATTTGCATTCCACTCATCTTCACCGCCCACTTCATTAATGTCGAAAGCGATGAATGTTTTGCCCGCGGCAACAACCTGTTCCAACAAATACAACACCTGATCCGTTTCAAAACCACCGGCAACCGGAGTTCCGGTGCCCGGACATAATTTTGGATCCAAACCATCAATATCAAAACTCAGGTACACATTTTGAGGTAGTTCTTCTACAATTTCCTTACAAATGGCGTCCCATGTTTTACCTTTGTATTCCTGTTGTTTTATGTCTCTGTCGAAAAATGTTTTAACACGGCCGTTAGAATTATGGATGATGTCCAATTCGGCCTGGCAGTAATCTCTAATACCAACCTGAACCAATTTTTTAACATTGTCTATTTTTAAGGCATTGTACATAATGGAGGCATGAGAAAATTCAAAACCCTCATAAGCAACTCGTAGATCGGCGTGCGCATCAATTTGCAAAATAGCAAATTCGCCCACGTGCTCGCTTAATGCTTGCATCATACCTAAAGGGGTAGAGTGGTCGCCGCCAATTAATCCTACACTTTTATTTTGTCTTAAAAAATACAAAGCTCGTTGTTTTACCCAGGCATTCATCTCCGTGCAAACTTTGTTAATGTCTTTTATTTCATCAATTTCTGATGAAGGCTCTCCATTACTTTGTCTGTCAATAATAATTTCGGCAACTGGGCGATAGATCTCACTTTTCTCTCTTAATTCTTCACTGATCGTATCCATCGCAATGCCCATTTTCCAGGCATCCTTTACAATTGGATCATATAGGTCAACCTGAAAAGAGGCATCAAATATTTGCTGGGGACCATCGATGGTTCCACCGCCGTAACTAACTGTTACTTCCCATGGAACAGGAATTAAAACCGTTTCAGATTCAGATACGGTAAATGGGAGACCAAACATATTGGCGTTTACATCACCTACACTGTTTGGGTCGAAGTTTTTTATTTTTTCTTGTTTGTTCATGGCTTGTTTGTAGTTATGTGATTGAAATTTCTGGTTTAAATAACGTTAAACCAGAAGTCTGAAATAATTTATTTAGGGTGCTAATCGTTCAATTTTCCAAATGTTGTTTTCTAGTGAAAAGGCAATTCGGTCGTGCAGTCTGCTTTTGCGTCCTTGCCAGAATTCATAATAGTTTGCCGTTATTTTATAGCCTCCCCAAAAATCAGGACGGACAATTTCTTTATCCTTAAATTGAGTTGTATGCTCTAATACCAATTTTTCTAAAATTTCCCGATTCAAAATAATTTTACTTTGAGGAGAACTCCATGCGCCAATCTTAGATTCGGTGGGACGTTGATTAAAGTACGCATCACTTTTTTCTTTTTCAGCAAATTCAATTGTTCCTTCAATGCGTATTTGTCGTTCGAGCTCCGGCCAAAAAAATGTCATGCTGATATTCTTATTCGATGAAATATCAATGGCTTTTCGCGAATTGTAATTTGTGTAAAAGTAGAAAATGTCGTTTCCAAATTCTCTTAAATAAACAATACGTGATGACGGTTTATTGAGTTTGTTGACCGTACATAAATTGAAAGCCTGCACTTCGGCCACTTTACCAACAATGGCTTCCGTCATCCAGTTATTAAATTGAATAGAAGGTGTTTTGGCAATCACATTTTCTGAAAGTTGGCCTTTCATAAAATCCTCTCTTAAGTCAGAAATATGTCGGTTTGATTGTTCCATTTTTTTGTAAATTTACATAAAATATAGACTTTATTTTTGATAAAAGCAGGAGATATATTAATTGCCAAACCATTTTTGCAGGACGGACATTTTAAGCGCTCCGTCATATACATGTGCGAGCATAATAACGAAGGAAGCCTTGGTTTTATAGCTAACAAATCACATGGCATGTTATTAAGAGATATTTTCCCACATTTAAAAAATGCTCATTTTCCATTGTTTGAAGGAGGACCGGTCTCTCCCAATCAGCTATTTTATACACATACATTAGGTTTAAAATTAAGTGACAGTCAGCATATTGTAGATGATGTATATTGGGGCGGTAATTTCTTTGATCTGTCGAAAATGATTGAGAACGGCGAGGTAAATCATGATCAGGTTCGTTTTTATATTGGCTATAGTGGTTGGGGTGAAGGGCAGTTAGACCAGGAAATTGAAAACGATATGTGGTTTAAAAAAACCGAAGATTATAATAAGCTGGTACATGTTGCATCACAGGAACTGTGGGGAGAAGAGCTTGTTAAGATTAATCCTGGTTATAAAGCATTTACTGATTTTTCATTCGACCCGTCTTTAAATTAATTTTTTTTACCGCCTCCGCGGTACCATTCACCGCCTGCCCGTGTAATCCCGCCTATTTGCTATTGTGCAGCACAAATTCCTCCATTACATTTGACTCAAATTTACAAACAATGGAAAATCAAGTTACAAATACTGAACACGAGGATATGTGGAAGCGTTCAGAAAAAGAACATAAAAGAGGGAAAATAGTTAGCGGTATATTAGTAGTGATAGCCGGATCTTTATTTTTAGCAAAAGAATTAGGAGCAGATATTCCGCAATGGGTATTTACATGGAAAATGGCATTGATTGCTTTTGGATTGATCATCGGTGCAAAAAATAATTTCCGTCAAGCCGGCTGGATCATCTTTGTTATTATCGGTGGTGTTTTTTTAATAGGTGATATTAATCCGAATATTTCTATTAAACCGTTTCTTTGGCCTGTATTAATTATCTTAATTGGTATTGCTATGATCTTTAAACCGCGCCGCAAACACAGCCACCGCCATTGGGGAAAATTTCACGACCGAAAATACGGTAAAGCTTATGAAGAAAAGTACAACCGTTTTTATGCAAGAAAATATGGCCAGCCTGGCGCCCATGATTACAATGAATGTTACGCTAAAGAATCGTCGAGCTCAGATGATGTGATCGACTTTACAACTTTTATGGGAAGCGTAAAGAAAAACATTCTTTCTAAAAATTTTAAAGGCGGAGATGTATCGAACGTATTTGGCGGAACAGAATTAAATTTAAGCCAGGCTGATATCGAAACAAATGCCACGCTGGATCTTCACAACGTATTTGGTGGTACCCGTTTAATTGTGCCTGCAAATTGGGAAATTCACTCAGAACTGGTTTCAGTTATGGGTAGCATAGAAGATAAAAGACCAGTGCAACCTATGAATACGGAAAATCCCAAGATCTTAATTTTAAAAGGAACCACATTTATGGGTGGTATTGATATCAGAAGCTATTAAACAAAATTATAAATCCACTAAAATAAAAATTATGAGTACCTATTTAGTAAAACTGATGTTCAATATTAACATCGATAACGGAAGCCACACTTCGCAATTTGATGAGCAAATTCGCATTGTTGAAGCGTTTAATGAAGAAGAAGCTTTTCATAAGGCCAGGGCCATTGGCCGACACGAAGAGGAAACCTTTGTGAATAATGAGAATAAATTGGTTCTTTGGAAATTTATTGATGTCGTAGATCTTTATTCGATATCCGATGCTAAAGATGGTGAACAGATTTATTCAAGCACTCACGAAAAAGCTGATACAAATTCTTTCATTAATTATATTCGCCAAAAAGCTATGGTAATTCAGGCTAAAAACTTAACTTTTGCCTAGCTACTTTTGAAAAACGCATTTTCATATTCTTTAAAGAAGATCCTTCGTCTGTATATTGGATGGTGGATCTTTTGGGCGTTGATACAAAGTTGCGTTTTACACCGTTTGGGCTTAACCTGGGAGGTTTCTTTAACTGATTCTTTTATTTCTAATGGTTTGCTGGCATTTGCCTGTTTTGCTACAATTATTGTTTTTCGCTATTATCAACCGGGAAATAGTAACCGCATGTACCGGTTTTTATTTGCTTTTGGAATCACGATTCTATTTTGTGTTTCGTTTAGATTTGCGTTAAGTTCATTGTTATTTAATGATGTGTCTTATCTGCATTTTTTAGAAAGTTCTATGCCGGTTAGATTTATTATTTCATTACTGGTTATTTCGTTCGTAACCCTTTTAAATTGGATGTGGAGTAATTTAGAAGAGCAGAAGGAACAGGAAAAGCGACGAACAGACGCCGAACAACTCGTAAAAGATGCCGAGCTGGCACGATTGCGTCAGCAGTTACAACCACACTTTTTATTCAACAGTTTAAATTCCATTAGCGCGCTGGCAGGTTCCAAGCCTAATGAAGCCAGGAAAATGATCCAACAGTTATCGGATTTTTTAAGGGGGACTCTAAAAAAAGATGATCAGGAAACCGTTCTTTTAAGTGAAGAATTGGATCATCTTAAGTTATATCTTGAGATTGAGAAAGTACGTTTTGGACATAGGTTGAATGTAGCGATGAATTTTGAGGCAGCTAGTTTGTCAACCGAAATTCCACCTTTGTTGATGCAGCCTATTGTAGAAAATGCGATCAAATTTGGATTGTATGATACCGTAGATGATATTACGATCAGCGTATCATCACATCTCGAAAATAATTATTTATACGTTCAGATAAAGAACCCCTTTGATTCGGATACACAGCAAGCCAACGAAGGAACCGGGTTTGGTTTAAGTTCTATTCAGCGCCGTTTATTTTTATTATATGCGAGAAACGATTTGATGACGATCGATAAGAAGGAAAAACAATTCATTACGACCTTAAAAATTCCACAAAAATGAAAATTGTAATTATAGACGATGAGCCTTTGGCACGAAGCATCGTATTAGAATATTTGCAAGAGCACACTGATGTTGAAGTTGTTGCTGAATGTAATGACGGATTTCAGGGAGTAAAGGCCATTGCACAAAATAAACCGGATTTGGTTTTTTTGGATATTCAGATGCCAAAAATTAATGGATTTGAAATGTTGGAATTATTGGATTATACTCCGAATGTGATTTTTACCACAGCGTTTGATGAGTACGCTATTAAAGCTTTTGAAGCGAATGCCATTGATTATTTATTGAAACCCTTCAGTAGAGAACGATTTGACTTGTCTATTGAAAAATGGAAATCTAAAGCCGCCATTGCGGGCACTTCCGAAAAAAACATGCAGCAATTGCTCGAAAATACGCCAAAGCAGCCCGACGAAAAAAACAGGATTGTTGTAAAAAACGGGAGTGACATTCGTATTGTTCCTATGGCAGATGTCATGTATATTGAGGCTTATGATGATTATGTAAAGATCTTTACAAAAGATACTTATTTCCTGAAAAAGAAAACCATGAATTATTATGAGCAGGTGTTGGATAGTAACCTGTTCTTTAGAACCCATCGTTCATTCATCATTAACATACAAGAATTAACCAAAATAGAGCCACTTGAGAAAAATACATATGTTGTATTATTAAAAAATGGTAAAAAAATTCCATTAAGTCGCTCCGGTTATTCCAAATTGAAAGAAACGCTTGGAGTTTAAATTAAAAATTAAAATATGTCTCTCTTAAAAATATTTGGTAAAAATCCCACAGGTGAAAGGCTGGATAAAATCTTAAAATCTCAGAACTATAAACATAATTCGTTTCAAAATTTATCTCCTACCGCTCAATTAGCCGAAGGATCATCTTTCCTAAAACTCAGTAGTAAAGCGCTCAGTAAACCTAAAATCGCATTTCCAGGAAAAATTTTGCCTTTTGTAAAAACAGATCTGAAACATTTGGAATCTAATGATCCCATTATTATTTGGTTTGGACATTCATCTTACTTCATCAAAATTAACGGAAAAACTATTTTAGTGGATCCTGTTTTTAGTGGAAGTGCCTCACCTTTTTCTTTTATGGTAAAAGCCTTTAAGGGCGCTAATGAATATTCAGTAGAGGATATGCCGGAAATTGATTTATTGTTACTAACCCATGATCATTACGATCATCTGGATTATAAAACACTGATTAAGCTGCGTCCAAAAGTCAAGCAGGTGGTGACTTCTTTAGGTGTTGGCTCTCATTTGGAGTATTGGGGATTTGAACCTTCCATTATCACCGAATTGGATTGGTGGGAATCTCATTCGTTTACAAGCGACATTAACATCACATCTACGCCTGCCAGGCATTTTACAGGACGAGGGGTTATTCGTTCAAAAACACTGTGGTCATCTTATGTTTTGCAGACTGGCACGCATAAATTATATTTAGGTGGAGATTCAGGTTACGATACGCATTTTAAAACTATTGGCGAAAAATACGGGCCGTTTGATATAGCTTTGTTAGAATGTGGGCAGTATAATACCGATTGGCCCTTTATACATATGATGCCGGAGCAAACGGCACAAGCGTGCGTTGACCTAAAAGCGAAAGTCTTATTTCCGATTCATTGGGCAAAATTTTCTTTAGCATTTCATGCCTGGGACGAACCTGTTAAACGAGTTATAAAAAAGGCGGAAGAGCTTAATGTGGTGGTAACAACACCTAAAATGGGCGAACCTATTATATTAGGAAAGTCTTTACCCAACTCGCATTGGTGGGAATAGGTTCAATCTTCTTTGTAAAACAAATCATCAAGATTTTTCATTTCATCTTCTTTAAACATTCTTGAGCGGATTAAAAAACGTTTTCCGGTTGGGATCTCTAAAGAAAAACTGGCACCTCTTCCATCAACAACATCCAGTGTCAGTTCGGTGTGCTGCCAGTATTCAAACTGATCTTTACTCATCCAGAATTCAATATCATCGACAATGCCTAAGCCAACATCACTATACCCGATTTTAAATTCACCTTTTTGAAAACACATGGGTGCAGACCCGTCGCAGCAGCCACCACTTTGATGAAATATCAGTTCGCCAAAATCTGCTTTTAATGAAGCAATTAATTGGCTTGCCGCCGGTGTCACTAAAATTCGTTTTGCTTTTTGCATACTATTATTTTTTACAGTAACTATAAAAGAGGTTGCTTAAGAGGGTTCGGTATTCACTATACTAAAACTTATAACCTTATATCTTTAAGACAACCTCCTTACTTTTTTTTCTAGAAAAAACCTAGCTTTTGTTTGCTGTAAGAGATCAACATGTTTTTTGTCTGGCGATAATGCTCCAACATCATTTTATGATTTTCTCTTCCAAATCCCGATTTTTTGTATCCGCCAAAAGGGGCATGAGCAGGGTAAGCGTGATAATTGTTTACCCAAACACGTCCGGCCTGAATAGCGCGAGGTACCTGGTAAATTTCATGCGCATCTCTTGTCCAAACACCGGCACCAAGTCCATACAATGTATCGTTAGCAATTTCAAGAGCTTCTTCTGTTGTTTTAAAAGTAGTCACACATAAAACAGGTCCAAAGATTTCTTCCTGGAACACTCTCATTTTATTATTTCCTTTGAACACAGTAGGTTGAATGTAATAACCGCCGCCCAATTCGCCCGGCAACTGATTTATTTCGCCACCGCATAATACTTCAGCGCCTTCTTCTTTTCCTATTTTCAAATAGGATTGAATTTTCTCATATTGATCGTTGGAGGCCTGCGCGCCCATCATAACTGTTCCGTCTAAAGGATGACCAATTTTTATGGCTTTTACCCGTTCAATAACACGCTTCATAAATTTGTCGTAGATATTTTCGTGAACCAGGATACGAGAAGGGCAGGTGCATATTTCACCTTGATTTAAAGCAAACATAACGGCACCTTCAATGGCTTTGTCAAAAAAGTCATCATCGTCGTCGCCAACAGATTCCAGGAAAATGTTAGGAGATTTACCTCCTAATTCCATGGTTGCAGGAATAATGTTTTCCGAAGCATATTGTAAAATCAAACGGCCGGTAGTGGTTTCACCGGTAAATGATATTTTTGAAATACGGGATGAGGTGGCTAGGGGTTTACCTGCCTCTAATCCAAATCCTGTAACTATGTTTAAAACACCGGGAGGCAAAAGGTCTCCAATCAATTCCATTAATACCATAATAGAAGTTGGTGTTTGTTCGGCTGGTTTTACTACACAACAACAGCCCGCAGCTAAAGCCGGGGCAATTTTCCAGGTTGCCATCAATAATGGAAAATTCCATGGAATAATTTGTCCCACCACACCTAAGGGTTCATGTACTACAATACTTACTGTAGTTTCATCATGTTCAGAAATAGTCCCCTCTTCGGCGCGGATGACTCCGGCAAAGTAGCGAAAGTGATCAACCACTAACGGTAAATCGGCAGCACGTGTTTCACGTATGGCTTTCCCATTATCAATTGTTTCAACCACCGATAAGTATTCAAGATTATCTTCGATTGTTTGCGCTACTTTTAAAAGAATGTTGCTTCTGTTGGTTACCGACATTTTGCTCCATGCTGGAAATGCTTCGTGAGCGGCATCAAGTGCCAATTCGATATCCTCTTTACCCGATCGGGCTGCTTTTGTAAATATCTTTCCATCGATGGGAGATATGTTATCAAAGTATTCTCCTTTTACCGGTGGCACAAATTTACCGCCAATATAATTGCCGTATTTGTCTTTAAATGCAGGTTTGCTTGCTAAATTTTCCATATTATTTAAGATTTAATTAGTTAGTGTATACAAGATCGTTATAAACCAAAGGCATGTGGTAGTACAAACCATTCATTGAATAGCACATAACAACCAAATATTAATTAACAGGATCGTTGAATCAAAAAAACAGGACAAATCGGTCAAATTATGGTTTACACAGATGATACTATTGTATTTATTAATTCGATTATATAAATTTGATAGAGAGACTCATTTATTATGGCAGCTATTCATCCAATAAATTCCGTGGCCCTTTCCGACAAGCGAAATTTGAAAACGCTGGTTGAGAATAGAACATCTTATACGTTGGAAAAATGTGAGTTGAATGTTTTTGAAACGCATGCGCCATCTTTCCTTGTGCCGCTTACATTTAATGATTTTGTGGTTACAAGCATGTTGCGAGGAAAAAAGGTGATGCACTTATTTGATAAAAATGGTTTTGATTATTTGCCCGGGGAAACAGTTATTGTTCCGGCAAACACCACCATGAAAATTGATTTTCCGGAAGCCAATAACATAAATCCGACTCAGTGTACAGCATTGGCCATTGAAGGGGATCATATCAGAAGAACAATTCAATATTTGAATGAAAGTTTTCCTAAAGAAAGCGACAATAACGGTTGGAAATTAGACTACAGCCAATACCACTTTTACAATAATGAAGACATAGCAGTTTTAATAAACAAACTGATCACAATTTGTACAAGTGCAAAATCGGGGAAAGATGTATTTGCAGATCTTGCAGTTAAAGAGTTACTTTTTCGTATTATGCAGGTACAAAACCTTAATCACACGAATGACTATTACATCAATTCCAGTAATACAAACTCCCTGGCTTTTATCGTTGGTTATATCAAAGAAAACATTTCATCATCCATTAACGTCGATTTTTTAAGCAATAAAGCCTACATGAGTAAATCAACCTTTTACAGGGCATTTAAAAGAGAACTGGGATTAAGTCCGCAGGAATATATTTTAGCGGAGAAAATAAAAAAAGCAAAAAAACTATTACAAAATCCAAAATTCAAGATTGCAACCATTTGTTCAGAAACAGGTTTTCAGGATGTGAATTATTTTATTCGTTTGTTTAAAAAAATGGAAGGTATTACACCGCATCAATATAGATTGCAACTGGTGAAACCCAATTAGATCTATATTTATCACTTAAACAAAAAGCCCTTCTGAAACAGAAGGGCTTTTTTTGTGTCAACTGACAGAACCTTAATTTTTAACTACTTTTTTTATGGTGGTGGTTTTGCTATTGCTAATTCTCACATAATACATGCCGCTGCTAAAAGTTGATATATCTATTATTTGCGGTTGTGTATCTAAAATTCCGTTCATTAAAACGCTTCCTTTCATGTCAATTAATTCAAATTTTGAAATGTTTTTATCCTCAGTAGAGAGAGTAAGTAAATCGTTTGTGGGATTTGGATAAATTTTCACAGACGCGTCAGCATCATACTCTTTAATTCCTACACTTGTCGACCATTTTGCAATGCGATTGGCAGTCGTTCCTCCTGCAGTTATAAAACTTCCTCCAACATATAATTCAGAATTATAAACACACATGGTCCAGGTAAAATTGTTCAATCCTGTTCCAAGGGCAGACCAGGCAGATCCATTCCATTTTGCAATGTAGCTTGCCGGACTTCCACCGGCACCGGTAAAAATGCCAGCTGCGTATAGATCGCCGTTATAAGGCATTAATGAATATGCCCCTGCAAATCCACTCAACCCGGAGCCAACAGCAGACCAAGCAGTACCATTCCATTTCGCCATGAAATTTGCCGCAGTTCCACCGGCACTTGTAAAATTGCCACCCACATAAATATCAGTTCCGTAATTTGCCATACAGATAACCCCGCCACTACCACCTGCTGTTCCTGAACCAAGCGCAGACCATGTTGTACCGTTCCATTTAGCAATGCTGGCAGCACTGATGCCACCAAGGGTTGAAAAACCTCCACCTACATATAGTTCATTATTACTAACAAGTAACGATGCAACGGAATTATTAGGCGACCCGCCAATACCAGACCATGCTGTCCCGTTCCATTTTGACAAGCCTGCAAGAGCGTTTCCACCGGCTGATGTGTAGTTTCCACCCACATATAATTCTCCATTATAAACGGCTAGTGCATATACAGATCCAACAATACCGCTTGTTAACGGCTGCCAGGAAGTACCATTCCATTTTGCAATGCTGCTTGCAGCAGTTCCACCGGCGTTAGCGAAATTTCCGCCCGCGTATAACTCGCTATTATATACTGCCAATGCGTATACAGTACCATCCATTCCTGATCCAACGGATGACCAGGTGGTCCCATTCCATTTTGCAATTTTGTTAACTGCTATTCCTCCGGCTAATGTAAAAGAACCTCCGGCATACAAATCACCATTGTAGACAACTGTAGTTTGAACATCACTGCTCATACCGGTACCCACGGTTGACCAGGTTTGAGAAGATAATTGATTAGTTTGTATCACTACTGCTGTTAACAGTGAACAAACCAGGTTAAAGTAATTTTTTTTCATGCATTTTAGCTTTAAAGGTTATTACAAATTTATAGTTTGAAATTTAGGTGACGGTACCCTGCATTGGGTATATTTAGTGTTATTTTAATCCTTATTTTTAGTTATGGTAAAAATGAAAGAGATAGTTCCAAGACCGCCTAAATCTACTGTGTATAGAATTCTCACTAATACAGCCTTGCATGTATTGTTGGCTATAATTGCCGGAATTTTAGTTGGTCATTTTTATCCTGCTGTTGGTGTAAAGATGGAAGTTGTAGGAAAGGGTTTTGTCAATATCATCAAAGTATTTATCGTACCGATTATATTCTTAACGATCGTGTTGGGTATTAGCAGCATGGGAGATTTAAAAAAGGTAGGTAGGATTGGAATCAAATCATTAATCTATTTTGAGATCGTAACTACTTTTGCGTTAACATTGGGATTACTGGTCGCTCATCTTTTGAAGCCAGGAGGTATAGATCTGGTGGGGTTGACAGCTAAAGACGCTTCCCAGTATACGGCAAATCCGCAGGGATTTAGTTGGGTAAGTTTTTTCATGTCTAATTTAACGCTACAGGTTTTAGCCGTTGCGTTAATTGCAGGCATCGTAATTAGTAATTTAAGAAACCGGGAAAAGATTGTCTCATCATTTGAAACTGCATCGCAATTTGTTTTTCGTATGTTGAAAATCGTTATGTATTTGGCGCCCATTGGTGCTTTCGGCGGAATGGCCTTTGCTGTGGGTAAATTCGGAATTGCTACGTTGTTGCCACTGGGAAAATTATTAATATGCGTTTATATTACCATGGGCTTATTTATTTTTTTAATATTAGGGTCTATCTTAAAATACTATAAAGTAAGCGTTTGGTCTTTTTTAAAACAGATAAAAGAAGAACTGCTTATCGTTCTCGGAACATCTTCATCCGAAGCAGCTTTACCCTCTATGATGAATAAGCTCGAAAAAATGGGATGCAGTAAATCGGTTGTGGGATTAGTGGTGCCTACAGGCTATTCTTTTAACCTGGACGGCACTTCCATCTACCTATCCATGGCAGTTATTTTTATTGCACAGCTTTATAAAGTCGATCTGTCGTTTGTTGAAATGGGAAGTATCATCGGCATTTTAATGCTGACTTCTAAAGGCGCAGCAGGCGTAACGGGAAGTGGATTTATTGTATTAGCGTCTACATTGACAGCTATTCACAAAATACCGGTGGAAGGTTTAGCCTTTTTATTAGGGGTAGATAAATTTATGAGCGAAGCCAGGGCGATTACTAATTTAATTGGAAACGGCGTGGCAACAATTGTGATAGCAAAAAGTGAAAATGAATTTGTACAGCCTGAAAGCCAAGTAGAACCTTAATTATTTTTCCATTTTTTGTTTTGCCTCAGCACACCAGATTAATTCTTCTAAAAATTTCTTAGCGCGTTTGTCGGTAGCTTCTTTATCAGTTGCATCACCTGTCTCTGTATAAGATTTTTCTACAGTTGGCACCGGGAACATAGCTGGCACCATTAAAGCACCTTGTTTCCACAAACTAAATGTTAACGATGTAATAACCTGTGAACCTCCGAAAGCGCCGGCAGAAACAGTTGAAATAGCTATTGGTTTTCTTTTCCATTCAGTAGTTAAAAGATCAACAATGTTTTTTAGTGCTGCCGGGTAGCCTCCGTTATACTCGGGAGTTACTATTAAAACCGCGTCGGCTTTTATCACTTCTTCAGAAAACTGTTTCATGTCCATAGTTGGATCAGGAATGTTTTTTAAGCGTTCTTCAAAAATGGGAAATTGATATTGATGTAAGTCTAACATCTTTACATCACCCATTTTTTGTTCGGCGATGAATTTTTCAAAATATAAAGCAACGCGGTGGCTATTTCTTCCCTTACGGACACTAGATGATATAATGGCTATTTTCATATTATTAGTTGAATTAAATTTATAATCTCATGTAATCCGGTAGCCAGTTCCTGATGGCCTTTTTTATTTCATCCGGTGTTAATTTTTCTTTTACAGTGCGTTCAATTAGAGTTACCAGTTCGTCGTCAGAGGCAAAGCGAAGGGCAAGCAATTGTGATAATGATATATGCTGTTCGATATCTTCAAGTCGCTTTTGTGTTAACCGATAATATCTAAAACGTAACTCCGTTCGAGCAATTCGGTTTTGATTTCCCAAAGCATAATGTTGTCTTACCATGAATGAAAGCCATACAATCATAGCAACAATGGCTGACATCATAAACCAAAGTAATTTAAATTCATCGCTCTGAAATCCAAATGAAACACAGACGCCGAATACTGCTCCTGCTAAAGGATAAAATACAAAGTGGTGTTGTGTGTAGTAGCGAATATGGTTTTTGTAATTCTGCGGCTCCATTATGAATGATTAACAGTTTCAGGCAAGTTTAGTTCCAGAATTGTGTGTGTGTTTATTCGTGTTTCACGACACAGAGTGCCATCATCTTTTAATGATTGGTCGAAAGTTGGGATCATTTCTTTAAGCTTAGTTTTCCATGACTCAGATTTCATTTCTGAACTAAAGCATTTATTTAAAACATCCAGCAAATGTTGAATGTCCTGGAAATGCAAGCCTGTAGTGGGTTCATCCAGGATATAAAATGTTTTACCGGTATCTTTTTTTCCTAGTTCAGTAGCCAGCTTTACACGTTGAGCCTCGCCACCACTCAGTGTTACAGCACTTTGTCCGAGGGTTATATATCCAAGCCCTACATCCTGCAGCACTTTAATTTTCCGGTACATCCAGGGAACGGCCTGGAAAAATTCAACAGCATCGTCTACCGTCATATCCAAAATATCGGCAATG
>JAZKDT010000024.1:4397-4691 GCA_040387475.1 Bacteroidota bacterium | reverse complement strand
GAAACGGAAGCTCCGGGCGATGCGCCCAACAAAGCAACCAGGGATCCATCTCCGGCGGCTACAATCTCAGTTCCAAATTCCAATACTCCACCTTCTTCTTCATCTTTTTTGATTACCTGAACTCTCTGTCCTGCAATTTCCAGCTCCCAGTCTTCGCCAACAGCTTCCGGAAAATATTCTTTCAACGCTTCTATTCTATCTTCCTGCGATTGACTTGCTTGCTGAATCAGGTATTTAGTTAAGGGTAAATTGTGAGCACCGGCGGATAGCATAGGAAATAAGTTATCCAGTTCA
>JAZKDT010000024.1:0-4387 GCA_040387475.1 Bacteroidota bacterium | reverse complement strand
TTTCTTTAAAAACTTAGTGGAGAAGCCGGCGTAAGGCCCAAACAATAAGGCTTTTTTTCCATCAATCATACGGGTATCTAAATGGGGTACCGACATAGGTGGTGCGCCCACCGATGCTTTGCCATATACTTTTGCGTTGTGCATTGCTATTATTTTTGGATTGGTACATCGCAACCATTGTCCGCTTACCGGAAAGCCGCCAAATCCTTCAGCTTCTTTAATATCCGATTTTTCCAGCAGAGGTAATGCTCCGCCACCGGCGCCTATGAAAACAAAGCCCGCTTGTACGATTCTTTTTTCTTTATCTCTTAGATTTTTGACAGTGACCTCCCATTTGCCATGTTCATTTTTTTCTATGTCGCGTACTTCGTGTTCTAAAAAAAGTGTGACTCCATCCATAGTTTTCAGATGACTGAGCATTGCTCTCGTAAGTGCTCCAAAATTGACATCGGTTCCTGCGTTCATGCGGGTAGCTGCAACTTCAATTCCCGGATCACGTCCTTCCATGATCAACGGCATCCATTTTTCAAGCTGCTCCCATTTTTCGGAATATTGCATCCCTTCAAATAATGGATGTTCTGATAAAGCTTTAAAGCGTTTTCTTAAATAATAAACGTTATCACCACCCCAAACAAAACTCATATGCGGAATGGAATTAATAAAATTTTTAGGGTTGCCAATGTTTTTATGTTTGACCAGGTATGCCCAAAATTGTTTAGACGTTTCGAAAGAACTGGCAATTTTTATTGCTTTGGAAATGTCAACGCTCTTATCCTCTTTTTCAGGTGTATAGTTTAATTCACAAAAAGCCGAGTGACCTGTTCCTGCGTTATTCCAAGCATCAGAGCTTTCCCCGGCTATCATATCCAACCGTTCAAAGATCTGAATTTTTATATCGGGCATTAACTCTTTTAAGAAAACGCCAAGTGTAGCACTCATGATGCCTGCGCCAATTAATATTACTTCGGTTGTTTGATCTCTGGAATCTGACATAATTCATTTATTTGATAATTATAGAGACATATAATTTCATGCCCTGATCTACTGATTTTTAAATTTACTAATTATTTCATAAGAATGTAGCCTTGCTGCATGGTCATAAACTGCGCTGGTTATCATTAATTCATCTACCTGCGTCTGATCGAGGAATTGCTGCATTTGTGTTTTTACTCGATCGGCGTTACCTACAAAAGAATATTTGATCATTTGCTGAAGAGCTTGTTCTTCTAATGGGTCAAGATAAAAGTCAGAAGACTTTACGGCCGGCTTTAGTTTTTCGCGTTTGCCCGTAATAATACCCAAATATAATTTTTTGAAAGATGTTGCCAGGTTCTCGGCCTCTTCGTTAGTATCCGCCGCAATGGCGCCAACGCAAGCCAATGTATAGGGTTTATTGAGTTGCGCAGAGGGTTTAAAATTGTTACGATAAATACCTAATGCCTGATGTAAATGTGCAGGAGCAAAGTGACTGGCGAAGGCATACGGCAATCCTAGTGCAGCTGCTACATAGGCGCTGTCGGTACTTGATCCAAGGATCCAGATCGGAATGTTTAATCCTTCGCCTGGAATTGCTCTCACACGGGAATTCTTATTTGAGGATGATAAATAAGTTTGCAGCTCTTCAATGTTTTCCGGAAATTCCATAGCCGCCTTTTGGTCACGGCGTAGGGCATAAGCTGTAACCTGATCAGTGCCGGGAGCTCGTCCCAGTCCCATGTCGATGCGGTTTGGATAAAGTGTTTCTAAGGTGCCAAATTGTTCGGCTACAATTAATGGCGCATGATTAGGTAGCATGATCCCACCCGAACCAACCCTTAAAGTAGTGGTTTTTGAAGCAATGTGTCCAATGAGTACAACAGTTGCCGAACTGGCTACACTTTCCATGTTATGGTGCTCAGCCAGCCAATACCGATTATAGCCAAATTTTTCTGTATGTCTTGCAAGGTCTATACTATTTGCAAATGATTCGGAAATTGAATTGCCGTCGATAACCATGGCCAGATCAAGAACGGAAAACGGGATATTAGAAATATGTTGAGAAGTCATGTTTAGGTCTGAATGTTTAAATGTAAGTTCCGTATAATTGAAAATGTTATTGCAACAGCAAGTTAAAATCAATGTTCTGGTTATATGATGTAAGTAGTAAATTAACTAACGCAGTTTCATCAAAGCTAACTGGAGTAAGAACATTAACCACTCCATATTCTGCGAGTTTGTACTTTGTGGCACTACCCATGGCTAATACTAATTGTTTATGATCAATTTTATTTTTACTGAAATACGCGTCCACATTAGATGGGCTTGTAAAAATAACAGTGTCTGTATGCGGAATTTTGAAATCACTTTTTATAGTGGTTTTATAAACGTATAAGTTATAGGAAGTGTTGGTAAACGCTATTTGTTTTTGAATCGTTTGCAGTGAATCAATAGCTTGGGGAAACAAGACGCTGTCGTCTTTTAAAATATCTCTGAAATTTTTACCTATTTGAACTATGTCCACACCATCTCCTATAAAATCAGCTGTTATTCCAAAGGTTAACAAATGAATGGCCGAGGAATTGCTTATAACTGCATACTTTACTGCTAAGGGTAATTGTGGATTCTGAGCAAAAAAATAAGTAATAGCGTTTTTGCTGGAAAAAAATATCCATTTTGTTTGCGGAGTATAAGAATAGCGAATTTGAGAAATTTCTATTAACGACTCGTCGATTATTTCTATATCCTGATTTTTTAGTTTTTTAAAAGGACTTTGCTGTGTTAGATTTCTGGATATAAAAATGGTTTTCATTCGTGTGGATTTATTTTAGAAGTCTCAATTATTAGAATTCTACGTAAAGGTAATTTATTTACTTTAAGAAGTCATTTCGAATTTGCCCGGGTTGTGTAGATTTGGTTGTAAAACCAGCATTTGAATGATCGAGCCAGTTATGATAGCTGGTCGCCAATTAAAGTCGGTAGTTTGTTAATAATTGTTACATTCTAAAAATATCTGAGAAGGCCAATCTTAGCGGCTATATTTTCTTCTGGTTTCACGGCGAAAAGTTTCGGGAGTGTAACCCGTGTTACTTTTGAAGAAGCGAGTAAAATAGGGTGGATCATTAAAATTTAAAAGGTAAGCAATTTCTTTAATAGTGATAGATGAATGTAATAACATACGTTTGGCTTCTAACAATAGCCTTTGTTGAATTAAATCACCTGCCGTTTTCCCTGTTAACTTTTTAAGTAAGGAACTTAAATAGTTTGGAGAGAAGTTAAGTTTTTCGGCATAATATGTCACGTTGTGGGCAACAATAAAACTCTCCTCCAGCAAGTTGTTAAAGCGTTGTATCAATTCCTTTCCCGACTCATCTGTTTGCTTATGTTTGGAAGAATTTATAAAAAGCGCTTTATATTTAATGAGTAGTAAGTTAACATAGGCTGCCAGCACTGATTCCTTCAATGGCGAACTACCTATTTTTTTATTTAGCATTTGTTTAATAATGACAAGAATTTCCGAAAATTCATCAGCAGGAATTTTGACAACGTGTTTATTGGCTCTGCTGAAAAAAGCGAAATCATTTAATAGCAGCATATTTCCTCCATTAAGGAGCATAAATTCCTTGGTGAAATTAACTACATATCCCTCTGCTTCTTTCATTCGGTTGAGAGCGTGAACCTGACCCGGCGAAATAAAATGTATACTGTTTGGTTTAAGGTCCTGAACTTCAAAGTCGATCATCTGTGTTCCTGCGCCTTCTACAAATACCAGAATTTCATAGTAAGTATGCCGATGAGCGTCTTCGGCTTCATGCGGGCCATTAAATGGATTGAGTTTTCGGGCAGTATAAGGACTTGTGTTGTTGTGTGCCAATGAATGAATTGGAATAACGGAAGCCATGATAATACAATTAGATGTATTTAAAGATAACGATTTATATCATTTAAATATTGAAGGATTTAACACTACACTTGTGCAATTCAACTATTTAATTAGTCGTACTAATATTGCATGGGTAAAAAGCAAGTGCTTTTATCCATACAGATTAACAATTCCTGAAGATATCTTGTTCTTTTTTTTGAGGCAGGTTCTTTAATGTTGCCTCGTTTGGACGCTATTGGCGCTGATCAAAGTCTTTCAAAATTGGATAAGATATTTGACACTAATACAAAGGGTGTTTTGTTTCTGTAGGCTACATTGGCTTTTGGTACCGATTGTATAATTTCATCTGTTTTTTTAATCTATGGAAGCTCAATTGATTTTATATCAGAAGCATTCTACATTAAAAATCCTTTACTTGTTTTACTTATCGAAAATAAAAAAGAGAAGTATTTGATAGACAAAAACTTCTCTTTAAGTGGCTCCGGTAGGAATCGAACCTACATCAAACGTTTAGGAAACGCTTATTCT
>JAZKDT010000023.1:863-23441 GCA_040387475.1 Bacteroidota bacterium | reverse complement strand
TTAAGGATGAGAATGGAAGATGGGGTAAACCGGAATTGTTAAATATTAATACGGATAATGATGAGGACGCACCATTTATTGCTGAAGACGGAACATTATTTTTCGCGTCGAATGGAATAGCAGGCTACGGTGGCTACGACATTTTTAAATCTAAATATGAAAATGGATTTTTTACTACGCCTGTAAATATAGGACAACCCTTAAATACACCAGGTGACGATATTTACTTCGCTTTAAATCCTAACAGCTCAAATGGCTACTATGCTTCGAGCCGCATGGGCGGATATGGAGATATGGATATTTACCAGATACATTATGTGTCTAACGAAATCCCTGAATGTAAAACCATCGATCCGGAGTTTGTAATCAATAGTACTCAAAATGAAGGCAGTGAATTGGGATATTCTTTTTCAGTAACTATTCCTGATGCATATAAGTCTAATGTAAAATCTATCAGCTGGAAAGTTAATGAAGAAACGTTAAGTCAAACTACAGCAAGTATCGACTATGGTTTCCCGGGTGCAAACACATATAAGATATCAGCTAAGGTAGTTGCCTATTGTGATACTTGTCCTGCTTTCGTAGCATTGTGTTCCGAAAAGGAAATAGTAGTTGGTCAAACGATTTTGGCAAGCAACACTGACTCTGTAAGGAACAATGTTCCTGCAACAGTGAGCTTAACTTCTTCAGGAGATATGACCGATGAGCAATTAGCGGCTTTAGGTTGGAATACTACTGGCTACTATTTTGAGTATGATAAATACACATTATGCGAAGATGCAAGAGTGGTTTTAACTCAAAATATCAACGTATTAAAAAAGAATCGTGATTTGGTAGTTGTGATTAATGGCTATGCTGATTCTAGAGGAACCGACGGGTATAACAACGAGCTCTCTTTAAAACGCGCTAATACCGTTAAACAATACATGGTTCAAAGTGGTATTTCCAAGAACCGAATTACTTCTGTAAACGGATATGGAGAAACTATGATCACCAATGGTTGCGATGATAACACGCCTTGTACAGAAGAAAAGCACCAGGTAAATCGTAAAGTGGACGTAAAGGTATCCAACACTAATAAATTTATAACAAGCGTCTCTATTCAATAGCATAAAATAAAGACACAAAAAAGCCCGGATCCACCCGGGCTTTTTTTAGGATATTTAATTGGTTTGGTCTTTAAGGCTAACGGGTAAAGAGATGATAAAGGTAGATCCCTCATCAAGTTTGCTTCGTGCAGAGATAAAACCATTATGTTGGTCAACAATTTTTTTGCAGATGGCTAAACCTATACCTGTTCCTTCAAATTCGTTGTTAAAATGTAAACGCTTAAAAATGCTGAATATTTGTACTGAATCTTTTTGATCGAATCCAATGCCGTTGTCCGTTACGTGAATGCGGCAATATTTTTCGTTAGTATCTTTTTCCGGATGATTCTTTTCAAAGCCTATTTCCGAACTGATTCTGATAATAGGGTTAATCGTTTTTTTAGAGTATTTTAATGAGTTGCTAATCAGATTTTGAAATAAGGCACGTATTAAGCTCGGATTGATATGAATTGCCGGTAACTTCTCTACAAGTATCTTGGCCTTTTTTTCTTTGATATTAAGATCCATTTCGGATATAACATCATGAATCAGTGAATTCATATCAGTTTCAATAAACGAATCTTTGCCAGCTACAATTTTCGAGAGTTCTAAAATATCCTTAATTAAAACTCTCATACGCTCGGCAGATGTCTGAATGCGATTGATGTACATATCTGCTTCTTCATCCAGTTGACTTTGATACTTCGATGATAGGCGATCACTGAATGTAATAATCTTTCTCAACGGTTCCTGGAGATCGTGTGAAGCCATAAATGCAAAACGGTCGAGTTCCTTGTTTGCTGACTCAAGACGTTCAATATTCTGCAATAACTTTTGATTCAATTCTTTCACCTGTTCTTCAGAATTTTTACGTTCTGCTATTTCGGATTCCAGGCTTTTGTTGATGTTTTTAAGTGTTTGTTCCTGTTGCAGGAGTTTATGATTTTTTTTATAAAGATCAATGAATACACTTACCTTTGCCTTTAGCAATTCAGGATTAATGGGTTTATAAATATAATCTACAGCGCCACTTCGATATCCCTTGAAAATATTTTCATCCCCAAAGTTATTGGCCGTAATAAAAATAATAGGAATATGTTTCAGTTTTTCTCGTTCGTAGATCAGTTCAGCTGTTTCAAATCCATTCAAGTTGGGCATCTTTACATCCATCAATATTAGTGCGAAATCAAATTCTGTCAATAATATTTTAAGAGCTTGTCGCCCCGAGTTCGCTTTCACGAACTGGTAGCCCGCGGTGCCAAGAATTGCTTCAATGGACATCAGGTTATCTTCTCTGTCGTCAACTAATAATATTTTTGGAGGCATAATTTCTATTTATAAAACCATATACGCATTAACGACAGTAGCTGGTCAATTTTTAAAGGTTTAGTGATATAATCTGATGCGCCTGCCTCAATGCATTTTTGCCTGTCACCTTTCATCGCTTTGGCGGTTACAGCAATAATTGGCAAGGTACTGTTTTTATGTTCACGACGTATCTTTTGAGTAGTTTCATAACCATCCATCTCAGGCATCATGATATCCATGAGTACCATGTCAATTTTTGGATTTTCGTTTAAGATCTGAATGGCCTCTTTACCCGATTCTGCTGTAATGGCATTTATATTTAACCGTTCGAAAACCGTGGTCAGTGCAAATAAATTTCTCACATCATCATCTACTACCAAAATATTTTTATTAGTAAGGATATCTTCCTTCATGCGAATATTTTCGATAATTTTTTTCTTTTCCTGAACCAGTTCTTTGTGATTGATATGAAGATGCAGAACTGTTTCTTCCAGGAGATACTCAATAGAATTTACGCCTTTGGCAACAACGGTATTGGAGTTGTTGGTGATCAGCTGTAATTCAGGTTGTGTAAAATCCTTGGCAGAATAAACAATAACCGGCGTCATTTTTTTCTTTTGCTCCGTCACTTTCGAAAGTAGATCCTGTCCGGAAATATCGGGCAGCGTATAATCCAGGATGATGCAATCATATTCCTTACTGCCGATCAGCTTAAGTGCTTTTTTTCCTGTAGAAGCGATAGTAACCTCAATGTTATCTGCCTGCAGTATTTTTGCAATCTGTGACGAATCAATTTCATTGTCTTCTACGACTAAAACCTGTTTCAACATTTTTTCATTGAAAGAGATAATGTCTTTAAAAAGATCGTTAATAGCTTCATTTTCCAGGGGTTTTAACAGGAAACTTCTGGCACCTCGTTTTAGAGCGAGATTACGGTTTTCTTCGCCCGAAATTAGGTGAATAGGAATATGTCTGTAGCTTAAATCATTTCGTAAAAGGTCAAGCACTTTCCATCCGCTGGTATCTGGTAATTTCACATCCAGTGTAATGGCTATAGGCATAAAACGGTTAATGAAATCAAATACTTCAATGTAACTTATCGCAATGATCGCTTTCATGCCATTGGCATGCGCTTTGTCAATTAAAATTTTTCCAAAACGAAGATCGTCTTCCACCACTAAAACTACTTTATCGCTGGGTTGGATATTATTGCGGTCATCCCCCGATTCATTAATCATTTCGTTGATGCTCAATTTTTTTTGATCTTCTGTTGAGATATTTAAGGAATTCAATAGTTTATCCAGATTTTGATTTTCATCTGCTAGCTGCAATTGTTTGTATGCCGGGTTCGCAGATGTTTCAATCGTAACTAAACCTTGAACGTTTTCTACGGGAAGAAATAGGGTAAAGGTACTTCCCCTTCCCGGTAAACTTTCCAATTCAATAGTTCCGCCTAATAATTCAGCTAAACCACGACTAATGGATAGTCCTAAGCCGGTTCCACCATATTTTCTGGAGGTAGATCCTTCTGCCTGCTGGAATGCTTCGAAGATAATGTTTTGTTTTTCTTGTGGGATACCAATACCTGAATCTATAATGGAGAAAGCAACAACTTTTTTGGCGTTGTCCAAACTGGTCATCATACCGCGTTTCCAATTTGCACTTTCCGTGATGCGAAGTTTGACTTCTCCTTTTTCGGTAAATTTAAACGAGTTGGATAAGAGGTTTTTAAGAATCTGGTTCAAACGCTGTAAATCTGTTTCCATGAAATCAGGAAGTGTCGTTTCAGTTTCAATAGAAAACTTTAGCTGTTTGGCTTCTGAAATAGGTTTAAAGGTGGTTTCTACAAACGAGGCAATTTCAGAGAAACGAACGGTTGAGAAGTTCGCCGAAATGAAACCGGATTCGATCTTCGATAAATCGAGAATATCATTAATTAACTGGATCAAATCGTCTCCACAAGAGTGAATGGTTTTAGCGTAACGTACCTGCTTATCATTTAAATTACCTTCCGCATTTTCATATAACTGTTGTGCAAGAATTAGTAGCGAGTTTAGCGGTGTTCTTAACTCGTGCGACATATTAGCTAAGAACTCTGATTTATATTTGGAAGTTAAAGTTAATTGTTCTGCTTTTTCTTCAAGTGATCGGCGGGCTTCTTCCACCTCTTTGTTCTTGGCTTCCACCTCGTCTTTTTGTTTTACCAATAACAACGCTTTGTCCTGTAACTCATCGTTGGTTCTTCTTAATTCTTCCTGCTGAATTTTTAATTCTCCTGCCAGTGATTGAGATTGAGCCAGTAATTCCTCGGTTCTTGAATTGGTTTCAATAGTATTTAATACGATACCAATAGATTCTGTCAACTGGCTTAAAAAATCTAAGTGAGTAATGCTGAATGTATCTAAAGATGCTAACTCAATTACAGCCTTCACGTCGTTCTCAAATAATACAGGTAAGATAATTAAGTTGAGTGGTTTTGTTTTTCCTAATGAGGAACTAATTTTAATATAATCGCCTGGTACATTATTGAGTAAAATTCGTTCTTTCTCATAAGCACATTGTCCAACCAATCCTTCGCCAATGGCAAATTCGGTTGGTATTCCTTTCGTTGGCTTATAGGCATATGATGCGAAGAGTTTTAATTTGGCTGTTTGCGTTTCATCATCCTGTTTTAAAATATAGAACGCTCCATATTGTGCTGTTACAACCTGTGCTAACTCAGATAAGATACGTTGTGTTACGGTATTTAAATCTTTTTGACCCTGTAACATTTGCGTAAATTTTGCTAAGTTAGACTTTAGCCAATCCTGCTCCTGGTTACGTAATGTTGTTTCACGTAAATTCGCGATCATCTGGTTGATCGTATCTTTCAAGGCTTCTACCTCTCCTTTGGCATCTACACGAATGTTTCGTGTTAAATCACCTTTTGTTACCGCGGAGGCAACTTCGGAAATAGAACGTACCTGTGTGGTTAAATTTTCAGCGAGCTGGTTTACATTTTCTGTTAAGTTTTTCCAGATACCTGATGCTCCAGGTACACTGGCCTGTCCACCTAATCTTCCTTCAACACCCACCTCACGGGCAACGTTTGTAACCTGATCAGCAAATACAGCTAATGTATCGATCATCTCATTGATCGTTTCTGTGAGCTGCGCTACTTCACCTTTGGCATCAATAGATAATTTTTGGCGCAGGTTTCCGGTTGCTACCGATGTTACAACTTTTGCAATACCTCGCACTTGAGAGGTTAAGTTGGATCCCATCATATTTACCGAATCCGTTAAATCTTTCCATGTTCCGGCTACTCCTTTTACTTCGGCTTGTCCTCCTAATTTACCTTCAGTACCTACCTCGCGCGCAACCCTCGTTACCTCGAAAGCAAATGAATTGAGCTGCTCAACCATTGTATTGATGGTGTTTTTTAAATCCAGAATTTCACCTTTAACATCGATGGATACTGTTTTTGATAAATTACCGGATGCTACGGCTTTTGTTACCTCCGCGATATTACGAACCTGTGCGGTTAAATTTGATGTCATTTGATTTACCGAATCCGTTAAATCTTTCCATGTTCCGGCAACACCCGGCACGAACGCTTGCCCTCCTAATTTACCATCGGTACCAACTTCACGTGCTACACGTGTTACCTCAGATGCGAAGGCGCGCAGCTGATCCACCATGGTATTCAGTGTTTCCTTTAACTGTAAGATTTCTCCACGCACATCTACGGTAATTTTCTTTGACATATCTCCGTTTGCTACGGCGATCGCCACCTCGGCAATGTTACGAACCTGTGACGTTAGGTTACCAGCCATTTGATTTACCGAATCCGTTAAATCCTTCCAAGTTCCGGCAACACCGGGTACGTTAGCTTGTCCACCCAATTTACCTTCGGTACCGACCTCACGCGCTACCCTGGTTACCTCAGAAGCGAAACCACGGAGCTGATCCACCATGGTATTAATTGTATTCTTTAATTCTAAGATCTCCCCTTTTACATCTACACCAATTTTACGCGATAAATCGCCATTGGCCACAGCGGTTGTTACCTCTGCAATGTTACGTACCTGAGACGTTAAGTTGGATGCCATTTTATTTACGGAATCCGTTAAATCTTTCCAGGTACCACCCACACCGGGCACATCGGCTTGCCCTCCAAGTTTCCCTTCACTACCAACTTCACGTGCCACACGCGTAACCTCCGAACCAAAAGAGTTCAGCTGATCCACCATGGTGTTAATTGTATTTTTTAATTCTAAGATCTCTCCTTTTACATCCACCGTAATTTTACGACTTAAGTCACCTTTTGCTACTGCAGTTGTTACTTCGGCAATATTACGTACCTGTGCAGTTAAGTTGGATCCCATTTGATTTACAGAGTCTGTCAGATCTTTCCATACACCACCAACTCCTTCAACTGTTGCTTGTCCGCCAAGCTTACCTTCGCTACCAACTTCACGCGCCACACGGGTAACCTCCGAGCCAAATGAGTTCAGCTGATCTACCATCGTGTTAATGGTGTTTTTTAATTCAAGAATTTCTCCTTTTACATCCACCGTAATTTTACGGGACAAATCACCGTTGGCTACAGCGGTGGTTACCTCGGCAATGTTACGTACCTGCGATGTTAAGTTGGATCCCATTTGATTTACAGAATCAGTCAGATCTTTCCATGTTCCACCTACACCGGTTACTTTAGCTTGCCCACCTAATTTACCTTCAGTACCTACCTCTAACGCCACACGCGTTACCTCTGACGCGAAAGAATTCAACTGATCCACCATGGTATTGATCGTTTTCTTTAACTCTAAGATCTCACCTTTTACATCCACAGTAATCTTACGGGATAAATCTCCCTTTGCTACCGCAGTTGTTACCTCTGCAATATTACGTACCTGTGCTGTTAAGTTAGACCCCATCTGATTTACAGAATCCGTCAGATCTTTCCACACGCCACCAACACCTTTTACAGCTGCTTGACCGCCTAGTTTTCCTTCGCTACCAACTTCACGTGCCACACGCGTCACCTCCGAAGCGAATGAGTTCAGCTGATCTACCATGGTGTTGATCGTGTTTTTTAATTCCAGAATTTCTCCTTTAACATCCACTGTAATTTTGCGGGATAAATCTCCTTTTGCTACTGCCGTTGTTACCTCTGCAATATTACGTACCTGGCCTGTTAAATTGGATCCCATTTGATTTACAGAATCCGTTAAGTCTTTCCATACACCCCCAACTCCCTCTACAGTTGCTTGTCCTCCTAATTTCCCTTCGCTACCAACTTCACGTGCTACGCGCGTAACCTCTGAACCAAATGAGTTCAGCTGATCCACCATGGTGTTAATTGTATTTTTTAATTCAAGAATTTCTCCTTTTACATCCACGGTAATTTTACGGGATAAATCACCTTTTGCTACAGCGGTTGTTACTTCGGCAATATTACGTACTTGTGAGGTTAAGTTGGAACCCATTTGATTTACTGAATCGGTTAAATCCTTCCAGGTCCCTGCTACACCTTTTACCTGAGCTTGTCCACCTAATTTTCCTTCAGTACCTACTTCTAAAGCCACACGGGTTACCTCTGATGAGAATGAGTTCAACTGATCCACCATCGTGTTGATCGTGTTCTTTAACTCTAAGATCTCACCCTTTACATCCACTGTAATTTTTTTGGATAAGTCACCTTTCGCTACTGCAGTTGTTACCTCGGCAATATTACGTACCTGTGCCGTTAAGTTAGATCCCATTTGGTTTACAGAATCCGTAAGATCTTTCCATACACCAGCCACACCTTTTACTTTGGCCTGGCCTCCTAATTTACCTTCTGAACCTACCTCACGGGCAACACGTGTTACTTCCATCGAAAAGAGGTTGAGCTGTTTCACCATGTCGTTTACCTCTTTGGCAATACGGGCAAACTCTCCCTGTAAGGCATGGTCACCAATCTTTTCAGACATTTGTTGGGATAAGTTTCCTTTCGCCACCGAACTGATTACGTGCGCAATCTCAATGGTAGGATGTACCAAGTCGGAAATCAAAGTGTTTAAAGAATCAATACCTGTGTGCCACGAACCTCTTGCAACTGGTACTTCAATACGTTGTGTTAATTTACCTTGCTTGCCAATAGTATTACCGGCTTTAGTGAACTCAAGCATCATTTTTTCATTCAAGCCAATGATGTCGTTAAGTGTATCGCATATTTTCCCGCTCAAACCAACCTGGTCGATCGGCATACGCGCGGTAAAGTTGCCGTTCTTTACCTCAGTCAATATTCTCAATAGTTCTTTTTTATCAAGAATACCAGACAGCTGATCTATAGGATCAATTTTTATTTCGGTTACTTTTATTTTGTTTTTGGCTGTTTTGGGTTTTTCCAACACATCAATTCCTTTTTCATAACTGCCGTTTCCATTTGTTGGAATTTTTCCATTGGTAGCTTTTCCGTTTGCTTTTACTACCTTTTCTTTTTTAGTGGCCATAATTTGTTCAATTAAAAGTTATCGATTCCGTGAAATAAATTTATCATTCAAGGACAATTTCGCTTATAACAAAGCAAGAGAAATTACACTTATTTCCCAAATAAAAGCCTCTGAAATTAGGGTAAAACACGAAAATTGTAGAATATATTACTCATTAAATACGGCTTAGTTTTTGCTATAAGCGGATTTTCTTTATAACGCAACTGTTTCATAAATAATGGGTGGTATAAATTACTTATTTGTTTCGTTATTTCTTAACGAAAGTTAATTTACAAGCTAAAAAATGTATTGGCATGATTCTTTACTTTATTCTGATATAAATTATTAATCATATTAAAACAAAACATATTATGGAACCATTTAAAAAAGAAGAAATGACCACTATGACCGGATGTATGAATAAACTTCAGGCAGACGGTTATACAGAGAATTTTATTGCAAAAGAAAAAGGTTTGGAAGCTCCTTCCAATAAAAATGTATACGCGCCGGCGCAGGTAAAAATAGCCAGCTTTTATCGTTTTGAAGGAGAAAGTGACCCTGCTGATAATGCTATTGTTTATGCAGTTGAAACAAACGATGGTATTAAAGGAATGTTAGTAGATTCTTATGGTGCATACGCTAATCGTAAAGTATCACAGTTTATTTCAGATGTTGAAGATATTTCTAAAAAAGAGCCTCACACTTGATTTAAAGCGCAACAAAGAATACTAAACCGAAGCAATTGCTTCGGTTTTTTTTGTCAAGAAATTTGTTAGTTTTTTCTTTACCATTTTCAACGATTTTCAATTTACCTTCTATAAAGTTTCGCTGTTTTGATCATGTTTTTTTTAGATCAAATTGCGCTATTTTATTTGTGGACGTCTTTAACCGACATTGTAACAGTTATACTAAATAGTTCTAATAGCAAATTGACCGCACCAACCTGGATGAGATCATTTAATATTTTATAATGTTTAGCTTTACTCCGTAATTATGGGAATTAACGTGTTTAAATAATGTTGCGCAACGTTAATTTAATAAACTCAAAGAAATTTGATAAAGTCACGGAATGTTAATCCCGTGACTTGTCTCATCTATACAGGTTGTTTGCCTTGAATTACTCTTAATACAATAGCAATTAATGCTATTACTAATAAAATGTGAATTAAGCCGCCAGCGCTGTACGCGAAGAATCCTATGGCCCAGCATACAACTAGTATAACTGCCAATATGTAAAGTAAATTGCTCATGATTTTTGTTTTTTAATTGTTATTTTTTATATGTTTTCTTGTTATGTCTTTTTTATCGTAAAGTATTACGTTCACTAATATTAAAGTTAATGCAGCTAATAATAACAAGTGAACTGCATAACCTGCAACGTGTGTAAAGAACCCTATAACCCAAAGTACTGTTAGTATAACAGAGAGGATATAATTTAAATATTTCATTGGATGTGTGCTTATTTGTAAGAGTTTGCGAATCTGATACCCGTAGTTTTAGGATTGTGGGGAATTTGCAAAGCCCTTATTACATAAGGGTTTTGTGCCATTTTATATATTACGATGATGGTTAGATGAGGAAAATACATCCCTTTTTGAGGCGATTTAACTTCCTATTTGACGAGTTCAAGCGTTCCGGTGGCATTTATTTTTACAGGACTAGTGTAAGAAGTTTCCGTTAGATTTTCTTTCACCATAAAAGTCAGGTTTAATGAATAGGGTAATCGATCATCATCAGTTTTGACTTTCCAGATTGTTTTTAAAGGGTGGAATACTTCGACCTCCATTGGAACTTTCAGAATAACGCTGGATTCGGGTTTAATAATAATTGATTTTTTAAGTATGCCTTGTGTATGCAAGGTGTTTTTTACAGTCATATTATAATGGACTTCACTTAATATAAGATCCAGTCTTTTACCTTTATTAATGATCTCAACAGTTGCTGTTGCTTTCAGGACCCTGTCTCTTAAGTTAAATCCCTGTCTTTCTACTTTCAATACTTTTATGCGTGGTGGCACCGGAACTTCTATTGTTTTTATTTGATCAAACTCTATTTTTTTTCTACCAAAAATTGTTTCATAAACAATAAACCCTTTAATCTGAATAGTTGTAGAGTCCTGATTCTGAAGCCCCCTGATAAGGCCCATTACCTTGGGCATGAGCAGGTTTAAAGGAAGAGGTACAGTATCTTCATCAAACCTTGACTGATTTATATTTAATGGGATGGTTTGTTTGGCCACACTGGTGTCGCTTAAAAATAATTCAAAAGCTAAGGTATCGATCGTTAGTTTATATGGATTTTTATTTTGCAGCACAGCGTTTATCGTGATAAAAGCCGAATCGTTTTTTATAATAGTATTTACGCTGGTTATTTTATCAAGATTTGGAAAAACGAGGCTAACTGCTTTAGCAGGATGGTATTTATAGAAAAGTATGATCCCGGTTATCACTAAGACGACACTGATAATGCCGATTGTGATTTTTCTTCCTTTTTTTTGCATATGCTTTATAACATCAATTTTATGCCACTGGAATGGTTTTATCATTTTTAGACATTATGATAAAAATTGGCAAACAGGTCTTTAAAGACTCCTGGAATATTACAAAAGAGACATTTTCTGAATTCAGTAACGACAGGGTGCTGAAACTCAGCGCAGCATTAGCCTATTATACAATATTTTCTCTTCCTTCCATGCTTATTGTTATTATTGGTTTATGCAGCATTTTTTACGGAAAAGAGGCTGTACAAGGTCAGATATTTAATGAAATTGGGGGTTTGGTTGGTTTAGACGCTGCTTTACAAATTCAGGATGTATTAAAGAAAACGACATTGAATCACGATAATGTGCTAGCCACTATTGCCGGCGTTGTTACCCTTATTTTAGCTGCAACCGGTATGTTTGGTGAGATTCAGGATTCAATTAACTCAATATGGGGTTTAAAAGCAAAGCCAAAAAAGGGCCTTATTAAATTAGTATTAAATAGACTCATTTCCTTTTCAATGGTAGTTGTATTAGGATTTATTCTTTTGGTATCTCTGGTGCTGAACGCGTTGTTAGCTGGATTGATTCAGCGGCTTGAGCATTATTTTTCTGAAACTATTGTGAGTTATCTTTTTATCCTGGATTATGGCGTAATGATCGTGGTAACTACTATTTTATTCGCCGCTATTTTAAAAGTACTCCCCGACGCGAAGATTCAATGGAAAGATGTTTGGGTAGGGGCTTTTACCACTTGTTTGTTATTTCTGTTAGGTAAATTTTTAATTGGCTATTATTTGAAACAAAATGCAAGTGTTAGTGCATATGGGGCGGCCGGATCCATGATTCTTATCCTATTGTGGGTATATTATTCCGCCATCATATTATATCTTGGGGCAGAATTTACTCAAGTTTTTGTAAGATACCACAAACGTAAAATAGAACCTAATAGATATGCCGTGTGGGTAGAAAAAAATGAAGTAGAGAAGAAACTCAATACTCAGGTCAATGAAACTACCACCACATTAGACAACAAAATTGTACCTGGTAAAATTTAATTTTTACATGGCAACGTAATAAAAAACGTTGTGCCTTTGTTGATTTCACTTGTTACTTTAATACTTCCGTCATGTTTGGAAATAATAGTATGAGTTGCCGTTAACCCCAATCCGGTACCGCCTTGTTTCGAGGTAAAGAATGGCTCAAATAATTTATTGAGATCCTGCGGAGGAATGCCTTTGCCGTTATCGGATATGATCATGTAGATGTTGTCTTGGTTTGCCGAGGCACTAATGGTTAATAAACCGCCCTTTTCGTTACTCGCTTCTACGGCATTTACCAAAATATTGAGTAATGCTATGTTTAATTTTTCTTTATCACCTTTAATTAGGATCCCATTCTGGATGTCCTCTTCTATTTTAATATCCTTTAGTTTAGCCCTGTCGCGAACATGAGATAAGGTTTCGTTCAACATATCATGCATGTAAAACTCATCAATGTTGATGGTGTCAAAACGTGTTGCGTTCAAAAGATCTTCTATTAACACGTTGATTCGTTTACTGTTCCGCTCTATGATGTCAATGAAATCTCCCGGATCTTCCGTGTTTTCTTTATCACTTAAAATAAGTCGTAATTCAGCAATGGAGAGATGAATGTTGGTTAAAGGATTTTTTATTTCGTGAGCAATAACACGGGCTACTTTGCCTGTAAGAGTTTGCTTTTCGAGTAATTTTTCCTTTTGTTCATTTTGTCTTCTTTCGGTAATATCATGTAATACCAACTGATAAAATTTCTTGTCGGCATCAACTACCGACAGATTTAAAATGCAATAACATTTTTTGTTTTGCTCAGGAAGTGTGAGCTCTATTTCCAGAGATGGATTCGAACTTCTTTCTGTTTCAAAAATATGTGGAAAAAAACAATCAGAAATATTCTCGCCGATGAGCTGTTCTTTTGATTCGTATTCAAATAATTTCAATGCAGCTTTATTAGCATCGATCACATTTATATCGTAATCAATGATGAACACATATTCAACGGCATTCTCAAAAAGGTTTTTAAATTTGTTCTCACTTTCCTTTAAAGATTTTAATACGTTCGATTTCTCAATCGCATACCGTATACTGCGGTCAATGTCCTCTGTGGTATATTGTCCTTTAACCAGGTAATCATATGCTCCGGATTTTAACGCTTCCTCATCAATGGCCTGAGCTTTTAGGCCCGTCATTAAAATAGTAGGAGTAAAGGGATATTTTTCGTTAATGTACGAAACCAGTTCAATACCTGTATGAACTCCTAACCGGTAATCAACAATAACCATATCAATGGCTTGTTGTTTTAAAATATCTTTGGCTTTATTAAAAGTTTCAGCCCAAATAAGGGTCTTATTGAAAGAAGTACCTTTTAAACTGCTAACTAAAAGAAAATAATCATCTTCGTCATCTTCAACCACCAGTAACCGTATCGATTTATCAGAGCTCATGTTGTCTTTTAAGTTTTAACAATGTTAAACCAGTATTGTTTAAAAATTTCCATGATCTTTACCAGTTCCTGGTAAGAGTAAGGTTTGGTAATATAACTGCTGGCGCCGTGCTCATAAGCATACGCAATATCGTCGGGATTACTACTGGTGCTGTATATAACAATGGGAATGGTTTTTAGCTTAGCGTTACTTTTGATCTCTTTTAAACATTCCCGACCGTCTTTTTTTGGCATATTCAGATCCAATAAAATAACTTTTGGCAACAGAGTGGGTGCGTCTTTATATTTTCCTTTTTGATACAGATAATCCAATAGTTCAACACCATCGCTTACCGTTCGCACATTTTCATTAAGGCTAATGCTTGCAAAAGCCTGTTTTATCATATACTGATCATCGTTATCGTCATCAGCAATCAATATACAATATTCAGAATCTTGTTTTTCTATATTCATAAAACCTTTATTACAGGTAAACCAACAATAAATACCGTTCCTTTTCCAACTTCACTTTCTGCAGTAATAAAACCTTCGTGGTTCTCTACAATACGTTTACAAATTGCCAGTCCAATTCCTGTTCCGTCGTATTCTGAGCGACCATGTAATCTTTGAAAGATAATAAAAATCTGCTTTAAATACTGCAATTCAAAACCGATTCCATTATCCTTTACAAAAATACAATAATAATTTTTATGTTTTGTATTAAAATCCTTCACCCAAATGGTTTGTTTTAATTCCTCGTCGCTATAATATTTGCCGGTGACGTTTATTTCGGGATTGGGTTTATCGCTGAACTTAAGGGCGTTGTTAACCAGATTTTGGAATAGCTGTTTCAGCTGAGTGTTGTTACCTTTCAGTTGGGGCATCGATTGAATGTTAACAACAGCTTTTTTTGACACTAAAGCCACATCCAGATCTTCCATGATGAGTTTAAATACAGAGTCGAGGTTTACTGTTTCGTTAATGTCCAACATGCGTGTGATACGCGAATAGTTTAAGAGATCGTTGATAAACGTACGCATTCGATCTACCGAATTATTTAACCTTTTGAGCCAGTCTAAAACTTCTTCGTCCGGATAATCGGCTAGTTTCATGTGAATTCGCTCACTGAAGGCGCTTATTTTTCTTAAAGGTTCTTCCAAATCGTGGGAGGCAACATATGCAAATTGCTCCAGCTCCTTATTTGATAAATTCAGCATTTGCACTTGTTGTTGCAAGCGTTTTTCGGAGGCTACCAACTGTTTCTCAAAATGTCCCTTCGATAAGTTCTCACGTCGTAAAGCGATTAGCGTACTTATCAGTAAGAGTATGGAAATGCCCGAGGTTAAAGCAACAATGAAAATGGAAAGCTCGGATTTTTTAAACGTCTTTTCCCGCAATTGCGCAAAGCGTTTATATTCCACTTTCTTCATGGTAGTAATGGTTTTACGCATTTTTTCCATAATAAAATCTCCCTTTACCAATATTTTATGGAGAGAATCTTCCTGTATATTACCTTTTATAAAATAGTGCTTTCCGGCAGCAAGTGCTTTTAATTTCATCCTGATCTGCACTCTGAAAATAATGAGGTTCTCCTGTTGTTCCTTTTCCTCTTTTAAAATATCGTATAGGGCTGTGTATTCCTGGTTGACTACTTTTTGGTTGTAGTTATTTGATTTGATAAAGGAAGGTCTGTAGGTTATGAGGTAACCGCGCTGTTGATTTTCCTCGTCTTTTAGGGTTGAGTAGATTTTATCTATTCTTGCATTAATTCCATAGGCTTTATCAAGGTATGAAAGTGATGTATAGTTATCAGTAATAGTATAAAGTGCCAGCAAAATGGAGGCAAATATGGTGATCAATGAGAAACCCGCAATTAAATAGAAATAATTTTTATTTGATATTTTAAGAAATGACATAAATTGAAAGGCTCTAATACGAATGCAGCAATCATGCCATTTGATTTTTTTGATTGGGGTATTTTCTCTACAATTTTTCAACTACTACCGCTTACAAATTGCATTTCATGTTGGTATAGATGATAAGTAGGGGAGGACAAATTTATAATTTATAGACGCTACAGCGGTAATGTAAAGACACTTGTTGATGAATGCACTCAAGCTAAAATGGGACGGTAGAAAATATTTTGCGATGCAAAAATGCTTAACGGCTATTTTGCAGAGGGCTTTCGCCGAAATGGCATAACTTTTAGTGCGATAGCAGCTGAGTTCATTACAAAGCATAGAAAGGATAAGGCATAAAATCCCCGAGATGTTGCGTTTTGACCGTTAATTATTCTAATAGGTTCTTATGCAAAAATCAAATCCCAAAAAGGCACTAAGGAAAGCACAGCATCAAAACCGACCGGGGGCGGAGTTTAAAATGAAACCAGCGCCGGTGTATGACGATAAAAAAGTGCGGGGTAGCGGTAAACTTAATGGTAAAGTTGCGCTCATCACAGGGGGCGATAGTGGTATTGGCAGAGCAGTAGCCGTTTTATTTGCTAAAGAAGGCGCTGACGTGGCGATCATTTATTTAAATGAACATACAGATGCTAATGAAACAAAGCAGGAAGTAGAATCATACGGACAAAAATGCCTGTTAATTCCGGCAGATGTGAGCAATGAAAAAAAATGCGTTTCCGCGGTTTCTAAAATTCACAAAACGTTTAAGCAAATAGATATCTTAGTGAATAACGCAGCCATACATTATGAAAGTAAAGGCATTGAAGATATAACTACACCACATTTACTAAAAACATTTCAAACTAATATTTTTTCTTTTTTCTGGATTACAAAGAATGCGTTGCCATTCATGAAACAAGGTTCAGCAATTATCAACACAACTTCTGTGACAGCTTACCGTGGCAGCGGAGGATTGATTGATTATGCTTCCACAAAAGGAGCCGTTGTATCTTTTACACGTAGTTTATCAGCTAACTTAGTTGAAAAAGGTATTCGTGTAAATGCAGTTGCCCCCGGACCGATATGGACCCCCTTAATTGTTTCCAGTTTTAAGCCTGATAAAGTGGCGAAGTTTGGAAGCGAAGTTCCGATGAAAAGAGCAGGAGAACCTTTGGAAGTAGCTACTTCTTTTTTGTTTTTAGCCTCAGATGATTCTTCATATATAACTGGCCAGGTATTGCACCCCAATGGTGGCGAAATCGTAAATTCTTAATCATGCTAACAGGTAGTGATCCTATAATAAATTTGACATCAAAAGAGCTGGGTGCTATTTTAAAAGACTCTGTAAAGAGTGCGGAGGCTGTTAATCTCGTTTACGTTAAGGATGTGGATCCCGGTATCCGTCGCATTAAAAAGGGAAGCTCGTTCCAGTATATTTTAAAAAACAGAAAAGTAAGTAATAAAAAAGAATTAGACCGGATTAAAAAACTGGTCATTCCACCGGCATGGGACAACGTGTGGATTTGTTTGCTTGAAAATGGACATTTGCAGGCCACAGGTTTGGATGTGAAAAACCGTAAGCAATATCGTTATCATCCCCTCTGGAATTCTCTTCGCAACCATACCAAGTTTAATAATTTACATGAATTTGGAAAAGCATTGCCAAATATTCGCCTTCAATTAGAAAAAGATCTGGCCTTATCGGGACTGCCTTTGAATAAAATATTAGCGCTGGTAGTAAGTTTGATGGAAAGAACGAATATCAGGGTAGGGAATGGACTATATGAAAAGCTTTACGGTTCGTATGGTTTAACTACCATGAAAGATAAGCATGTTAAGTTTTCCGGATCTCATGTGCAATTTACATTTAAAGGAAAAAAAGGCATTCACCACTCTATTAGTATCGATAACAAACGCATTGCTGCTTTGGTGAAGAAATGCCGCGACATTCCCGGTAAAGAATTATTTCAATACATGGACGATCAAAACAACCATCATTCCATTGATTCGGGAATGGTGAATGAATATATAAAAAAAATAAGTGGGAGAGATTTTTCGGCCAAGGATTTCAGAACCTGGTCAGGAACTATTCATGCCCTACTGGCATTTAGATCATTGGGCTGTTGCACCACACAAACCGAAACAAAAAGAAAGATACAGGAGGCACTGGATATGGTGTCCAAACAACTTGGTAATACACGAAATGTGTGCAAAAAATATTATGTACATCCGGTTCTAATAAACTTGTATGAAGATAAACGCCTTGAAAATTATTTTAAAGCACTTGATAAAATTGAAGTAAATGATAATAAAACAGATCTGACATCAGAAGAAAAAATTTTGATGAAAATATTGGCAAAGGAATCTATTAACTCTAAAAAATAAAAAGCAATGAGACCCATTTGGACAGGAGCAATTGGATTTGGGCTGGTAAACATACCGGTGAAATTATATAGTGCAACAGAGTCAAGTACACTCGATTTAGATATGCTCGATAAAAAAGATCATTCTAATATAAAGTTTATGCGCGTGAATGAAAAAACCGGTAAAGAAGTTGAATGGGCCAACATTGTGAAGGGCTTCAAATTACCTAATGATGATTATGTGGTTTTGAGTGATAAAGATTTTGAATCTGCCAGCGCAAAAAAAACAAAGACCATTGAGATCACCGATTTTGTGAAAGAAGAAGAAATCGAAAGCATGTATTACGAAAGTCCTTATTATCTTGAACCTGACAAGTCCGGAGCACGTGCTTATTCACTTTTGAAAGAAGCTTTATTAAAAAGTGGAAAGGTGGGCGTGGCTACATTTGTCATGAGAAGTAAAGAAAGCCTGGCTATTTTAAGAGCCAATAAAGATGTGATCGTGTTAAACAGGATTCGCTTTGCTGAGGAAATCAGGGATCCAAATGAATTAGCGTTACCCGCTAAAACTGCGATTAAACCTGCAGAACTAAAAATGGCTCTATCGCTGATAGATCAACTTACGGGCAAATTCAATGTCACAAAGTATAAGGATACATACAGCGCTGACTTAATGAAGGTGATCAAAGCTAAATCAAAAGGTAAGCCTGTTAAGTCAACCAAATTAAAAGTGGTTTACAGTAAATCAACTGATTTAATGAGCCAGTTAAAAGCGAGTTTAGGAAAACGAAAAAAAGCATCGTAGCATGGGCTTACAATTATATAATAAAAAACGAAATTTTAAAGATACTCCTGAACCCTCCGGTAAATCAGGTAAGTCAACGTCAAGCTTAATTTTTGTGGTGCAGCGTCATAAGGCTTCTCACTTGCACTACGATTTCAGGCTGGAAATGGATGGCGTTTTAAAAAGCTGGGCCGTTCCCAAAGGCCCTTCGCTAAATCCAACTGACAAAAGGTTGGCAATGATGGTAGAAGATCATCCCTACAGTTACCGTGACTTTGCCGGGATAATTCCTGAAGGAAATTATGGAGCAGGAATCGTAGAAGTATGGGATCATGGTATGCTGTCTGATATTGATCGTTCGGATACGATTACAGCAGAAAAAAAATTAAAGGCCGGATTGAAAGCCGGAAATCTAAAGTTTACCTTGCATGGTAAAAAATTAAAAGGTGAATTTGCTTTAGTGAAATTAAAAGGTAAGCAGGAGAATGCCTGGTTGCTTATTAAACACAGAGATAAATTTTCAACTGATGAAGCTTATGATAGTGAAGAAAAGACATTAAAGAGTTCTCCTATGAACAAGTGGCTTGCTCTTCAGCAAAAGCCGGCACCGCTAAAACAGTGAAACCGGCAAAACCTGTAAAAAAAAAAGCGTAACAAATTTGCCGGGTAAAACCAGGAAACTGCCACACTTCATCAAACCCATGCTTGCCAAAGAATCACACAGCGCGTTTGATGACAAAGCCTGGATATACGAAATTAAATGGGACGGTTACAGAGCTATTGCCGAGCTTGGTCGGTCAGATGTATTGATATATTCCCGAAACGGTAACACCTTCAATAGTTCATATCCTATTGTTGTAGATGCTCTCCAGAAAATGAAAATTCAGGCAGTACTGGATGGCGAGATCATAGTATTAAATGAAAATGGTGATCCTTCTTTCCAGTTATTGCAGCATTATGATGGCGACAGTAACCACCCTATTCAGTACTACGTTTTTGATGTACTATCCATTAACGGAACTGATACCTGTGATTTGCCGCTGCTTGAGAGAAAAGCCTTGCTTAAAAAAATAATCAAAAAGAGCGATATTATTAAATATTCAGATCATATTATAGGGCAGGGAATTGACTTTTTTGATTTGATAAAAGAACGAAACCTGGAAGGTATTATGGCTAAAAAGGCTGATTCGTTTTATTATCCCGGCACACGAACCACCGAGTGGTTAAAAATAAAGCATCATCAATCGCAGGAAGCTATCATAGCCGGATTTACGGAACCTGCGGGTTCGCGCAAATATTTCGGGGCACTCGTATTAGCTGTTAAACAGGGTAAAGAATTAAAATATGTAGGACATACGGGTTCGGGTTTCGATCAGGCTAAGTTGAAAGAGTTGTATGAGTTGCTACAACCTATGGTTCAGGAACATTCTCCGTTTAAAGAACACATAAAAACAAACACGCCCGTGACCTGGGTAAAGCCTGTTTTGGTGTGTGAAATAAAGCATACGGAAATGACCAGAGATGGACATATGCGCCATCCTGTTTTTTTAAGAATGAGAGAAGATAAAAAAGCAAGTCAGGTAACCCTGGAAGCAACCGAAAAAATCGCCGGCAAGAAAGTAAGAAATACTACAGCGGCTAAGTCTGGTAAGGCTGCAAATGTTTCCATGAAACAAACAGGAATATCTTCAGCAACAAAGTCGGATAAAAAAGAAGACACGCTAAGCTTTGGAAAGGTAAAGGTGAATATTACAAACACATCAAAAGTTTTTTGGCCGGACGAAGGAATAACCAAAGGCGATGTAATCCAGTATTATCAACAGATGGCAGATACTATTCTGCCATATTTAAAAGGCCGCCCTCAGTCATTGTTCAGAACGCCCAATGGATTTGATAAACCCGGTTTTTTTCATAAGGACGCCGGTGAGGATGGGCCAGAATGGATTAACAGTGTTCCTTTATATTCTGAATCAGCCCGAAAACAGATTAATTATATCATTTGTGATAATAAACAAACCCTGGCTTATTTAAATAATCTGGGTTGTATTGAGTTAAATCCATGGCATTCCACTATTAACACCCTGGATAAACCTGATTATCTTATTATAGATTTAGATCCCTCAGAAAAAAACACGTTTGAACAGGTGATCGAAACTGCGAACGTTGTAAAGCAAATCCTCGATAAAGCGGGCGCTCCTTGTTTTTGTAAAACGTCGGGCGCTACCGGTCTGCATATCTATATACCTATGCAAAGAAAATATACCTATGATCAGGTGAAAGACTTCGCCCATTTAATATGCGTATTAACGCAGGAACAGCTTCCTAAATTTACAACACTCGAGCGAAATTTAAAAAAGCGGGGTAGTGGTATGATCTATCTTGATTATTTGCAAAACCGAAGGGGACAAACCATTGCGTGCGTTTACAGTTTGCGGCCTAAACCAAATGCTACGGTTTCTACGCCCTTATTATGGAAAGAAGTAAAATCAGGGCTTTCGCCCCAGGACTTCACGATCAAAACTATTTTTAAACGCATAAAAAAAACCGGTGATATATTCACCGGCATTTTAGATAAAGGGATTGACCTGTCAAAGTGTTTACAAAGACTGGAAGAATGATCATGAGTGATTGGCCCTTAAGGATGAACCAAAGAACGTTTGTTGCCTTTCTTTATAATTTGCATAATTAGTTTCGTACATTTTTTCCACTATAGCATCGTTAGCGCGCATGTGGGCAATTTTCTCTTTTTGGGCCAGCCATTTTTTAGGAAATAGTTTGTTCATTAATTTGTCAAACGGCATATATACAGCCAATGATAATAAGCCTGTTACTTTCATTTTGAGTGTTGGCGCCAGTTTTCGGTAGCTTACACCAAAACCACCGTCAAGGTAGGTTATATAGTGCCAGTAACCGCTCGGCATAAATAAGGCGTCGCCTGACTCTAAAATATATTCTTCTGCTTCTACATAAGCTAATCCCGGATATTTTTCGTAGTCAGGATTTTCTATATCTGCTAATGAATAGGTATTAAAAGGTAAACGGTATAATAGGTCTGAATATTTAGGAGAAATAAGCACTACTTTTTTCCTGCCATGAAATTGCGTTAATAAAACGCTCGACATGTCGATATCCTGGTGCATGCGAACTTTAATTCCTTTAGTCCCAAAAAACATGAAGCCAATTTTACCCAAAATGCCCTTGAACATTTCGGGACAAGGGAAATCTTTCCTCAGTTCAGGCTTTTTCTTGAACATATTAAATAAGAACATTCTTAAACTGGATGGTTCATCCTTAATAATTGTATCCACGTATTCCGCAAAATTCATTTTTAAATCGGGAGTTGTAAAAGCGGATGATGTATTACTGGTGAGGCTATTATCAAAAATGTCCACTTCTACGTCGCCGCAGGTCTTTTTGATGTGTTCAATGGTCCATTTGCTCCCGGCAGGATAGTTATTAGCGAGGCCTTTAATTAAAACCGGTTTTTGAGGGTTAAAATAATATTTATCAAAATCCTGTGCGCTGATGGTGTTAACGCTTTCTATGTGTTTATTTATTTTCATAACAACAGTTTTTATATAAAGTGCTATTAAAAAAGCTTGCCAGTTATTTGAGAAAAATTAACATAAAAAAAACGGCCCGGGAGCCGTTTTTTTTAATCACTAAAATTTATATAGAACTAGTCTTTATTATTTTTAGTAATACCGGTAGTGTTTGTTGACGTACTTGAAATTCTG
>JAZKDT010000023.1:0-853 GCA_040387475.1 Bacteroidota bacterium | reverse complement strand
TAGTAATATCTTTAAGAGCTGCACCCAGTTCATCCATGTCATGGTTAAACTCACGCTTAAACTCTGCCCAGTTTTCTCTTCGGCTGTTTTTATCTTCAGCCATTTTAGCTTTTAATTCAGCATTTTTGGCTTCCAGTTGATTTACTTTTTCTTCGTAATTCTTGCGAAAAGTCTTATCAGTTTTTTCCATTTCTCTGTAACGGGTAATTTCGTTATCATTGTTACGGATGCGTTCTTCAGATTCTAATCTGAATTTCTCCCATTCTTCAGCAAATTCCTGTTCTGCTTTGTCCAGATCTTTTTGAGCATCGGTTACATTTTCAGAAGCATTTTCTACTTTTTGTTCCGATGAGTCTTTACAATTTGTAAATAAGCATCCTGCTATTAAACCTGTAGCAGCCAAGATCATTACTTTATTTTTCATGTTTGTTTTGTTTTAGGCCTGCCTGTCGGCAGACGGGGTTTATAAATTTTGTCCTTGTTCTCTCAATGTTTTTATGCGGTTGTGATCCGACTGAATTTCCTGTAGTTGCATTTTTACCAGGTTGCGTAAATTATCCGAAAGCTGATTATCTTCTTCCAATACATTTTTGTATGTATCCAGAGCTGCATCTTCACCGAACTCGCACGATTTTAATATTTCGTTTTTGTCTTTTCCAGTAAGTGCAGCTTTTACGTCCATCCAGGCTCTGAAAATTTTACCACTGTTTTTGGTTCCTTCAGTGGGTTCGCCTCCTAATGAGGTAATTTCCCGGGTCAAATCACTTTTATGAGATTTACTGTGTGCGGCCATATTTGTAAATAAAAGCACTAAATCTTCATCGTCGGTTTCAGCCATCGCTCTTTCATACCC
>JAZKDT010000022.1:181620-187414 GCA_040387475.1 Bacteroidota bacterium | reverse complement strand
GGGTCATGATTAAGGGTTTAGGGTTATTATTATAATTAAGGGTTATTTCATTGTTTTGTAAGAAGGCGCCATTTCCTTCTATAGTTTTTTTGATACTGAAGGGAACTAATTCCGCTTCAATGTGTGTGTGCTTCATAAACTCTTCCATCACTACATCATCTGCACAATACACAAAAGCATCATCTTTAGTTAAGTTTTGAGTAATGCGGAATTTAGATGCCACATAATTCTCAAACTTGTATTCGTATCTATCTAAATGGTCAGGTGTAATATTTAATAGTACTGCGACGTCTGCTTTAAAATCATACATACCATCTAATTGAAAACTGCTCAACTCTAATACGTAGTAATCAAAATTTTCAGTCGCCACTTGGTAAGCAAAACTTTTTCCGATGTTACCACCTAAGCCCACATTGTATCCCGCTTTTCTAAGAATATGGTAAGTGAGTAGAGTAGTAGTGGTTTTTCCGTTACTACCAGTAATGCAAATAGTTTTGGCTTTGGTATGTCGGCCTGCAAATTCTATTTCAGAGATGATAGGAATGTTTTTTGCTTTTGCTTTTTGAACTAATTCAACTTTATCAGGAATACCTGGACTCTTTATAATTTCGGTTGCATTTAAAATTAAGTTCTCGGTATGAGTCCCTTCTTCAAATGGAATGTTATGATGAACTAATTCTAATTTGTATTTTTCTTTAATTAAACTTTTGTCAGATACAAACACATCGTAGCCTTTGGCTTGTGCTAAAATAGCACTGCCCACACCACTCTCGCCAGAACCGAGAATAACCATGCGAGGTTTTTGATTAGATATGTTAGTAGTTGAGTTCAATTTTATGTTTTTTATTCAATCTCCTTTTCCAAATAGGGGTAGGGGAGGGGCTTATCTTAATTTTAAGGTTACAATGGTGAGTGCTGCGAGCATAATTCCGATAATGAAAAAACGCATCACAATTTTTGATTCATGAAATCCTGATTTTTGGTAATGATGATGCAATGGTGCCATTTTAAATAAGCGGTTAGCTTTTGCAAATTCGAGTCCGTGTTTTTTGCGTTGGTATTTAAAATAAAACACCTGCATAATCACTGATAGATTTTCAATTAAGAAGACTCCACATAAAATAGGAATTAATAATTCTTTACGAATAGCAATCGCAAATACGGCGATGATACCACCTAAAGCTAAACTTCCTGTGTCGCCCATAAAAACTTGAGCGGGGAAAGCGTTATACCATAAGAAACCTACACAGGCTCCAACAAAGGCTGCCATAAACACCACAAGTTCACCCGTGTTTGGTATGTACATGATATTTAAGTAATCTGCAAAAATGGTATTACCACTTACATAAGCTAAAATTCCTAAGGTGGTTCCAATAATGGCACTTGTTCCTGCCGCTAACCCGTCGATACCATCGGTAATGTTTGCTCCGTTAGAAACAGCAGTTACAATTAAAATAACAATGGGGATGAAAATTAACCAACCGTATTTTACAGCACTGTCGCCCATAAAAGATAATACACTGACATAATCAAATTCATTGTCCTTTACAAAGGGAATGGTTGTTTTGATGCTTTTAATAGGTGTTGGTGCATATTTTGGTATAGTCAAATCTTTTTTTCCACTTATAGCTTCATCAAAAGAATAAGCACTTTGTTGATTGGCTGTCATTCTTTCTTTTACAACCACATCAGGATGAAAATAGAAAACAGCACCTACCAACAAACCAATACCAATTTGTCCAACAACTTTAAACTTGCCCTTTAAACCTTCTTTGTTTTTCTTAAATACTTTTATATAATCATCTAAGAAGCCTATGCTTCCTAGCCACACCGTAGAAATAAGCATCAACACAATATAAACGTTGTGGATTTTTGCAAATAATAAAGTAGGAATAATAATAGCTGCCAGAATAATTAAACCTCCCATGGTTGGAGTACCTGCTTTTTCGTTTTGTCCTTCTAAGCCTAATTCTCTGATGGTTTCACCAATTTGTTTTTTGCGGATATAATTAATGATGCGCTTACCAAAAATCATGGTAATAACTAACGACGATAATAATGCCAATGCTGCTCTAAACGAGATGTATTGAAACACACCAGCTCCTGGAAAGTTAAAGTGTTGATCTAAGTAGTGGAATAAGTAGTAAAACATGTTTAGTTATTAAATATTTCTTTTACAATTTCAAAATCATCAAATGGGTGTTTCACACCGTTTATTTCTTGGTACTTCTCGTGGCCTTTTCCTGCTATCAAAATAATGTCGCCTTCTTTTGCAAAAGCTACAGCTGTTCTGATGGCTTCTTTTCTATCGCTAATGCGTAATGTTTTTTTGGCGTCCACAGGATTAATTCCTGCTTGCATTTGATTCAATATATCTTCTGGATTTTCGCTGCGAGGATTATCACTTGTCAAAATCACTTTGTTACTATACTCGCAAGCTATTTGTGCCATGATAGGACGCTTGGCAGCATCTCTATCTCCGCCACAACCAGCTAGTGTAATAACTTGTTCGTTTCCTGTTCTGATATCTTTAATAGTTTCTAAAACATTTTTTAAAGCATCTGGTGTATGCGCATAATCTATAATAGCTACAATGCCAGTTTTAGATTTAATGTATTGAAAACGTCCCTCTACCGAGTTTAAATTACTAAGCGTCGTTAATACTTGTACTCTATCTTGCTTTAGTAATTGAGAAATAGCATATACTACCAAAACGTTATAGGCATTGAATGAACCGATTAGTTTTACCCACACTTCTTGATTGTCGATGCTTAATAATAAACCATTTAAATGATTTTCTACGACTCTGCATTTAAAGTCGGCAATTGATTTTAATCCGTAAGAATATTTTTTGGCTTTGGTGTTTTGTAACATCACCATGCCATTTCTATCATCTTTATTGGTTAAAGCAAAAGCATCGTCTTGTAAGTTATCAAAGAATAATTTTTTTGCTTTAATGTATTCTTCAAATGTTTTATGATAATCTAAATGATCGTGCGTAATATTTGAAAATGCAGCGCCTGTAAATTTTAAGCCTGTAATGCGATGTTGTACAATGGCATGAGAACTTACTTCCATAAAAGCATACTGACAGCCAGCTTCTACCATTTGAGACAACAGTTCATTTAATGCTAAAGCGTCAGGAGTTGTATGAGTTGAAGGAATAACAGTATTGTTGATTTTGTTTTCTACAGTAGATAATAAACCAACATTGTATCCTAAGCCTCTAAATAAATTAAATAATAACGTAACAGTGGTTGTTTTGCCATTTGTTCCTGTAACACCAATTAATTTTAATTTCTCTGAAGGGTTATCGTAAAAATTACAAGCAATATAACCTAAGGAAGCAGAAGAGTCCAATACCTTTACATAGGTTACATTTTCTTTTTGAGTCTCTGGTAATTCTTCACAAACAATTGCCACAGCGCCACTTTCGATAGCTAACTCAATATAATGATGGCCATCAGAAGCAGTTCCTCTGGTAGCTATAAACAAAGAATCTTTTTTTACTTTACGAGAATCAAAAGTCACGGAAGAAATAGCCACATTGGTTGAACCAACGATTTCTTCCATTCGTGTTTTATATAATATGTCGCTTAATAATTTCAATTTCACTATTTTATTTTTTTATGACACTTCCCGACTACCACTTCGACTCCGCTCAGTGTAACAGCTCGAAGTGACAATTTTATTTAGTCTTTTTTGTCTTGTATCTCTTTTGTCTCTTATGACAGTATCAATGTTATTTTATCTCCTTTATTAAATTTTTGTCCTGCTTCAATCGATTGTTTTTTAACTGAACCGATTCCATATAACTTTACATGAAAACCTGAATTTTCTAATAAAAACAAAGCATCTTTAGCAGATAAGCCATTTAAGTTAGGAACGATTCCTTTTTTTAATTGACTTTCTAAATTGTTTGATTGTAAGGAAATACGTGTTGAATCTGTTGGGTTTCTAGATACATAACCGTTTTCTGTAACGTTAGATTTAGTAGGTAACTTTAAGGCCTTAGAAGCAATTACCATTTCATCATTTTGAGTTTTGATAGAGCCTGGTGCCTTCGTTAATAAATTTTGTTTGTTATTTATTGGCTCTAAAAAATCAACACTACTTGAATATACTTTCTCAGCAATTTCTTTAAATACTGGACCCGCCACTAAACCACCATAATAAATACCATTACTTGGCGAATTAATAATAACGATGCAAGTGTATAGTGGTTTGTCTGCTGGAAAATAGCCAACAAAAGAAGCTTGATAATCACGATTGCCAACGTCACCATATGCTGATTTTCCGCTTCCTTTTTTAAATCCAGTCTTTGCAATTTGCGCTGTTCCTGTTTTTCCGCCAACTTTAAAAGCCGTGATTTTTAATCCTTTCCCTGTTCCATTTTGTACAACCCCTTCCAGCATTTGTTTCGCTTTTTTCACAGTTGATTTCTTTACAATCTGTTCAGAAATGACTTCTGTTGTAAATGTTTTCACGGTTTTTCCATTACGTTGAATTTCTTTTTCAAAACGAGGTTTTACCATTTTGCCATCATTAGCAATCGTATTATATAAAGTCAAAGTTTGTAATGGTGTAATCAACGATTCATAGCCATAACTCATTTGTGCTAATGTAATCCCCGACCAATCTTTACTCTTGGTTTCTTTAATTAAAGGATTGGCTTCTCCAGGAATTGATAAGCCCAATTTTTCATTTAAATGAAACGATTTTAGTTTATCAATATACTGTTGTGGATTTTTAGAATAGTATTTTACAATCGTTTTAGCGGCCGCTACGTTTGATGATACTTCAAACGCTCTTTGTAATGTTAGTACTGGAGATTCAGGAGGATCGTGATCTTTAATGGTTTTATTATAGTAAGTTACTTCACCATTACCAACTTGAATTTTCTCATCTAAATTCACGCCATAATCATCCATGACCGCTAAGTAGGATGCTAGTTTAAATGTTGAACCAGGCTCAGTAGCGTAACCAACAGCATAGTTTAAATCTTCAGAATATGCGTAGCTACTAGTATCTTTTCCACTTCGTGTTAAATTAGCAATGGCTTTTATCTCACCCGTTTTTACTTCCATTAAAATAGCACAACCATGAGAGGCATTATTTTTTAATAATGTTTTTAAGAGCGCATTTTCTGCAACGTCTTGTATATTAATATCAAGTGTTGTATACAAATCACTTCCGTCTTTTGGTTCTACTTCATTCTCATCATTTATCGGACGCCAAACACCGCCAGCAATTTTTTGCATTAAACGTTGTCCGCTAATACCCATTAACAAAGTATCGTAAGCACCTTCTAATCCAACCGGTTTTACGCCAGTTCTTGACATACCAATAGTACGAGCTGCTAACATTTTAAATGGACGTTCACGTTTGTTAGTTTGTAGAGTTACTAATCCGCCACGTTTTCCTTTTTTGAAAATTGGAAAAGTTTTTAATGTTTGTAAATCTTTGTAAGGAACGTTACGTTTAATAACAACGTAACGGTCACCACTTTTGCGTGCTTTGCGAAGAAGCTTTGTATATTGTTTAGCAGATTTGTCTTTAAATAAATCTGCCAACATAAAACCTAATGAATCAATTTTTTCTTCAAATAATTTTTTGTCAATAGATGGCGCATTAATATCTACCGCTATTTCATAATAGGGTAGGGAAGTCGCTAATAAGTTGCCGTTAATGTCAAAAATATTTCCACGTACAGCTTCAATTTCGTGAATTTGTGTATTAAAGAATGCTGCCTTAGCTTTCCATTCATCGCCTTCTTTAAATTGAATAACACACA
>JAZKDT010000022.1:159363-181610 GCA_040387475.1 Bacteroidota bacterium | reverse complement strand
CATTTTATAGAAAATAGCCAAAGCAAATACACATAAAAATATGTATACGAGGTAAGTTCTTGATAATATGTCTTTTTTGTTTTCCAATTTTTTTATCAGCACTAAGCCACAGAGGGCAAAGGGTTTTATTTAATGATTGTTTACTATTGTTTTTGCACTATCCATTTCAATTTTCATCGGGGCAACTACGGGTTCTTTTAATCCCAATGGTTCCACTGCTTTTGCCACTTCACTTTGTTTGCTTACAAACATTAAATCCGATTTTGATGAAATGTATTCAGTACGCAATTCTTTTATTTGGTTACTAATTTTATTTACCTCTCTAATTTTATCGTCAGCATAGTAACCGTTAGCGATGTATAAAATAGCAATCAATCCCAAAAACAAAATGAAGGGCACGTGTTGCGTTGCTCTATCATCACTTAAAAAAGAACCACCAAAAATTTTAGAGAGCCCTTTTGCCAAAACACCCTTTTTACCAGGTTTAGAAGGTTTCGAGGCAACCTGTGGCTCTTCTTGCTCCACAAGCTCTTCTAGCTCTTCTAGTTCTTCGGTTTTCTTTTCTCTAAATTTGTTTGCCACCTTTTTAATTAAATTTTTGCTGCTATTCTCAACTTCGCGCTTCTTGCTCTCGAATTTGTTTCAATTTCTTTTGCATCTGGCACTACTGGTTTTGATGTTAAAGACTTAAAGTATTTGGTAATTTTTCCAAATACGATATCTTTCTCTTCTATACCCTCTACGTTTCCTGATCTTATTAAATTCTTTACCAACCTATCTTCTAAACTATGGTAGCTCATCACTACTAATCTTGCATTTGGTTTTAAAAGATTCACGCATTGTGTTAAGCATTCTTTTAAAGCTTCCATTTCTTGGTTTACTTCAATGCGAATGGCTTGATACACTTTTGCTAAATATTTTCCTTCTTCAAATTTTGGTGTACAAGGCTTAATGACTTCTTTAAACTGAGCGGTTGTTTCAATACTTCCATTTGTTCTAGCTTCAAAAATGATGTTCGCTAATCTAAAGGCATTATCTACTTCTCCATATTCTCTAAACATGGCCGTTAGTTTTTTTACATCGTAAGTATTTAATACTTTCTTAGCTGTTAAATCAGATTTTTGATTCATACGCATATCTAAGTCGGCATCAAAACGAGTAGAAAAACCACGTTCACCTTTATCAAATTGATGTGATGAAACTCCTAAGTCGCCTAATATTCCGTCCACTTGAGTAATTCCGTATAACTTCAAATAGTTTGAGATATATCTGAAATTATGTGGAATAAAAGTTAAGCGTTTATCATCCGGAATATTTGCTTTCGCATCTTCATCTTGATCAAAGGCAAATAATTTTCCTTTTGCAGATAAGTGTTTCAAAATTTCTTTTGAATGTCCGCCTCCACCAAAGGTTAAGTCCACATATACGCCGTCGGGGTTTATGTCAAGGCCATCTATGCAAGGTTGTAAAAGAACGGGGATGTGATAAGGATTACTCATCATCGCCATCATTAAAATTTAAATTCCCCAACACATCTTCTGCTAATTTTTCGATATCTACATCCTGAGATAAGAATTGATCATATAATTTTTTATCCCAAATCTCAATCACATTATTGCTTCCTAAAACTTTAATATCCGTTGTAATGCCCGCATATTCTACTAATGGTTTTGGCAATAAAACACGCCCTGTATTATCAGCATCGGCCGCAGTAGCTCCACCCGAAAATTTTCTTACAAACACATCATTTGCTTTAATCAAACGATTCAATTTGCTTAATTTTTTGTTGAGTTTATTCCACTCAGCCATTGGATACAAAACCAAACATTTTTGGTGAAGGTTTCGATTGATGACAAATCCTTTATCAAACACCTCTTCCAGCTGCTTCCTGAGATTAACAGGAAACATGAAACGCCCTTTCGCATCTACTTTACACTCGAATTCTCCTATAAGGCTTGTCATTAGTGGATTTGGTTTGAATTGCGTCAAAAATAATTAAAATTTTACCACTTTCTACCACTTTAACCCATTTTTTACCACTTTTGTTGATAAATCAAATTTTGTTAATAGTTTACAAGCAAAATAATTAGTATCACTTTTTCAGCTGAAAATTAAAAATGTATTGATTTTATTATGCTTTTGAGAGATTTGTCATATTCTTCAAATTGCAAAAAAGATGAAATGGGATAGTTGAGATATTAACAATTATTTTACCTTTGCAAACCTTGTATGGAAACGAAGAAATTTATTGACGTAGAAAAAATTTTAAAGGAAAAAGCTTATAAGCTTTATCGTTGGCTTCCACGTTTTGCAATTAATTGGTTAAAAAAGAAGCTTCATGAAGATGATATTAATGAAGCCATGGAGCATCTTAAGAATGACGAAGGCTTAGAGTTTAATAGAAAAGGCTTGGAAAAATTAGGAGCTAAAGTTGAATCAGTTCATGCTGAATTGATTCCGAAAACAGGCTCTATTATTATTGCAGCTAATCATCCTTTAGGTGGTTTAGACGGAATGGCGTTGATTAAATCGGTTGGTGAAATTAGACCAGATGTACGCTTTTTTGTAAATGATATTTTAAAGAATTTAAAAAACTATGGCGAAATATTTGTTGCCGTAAATAAAGTAGGAGCATCTTCCACAAGGTCGTTAAGAACTATGGAAGAAGTGTTTATGACAGAGTGTGCTGTTTTATTTTTTCCAGCAGGTTTAGTGTCGCGTAAACAAAATGGTTTAGTAAGAGATTTAACTTGGAAGAAAAGTTTTGTAACCCAAGCTATTGATCATAAACGAATGATTCAGCCAGTATTTATAGAAGGCGAAAACTCTAAATTCTTTTACAATTTTGCTATGTGGCGTAAACGTTTAGGTATTAAAGCAAATATCGAAATGTTGTTTTTACCTGATGAAATGTTTAAAGCAAAAAAAGCAACGATTCGTATTCATTATAGCAAGCCTTTTGATACTAGTATTTTAGATAGTAGTAAAACACATAAACAATGGTCTGATTTAATTTATCAGTATATTTATTCAAGCGATTTTATGAAAGGTATTCCGTTTGAAGAGTATATGAAAGACAAATAAATACATCATGGTTAATATAAGAGTAGGTTTTGGTTACGATGTTCATCCTTTAGGCGAAGGCAGAGAATTGTGGCTAGGCGGTATTAAATTAGAATTTGATAAAGGATGTGTTGGACATAGCGACGCTGATGTTTTATTACACGCTATTTGCGACGCACTTTTAGGAGCCGCCAACTTACGCGATATTGGTTTTCATTTCCCAAACAATAATCCAAAATATAAAGGTGCTGACAGTAAACTACTTTTGAAAGAAGTGGTTGCTTTGTTAAATGAAAAAGGCTATGGCATTGGAAACGTAGATGCAACTTTAAGTTTAGAAGCGCCTATGGTAAATCCACATATTACCTCTATGCAAAATATATTAGCCCCAATCATGAATATCACAACCGATGATATTTCTATTAAAGCTACTACGAACGAACGTTTAGGATATGTGGGTAGAGGCGAAGGCGTAAATGCTTATGCGGTGGCTTTGATTTATAAGAAGTAAAAGAAATTAGGGACATTTTGACTAAAGGGAGTCAAGACGCATTTACTAGTTTATCTCTTTTCAATCTACACTCTATTTCTTCTGTCCCTTTAATCTCTTCTTTCCTGGCATAACTCCACCAAAACACCATTCGTGCTTTTAGGATGTAAAAAGAAAATCAGTTTGTTATCAGCTCCGTGCTTTGGTTCTTTGTTCAATACTTCAAAACCTTCGGCTTTTAATCGCTCCATTTCTTGATAAATATCATCTACTTCGTAAGCAATATGGTGAATGCCTTCTCCCTTTTTATCTATGAATTTAGCAATAGCGCTTTCGGGATTGGTAGCTTCCAATAACTCAATTTTGGTTTCTCCTAACTGAAAAAAAGAAGTGCTAACACCCTCACTTTCAACAGACTCAACCTTGTAATAATCCTTACCGAAGAGTTTTTTAAATAAATCGTTAGAGTTACTAAGGCTTTTTACAGCAATTCCTATGTGTTCAATTTTTTTAATCATGTCCGCTATTTTGCTCAAAAATAACAGATTTTCCTCAATTTGCTTAAAAACTAATTAAATCGTATATTTGTAGCCTAAATTTACAACAATGACACAAGCATTAATCTTAGGTATGTTAGGCGGACTTGGAGCTCCTGAAATCATTATCATTTTAGTTATCGTTTTATTATTATTTGGTGGTAAAAAAATCCCTGAATTAATGAAAGGATTAGGTAAAGGAATGAAAGAATTTAAGGACGCTAAAGACGGCGCTTCTGAATCGACTGACATAGAAAAAAAATAAAATCTATTCATAAACATTTTAAAAGCGTCTTTCTATGTGATTGACGCTTTTATTATTTAATATATTAACTGTGTATACATTTACAACTATTAAAAATCTTGAAACTGATTTGCTAGCAGGTAAAACTACTTGTGTTCAATTAGTAGAAGAGTCTATCAAAGCTATTGAAGATAAAAAACACTTAAATGCTTTTTTAGAAGTATTTAGTACTTCAGCTTTAGCGCAAGCTAAATTGGTGGATGAAAAAATTAAATCAAAAACAGCGGGAAAATTAGCGGGCGTTATTATCGGCTTAAAAGATAATATCTGTTACAAGGGACATAAAGTTTCTTGTTCTTCAAAAATATTAGAAGGTTTTGAATCTTTATATTCATCAACAGTAGTTGAACGCTTATTAGCACAAGATGCCATCATCATTGGTCGTTTAAACTGCGATGAGTTTGCCATGGGAAGTAGTAACGAAAATTCTGCTTTTGGAAAAGTATTAAATCCATTAAACGAAAAAACGGTGCCAGGTGGTTCTTCTGGTGGTTCAGCTGTAGCAGTAGCAGCAAATTTATGTCATGTAACTTTAGGTTCTGATACAGGTGGCTCTATTCGTCAGCCAGCTTCGTTTACAGGAACTGTTGGATTAAAGCCTACTTACGGAAGAATTTCTCGTTGGGGATTAATTGCCTACGCTTCTTCATTCGATCAAATTGGACCAATTACAAAAACAGTGGAAGATGCTGCATTGTTATTGGAAATAATGGCAGGTACAGATGAGTATGACACAACCTCGTCGCAAAAAGCAGTTGGACATTATGTAAATAATTTAACTGAAAATAAAAAATATAAAGTTGCTTATTTAAAAGAATGTGTGGAATCTAACGGTTTAGACCCTGAAGTAAAAAAACAAACTTTAGCAGCTTTAGACAAACTTAAAAACGATGGCCACACAATTACAGCGGTTGATTTTCCTTACTTAGATTTTTTAGTGCCAACCTATTATGTATTAACTACAGCCGAAGCTTCCTCTAACTTATCTCGTTTTGATGGAGTACACTTTGGTTATAGAAGCCCTAATGCAACTGACTTAGAAAGTACTTACAAAAAATCACGTAGCGAAGGATTTGGTAAAGAAGTAAAGCGTCGTATTATGCTTGGTACATTTGTATTAAGCGCTGGATATTATGATGCATACTATAGCAAAGCACAAAAAGTAAGAAATAAGATTCGTCAAAAAACACGCGAGATTTTAGCACAACATGATTTTATTGTAACACCTTCTACACCAGGTACAGCTTTCGAATTTGGAAAAAATAGCGAAGACCCAATCAAAATGTATTTAGAAGATATTTTTACAGTACAAGCAAACATCGTTGGTTGCCCTGCTATATCAGTGCCAAATGGCATGCACAGTAATGGTTTACCAATTGGTTTGCAAATTATGGGACGTGATTTTGAAGAAGGAAATTTATTAAACTTAGCTAATCAAATTTAAAAATAAAACTCTGCGATTTCTGCGAATCACGCTTCAGCGTGACTGCGGACTTTGCGATTAAACATAAAACAAAAAAATGCCAATTACAGTAGATAGCGTTATAGACGCCCTAAAATATGTAGATGATCCAGATCTTAAAAAAGATTTAGTGACTCTCGGAATGATTAAAGATGTAGTAGTAGATGGAAAAAATGTAGCCTTTACGGTTGTGTTAACTACTCCTGCTTGCCCTATGAAAGATATGATACATAATGCTTGTATCAATGCAGTAAAACATTATGTAGATAAAGAAGCGGTAGTAAATGTAAATATGACCGCTAATGTTACTTCTACAAGAGATAAAGACATGGGAACTTTATCGCAAGTAAAAAATATTATTGCTGTGGCTTCTGGTAAAGGTGGCGTTGGTAAATCAACAGTCTCTGCAAACTTAGCGGTAGCATTAGCAAAACAAGGCGCCAAAGTTGGTTTAGTAGACGCTGATATTTACGGTCCATCGCAAACCATTATGTTTGATGTGCAAAATGATATGCCAGGCAAAGGCGAATACGAAGGCAAACCAAAAATGAAACCAGTTGAAAGCTACGGAGTAAAATTAAACTCTGTTGGTTTTTTAGCAGGTCCAGATCAGGTAATTGCGTTACGTGGACCAATGGCATCAAAAGCATTAACACAATTATTTACTGATACCGCTTGGGGAGAATTAGATTATTTAATTATTGATTTACCTCCAGGAACGGGTGATATACAAATTACCTTATGTAGTACAGTTCCAATTACTGGAGCTGTTATTGTGAGTACACCGCAAACGGTAGCTTTAGCAGATGCGCGTAAAGGAATCGCTTTATTTAAATTGCCTGCTCTGAACGTACCTGTTTTAGGGATTGTTGAGAACATGGCTTATTTTACACCTGAAGAATTGCCTGAAAATAAATATTATATTTTTGGAAAAGATGGCGCAAAAAATTTAGCAGAAGAAATGAACTTACCTTTATTAGGACAAATTCCTTTGGTGCAAAGTATCCGTGAAGCGGGTGATGTTGGCCGACCAGCGGTGTTACAAGAAACCACACCACAAGCTTTAGCTTTTAGAGAAATGGCACAAAACATTGCACAACAAGTGGCTATTTTAAACGCTAATAAAATAAAAGAGAAAGAGGCGACGGCTTAACTTAGTTTAAATTTTAATTTAGAAGCTCCTTCAACAATTGAAGGAGCTTTTTTGTTATTGAGAGAAGAGTGTGTTATAGGTTGGTGGCACACGCATTATTATTTTTTCTTTTTCAGCAATGTTAGTGTCTTACGTTCCCCATTAATCATAACCGAGGTAATTTTACTGAGGTCAGGATAATCTTCCTTTAATATTTTATAGGTCAACCCATGACAACAGTCGCAGTCACAGTAAGTGCCATAGCCATAATATATCAGATTTATAATTGATTTATTGACTATTTCTATGTCGCATAAGAATGAATAACAACAATTTTCACTAAAGTTAAAATCAACAATAATTTCCTTGTCGTTGTTTATAATGGAATTTATTTTTGTTGGAATAAATTCAATAGTCGCGTCTTTTTGGCAATCAGATTGAGTTACTTTGTCAAGATATAAACCATAATTTTTTGCGATTTGCTGATTGTGAGTGTATGTGAGAATGTCTGTGCCTTTTAAAATATGTCTGCGCATTGGTGTCTCAAAGTATACGGTGTCAGTCGTATAATGAACTTTACCATTTTGGTCGTCAAGGCCATATTTAACAAATACGGTGTCTTTTTGTCCAAATAAACAAAGGTCAATAAGCGAAAGAAATACTATTATAATTTGTCGTGTCATTTTATTCGTAGTATTGTCGCCCACTTACTTATAACCCTTACAAATTCTCGGTTATCTCGCTATAATTTGATAGATAACCGAAATAGATTATCGGTAGGCATATATAAATGTATTCATAAAAAATCAAATAGTGAAATTGATTTTTTTTCTTAAAACAAATTCAACTTCTGCAACAATTCCGAACGGCTACTTTCGCTTACTGGAATTTCTTTGCCATTTACTAAAACCTCTTTAGGATTTACTTTTTCAATATGTTTAAGGTTAACTAGAAATGAACGGTGCGTTCTAAAAAAATGAAATAGGTTTAATTTTTCTTCTACTACTTTTAAAGTATAACTTAAAATATATTTCGTTTGCTTTGTATAAATAATACTGTAATTATCACAAGCTTCGGCATATAATACATCAGCATAATTTACTTTCACCAAACTGTGTTTGTCTTTAATAAAAAAATGGTCGTTTACCAAAAACGAATCCGAAAACTGCACCTGTGTGTTTTCTTTTTGTAAATTAAAACTATGCCAGGCTAAATTTATTTGTGTTTGTATATCGCCTGCTTTAAATGGTTTTACAATAAAGCCAAAAGGGTTAGTGAGTTTTACTCTTTCTAATGTTTTAGCATCAGTATTTGAAGAAATAAAAATAAATGGTTTTTTGTGGTTTTGATTGATATAATGTGCTACATCAATACCATCCGGACCGTCTCCCAAATTAATATCCAGTAAAATCAAATCCGGGTTTCCCTTTTGAATTAAGTGTTTGGCATCCGAAAAATTATCAGCTATTCCGCTACACGTAAAGCCAGCATCTAAAACATATTGCTCAATATGATCAGCAATTAAAGGCTCATCTTCTACGATTGCTATTTTTAAATTAGATGTCATATAACTTAAAGCTATTAATTTTTAATTGAATACTTGTTCCAGTTGAAGAAGAATTTTCAGCGATTTCGGCACGTAATTTTCGAGATAAGGATTTAATTAATTTAGTTCCGAACGAAGTGCCTGATTCATTTACTGATGCTTGTTTTCCTATACCATTATCTTTAACGACTAACATAAGAACATCATTTTGCTTGTTAAGAATGATGTTGATTTCTGGTTTTTCAATGCCAGTAAAGGCGTATTTACAGGCGTTGGTAATTAGTTCGGCCGTAATTAAACCGATAGGAATAGCAGATTCTAAATCCATATTCAGTTCATCTACCTGGCATTTTAATTGAATTGGCGTGGTAGTTACAGATGATGAAAAGTTTTTTAAAATATCAAAGGATAATTCTTGTAAGTAGGTGTTAATTTTTATTCCTCTAATAGTATCCGATTGATACAAACGTTGATGAATCAAGGAAATAGCGTTAATACGGCTTAAGCTATCTTCTATCACTCGCATCGATTTCTCATCCGTTAAATCTCTTGCTTGTAAATCCAAAATAGAAGAAACCATTTGTAAATTGTTTTTTACACGATGGTGAATTTCGCTCATCATAACCTCTTTTTGTTCGAGATTGGCTTGTATGGCTGCATTTTTTTGTTCCAACAAACTATTTACTTTTTGTTTATTTCTAAAAAGGAGTATGGTAAAAACTAAGGAGATTAAAATTATCACAATTACCACAATTAATAATAGTCTTTGTTTGGTGTTTGCTTCATCATCAATTTTTTTCTGTAACTCTATTTCTTTTACTTTTTGTTGATTTTTCTCTACGTCGAACTTAGCCTGCATTTCGGCAATAGCGTCATTTTTGTCTTGGTTAAATAAAGTGTCTTTTAACGAAGCGTAATTTTGAAAGCTTGCATAGGCATTTTTGTAGTCACCCATCGAAAATAAAATATCGGCCATGGTTTCGTGACAAAATAATTCTCTTTCAACGGAGCCTACTTCTTTACTAATTGCAATACTTTTTTCGGAATAAGCTTTAGCTGTTTCGTATTCCTTCAATTCTTTATAGCACATGGCTAATGAATTGTAATTGGTAATTAAATGATATTGATTGTTTGATTTTAAAGAATATTGTACAGCTAGCTTGTAATAGCTTATGGCTTTATTATAATCCTTTTTTACGAAATATATTTTTGCTAAGGAATTGTAGGCTGGCGCAAATCCAGGTTCGTAATTTATTTCCTGATAAATTTTTAAAGCTTCATTATAGTTGATTTCTGCCAAATCCATCTTTTTGACATAGGTATAGGAAATACCTTGATTAATGTAAACGCCTGCTAAATCTTTTTTATTAGTGGTTTTTTTGTAAAGCTCTATGGATTTGTCATAGTACTTTAAAGCATTATCGTATTGATATTGCAAGTAGTAAGCAATACCCATTTGAGAATAACAATGCGCTAGTTCATTTATGTCTTTTATGTATTCAAACAATTTGATGGCTTCAATAAACTGTTTAATGGCAATATCAGATTTACCATTTACATAGTTACAAATTGCTAAGTTTTTGGTGGCGGCCGCAATACCTCTTTTAAAACTTACTTGTTTAGCTAATGTTAAAGCCTCTTGAGCTAAAAAACTTGAACTATCTACATCTACTTTGCTTAAATTTTCAGAGCGTTTATTAAGGGAATTAATAGTATTAGTATCGTTTTGAGATACAGCTTGTTGAGCAATAATTAGTAGGATAAGGGATATGTACTTCATAGCTACATTAAAAATACACTCATTTACTCAAAAAAGGAAGGTGTTCGCCCTATTTTTTTTATAATCCTATGTTAATAGCCCAATTTTATGCTAATCAAAAATTAAAACCATGAAAAAAATATTACTAGCAGTTGCAGCTTCGGCTTGCTTTTTTACATCAAAAGCCCAGTGGGTTTTTGAAAACACTTTTGGAATGGATGAAGTTAATTCTTCGTCGATAGCAACGGATATTAACGGAAATATTTATTCTTATTGTTTCTTTTACGATTCGTTAAATGTAAACCCTGCTTTGCCTAATTCATATATAAAACATCCAACCTATCATTCAGGCGGAAAACACGCTTTGTCAAAATATACGCCTACGGGTAATTTGAGTTGGACTGTTCCTTTAATAACTTATGCTGGTTATGGATACGGAGGACAAATGGCTCTCGACAATAATGGTAATTCTATTGTAACAGGCTTTTTAGATTGGAGTGATTCAATTGATTTAGACCCCAGTGCGGCTAAATTAGTGGCTAAAAACAGGGGTTTATATATGGCTAAGTATAATACTGCTGGTAATTTAGTTTGGGGTAAAAATGTAGAATTTCTAACAGCGTTGAGTTCTATTGCTGTTGCAACAGATGCCACTGGAAATATATTTGTTACTGGAAGATATCAGGGAACTGTTGATTTTGATTTTTCTCCGACAGGAACTTTCACTGTATCTACAGGCTCAGACTATCATGCTTATTTAGCAAAGTATGATGCTAATGGTAATTTTTTATGGGTAAACACATTTAAACATAATATACCTGTACCTATTTCTAATTGGAATAATGTTTTGTATTTAAAAACTGATGCACTTGGAAATGCTTATATAGGTTGCAATTATGAAGTTAGCATGACGTTATCAAATGGCACTGTTATTCCTTTATATGGTAATAGTGATATGTTAATTATAAAGTATGACCCTACAGGGTCAATTATTTATTCACAACCACTTGGTACATCAGGTTATGATTATCTTAACTCTATTGGTGTTGACAAAAACAATAATTTACTTATTGCTGGTCGCCAAAATGCGTATATAGATTTTGATATATCTTCAGGAAGCTCAGTCACTAATGGCATCAGTGAATTTTTTGTGAAAGTTGATCCAAATTTTGGTTTTATGTGGGCAAAACATGGTGATGCTGGCAACACACATTTTAATAGTATTGGTTTTACATCTAATAATGATATTCTTGTTACTGGACCATTAATGTATTCTTTTGATTTTGATTTGCAACAAGGCTTCCCAACTACATATCAATTGAATTCTACTTCTAATAGTTATGATATTTTTGTGGCTACTTATGATCAAAATGGGAATGTTTATTTCGCTAAACAATTTGGTACTACTGGAAATGCAGAATATGGTTATACTATTTTGGCGGATGCAAATGATAACTTAATTTTTTCAGGGGCTTTTCAAAAAGTATCGTCAACGGTTACAACAGATTTAAATTATTCTCCAGCTAGTAATTATCCTAATACTAATGAAATGAACGGTTACTGTATTACTAAATATTCTAAATGTATAGGAAATAGCTATACTAAAACTGGCGATTTTTGTCAAGGTGGCATTTACACTTTACCAACTGGTTCTGTTGTTATAGCTGCAGGCACGTACACATCTAATTTAAAAACCATGTATTATGGATGTGACAGTACAATTGTAACAACTGTATCAATGACACCTATGCCTTCGCTTACAATTACACCAACAACATCAAGTGTTTGTGCAGGAAGTGCAGTTAACTTTACGGTAAGCGGCGCAGGTTCTTATGCATGGTCAACTGGTTCAACTTCAAATGTATTAACCGATGTGCCAACTTCATCTATTACTTATTCTGTGGTTGGTGCCAATGGAACTTGCACTACATCTATTTCTCAAGCTATAAATGTAGTAGCTAAGCCATCTACCCCAGTTATTGCTCCAACTGCTACATTATTTTGTACAGGAGAAAACACAACTTTAACTGGCAGTGGAAGTGCAGGAAACTATGAATGGTTTGGACCTGATAGTTATGTAAACACTGGGACATCAGCGTTGATAAATTTTACAGCAACAACTCAAAGTGGTACGTACTCTTTAACATCAACTAATTTAGGATGTGTAAGTGATGTTGCTATTATAAATATAAATGTAAGCTTCTGTACAGGAGTCAAAGAGAACCAAGTCCTAGCTACAACTTTATATCCTAACCCGTTTGAAAATGTTTTAACTATTAAAACTGCTACTTCAAAAAATAGAATTATTGTTGTGGATGTATTAGGGAAAGTCGTTTACGAAAAGCAAGTCTTAGCTAATGAAACAGAAATTGATTTGAGTCATTTGAATTCAGGGTTCTATCAATTAATTGTAGAATCTGAAAATAATTCTTACAGTCAAAAAATAATTAAACAATAATATTTTGTTTAGGTTTTATGAAAAAGCTCCTTCAATTTTGAAGGAGCTTTTTTTTGTTTATGCTTTTATTTTAATTTTTGCAAAAGGTATAGTTACTATATCGCCATTTGGTTTTCGTACTTTTATATTATCAATGTAGGCTACTTGTCCTGCTCTCATGTTATTTAAAGCTGTTTTAGCTGCAGGCGATAAATTATTTCCTTGGCAACTAATATCACCTCCGCCTTGCACAGACACTTCAAAACTTTTCACCACAAAATTTACGGGAAACATAAACCCTACAGACTCCGCACCAACACCTCCCAACGTTCTCACCTCATTTCTTGTAAGCTCTATGGTTGATGTTGCTAGCTTACCTCCTATTTTTAAATAGGGAGGTGGAATATCTTTTACTCTAAATGTTTTTACAGGACCTTGTTGTTGATACACGCCATTTACTTTGGCAGCAACACTTACTGAGCAAGTTCCTGCAGATTTAACTTTGATGATGTATTTTCCAGCAGAGGTTGGCACTGTTTCTGCACCGCAACCTGTTACAGTTACTTTTAAATCAGCAGGCGAAAAACCAGCACATGATGCACTTACAGGATTTTCGATACCTGCGTAAAAAATATTCATGTTGTCTGCTGCAACGGCACTAAATGGTGGCGCTACGGTGTATGTATAGTCAAAAGGGTAATATTCATTTTCACCTCTTGTGTTTTTATATACTACTACACCTTTGAGGTCTTTTTGTCCAATACTATTAGTTACGGTTTCATATTTCCCTATTCCTTGATTTACTGTTAAAGATGACCCAGGAACAGTTAGTTTTTTAGTAATGCTGTCGTACGAGGCACCAACAAGCACCTGCATTTTTTCAGGCGTTAGTTCGCTACTGGATGCCCCCAATACTACATCTGCTTTAAATGGCTGCCCAGCTAATACATAGGCAGAAGGAGAAATAACCTTAGCATATAATTTATTAAACTTAAAAGTAAATTTACTGGAGGCTGCTGCAAAGGTATGTAAAAATTCGGATTCTAAATTTTTCATATCGGCTTGTATCTTATCTAAATTAGTAATAACAGCAGCCATTGGCATGTGATAAAAATTTTCTAATTCCCAATTCAATTTTACGCCTTCTTTCACTATGTTTCTATCAGTAGGTTTAATGGTGCCTAATTTTTGTTTTAAGGTGGTAATGCTTTCTGCATCTAATTTTGTTTTGGTGTCTTTTTGCATATTATCTATGAGTCCTAATAAATCAGTATGCAAAGTGGTTAATTGTAAACGTAAATCTTTAGCTGAATATTTTGTGTCGATGGGTTTTGTTTCGTCGGAACCAATTAACAAATAAGTGGGTGTATCAAAGTCATCCAACTTTTCCATAAAACGTAATTGTGATGTGTCTTGTTTCGGTAAACCTTCTGTTTTTCTCGTAATCATTACTTTCATGCTATCAATGTAAGCATCAACTATTCGGATGCTTTTTTGAGTTTCGATAGATTTTAAAAGATAGGGCTTTGCTTCAAAATTGCCATCATTTACATAGGCTTCAAAAGCTTTTTGAACACGTTGGTTATTTTCATCTAATATTAGTTTTGATTTTCCGATGCTTTCGTCAACCATCACAAATCCTTGTAATATTTCTTTAGATACGTTAAGGGCCAGAAGGGCTGTGAGTACTAGGTACATCATGCCAATCATCTTTTGTCTGGGAGTTTCTTTTCCTGAGCTCATAGTAGTAGTTTTAGTATAGGTTAGTGGTTTTGGTTAATGATATAACTACTAATGAAAAAAAAGTAACAACAGTTTATAAAAAAAACTTTGAGAATCCATTTATTTTATAGGCTTGCTTATCTTTGCTTAAACAAAAAATGTATGCAAGTATTTAAGTTTGGTGGTGCATCGGTAAAAGATGCAGAAGGTGTAAAAAACGTAGTTGAAGTATTAAAGCAATTTCCTGATCAAAAAATATCAGTAGTAATTTCTGCTATGGGAAAAACAACGAATGCGTTAGAGCGTTTAGCGATAGCTTATTTTTATAAAACAGAAAATGCAGAAATAATATTAGAAGAAATAAAAGCCTACCACTTTGAAATTTGCAATAAATTATTTTCATCTGCTACTCATGCTATTTATACTGAATTAGAAAATACGTTTGTGGAATTGTATTGGGCTATTGAAGATGAACCAACGCAGGGCTTTGATTTTGAGTATGATCAAATTGTGAGCATGGGAGAAATTATTTCTACTAAAATAGTTTCAGCGTACTTAAATGAGATTGGATTAAAAAATAAATGGATGGATGTAAGAGGCTTAATTCAAACCGATAATAGTTATAGAGAAGGTAAAGTGGATTTTGAATTAACGGAGTCTTTAATAAAAAGAGATTTAGAACAAGTATTAGAGTCAACTAATATTATTGTAACACAAGGATTTATTGGTGGTACTTCCGAAAATTTTACCACTACTTTAGGTCGCGAAGGCTCTGATTATACCGCATCTATATTAGCGTATTGTTTAAATGCCGAAAATGTGACGATTTGGAAAGATGTTCCTGGTGTGTTAAATGCCGATCCTAAATGGTTTTCTCACACTAAAAAAATTGATCAATTATCCTATCATGATGCCATAGAGTTAACATATTATGGTGCAACGGTTATTCATCCAAAAACGATTAAGCCACTTCAAAACAAAAATATTCCATTATATGTAAAATCGTTTTTAAAACCTAAAGACGAAGGAACAGTTATTAAAGATGGAGATAAACGATTGAATATTCCTTCTTATATTTTTAAAATAGACCAAGTTTTAATTTCCATTCAGCCAAAAGATTTTTCGTTTATTGCCGAAGATAATTTGAGTGATATTTTTGAGTTATTTTCAAAACACGGAGTGAAAATTAATTTGATGCAATTATCTGCTATTAGTTTTTCAGTATGTTGTGATAACGATACAATCAAAATTCAAGAGCTTGTTAAAGAACTGCAAACACAGTTTAAAGTACTGTACAATTCAGGCTTAGAATTAATGACGGTTCGATATTATACTCAAGAAACCATTGATGTATTAACACTTAACAAAGTTATTTTATTAGAACAACGGAGTCGATTCACCGTTCAAATGGTGATGAAAAATGAAATTGCCGAATAAATTATTTACATTTAATTAATCTTAATTCTTTAACATGGCTACAACAGAAAACATAGGCGCACCTCCTGGAACATTATTTTATAATGGAGAAGTGAGGACAGATAGAATTAAAATTACATTAATAGAATATAATGAAACGGAATTTTTTGAAAAAGAATTCTATGATTTATCGGATTGCTTATCTCACGTAAAACCAAATATGGTGAAATGGCTTAATGTAGAAGGTTTACATAAACCAGAATTAGTAGAGGCTATTGGAAAATTTTATAACATCCATCCATTAACGATGGAGGATATTGTGCATGTTGATCAACGTCCTAAGTTTGAAGACTATGATAATTATGTGGTGTCAATTATGAAAATGATTAGTTACACCGATCAAGTTAATTCTGAACAATTGTCTATCATTTTATTAGAAAACACGGTATTGTCTTTTCAAGAACCACATGGTGGAGACGCTTTTGATATCATTAGAAATAGATTACGTCAGTGTAAAGGAAGAGTAAGAAAGTTAGGAGCCGATTATTTGGCTTATGCTTTAATGGATGCCGTAGTGGATTGCTACTTTACCGCTATCGAAAAAATTGGCGATAAAATCGAAGAGATTGAAGAAGAAATTATTTCTGATTCAGATAAAAAATCATTATTGCAGTTATATCATCTGAAACGTGAAATGATTTATTTGCGTAAGCAAGTTTGGCCAATGCGTGATATGATTAATAATATGATTCGTTCAGAAACAACGTTGATTAATCCTTCGAGTGATATTTATTTACGAGATTTAAGTGACCACGTGACTCGTATTATTGATACTGTGGAAACCTATCGTGATTTGTTATCTGGTATTATGGATATTTATTTAAGTACCAATGCTAATAAAATGAATGAGGTTATGAAAGTATTAACCATTATGTCTTCTATTTTTATCCCAGTAACTTTTATTGCGGGTGTATACGGAATGAATTTTGAAAACATGCCTGAACTCAAAACGCAAAATGGTTATTTTATAACTTGGGGAATAATGCTTAGCATTATTATTGGCCTGATGATTTATTTTAAACGCAAAAAGTGGATGTAGAATTAAATGCTACTCATGTTATAATACACTCTTAATCCAACACCGTGTTGCAATTTAAAACTTGGCGTGTAACCTAACGGAACTCTATCATAAGAAGGAGTGTACAATAATTGAATCGTATATTTTGGATTAATGGTTAAGTGCAAACCAATACCACCAAAAGCTCCAACGCCAACACCTATTAAATATTTAGCACTGTAAAAATTATACGGTGCCTGGTTGTAGGCCGACATTAAATCGATGGTGAAATTATTGGCACCACCATTTAAATCGTTATTTAAAAAGGCTTGATTTTTTTGTGCTTTTGCCATAGTTACATTCAATCCTCCCTCAACTAGTAAATTTAATTTTTCATGTTTTCCAATAATACGTTGATATCCTAATTGAAACATTAAACGTTGTTCGGCGCCTGTAATAGTAAATTGATGTATTTGTGCTTGGTTTTGCAATCCATTTCCATTACCGCTTCCAGAAGTATTACTTGTGGCAAGAGTACCAATAGTAAATTTTCCATTAACCACTAATTTACTCGCGTTTATATTTAAAGTTATTCCCGCTTTTTTATTAATTTGATAACGCATATTTAGTCCAACTAAATACGTAGTAGTATATCTTAAATTAATTGGCATATCTGTTTCTCTAAAATACCAATCGGTGTGCCCAACATTTAGTAGCTGAGCAATTAAATCATTTCCGCCGTAGCCACCACCGTAAACGTTTACTAACTGTTCTCGTAAAATACTATTGTCAAAGGTATTGCGCTGTCCGTTTTGGTCAAAGCCATAACCGTCATATATATATGCCGTACTTCTATTTCCCCAATAAGCGCCAACGTATACTCCCAAATGAAATCCTTTACTTGGAATAAAAGTAGATGATTGGGTAGAACTGTCCTGAACACTCGGTTCATATTCTTGAGCTTTACTATTTAATGTTACTAAACAAAAAATAATCAATAATAAAAGCGATGTATTATATAAAAATTTCACATTCAAAAATAAGCTTAATTCATTCATAAAAAAAGGATTCATACTATTATGAATCCTTTTTTGTATTGTTTAACTTTTAATTAGTTCATTGATTTTTCAATAGCTACCATTAGTTGTTTGCGAGCTAAAAATATTCTGCTTTTAATAGTGCCTAATGGTAGTTGCATTTCTTGAGCAATTTCTTCATACTTAAACCCGCTGTAATATCTTGTAAATGGAATTTTATACTGATCTTCTAAATTTTCAATTTTATTTAAAATATCTTTTGTTGCTAATCTCGATTCAGTAATATCTTGATGATTATTTTTAAAAGCACGATTCATCGCTAAATCAGCATTAGTCTGAATAATCTCTCTGGTTTTTACAGCGCGTCTGTATGAATTAATGAAGGTGTTTTTCATAATTGTAAATAACCAAGCTTTTAAATTTGTGCTGTCTTCAAATTTTTCGCGATACGTAATGGCTTTCACATAAGTGTCTTGTAATAAATCTAAAGCATCGTCATTATTATGCGTTAAACTCATTGCAAAATTTTTTAAGGATTGCTTTTCATTTAAAATGCGGGTATTAAATTCAATTGCCGTCATGATTTATATAATTAATTTTGTTTAAATATTACTTTAAATTGTTAAACAAATGTATATAATGTTTAATATATTTAATAATTTGTTAAACAAAATAATTGATTTTTTATTTAAAGTATTGATATTCAATGAATTAAATTTAATTCAAGTTTACTTTAATTTACGATTTTGAGCAGGTTTTGGATGATGTTTTGAATGAAATATGAAAAAAATAAAATATTAATTCCAAAATGCCGTTGTATAAAAAAATCTTAGGTATTAATAAATTGTGAATAGATAGAACTCTGGCTTTAATGCCGAACCTCAGTATTTAGTTAACTTCGAGAAAAATTATAGAACCATGTTGCAAGAACTAAGTGAACAAGAAGAATTAAGAAGAGAGAAATTAGCCGAACTAAAAAAATTAGGCATCAATCCATATCCTGCAGAGGAATTTAAAATAAATGTGACTGCTCACGATATTAAAGAAAACTATGAGCGTGATAAATTAAATTATAAAGACATTAGCATGGCTGGTCGTATCATGAGTGTGCGTGATATGGGTAAAGCAGCATTTGCAGTAATACAAGATAGTACGGAGCGTATTCAAATTTACGTTCGTCGCGATGATATCTGCCCTAATGAAGACGACAAAGTATTATACGATGTTGTTTGGAAAAAATTAATTGATCTTGGAGACATCATTGGAATAGAAGGTTATGTGTTTACTACTAAAACTGGTGAAACATCTATACATGTAACTTCATTTAAATTATTAAGTAAATCTTTAAAACCATTACCTGTTGTAAAAACAGATGCTGATGGAAATGCATTTGATGAAGTATCGGATCCTGAATTTCGTTACCGCCAGCGTTATGTAGATTTAATTATCAATCCAAAAGTTAAAAAAACATTTGAGCAACGTACAAAAATTATTTCGTCTATTCGTAATTTCTTAAATGATAATGGTGCTTTAGAAGTTGATACGCCAGTGTTACAATCTATTCCTGGTGGTGCAGCGGCTCGTCCGTTTTTAACTCATCATAATGCTTTAGATATTCCATTGTACTTACGTATTGCAAACGAATTATATTTAAAACGTTTAATCGTTGGTGGTTTTGATTGGGTGTATGAATTCAGTCGTAACTTTCGTAACGAAGGAATGGATAGAACGCACAATCCAGAGTTTACGGTATTAGAATTTTATGCAGCGTATCGTGATTATTTCTGGATGATGAATACCACAGAAAAATTACTAGAAAAAATTGCTGTGGATTTACATGGAACTACTGAGTTAACAGTAGGTGACAAAACCATTAATTTTGCACCGCCATTTAAACGCGTTACTATTTATGATGCTATTAAAGAACATACAGGACATGATGTTAGTAAAATGGATGAAGCAGAATTAAGAGCAGTATGCAAGACGTTACATTTAGAAATAGATGAAACGATGGGTAAAGCTAAATTAATTGATACGTTATTTGGAGAAAAATGTGAAGGTCATTATATTCAACCTACATTCATTACAGATTACCCAGTAGAGATGAGCCCCTTAACCAAAAAACACAGAACAGAAGCTGGATTAGTAGAGCGTTTTGAGTTAATGATTAATGGGAAAGAAATTGCTAATGCTTATTCTGAATTAAACGACCCAATTGATCAACGCGAACGTTTTGAAGATCAAGTGAAATTAATGGAACGTGGAGATGATGAAGCCATGTTTATTGATTACGATTTTTTACGTGCTTTAGAATATGGAATGCCACCAACAGCAGGTATTGGTTTTGGAATTGATCGCTTGTGTATGTTGTTGACTAATCAACCATCGATACAAGATGTATTATTGTTCCCTCAAATGCGTCCTGAGCGTAAGCTAGAGGAAGAGGAGACGCATTCATAATCGAACAATTAAAAAAACATAAACATGTCCTGATTACAACATGTAACAACAGAAGAATTAGAAAAATAAATTTATGCGTAAAATAGTGTATTATAGTTTGCTAGTAATGGCTTTAGGTTTTTTTTCATGTGAAGAACATCCTAAAGTTGTTGAGCAAAAAAAGCCTCGCATCTTCCCTGAATACAGCGAAGCTTTAGATGAAATTATACGCAGTAAAGAAGGCGTTATTAGGGGCGTTGATTTAAATAGTAAAGCTGTATTGATTACTAAAACAGAAACGAAAGAACCTTCGGAAGTAGATCACGATTATTTGTATTTTGAATACACGATTGATAGCATCACCAATTATTCGGTTGCATACAATTTGCAAAAAGATAGTTTGGATGAAGTAGAGGTGCAAATTAATTGTAGTGATTTAGATTTAAGTTCTCATTTATTTAACGACTTAAAGACTTACTATGAAAAAAAATTGCCTAACCCAACCGAAGATAAAGGTTTTGTAGTTTATAATTGTTTTGAAGGTCAACGTAAGCCTTTTGTTGTGTCTTTAACTGATAATAGTACGCCAAACATGGGTATTATTAATTTAGTTATCTATAAGGATAAGTAGATTACTGTTTCTATTTTTTAAATCTCGTGATTTAATACAAAGCGTTTTTCCTATTTTAAGAAAAAGCTATTCTTCTATTATCTCACTTTGATTAATTTAATATCGTTTAAATACTTATTCACTGTGAAAAATATCATAATTATTTACATAGGCTGATACGTTTTGTGCCATTTAATAAAATAATATCAATATGTGCTAAAAACGTCTTGAATGGTAGGGTTAAACTTTTTTTTAGTACTTAGGTTTGTGCAATAAACCAATTAAAAATAAAATCATGAAAAAAATTATTGTTTGTTGTGCATTAGCTTTGAGCAGCATCATTTTGACAGTATCGTGTCAAAAGACTAAGATGAATCCTGAAAATACTTCAGGGAATTCAATATCTTATGATTTCAGAAAAGATAATTCTTTTATAGAGACGTTTGGCAGCGATAAAAGTCAATCGGTTAATAATACGAATCAAAGATTAACTATTTCTGAGTTAATGGAAATAGCAAAAATTGAAGATGAAGAAGTGCGAAGAACTACTTATAGCCTCTTAAATTTACAGGAAAGATTAGATTACTGGAATTTTGTAATATCTAACAATATAGAAAAGGGCAGTTTTACTGATTCTCAAAAACAATTATTGCAAGATCTACAAGTTGCAGTAATTAAACCAAACGTGTTTGCAGATAATAACTTGCAACAAATATTAGGCGCTAATTTTCTTCCAATAATTGCTAATCAATTAAAAACGGCCGGTATAACTGAAACCGATATGTATATAGTATTTTCATCTGGAACTATTGTTAATATAGTAGCCCCTGGTGGACAAATGGAAGATTGTAATTGCAATGCTGGATCGCATTTTAGTTGTAGTAGTTGCAGACGTACAGACAATTGTTATGAGTCTATGGACTGTGGTTTCGGATGGCTTTTTGCTTGTAACGGGTTATGTGGCCGAATATATTATAGTTAATAAATGTATTTAATGTATAATATTATTAAAATGAATGATTATCTGAAACAATTATTGAGAGGTATCCTGATTATGTTTTGGATGATCATTTATTGGGTTGTTATTGGTTTAATTCCACAGTGTTCTCAATATTTTTATGAAACCTACCACGACGAATTATTTCATTCCTCTACTGCGATTTCTATAGTTGTTTTTGTTGTATTGACCTACATCTATTACCGAAGAAGTGATCGCAAAACAAAATTTTCCCTGATT
>JAZKDT010000022.1:107225-159353 GCA_040387475.1 Bacteroidota bacterium | reverse complement strand
CTCTTTTTGCTAATTCTGGTTTTTGTTGCTTCAAATTTGCCGCGTATAACCGATTTACTTTTTATTATTATAGGTTTTGGAATACTAGTTGCTATCGAAGCTAAAAAAAGCAGTAGTAAACATAAAATGTTTCTATTCATAGCATCTTGTATACTTATAATTCCTTCGTATTATTTTATATATGATAATATTTTGTATTACACTAGTAGGAGCGAAGTAAACACCAGTCAAAATCTTGGCGATTTCAATTTTAAAATCAGGGATAGAAATGGTGTCAGTTTTAATTTAGCGGATTTAAAAGGAAAGACGGTTTGTGTCGATATGTGGTCGAGTTCTTGTGGTAATTGTATTTCATCAATGCCAGAGTTTGAAGAATTAAATACTAAGTTTAAAAACGATAAAGATTATAAGATAATTTCATTGTATTGTCCTATTAAAGAAGAACAATCCTTCGAATGGTTTAAGGATTATATTAATAGAAAATTTGATTACAATATTGATTATTATTATATCGATTATGAAAGTTTTAAAAAGCTCAACATTAGACAATTTCCTGAATTTTTAATAATAAGCAAAGGAAGTAATCTTGTATATCGAGGTCAAATAAGCTATTTGCCATATGTTAACGATAATATTTACAAAAAATTAAAATCTATCAATGAAAATTATTAATTTACTATTAGGACTTATTGTCTTATGTGTTTTAAATTCATGCGACAGTGAACATAAAGAAGAATTAAAAAAGGAATATTCTAATATTACTTTTACAAATAGCTACAAAAATATAGGAAATGTAGTTTTAGGAACTTCAAAAGAAATTGAATTTTATGCAATCAATAAATCAGATACCCCTTTAATCATTGATTCAGTAAAGTCTAGTTGCAGCTGTACTGTCTCTAAATTCCCTAAAAAACCAATTTTGAAAAATGATTCAGGATTAATTTTAGCTAGATATACACCAAATAAAACAAATGTTGGATTTTTAGAAAAATCAATTGTTGTTTTATCAAATACTAAACCAGCATTTACAGTTTTGACTTTTTCAGGAACTGTAGTTGTAGATTAATATTTAATACTGATACAACAATTTCACAATTCGTAAACTCTTATTGTTAGGGTCTCTAATAATATAAGAGTTTACTTTTTTAGCAGCATCGGTTACGTAGCTTATTTCTTTAAGAAGTTGCCCGTTTTTAAATTGTTTCTCTGTTAGCAAACAATCATTGGCATCATACTCATACGTACGGACTTGTTCCATATCGCCATTACTATTGCTTTTGTAGGAAGCCTTTGTTAATTGCCCTTTAGCATTGTATTCAAAATTGCTGTTTTGGGTAATCCAAGCAACGGTGTATTGTTCATTAATAGATACCGGTTTATTAGCGTCATTTAAGGTGTAAATAATTTCTTTGTAAGGTCTTCCTTCATCATTCATACAAGTTTTTTTGTATTGATTTTTTCCTGTGCTTTGGTATTTGAAAGTTTCTTCACTAATGATAAATTGCCCTCCTAATTTAAACTCTAATTTATTTTCCGACACGTTAGTTTCCTTACAGCGTTTTTCTTTTTCTACTTTTCCTTCTACAGAATAATCATAGTAATTACTTTCGTAATAAGAACCATCATTATAACGTTTGAGTTTCAATAAATTATTGTCGGTATAAAAATAGTTAGTTGAAACTGTATCATACACGTATTCATTTTTGGTGTAGGAGTGTCCATTACTTATTTTTCTGCCTCTTCGATAAACAGGTTCAGAATGATATTCCTTTTGAATCACTTTAATGATAGAGGTATTATAAAAACGAGTTAAAAAGCCATTAGTACTAAATTCGTAATAGGTTAATAATCCTTTGTCTTCGGCTACTTGTAAGTCTTTTTTATCAATAATGTCAAAAGTAATTGATTTTATTTTTTGAGATTTGATATACTCTGTATTAAATGGCAATTGACTTTCAAAGGCTGTTTCAGCAGTTGGAATCAAAGTTTGAGAGATAAGATATGAGTTATAAGATAAGAGTGATAAAGCGAAATACATGGTTAGTATTTTACACTTTAGGTTTAGTATTTTATATAGTACGTTCTTCAATTTGCTTTAGTGCTTCTTCGACAGATTGAGTTGGTAATAAACAGCTGTTGTTTTTGCAAACATAAATTAATGTCTGTCCTTCAACATATCTGTTTCTTAGCAATGGTAAATCTGATTTGTTATCGCTCAAAGCAAATATCACATTTGGTGGGCTTTGTTTATATAGTGCTAGTAAATTTTCATTAACACTTTTACCAACAATTACCACTTCAGTTTGAGGCTTTAAATACTGGAGCAACAATAAGGCCCAATTACTGTATCCAGGACCATAACTTTCTATCTCTTTAACTATTGATTTTAGTAGATTTTCAGAGATTTGACGGTAGTTTTTTTCATCAAAATAAATGGATAATCTATACAAATTAATAGCCATTTGTGAACTAGAGGCAGGAATCACATTATCGCTCCATTCGGCTTTACGAACCACTAATTTCTCCTGACTTGAGTCGGTAAAGAAGTATGTGTTTTGTTTTTCATCATAAAAATACTGTAAGGTATAATCTGCCAATGCTTTTGCTTTCAACAACCAATCTTCATTTGCTGTAATTAAGTAAACCGATAAAAATGCATCTATCACAAAGGCATAATCTTCTAAAAAGCCAGAAATAGAAGTATTATTATTTTTAACACGAAGTAGTTTTCCGTTTTCTTTACAATAATGTGTCACTAAATAGTTTGCATTAGCAAGAGCTAGTGTTTTAAAACTCTCTTCTTCAAAAACTAAATAAGCTTCTGCCAAGGCTTTACACATCAATCCGTTCCATGAAGCTAGGACTTTATTATCCAAGCCTGGCTTTACTCTTTTTTCTCTAACTTGTAATAAAATATTTTTACAAGTCGTGATTTTTTGTTGAAGTTCGACAATTGATATATGATGTTTTAATGCAATGACTGATTCTTCTGTGTCACGCATCAATACATAGTTTTCGTCTTCCCAATAACCAATATCATTTACGCAATAATAATCAGCAAATAACTCAAAATCATCTTTTAGTAATTTATGTAATTCTTCTTTTTGCCAAACATAATATTTTCCTTCCACCCCTTCACTATCCGCGTCTAAAGCCGAATAAAAACCAAAATCAGGATTGGTTAATTCTCTTTTTACAAAATCGATCGTCTCATACACTATTTTTTTGTAAAGCTCATGTTTTGTTTGTTTGTATGCTTGAGAATATAGACTCACTAATTGAGCATTATCGTACAACATTTTTTCGAAGTGTGGAACTTTCCATAATACATCTGTGCTGTATCTAGCAAAGCCTCCGCCTAGTTGGTCGTAAATGCCACCCCAAGCCATTTTGGTTAAGGTTAAATCAAACTGTTTTTTGATGATTAAATCATTTTCATAAAAATGATAATTCAATAAAAACAAATAATTATTAGGCAAAGGGAATTTAGGTGCGCGGTTTGGTCCACCATGTTCTGTGTCAAACGATTGTTTCCATTTATATATTGAATTATCAAGTGTTGATATTTCAAAAGAGTTTCCATCAGTTACTTTAGGGATTTCTAATTGTTCTAATCCATCAGTTAAATGTGCTGCATATTCGTAAGCCTTATCAGGATTGGTAGCGAATAAATCTGCTAAATTACTCAATACATTAACCCATTGATTTTTTGGAAAATAAGTTCCCCCATAAATTGGTCTACCATCAGGTAATGCAAAACAATTTAAGGGCCAGCCACCTTGTCCCGTCATTAATTGCACAGCACCCATGTATACCATGTCAATATCAGGGCGCTCTTCTCTATCAACTTTTATATTGATAAAGTGTTCATTCATTACCTTAGCCACTGCTTCATCTTCAAAACTTTCATGTTCCATTACATGGCACCAATGGCATGCGCTGTAACCAATACTTACTAAAATTAATTTATTTTCCTTTTTAGCCAATGCTAACGTTTCATCATTCCAAGCATACCAATTAACGGGGTTGTTGGCGTGTTGGAGTAGGTAAGGACTACTTTCTTTTATGAGGCTGTTTGGCATTTGTGTATAGTTTAATCGCAGAGTTCGCGATCACGCTGTGGCGTGATTCGCAAAGTTCGCTGAGGATTTGTTATGTATTACTTTATTTTTCTTTGTGTTCTTTGCACTTTTTTCTTTGCCTCTTTGCGGTTAAACCTAAACTAAAAAAGGATTATTTATTCTCTCAAAACCAATAGTCGTTGGCATTCCATGTCCGCTATACACTTTCATATCATCACCTAAAGGCATTAATTTTTCGACAATCGATTTTATTAAGGTGTCATGATTGCCCATTGGTAAATCGGAGCGACCAATACTACCATAAAACAATACATCGCCACCAATAATAAATTTATCTTCTAAGTTATAATAAGAAATACTTCCTGGCGAATGACCTGGTGTATGTAATGTTTGTAATGAAGAATTTCCAAAAGTAATGATATCACCTTCTTTTATAAAAGCAACAGGCATTGGACTCTGTTCAACAGATAATCCATACATATTGGCTGTATCCGAATGTTTTTCTATAAAATAGACATCGTCTTTATGAACTTCAGGTAATAAACCAAAGGTATCAAACACATATTTATTCCCATTTATATGGTCGATATGAGCATGTGTTAGTATTAAACGCTTCACATTTAAGTTATTTTGTGATATAAAATCGCTCAATTTTTTATTTTCAGTTGAAGTGCTATTTCCTGGGTCTAAAATGATACATTCTTTGGTTTCATCCCATAAAACATAGGTGTTTTCCTGAAAAGGACCAAAAGCAAAATAGTGTACGTTTATCATAGTATTTTTAATAATTATTCGTTAAATTTAGGGCTTATTATCAATTTAATGAAATAACTATGTTTGCCGAAACGTTAATAAAAGTTCTAAAACTGGTTATTCCAAGTGGTCTTTAAAAATGATAACATAAACACATGAAACGGTTACTTTCTTTATTTTTTCTGGTGGTATGTATTAAAACTACATATTCACAATTCTATTATGGTTCTCAATTAGAATTCGGGAAAAACCGTATGCAATATCAATCGTTTAATTGGACTTATTTTGATTTCGAACGCTTTAGAGTTTACTTATATGAAGGTGGGCAAGAAATCGCAAGATACGCTGCCACTTCGGTAGATAGACAATTGCCCATTATGGAAAAACGTTTGGATTTTCAATTGGACGATAAAATTGATGTGATTGTTTATAATAATCAAAATGATTTTAAGCAAAGCAATATTGGTTTAGCTTCAGAAGAAAATGGAAATATTGGAGGAGTTACTCGAATTATTGGCGATAAGATTTTTATTTATTTTACAGGTTCTCATGCCGATTTAGATAAACAAATTCGAGCAGCTCTTGCCGAATTAATGGTTGATCAAATGATGTATGGCGGCAGAACACGAGACATTGTTAGAAATTCTACTTTATTAGCGTTGCCAGATTGGTTTAAAAATGGATTGATTGCTTATTTATCAGAAGGGTGGAACTCATCCATTGATAACAGAGTAATGGATGCCATCCAAAACGATCGTTTTTTAAAATTCAATCAATTAACCGGTAAAGAAGCAACGATGGCTGGACATGCCATGTGGTACTATGTGGCTGAAGAATATGGCGAAGCCGTGATTCCGAATTTGTTGTACATGACTAAAGTGAGTCGTAATCCTAATAATGCTTTTTTATATGTATTAGGAACATCGGTTCAGTTTATGACAACGGAGTTTACTAATAAAATGGCAAAACGTTATTTTGATTATAGAGATAGTACTCGTAAAAATCCTGTAACAGAATCTGTTCTTAGAAAACAAAAAAAATCACGCCACTATTATCAGTTAAAAGTAAGTCCAGATGGACAAAAAATTAGTTATGCTACTAACGAATTAGGACAGTATAAAGTATTCGTTAACACCATTGGCGAGAAAAAAGTAAAGCGTTTAATTAAATTAAATCCAAAATTAGAACGTTTAGAAGATAATACGTATCCGCTAATTGCTTGGCATCCCAATAACACAGTTGTATCGATGATATACGAACGTAAAAATGTGTTAAAGCTTCATACTTATGATACAGAAAGCAAGGAGATAAATAAGAGAAATGTTACAGGTTTCGAGAAAATTAATAGTTATTCATTTTCGCATGATGGAAAACGTATTGTGATGAGCGCTGTTAAAAAAGGGAAAGGGCAATCTGATATTTTTATTTTCACATTAAATTCTGGTGGAGTTGAACAAATAACCAACGATTCTTGGGACGATAATAATCCTGTGTTTGTAGATAATTCAAAAGGAATTTTATTTCAATCAAATAGAACACACGATACGATTAAAGGAAATGAAGATGCAAAGTTGTATTTAAAATTTTCTAAAAACAGCGATATATTTTATTACAACGCAGCCACTAAATCTAATTTATTATATAGAGTAACAAATACGCCTGATGTAAACGAAACTAGTCCGCAAGAATACAGTAAGGGCGTGATTGCTTATTTAGGTGAAGCTAACGGTGTTTATAACAGGTATGTTGGTGTGTTAGATAGTTCTATTGCCTTTGTAGATACCACAGAGCATTACCGTTATTTTTATAATTCAAAAGCAATAACAAATTATCAAAAAAATATTCAAGAACATCATATTAATGCACGTTATACAAGATATGCGGAAATTATCATCGATAATTTTAAAGAGAGATTAATGGTGTCGCCTTTAACTTTACCAAATGATATTAAGCCAGTAACTCTTAATAATACGTGGTTTAAAGCGATTCCTCGGACTAATTTAGCTGATCCAGATAAAATTATTATTACTAATCCAGTAAGACGGGACGAAAACCTTGGACAGAAAACGGCTGATACAACAGTTAAAAAAACAGAAGGAATAGATTTTGAAACTTATGAATTAAAGAGTGAACCAAAGAAAGAAAAGCCAAAAGAAATTGCTACTGTAAATCCTTCTTCTAACGATACTGTTCCTAAATCAGGCTTAGCACTTAAAAATCCTCAGGAAGCTGGAGGTAATTCTTCAGGAGAACTCCGTTTCCCAATTCAACAAAACTATTATACAAGTTTTAAAACAGATCAAGTTGTAACACAATTAGATAATTCATTTTTAGGAACTAATTACCAACGTTTTACTGGCGGTGGTAGTCCAGTGTATTTGAACCCAGGATTAAATGCATTATTTAAAATTGGCTTAAGCGATTTGTTTGAAGATAAACGCATCGTTGCTGGATTCCGTATTTCTGGAACACTAGATAACGAGTATTTATTAAGTTGGGAAAACAGAATTAAAAAAGTGGATAGACAATTAGTATTACATCGCCAATCATTTTTAAAAGTAAATGGTTATGCTGGTGTTGCTAAAATTTTAACACACGATGCGCGTTATACATGGAAAATTCCTTTTAGTGAAGTATCGGCTACTAAATTGTCTCTTATGTATCGTAATGATAGAACCGTATTTGCATCCGTAAGTGATGAGAGTTTACCTGAGCCAAATGTGTATGATAATTATGGTGGTGCTAAAGTGGAATACATTTTTGATAATACCAGAAAAAGAGGATTGAATTTATATAATGGCACTCGTTTTAAAATGTGGGCAGAGTATTGGAGGTTAATAAAAAACGAACAACATGATTTATATACCTTTGGCTTTGATTTCCGTAACTATAAAAAAATTCATAGAGATTTAATTTGGGCTAATCGTATTGCTGGCGCTACATCTTGGGGTAAAGATAGATTAGTGTATTATTTAGGAGGTGTGGACAATTGGTTAAACCCTCAGTTTGATAAGAGTATTAATATTGTAAAACCAGAACAGTATCAATTTCAAACACTCGCTACTAATATGAGAGGTTTTAAACAAAACATTCGTAATGGAAATAATTTTGTGGTTTGGAACAGCGAAGTGCGTTGGCCAATATTTAAATATTTATTAAATCGTCCTATTCGTTCCGACTTTGTTCAGAATTTTCAAATCATAGGTTTTGGCGATTTGGGAATGGCTTGGTATGATAAAAATCCTTACAGTGATGAAAACGTATTAAACAAAAATGTGTATGTAGGTAATCCTGTAACATTAACCATCTTTAATCAAAAAGAACCAATTGTTGGAGGTTATGGTTTCGGTTTACGTTCTCGTTTATTGGGTTATTTTATTCGTATTGATTTTGCTTGGGGTGTAGATGATAGAAAAGTTCAAAAACCTATGACCTATTTATCTTTAACAACAGATTTTTAATAATCATGCAAACTAAAAAACCAATGACTATACAAATTCTATTGATTTTATTAGCTGTGGGTTTAGCAGCTGGCTTTTTAAGTGGAATGGTTGGCATTGGTGGCGGGATCATCATTGTTCCCGTATTAGTTTATTTCTTGGGATTCACACAACATCAGGCGCAAGGCACAACCTTGTTTATGTTTTTATTGCCAATAGGCATTTTAGGAGTGATGAATTATCATAAAGAAGGACATGTTGATTTTAAAACCGCTTTTATTATTGGTACTACCTTTGTTGCAGGCAGTTACTTTGGAAGTAAAATAGCAATTTCTTTAGACCAAAAATTAGTGAAGCAAATTTTCGGTGCCATCATCATTTTATTAGGTGCTAAAATGTTGTTTTGGAAATAATGTTTGTCATCACGCCAAGGCGTGAGAGCGGAGTCGAAGCCCATTTTTAACTACTTCCCTTTTCTAATCGTAAACAATCTGCCTACAGCCGAAGTTTTTCCATCATCTGTGAATACGCCATGTTCCGAACCTTTTACATCTTCAATAGAATAAAACGCATTAGGCACATGTGTTTGAATTAAATCAATAACTTGAGCTTTATCGGTTCGTTTCACAATCGTAAAAATTAATTTTACTGGACCAACAGCGCCATGCCCATCTACAATCGTTATTCCCTGATGTCTTATTTTCAAAGCTTCGGTTAAAGGAGCAATGTCTTCGTTACTAATAATGCGTATGATTTGTGCCCCCATTGCTAAGCGCTCTTCAATGTACATGCCTAAATAAGTACCTGCGCTAAATCCTGCGGCCCAAGCTATAAAACAAGCCACATTATCTAAATGGCTAAACACTTGTCGCATAGCAACCAACCAAATTAATACTTCAAAAAAACCAAGAATAGGAACTATCTTTTTAAAGCCTTTTGAAATGAAAATATGACGTAAGGTCGCCATGGTCACATCGCCTAAACGAGAAATGAAAATAAGAATAGGTAATATAACCCAGCTGAAATAATCGAACTCCATGATGTGTATTTAATTCCCTATAAAAGTACTTGTAATTATATGTGAAATCTGAGTTATATCATTAATTATTAATAATCTCTTGTTTAAACAATAGCATTATTTGGCTAAAATTAACAAGCAATAAAGCAGAAATTTACACCATCGAAAATTCGCAAGAACATAATAAACAAGAAACTCCCATAAAGAAAAAAAGTATTTGGCGATTTTTAAAGCGTTTGATTTTAACGTTGGTCATTTCTGTTGTTTCAATTGTTGGTATTAGTGTGTCTTTAGTATTTATTTACGAGGAGGAAGTCGTTAATTTAATTATTAAGGAACTCAACAAACATTTAAAAACAGAAATTCGAATTGATCCCAAAAACATAGATTTAACCATTGTCAAATCGTTTCCTAATTGTGCCATTGAGTTTAAAGAGTTAACGGCAATGGATGCCGAAGGCTTCAAAACCAGCGATACTTTATTACAAGCTAAAAGTTTATCTCTGGCTTTTAATATCAAAGATTTGTTTAATAAAAATTATACCATTAAAAAAATTACATTGAAGGATGCGCAATGTCATTTAAAAGTTGATAAAAAAGGTAATGCCAATTATTTAGTTTGGAAATCAGACAGCACAAGTACAGAAAGTGAAAGCTTAAAATTTGCTTTAGAAAACATCAGTTTATTAAATATTGAATTAACTTATAAAAACAACAAGCACAAAATTAAATTAAACACTTCTATTAAAGAGCTTCATTTTAAAGGAAAATTTAGTGATGACCAATATACTTTGATATCTGATGGCAATGCCTATGTTGATTTATTTCAGGTTGAGAATGTGAAATACTTGAATAATAAAAAATTGAAATTTGATATAGTGTTTGATGTGAATGGTTCAAACTATGCTATCAAAAAATCAGAAACATCTATTAACGAAACACAAATTGTGAGCAATGGCGCTTTTGTTATTAAAGATAGTTTGCAATCGTTAGATATTAATTTTAATGGAAAGAATTTAGATATTTCAACAAGTTTGTCTTTGCTTCCAGAAAAATTTCAAAATGAAATACACGATTATGAAAGTGATGGGAAGTTTTACGCATCTGGCGAATGTCATTACAAAAATGGAACTCCGCTAGTTATTAAATCTGATTTTGGAATTGAGAATGCAACTATTACTTATAAAGAAAAAAATACCACATTAAATAATGTGAATTTAATTGGTAATATTATTTTGAATGAAAACAGAAGCGCGCTTACACTTAAAAACATTTCAGCTAACTTAAATAATAACACCTTTACAGGAGATATGGAGTTAACCAACTTCAAAGATCCTTATTTGAAATTAAAACTAGCTGCCAACACTAAGTTAGAAGAATTGATTTCCTTTTATCCAATTGATACACTTGAAAATTTAAGCGGCAGTATTAATGTAAATGCAGAGATTGAAGGTTTGATAAATGAAATGAAAACTAACGCGTATAGTCCCAGTATTAAAGCTACCGGAAGCGCCATAATTACTGATTTAAAAGCAACATTTAAGCAAACTGATAAAGTTATTAATATTCCTGAAGGCAAGTTGGAATTAAATAATCGTCACTTAAATGTATTTGGTTTAAAATTAATTAAAGGAAACTCAGATGTGATGCTAGTGGGCGAATTACCTAATTTCTTAGGTTATTTATTCAACCCTAAAGAACCATTAACTATTATAGCTCAAGTAACCAGCGATAAAATTGAATTAGAAGATTTTTTATTTGGAACAGGAAAATCGAGTGAAACATCGTCGGTTACTATTCCTGATAATTTGGATTTTAATATTTCAGTAAACGTTCAGCATTTAACCTTTTCGAAATTTGTTGCAGACAACATTAAAGGAAATATGTTATTGAAAAATCAAAAAATTGCTTTAAAGGATTTGAGTTTAAATGTAACAGATGGAGAAGTAAAATTAAATGCTTTTGCTGATGCGAGCGGAGAAAACATTAAAGTGTCTGGAGATTGTGAAATGAATAAACTGAACGTGCAAAAATTATTTACACAGCTAAATAATTTCGGACAAACCACTATTCAGGATGTAAATTTAAAAGGTTTTGCAACCACTAGCATTGATTTTACTGGCTCATGGGATAAAAAATTAAATGTGGATTTAGGGAGTATCAATGTAACGAGTAGTATTTTAATAGAACGCGGAGAACTCATTGGATTTAAACCTTTAGAGAGTTTAGCAAAATACATTGATGTGAATGAATTAAAACACATTAAATTTTCTACTTTACAAAGTGCGGTTGAGATTAGGAATAAAGTCATTACAATTCCAAGAACTTCCATAAAATCTAATGCGATTAATTTAGAGTTGTGGGGCAAACACAATTTTGATAATGTAATTGATTATCATATTCAATTATTATTAAGTGAAATTCTTGCTAAGAAACCAAGAAAAAATAAAGACTTTGATGAAGAATTATCCTTAGTTGAAAACGATCCTGAAAATAGACGTTCGGTATTTATCTTAATGACGGGGCCAATTGATAATCCTATGATTAAGTATGATAGAAAAGGAGCTAAAGAAAAAATCAAAGAAGATATTAAACAAGAAAAACAAAACTTGAAGCAACTATTAAAAGAAGAATTTGGATTCTTTAAAAAAGATAGCATCAAAGTTAAAGAAACGCAAAAAGCCAATCAGAATTTTCAAATACAAGTTGGTGAAGAAAAACCTAAAACCAACAAACCTCTTCAACCCAAAAAGAAAGAAGAAGACGAGGATGATTTTTAGCACATCGTCATTGCGAGCGTAGCGAAGCAATCTCATAGTTAGATTTATCTTGTTCTTATAAATAATTATTTAATTATTCTATTTTTTCACTACATTTAATTACCAAAACTAAAACACATGCACAATTACGCACTAGCAATACACGGTGGGGCAGGAACTATTTTAAAAAGCACCATGACTCCCGAAAAAGAATTAGCTTATAAAACAGGCTTACAAGATGCTATTGAAGCTGGCGAAAGTATTTTAAAAAGTGGAGGCTCTGCATTTGATGCCGTTGAAACGGCTATTATTAAATTAGAAAACAATCCTTTATTTAATGCAGGCAAAGGCGCTGTATTTACTAATAATGGCACACATGAAATGGATGCTTCTATTATGAATGGCAAAGATTTAATGGCTGGAGCAGTGGCAGGTGTGCAAGGTGTTAAAAATCCCATAGCTTTAGCTCGTGCAGTGATGGAGCAATCAGAACATGTATTACTGACAGGTAATGGCGCCATGGAATTTGCGAAAAAAGTAAATGCGCAATTTGAAAATGAAGACTACTTTTTTGTGCAATTGCGTTACGACCAATTACAACAAGCCAAACAATCTAACAGTATGATTTTAGATCATACAGAAGATAAAATAGAAAACGGAGAAAAGAAATTTGGAACTGTTGGTTGTGTAGCACTTGATATAAAAGGTAATTTAGCTGCCGGAACTTCAACTGGTGGGATGACTAATAAAAAATTTGGTAGAGTAGGCGATAGCTCCATTATTGGCGCGGGTACTTATGCAAACAATAATACTTGTGCTATTTCTTGTACAGGTCATGGCGAATTGTTTATTCGTTCGGTGGTAGCTTACGATATTTCGTGTTTAATGGAATACAAAAATTTATCTTTAAAAGAAGCCTGTGATATCGTAGTGATGGATAAGCTTGTAAAAATTGGCGGTGAAGGAGGATTAATTGCATTAGATGCCAAAGGAAATATCGTATTACCTTTTAATTCGGATGGAATGTATCGTGCTAGTAAAAAACAAAAAGAAGATATTTTTATTGGGATTTATAAGTAGGTTAGTCGCTATATGAATTGTTAATTTAAAAAAAAGTATATTTGCATATCAAAAAATAAGTAACAAAAGTGTAAAACATCATTTCTTTCATATAATTAAAGACGGTAAATCACCAAGTGGTTTGCCAATTTCATTAATCTTTAAAGAAAGAAGTTATGCTTATTTTAAAAGACATTTCATATACACATTCCAACAAAAATCTGTTATTTGAGAATATCAATTTAACAGTAAATCATCACGAGAAGATAGCCTTAGTTGGGAATAATGGTTCAGGAAAATCTACTTTACTGAAAATTATTGCAAAGAAACTGCATCCTTTGGATGGAAAGTTAAATGTAGCTATTCAAGCCTATTATGTGCCTCAAATTTTTGGTCAATACAATCATTTTACCATTGGTCAAGCTTTGGGCATTGAAGATAAATTGAAAGCACTCAAAGAAATACTGGCTGGTGTTGTTACAGAAGAAAATTACACGTTGCTTAATGATGATTGGCAAATCGAAGAGCGTTGCAATGATGCACTGAAGCATTGGCAATTGACTAATTTAGATTTGACACAAAAAATGGAAACATTAAGTGGTGGACAAAAAGCAAGAGTGTTTCTCGCCGGAATCACTATTCATCAGCCTACGTTTATTTTACTAGATGAACCAAGTAACCACTTGGATATAGCAGGCAGACAATTATTGTATGAATTTATTCAAACTACAAAAAGCACTTTAATTGTAGTGAGCCACGATAGAAAATTATTGAATTTGTTGAACATGGTTTGTGAACTTAATAAATTTGGTATTACAGTTTATGGAGGCAATTATGATTTTTATTGCGTGCAAAAAAAGTTAGAAAATGACGCTTTAAATCATGATCTAGAAAATAAAGAAAAAGCTTTGCGGAAAGCCAAAGAAAAAGAACGCGAAACTTCAGAACGTCAACAAAAATTAGATGCAAGGGGAAAAAAGAAACAGGAAAAGGCAGGTATTGCCCGAATAATGATGAACACGCTAAGAAATAATGCGGAAAACAGCACTTCAAAAACAAAAAGTGTTCACTCTGAAAAAATTGAAAATATTTCCATGCAATTACATGAATTGCGTTCGGCTTTACCAGACATAGACAAAATGAAATTTGGTTTTAACAATTCAGTTTTACATAAAGGAAAAAAAGTCTTTGTAGCTACTGATATTAATTATTGCTACAACGATCATCTGCTATGGAAAGAAAATTTGACTTTTGACATAACAAGCGGCGAACGGATTGTGCTAAAAGGACATAATGGTTCTGGAAAAACGACCTTAATTAAAATTATTTTGGGTAATTTAAATTCAAATACTGGAACGATTTACAGAGCAGAAAATAGATCCGTTTATATTGACCAAGATTATTCGATTATTGATAATCAGCTCAAAGTTTATGAACAAGCTCAACAATTCAATACTTCTGCATTACAGGAATATGAAATAAAAACGAGGCTTAACCGTTTTTTATTCACAAAAAATGACTGGGATAAATCTTGTAAGATGTTGAGTGGTGGCGAAAAAATGCGGTTAATGCTTTGTTGTTTAACAATTAGTAATGAATCGCCCGACATCATTATTTTGGACGAGCCTACAAACAATTTAGATATTCAAAATATAGAAATTTTAACAGCTGCTATTAAGGAATATCAGGGAACATTAATTGTTGTATCACACGATGAGTATTTTTTAAAGCAAATAGATATTGAAAATACTATTCAACTCTAATAAAATGGAATTTTAAATGTTATTATGAATAAGAAGGACGCAAAGAATTTTTTTTAAATTTCTTTGCGTTCTCCTAAACTCCGTATCTCTGTGTTGAAAAACCTAAACTCCCAATTTAGGCTTTAAAGAATGTAATGCTAAGTGTTTTGATTTTAAATCAAAATTATCTCCGTAAGACATCACATGCACGGTTAAGTTATCAATGGATACTGGTTCTCCCATTTCAACATCCGTAATATTGGTATGTCGCATGTGAGTAGCATCTACTAAAATAATTAATCCAGACCCAATCGCTTCCATGTTCTTACCTTCTGTAATTAATAGACCTGTATCTTCTCCTAATCCAATACCAACATTAATAGGATTACTCGCACAAGCATACATCAGTCTTCCTATGCGTCCGCGTTGTACAAAATGTGTATCAATAATTACGTTATTAATAAATCCTAAACCACCTGTAATTTTTACTTCGCCTTTCAATAAAGCTTCTGAGCTACTTCCTTGATAAATCATGTTATTAGAACTTGCTGCAGCACCTGCTGATGTTCCCGAAATAATAAAATGATCGTTTTCGTAACGCTCCAATAATAAATGATGAAAAGCCGTTCCTCCAAAAATAGATGTTAAACGTAATTGGTCGCCGCCAGTAAACATTACCACATCTGCATTTTGTAAACGTTCAATGTTTTTTGCTTCGTTTGCTTCCTCACGCGTTCTAATATCTAATACAGCTGTATTGCTAACGTTTAAATTTTTGAATGCTTCAATATATTCTGCACCAACTTCTACAGGAATGCTACTAGCAGTCGTAATAATTTCGATACGAGATAAATTGCCTTTAGCTGATTCGTCAATCATTCTTTTTAGAATTCCTTTTTCGAAAAATTTTAAACTTTTTGGTAAGTTTTCAGGAGTATTTGAAAAACTACCTTTATCAACCGATCCGCCAATAATAATTAATTTACCTTTTGGTGTCATATCTTATGTTATTGTTTTTAATTCTGATATGGTTTATTTATGTTGTTTTGTTTACTTACAATTAACATAAATAGTTCATAAACTTAATTTTGGTGTAAATCTATCGTAAAAGACCGATAATTAAGCGATTTTCCAGATAGTTTATACCATTATTTTGAACAATAAATAGTTTATATAAAAAACATGACTTATATTTATTAAAAACACAGTCCTATTCACAATTAATTGTATTCCCTATGAAGATTATCGAAACTAAAGTCATGCGTGGACCAAACTACTGGTCAATCAAAAGAAAAAAATTAATTGTGATGAAGTTGGATTTGGAAGAATTAGAAGAACTTCCAACAAATAAAATTGATGGTTTTGGAGCTCGCATCGAAGCTTTAATTCCTAGTTTAATGCAACACCGCTGTTCGGAAGGTAAAGAAGGTGGTTTGTTTATTCGCATTAAAGAAGGCACCTGGATGGGTCATGTGATTGAACATATTGCTTTAGAATTACAAACGTTAGCTGGTATGGAATGCGGTTATGGAAGAACCAGAAGTACTGGTGTCAAAGGAGTTTATAACGTTGTGTTTAATTACATGGAAGAGGCTGTTGGTTTATATGCTGCGAAAACAGCGGTTAAAATAGCTGAGGCTTTAATTAGCGGAGAAGCCTATGATATTGATGCTGAAATTCGTCACATGCGTGAGTTACGTGAAAGCGTGCGTTTTGGACCAAGTACGGGTTCTATTGTAGACGAAGCGATTGCTAGAGATATTCCTTTTATTCGTATCAATTCCGAATCATTAGTACAATTAGGGTATGGAAAAAACCAAGTGCGTTTTAGAGCAACGATGACCGATAGAACTAGTTCTATTGCAGTGGATTTAGCTAGCAATAAGGATGAAACCAAGCGTATGTTAAAAGATGCGGCAATTCCTGTGGCAAAAGGTGTTTGTATTTCTAATCCAGATGATTTAGAAGATGCCGTGAAAAGCGTTGGTTTTCCTTTAGTGTTTAAGCCTTTAGATGGTAATCATGGAAAAGGTGCTTCTATCAATGTTAAAACTTTAGAAGAAGCCGTAGAAGCTTTTGCGCATGCAAAAAAATATTCTCGTAAAATTATTATTGAAAAATTTATTACAGGATATGATTTTAGAGTTTTAGTAATCAACAACCGTTTCATCGCTGCCGCTTTGCGCGAACCCGCTCATGTGATTGGTGATGGTAAATCTAACATTCAACAATTAATTGATAAAGAAAATTTAGATCCTCGTCGTGGTTACGGACATGAAAATGTGTTAACCGAAATTTCTGTCGACAGAGAAACCTTAGAACAGTTAGCGAAGAAAAATTATAATTTAGAAACGGTTTTAAAAAAAGACGAACATTGTTATTTAAAAGGAACCGCTAATTTAAGTACTGGTGGCACTTCTACTGATGTCACTGATATTGTTCATCCACATAATATTTTTATATGTGAACGCATTTCTCGTGTAATTGGCTTGGATATTTGTGGGATTGATATTATGGCTTCTAATTTAAGCGAACCACTTGAAGTAACAGGTGGCGTTGTTTTAGAAGTAAATGCCGCTCCAGGTTTTCGCATGCACTTGGCGCCAGCAAAAGGTTTGCCACGCAATGTGGCAGCACCAGTAATCGACATGTTATATCCAACAGGTAAATCATGTCGTATTCCTATTATTGCGATTACAGGAACTAATGGTAAAACAACAACGACACGTTTAATTGCTCATATCGTTAAAAATAATGGATTTAAAGTTGGATTTACTACGAGTGATGGTATTTACGTTGGAAACTCTATGTTAACTAAAGGTGATACAACAGGTCCGATTAGTGCGGAATTTATTTTAAAAGACCCAACGGTTGAATTTGCTGTTTTAGAAACCGCTCGTGGTGGTATTTTGCGTTCAGGTTTAGGATTTAGCAGATGTGATGTGGCAGTTGTCACAAACATTCAAGAAGATCACATGGGACTTTCAGATATTAATACATTAAAAGACATGGCGCGTGTAAAAGGTGTTGTAGCAGAAAGTGTAAAACGTGATGGTTATGTGGTTTTAAATGCTGATAATGAATATTGCGCAGGAATTTCAAAAGAAGTGAGTTGCAATGTGGCATACTTTAGTATGAACGAAAATAATCCGGTGATTATTGAACATTGCAAAAAAGGCGGTATCGCTGCTATTTACGAAAACGGCTTCATTACCATTAAAAAAGGAGATTGGAAATTTAGAGTTCAAAAGGTAACGAGCGTGCCTTTAACATTTGGCGGACGAGTTTCTTTTATGATTCAAAATGTATTAGCCGCTACTTTAGCAACGTATGTATATGGTTTTGCTACCGAAGATATTGCGACTAGTTTAGAAACCTTTATTCCTTCGGCAGCGCAAACGCCAGGTCGTATGAATATTTTTGATTTCAAAGAATATAAAGTGATGATTGACTTTGCACATAACGCAGATGGCTTCAGAGGAATTAAAGAATTTTTATCAACGATTGAATCTACTTCTAAAATAGGTATCATCACAGGTACTGGAGATAGACGTGATGATGATATCAGAGATATGGGAAGAATTTCAGCAGAAATGTTTGATCATATTATTATTCGTCAAGATAAATTTTTACGTGGCCGACAAGCGGAAGAAATTGTAAAATTATTAGTAGAAGGAATTCAGCAAGTAAGCCCAATGACTTCCTACGAATATGTGCCTAAAGAAATTGAAGCCTTGAATCATGCCTTTAGTATTGCAAAACCAGGTTCTTTCATCGTAGCCTTAAGTGATGTGATTGATAATGCGATTGAAGTGGTACATTCTTATTTAGATAAGGAAAGAGAGATGAAATAAATTATTCGTCATTGCGAGGATTTTGCGGAATGAGCAAAATGGAAAGAAGCAATCTCATATTTAGTTTAATTACTATGTATGAGATTACTTCGCTTTGCTCGTAATGACGATACTACAATTTCTCATACTCACTTCTCACAAAATCCGCTAACTCTTTTACATATGCCGGAGAGAAATTAAATTTAATTCCCGCTGCTTCATATAATTGAGGGATCGTTTTCATGTAACCAAGAGAAAGTGCTTTTTTATAATTTGCTAAAGCTTGTTTAGGATTTTGCTTGTAGCTGCGCCACATAGCAATAGCACCTAATTGCGCCATACCATATTCAATATAATAAAAAGGCACTTCATATAAATGTAATTGCGCTTGCCACGAACGTTGTAAATTAGCTTCTAATCCTGTATAATCAACAACGCCTGTTCCAAAATCTTTACTAATTTGCATCCAATACGCATAACGTTCTTCTAATGTATGTTTTGGGTTGGTATAAATCCAATGCTGGAATTTATCAATAGAGGCAATCCAAGGTAAACCTTTTAGCACATCATTTAATTGTTCTTTCTTAGCGCGTTTGTAATCTTCTGGATTGGGGAAGAATGGTTCCCAATGCTCCATGCTAATTAATTCCATGCTCATACTTGCTAATTCAGCAACTTCGCTTGGTGTACTTTTAAATTCCGTTAACTCTAAGTCGGCAGCTAAAAAAGCATGCACAGCGTGTCCGCCTTCATGCACCATGGTTACCATATCGCGATGTAAACCCACAGCGTTCATAAAAATAAATGGCACATCGGTTTCCATTAACGGATAATTGTAACCACCTGGTGCTTTACCAATACGTGATTCTAAATCTAAACGCTTGATGTTTTGCATAATGGTAATGCACTCACCAAAATAAGGATCGATGGTATTAAAACATTCAATAGTCTTCGCTGCTAAATCTTCGCCAGTGGTGAATGGTTTCAAAGGTTCTTTCCCTTCGGCATCTACTTCTTTATCCCATGGTCTGTAAACATCTAATTTTAAAGCATCTTTACGAGCTTGCTCATTTTGTTTTACTAATGGAACGATGTGCTGTTGTATTGCGTCTTGAAAATTATAGCAATCCTGAACGCTATAATCAAAACGACCTAACTCTTCGTGTTTGTAATCTCTGTAGTTTTTAAATCCAGTGTTTAATGCCACCTGATGACGCAAAGCAATTAATTCATCAAACAATGTATTTAATTCAGTTTCATCTTCTGCTCTTCGAGCTTGTATTTGATGATAGATGCTTTCACGTAGTTCTCTATCATTACTTTTAAAATAGGTTGCTGCTTTTTGTAAAGTAATTTCTTCTTTTTTATGGGTAATGGTTTGCGCCGCAGAAATATTTCCATATTCTTGTTCTTTCTGACGCAATTCTGTTTGGAGTTCAATATTTTCTTCGCGGTATAATTCAATGCTTTTTTTTACGCCACGCACGTAAACGAAGTAGGTGTCTTTTTCTAATTCATCAATAAAAGGACAATCAATTAATTTTTTATTTAAGTCGTTGCTGTAAGGAGAAATATGAGGCTCAATAGACGTTACAAAATAATTAAAGGATTCTTGCAGCTCTTCATTTTGTGTATTGCAAGTCATTTTGATGTAACGCCAAGCGCCGTCTTCATTTAACACAGCTTCTAATTCGCTGTGATCTTTCATCCATTGTTTTAATTCTGTTACTGAATTAATTTTTCTGTTTTTTAATTCTTCTAAAAAAGGTTCTAATCTTTCCCAGTTGCTCACTCTAAAATCTTCGGATAGGTAATGACGGTTCATGACGTTGTGTTTTATGGATTGAAGATAAAGGTTTTTCTTGAATTTTTTGAAACGAGAGTCAATTCCTCCTTTGAAGGAGGTGGCCGCAGGCCGGAGGATGTCTTGCATAACATCCTCCGCCTTTCAGGCACCCCCTTCAAAGGGGGAATAAAAAAAGCCCTCTCTTTCGAAAGGGCTTCAATACTATAATAAGCTAAAAATTAAGCTACACCAGTTTTTCTAACACCAGCTGTTTTTTTAACACCTGTGCTTGTTTTTGTTTTGGTAGTATCTTTAGTAGCTGTTTTTTTAGCTGCTGCTTTTTTCTCAGTTGCTGCTTTTACAATTTTCTTTTCTGCTGATTCTTCAGTCGTTTCTGCTTCTTTCACTTTTAAGTTTCCAGTAGTTTGTAAACCATTATACCAAGTAAATAATTTACGCATATTACTTGTGTAAACACGTTCTTTATCGTAATCAGGTAAAACTGCTGCAAAGTAAGCTGTAATTGCTTTATCGTCTGCTTTTGCATCCACACAAGCACCACCTTTTTCTTTATCAAAAATTGATTTCATGATTTCAGAAACTGGTTTGTCTTCTCCAGTTGTAAACATACTAATATCTTCTAAAGAGCTAACTTTAGCTGTAGAGCTAATAGAGGTACGTTTTTTATCTGCTAAACCTTCTACTATAATTCCGTTTTTAGATTGAGCAACCACTTTATATAATCCTGGTTGTCCGCTAATGGCAATAATTCCTGTTAAATCAATCATCGTTCTTTTTTAAAAAATTAGATAACAAAAATAGCATTTTTTTAATATTTACACTACTAAAAACAATCTATTGAATACTTTTTTGCTGTAATTTCTGATTTTTTCGACGTTTTATGATTTTGTATATTATATACCATATTAAACCACCTATTAACCACATCGGCCAAAGTTGCGTCATCCCAATTAAAAACCATAAAAAACCCATGCCGCCGTCTGAAAGGGCATCTGCCATTTTACCACCAAAATGAAAACCTGCCGTTGCTCTTTTTTCATAATATGTTATGATTAAAGTACTGTAACCAACTTGATTATTTAAATAACGTAAACGCCCTTCGGTTGATTCGATGTCTTCTCTGATTAAAGAAATTTCTTTTTCAATTTTTAAAATATCAGCCATATTATTTGCTTTGGCTAACAATTCCTGATATTTTCCTTCTAACTGTTTTTTATTTTTTAAACGCGCTTCAATATCTACAAACTCTGCGGTTACATCTTCAATGTCTATGCGTTTCGAATCAAATTCTCCAACTTGTAATCCTATGTCGTTAATGATATTATCGAAATTAGAATTTGGCACTCGCACTGTTAAAATCTCGGTTGGGTTAATGCGGTAATCTTCTATTTTTTCGTTAGAGATATAGCCTTTGTGTTTTAATATCACCTTTTGTAAAAAGGCTTTGGTGTCTTTTATGTTTTTTACTTCAAAACTGATATCACCATTTTTAATGAGTTTTTGTTCGGTAATATTTTTCTGTTCTTTGGGCATTGATTTTTCGGCAGGCGGTGGTGTTAAATCAACCGCTGTTGCATCTAATTCCATTCCGCCACCGCCAAGACCTTCATAGACTTTATCTCTCGAGCTAAAGTTTTCTGATTTACTACAAGCTACAAAGCAGGTTACTAAACTTGCTATGATAATTGACTTTAAAATTCGCATAATGTTATTTTTTTTAAGATTAATACTTTGTTTAGATAGACGAATTGAATTTATTCCATAAAATTTTGGATAATAATTCCTTATGTGTTAATACCATTTTGCGAAAAAGGTAATTTTTTCAATGAAATCAGGTGTTACAAAGCATTTTTAGCTAAAATTATTCATGCCTTAACAAAAAAATAAATACAACGAACAATTTTTTTTCACTTTTTTTTATAATTTCTTTAATTGCTTGATACATAAGGAAATTAGCCACTTATCAACGATGGCTGTTAATTTCGTAATGTGGAAAAAACAGCCTTAATGTTAATTTCATTTTCTAAAAATGCAATCATTTTTAATCAGATTTGTAGAACGAAGATTTAAACTAATACGCTTACTATTTTTATAATAATAAGCTTTAATATAAAGACCGATTTATGACAGAACCAATACTAGCAGAAAACAAAGACCGCTTTGTTATTTTCCCAATCAAACACAATGATATTTGGGAATATTATAAAAAATCAGAAGCAAGTTTCTGGACAGCCGAAGAAATTGACTTATCTAATGACTTAGGTGATTGGAATAATAAGTTAAATGACAACGAACGTCATTTTGTGAAACATGTTTTAGCTTTTTTTGCTGCAAGTGATGGAATTGTTAATGAGAACTTAGCGATTAACTTCTTAAATGAAGTACAATATCCTGAGGCTCGTTTCTTTTATGGTTTCCAAGTGATGATGGAAAACATCCATTCTGAAACCTATTCTTTATTAATAGATACTTATATTAAAGATCCAGTTGAAAAGGATAAATTATTACACGCGGTTGAAACAGTACCATGCGTAGGTAAAAAAGCTGACTGGGCTTTAACGTGGATTAATAACGGAACATTTGCTGAGCGCTTAATTGCTTTTGCAGCAGTGGAAGGAATTTTCTTCTCTGGTTCTTTCTGTTCTATTTTCTGGTTAAAGAAACGTGGTTTAATGCCAGGTTTAAGTTTCAGTAACGAGTTAATTTCTCGCGACGAAGGCTTACACTGTGATTTTGCATGTATGTTATATTCTGATCATATCAAGAATAAATTACCAAAAGAAACAGTAACTAAAATTATTACGGATGCAGTAGTAATTGAAAAAGAATTTGTGTCAGACGCTATTCCAGTACGTTTAATTGGAATGAATGCTGATTTAATGTGTCAATATATTGAGTTTTGTGCCGATAGATTATTATTAGCATTAGGTTGCGATAAATTTTATAATGCATCAAATCCTTTCGATTTTATGGAAATGATTTCGTTGCAGGGCAAAACTAATTTCTTCGAAAAACGTGTTGCTGAATACCAAAAATCCGGTGTGATGAACAATAAAGAGGAAAATAATGTATTTAATCTGGACGAAGATTTTTAACCAAAAAATTCGTCGGTAAATATTCCCAATTCGTATCTCATTGAAAATCATTGAACAAGGTTTAAATCTTGTAAGGGAATACTAGCCTCCAGAAACACGTTCATTAAATGTTAAATTTTAGTGCTGCCCCTTGAAGGCGCACCAAATAAGAAAAAAATTAATTAACCACCACTTTGTTAATATCAAGTGGTGGCGAAAGTAAAAAAAGACAATTATAGTTATAACTTGTTGTAACGAAACCAATACTCAAAAACTAAGTAAAACCAATTAAAAACCAAAGGCAATGTTTGTAATAAAAAGAGATGGCACTCAAGAGTCTGTGAAGTTTGACAAAATCACAGCACGCGTTCAAAAATTAAGCTACGGCTTAGATCCTGCATTTGTAGATCCTATTCAAGTAGCAAAAAAAGTAATTGATGGTGTGTATGATGGCGTTAGCACTGTTGATTTAGATAACTTAGCAGCTGAAACTGCTGCGTCGTTAACTACGAAGCATCCTGATTATGCTCAGTTAGCATCGCGTATTGCGGTGAGTAACTTACATAAGAATACAATTAAGTCATTCTCAAAAACAATTGAGATATTATATACTTACGTTGATCCAAAAACAAATCAAAAAGCTTCATTAATTGCCGATGACGTTTATGAGATTGTGATGAAAAATGCACAATTGTTAGATTCTTCTATTATATATGATAGAGATTTTGGTTACGACTATTTTGGTTTTAAAACATTAGAACGTTCTTACTTATTAAGAACTCACGGTAAAGTTACTGAGCGCCCTCAACACATGTTAATGCGTGTGTCAATTGGTATACACAAAGAAGATATTGCAGCAGCTATCGAAACTTATAATTTAATGAGCGAGCGTTGGTTTACACACGCAACGCCTACATTATTTAATGCTGGCACGCCAAAACCACAAATGAGTTCTTGCTTTTTATTACAAGCAAAAGACGATAGTATTGACGGAATTTACGACACTTTAAAACAATGCGCTCGTATTTCTCAATCTGCTGGTGGTATTGGTTTAGCTATTCATAAAGTACGTGCTACAGGTTCTTATATTAAAGGAACGAATGGTACATCAAATGGTATTTTGCCAATGTTAAAAGTATTCAACGAAACAGCTCGTTACGTTGATCAAGGTGGTGGAAAACGTAAAGGTTCTATCGCTGTTTACTTAGAGCCTTGGCATGCTGATATCTATGAGTTTTTAGATATTCGTAAAAACCATGGTAAAGAAGAAATGCGTGCTCGTGATTTATTTACAGCGTTATGGATTCCAGATTTATTTATGAAGCGTGTTGAAGCGGAAGGAACTTGGAGTTTAATGTGTCCTAACGAGTGCCCAGGATTATATACATCTCACGGTGCAGAGTTTGAAGCATTATATACTAAATACGAAGCAGAAGGAAAATTCCGTAAACAAATTCCAGCACGTGAATTATGGGCAGCTATCATCGATTCTCAAATCGAAACAGGTAACCCATACATGTTATACAAAGATGCTTGTAACTTAAAATCAAATCAATCTCATTTAGGAACGATTCAATCTTCTAACTTATGTACGGAGATTGTTGAATACACTAGTCCTGATGAAGTAGCAGTTTGTAACTTAGCATCTATTGCATTACCTCGTTTTGTAGATGAGAAAGAAGGAACATTTGATCACCAAAAATTATTTGATGTAACTTATACTATCACTAAAAACTTAAATAAAGTAATTGACCGTAACTACTACCCAATTCCAGAGGCTCGCAATTCAAACATGCGTCACCGTCCAATTGGTTTAGGAGTGCAAGGTTTAGCAGATGCATTTATTTTAATGCGTTACCCATTTGAAAGCGAAGAAGCTAAAAAATTAAATGCAGAAATTTTTGAAACGATTTATTACGCTTCAATGACAGCATCAAAAGATTTAGCAATTAAAGATGGCGCTTACGAATCTTATCCAGGTTCTCCATTATCAAAAGGCATTATGCAATTTGATATGTGGGGTGTAACACCAAGCCCACGTTGGGAATGGAACATTTTAAAAGAAGAAGTAGCAAAATATGGTGTGCGTAACTCCTTATTATTAGCACCAATGCCAACAGCCTCTACATCACAAATTTTAGGAAACAACGAATGTTTTGAACCATATACATCAAACATTTATAGCCGTCGTGTATTATCAGGTGAGTTTGCTGTAGTAAACAAACACTTATTACGCGACTTAGTAAAATTAGGTATGTGGAACGATGCTTTGAAAAACAAAATCATTGGCGCAAATGGATCTGTACAAGGTATTCCTGAAATTCCTCAAAACATTAAAGATATTTACAAAACAGTTTGGGAAATTAAACAACGTACCATTATTGATATGGCTGCCGACCGTGGCGCTTACATTTGCCAGTCTCAATCATTGAACTTATTTATCCAGGATGCGAACTTTGCTAAATTATCTTCGGCACATTTCTATGCATGGAAAAAAGGATTAAAAACAGGTATGTACTACTTACGTACAAAAGCTGCAGCTGATGCTATTAAGTTTACTGTAGACCAGGCTGCATTATCTGTACCGGTATTAGGTAACGAAGATGCACTGTTAGTAGAACGCGGACAAACACAACTCTTAAGCTTTGAAGAACAACAAGCACAATTAAGCTGCTCGTTAGATAATCCGGAAGGCTGCGAAGCTTGCGGCTCGTAAGCGATGCACATGGTGCTGTCAGTTCGAGCGGAGTCGAGAACAAAGCACTAAAAGAAAATAAAGTTTAACCCTAAGAAAAGGCCTCTCTGAATAATTTGGAGAGGCTTTTTTTTGAAAGGAACATAAAATGAATTATACAAAATTTACAATAAAAAATTATAAGGGAATTAAAGAACTTACTATTGATTTAGAAAAAGAACCTAAATCCAAGGTTTTAACTCTAGTTGGATTGAATGAAAGTGGCAAAACGTCTATTCTTGAAGCTATTAATTTATTTCAAGGTTACTCTGCCGAAGAGAAATATCAAAAAGAGTATCATAAACTAATTCCAAAAGACAAAAAACTAAACTTCAATGATTCAGTAAATATTGAAGCCCACATATTGCTTGATGCAGCGGATGAAGAGGCAATTCAAAAGCACGCTAAAACATTAGGTATATTAACTCTTAATCCAATAAGTACGTTTAAAATAGAAAGAAAAATTTCTTTTAAAAACTCTGTTATTATACCTTCTACTTATATAGGGTATTGGGATATTTCAATAATAGGAACCAAGACTATTAATGGAGTTATAACGGCATTTAATGGAAGTAAAACTGGTGAATGGAAAAAAATAGTAAATTTCATAAGGGAAAACCTTTTGCCGCGAATTATCTATTACCCTAATTTTTTATTTGACTTTCCATCAAAAATATATTTGGAACAGTATTTAGGTGAAACAGAAGAGCAAGCAACTTATAGAGAGGTCTTGGGAGATATTTTAGATTCTATGGGTGGAGGGTTGAATATTCCGGAACATTTGGTAGAAAGAATGAAAAGTGATAGCGAAGGGGCCAGCGAGGCGTTAGATTCTACGTTAAACAAGATGAGTTCAATAGTCTCTAAGACAGTTTTTCAAGCTTGGCAAACATTATTTCAATCTAAAGGAAAAGAAATTGTTATCAAACCCGGTAAAGAACTAGGTAAAGAACAAGGCGATACAACTAAGTATTATTTAGAGATCCGTTTAAAAGAAGGGGCAAATCAATTTCAAATTAATGAGAGAAGTCTAGGATTTAAATGGTTTTTTACTTTTCTATTATTTACAGAATTCCGTAAAATGCGTTCGACAGATAAGGGTGAAATTTTATTTTTGCTAGATGAACCTGCTTCTAATTTACACTCGACAGCACAAAAAAAATTATTACAAACGTTTGAAAAGCTTGTAACTAAATGTAAGTTGATATACACAACTCATAGCCATCATTTAATTAATCCAGATTGGCTCGCGGGCGTTTATATTATTAAAAATAAAAACTTAGATTATGAGGACGAAATAAATTTTGATTCAGAGAAAACGGATATAGAAGCTATACCATATAGCCGTTTTGCATCACAGTTTCCTGAACAAAGAACATATTTTCAACCGATTCTGGATTCTCTTGATTTTCAACCAGGATTACTTGAAGAAATCGAAGATATAATAATAACTGAAGGGAAAAGTGATTATTACACTTTGAAGTATATCAATGAAGTTATTTTAGATAATAAATATAAAGGTCTAAGACTTTATCCTGGAACTGGCTGTGATCGTAATGAGCAAGTGATAGCATTATATTTAGCTTGGAATAGAAATTTTAAAATTATTTTGGATGGCGACAAAGCTGGGATTGATGCAAAGAAAAGATATGTGTCAAGGTTTGCAGAAGTACAGGATAGGATATATACATATGTTGATATCGATGAAGAATTTAATTATTCTACAGAATTTATGTTTACAGAAGATGAGCGGTTGACTTTGACCAAAGCCTTTGATAAGAAAGCAACCTCATTCGATAAATCAAAATTCAATACTTCAATTCAAACTCTATTTATTCAAAAAAAGAAAATATCAATAAGTAAAGAAACATTGGATAAATTTGAAAAGGTATTTTCAAAATTGAAATAGGTATTACCGTCATTTGGTTAGATTTCAAATGCTACAATCCGTAGCAAAACCACATTCTAAAATTACTTTTCTTTGCTTTATGTTTTATAGAGAGGTAACGTTATGGCAAAGAAAGACAGTTTAGTAGTAGTTCCTGATGAGGTTTGATGAACAAAATTTATGTCATCCGCAATCAAAAAGTAATGCTGGATAGGGATTTGGCGGAGTTGTATCTGGTTGAAACAAGGGTCTTAAACCAGCAGGTACAACGAAACCTGAAACGTTTTCCGGAAGATTTTATGTTCCAATTAACCCAAGTTGAGTTTGAAAGTTTGATATCACAATTTGTGATATCAAACAGAAGAGGAGGTACCAGGAAACCACCGTTTGTATTCACCGAGCAAGGTGTAGCCATGCTTTCCGGCATCCTAAACAGCGATAGAGCTATAGCTGTTAATATCCAGATCATGCGCATTTTTACCCGCGTCAGGCAAATGCTTACTGACAACACGGAGTTGAGGTTGGATATTGAAAAAATTAAAAAGAAGCTCGATAACCAGGATAAGAACATGGAAATTGTTTTCAGGTATTTAGATGAATTGCTGGAAAAAAAGGAGAATCCGAAACCGCGGACGAAGATCGGGTATAAAATGCCGGGAAAGAAATAGGAAAGACTTATATTTAGATTTTAATCCGGGTATATGATTCGTTTCTGTATTTCTGTTGTTTTTATAATTGTCTTCGGCGCTCAATTTAACGCACAGGTTACCAAAGACGATCATTACGATGTAATCGATAACAAAGTATATGTCTTTTCGAAAGCCAACCCCGACGCGTTACTTGATACCATTACCTCTTTTGTAAACACTCATTTTCAATCGGCAGAAGACAGAGCACGTGCTTATTACACCTGGCTTGCTTTGAATATAGAGTTTGACGAAGATTATAGAGAAAGCATTGGATTTTCACTTATCAACGACATAAGAAGCCCCAATGTTATTTCTCAAAGAATTTTTAATGCTTTGCAGGCTAAGAAATCTGCGGGTGAAGGAACGGCTAATTTGATGTCGGAATTTTGTCAGGCGTCAAACATTCCTTGTTTCACAGTTTCTGGTTATGTTAGGAGGCCTGATGGAAATATATCCAATATGTCGTTTGTGTGGAACGTTTTGTACGTCGATTCTGTTTGGATGCAGGTTGATGCTTCATTGGTACACGGCTATTTGGACTTAAATCACAAGTTTGTAAGATATCCAATGCCCGCATTCTTCGGTATTTCACCTGAAGATTTTCTAAAAGACCATTTTCCGTACGATCGCATGTGGCAGTTATTAAAATATCCTTGTGAAAGAACGGAGTTTGAACACAGAACATATTCCTTTGTTAATAAGGCAATATATAATTTTGAAGATTCGTTAAAAAGCTATCAGGCTAAAACGATGAGAGAACGTAAAAAAGTTGATGCAATTAGGTATTTTAACGATCAAGCCAATCTTCCGTTAAGTAATCAAGATCTTGAAGCATATTATATGGATAAGGCCTCATTTAATATGGAAGAGGGCATTGATTCTTACAATGAATATCTGCAACTCGGGGAAAATAAATTGTCGAAGTACCCTTTGAAAACTGATTGGATAAATGCTAAGAAATATTTGGATAAAGCTGAGACTAAGTTCAAAGAAGTAGAAATAATATTAGCCAAAATGCCGCACGCGTCCAGCGAGATCTACAATTACCTGCACACCGGTTTATTAAATAACATGGCGAATGTTAAAAGGAATCAGGTGTATTTAGGAAAGCTTAAACCATTTTTAAAGGATAGATGAGTCCGCGCTCTGGCACTCTTGCAATTCCGTGTTTAACAAAAAAAGCTCGTTCCATTAACGCTATCACCCGTAAAATTGAAAGAAATGCAGAGGCTTTATGAACCTGATGAGGCTTGTTAAATGAACAAAAGTTTTTATATTTAAATATGAATAAAATGCTTTTAATTACTTGTTGTCTGTTTCTTGCCCATACTTTTTTCGCTCAGCAACGCGATCCGTCAATTATTCTTTATGACAGAGGAAATGCAGCAGTTGCTCGTAAAGATTATAGAACAGCTGATTCTTTATTCACGCTGTCTTTAAATTTAGCCCCACATCCTGATAGTTATTACAACAGGGCTGTTTGTCGCCGCCAGTTAAACGATTTTAAAGGCTATTGTTTGGATCTGAATTCGGCAGCAGATATGGGAGATATGGAATCACATAAATTGTACTGGAAACAATGCGCTAAAAAGGATACTCTATACAAAAAAAACAATGGAGATGTAGTTTCAAAAACTGATTTTGAATATGTTGAATTTGTAACATCCTATAAATACAATACTGACTTTGTATATAATAAACATGATACAACAGGAAGCTGCATACTTTCGAAAACCAGAATAGATAATGTCATATTTTACATGGATTGCAGGGAAGTTACAAAGAGTATGTATAAAGGCAGCATGGATAGCTTAACTAACTATATAAAAACACAACCTCAATTCATTAAAAACATTAAAGAGAAAGATTTTAGTGCATATACATTAGTTTCACTTGCCACTGATGAAAATGGTAAAATATTAGAATTAGATAAAATGTCGTATAGAAAAGATGAAGGGATAGAAGAATTGAGGAAAATCTTTTTAAATATGCCCATTTGGAACCCTGCAACGTATAAGACTAAAACAGTAAAGTATATACATAAATTACAAGTTAAATATTATGGCGACGTTCTAGAAATAGAAGATATTCCCGCTGAAATTAGTAATGGAAGCGAACACTTCACCGTAGTAGAAAAAATGCCTGAATTTCCTGGTGGCCCCATGGAAATGATGAAGCATATTCAAAAAAATATTGTTTATCCGCAAGCAGCTAAAGAAAGAGGTGTCTCTGGTAAGTGTTTCCTCAGATTTGTAATAAACGCTGACGGTGTAATAAGTGAAATAGAAGTTCTCAAAGGAATTCCTAAGTGCCCAACCTGTGATAAAGAGGCAATAAGAGTTATTCAAACCATGCCAAAATGGAAGCCAGGGACGCAAAATGGGAAACCGGTATCTGTATTTTTTAATTTACCTATTAATTTTCAGCTGAAGTAATTTCCAAAATACTACAATCCGTAGCAAAGCCCCATTATAAAATTACTTTTCTTTGCTTTATATTTTATAGAGAGTTTATGTTATGACAAAGAAAGAGAGTTTAGTTGTAGTTCCTGATGAGGTAGTGATGAATAAGATCTATGTCATCCGCAATCAAAAAGTAATGCTGGATGTGGATTTAGCAGGACTTTACCAGGTTGAAACCAAGGTATTGAATCAGCAGGTAAAGCGTAATTTAAAGCGTTTCCCTGATGATTTTATGTTCCAATTAACCCAATCAGAGTTCGAAAACTTGAAGTCACAATTTGTGACTTCAAGTTGGGGAGGTAAAAGAAAATTGCCTTTGGTGTTTAGTGAGCAAGGTGTAGCCATGCTTTCCGGCATCCTAAACAGCGATAGAGCTATAGCTGTTAATATCCAGATCATGCGCATTTTTACCCGCGTCAGGCAAATGCTTGCCGATAACACCGAGTTGAGATTGGATATCGAAAAGATCAAAAAGAAGCTGGATAACCAGGACAAGAACATGGAAATTGTTTTCCGGTACCTCGATGAATTGCTGGAAAAGAAGGAGAATCCGAAACCGCGGACAAAGATCGGTTATAAAATGTCTTTAAAAAAATAAAGTTACTTTACAATAAATAACTCTCCGTAATATTAAATCAGTTATTGGCAAAATACTTACGGTTAATAACCAAAACCTGTCATTTACAAGGAATATTCTTATTAATTGATTGGTTCTTATATCTTAGCCATATCATTTTAATACACTTCTATGAAATACATAAAACTACTTTTTGCTTTTACTTGGTTAGCTTCAAATGTGGGGTTATCTCAAATGAATATTTTCAATGATCAGTTTTTATTTAAACCTGATCTCAATTGCAGGGATTATCACTCCATTCAACAAACTTACGACAAAGGATATATTTTGTGCAGAGGTGCAACAGATACAACGGGAGGAGTTAGAAAAATATATACGGAACTCGTCAAAACAAACAGAGAAGGACGCCCCATGTGGACCAAACGACTTTTAAAAGGCGATACTACATACCTTGTTTCTGTTAACACCATCGCACAAAGTGCGCAGGGTAATCTGGTATTGGCCACGTCTGAGTATAATGTCAGTCATGGACAGGAAATAGTATTATTGTGTATGGATAGCATTGGAAATACACTTTGGTCTAAAAAATATTTGGGAGAAGGAGGCAAGGGTTATGTTTTTAAAGTAATTCCTACCACCGATAATGGCTATTTTATATGTGGTTCAACAAAAAATGCCACAAACGTTGAGTTTCCGTATTGCTTTAAGATAGACGCTAATGGCAATTATATGTGGGGTAAAAAAATGAGGAGAGGTACGGATTCCATAGCGGCCTTTTATTCTTGTATAGAATTACCCGGACAAGGATATGTATTGGCTGGAAGTTCAGGTAATAAAGCACTTGCGGTAAAAATAGACCTCAATGGAAACATAATCTGGGATAGAAATTTATTTACATATAGCGGAAGATTTTTTGATGTTACAAAAGTGAGCGACGGATCTTATATATTTTCAGGTTCGAATGCAGATTCTTCCCTTATTTATAATGCTAATTTATCATTTGTAAGATTTGATGTAAACGGGAATGTGATTTGGCAAAAAGGAATTGATCCTAACCCTGGACCAAATTTCGATTCATACATGTGGCAAGTAAAAGCACCTTCAAATAACAAGTTTATTTTTTCGGCCTATGTATCAAACCCTATTCCTGCAACACACATGGGCGAGATCGATCTTAACGGGAATATCTTATGGAACAGTCAGTACAGGAGCAAATTTCATACGTTCAATTATTTGCCATGTAATTTTGTGCCGGCTACCGATGGTGGCTTTGCCTTAAATATTATGGCTGGAACTATCGCCAGCGGTCAGTCTACCTTCTCAACAGAATTATTGAAACTGGATAATAACGGAGACAACGATTGCGAAGGACTTTCTTATTCACTAAATTTTAAAAATTTGAATTACACGCCATCAAGTGGTATTGTTACGTTTACCTGTGGATCAGCAAGTGTGTATAATCCAACCCTAACCGCTGTAAGTATAAAAGATTCGATTTTGTGTGAAACTATTTTAGATCATGCACCTCTTTCAACTGTTGGGGTAATAGAACATACAGAGAATCATTTCTTGTTTCAAAACTACCCTAATCCTAGTGATGGTGCAACTAACATTGCTTATTCTCTTGCTAAGCCGGCAAACGATGTTTTCATAGAAGTGTATGACAGTAGAGGTAGTGTGATCCTGAAAAAAAATCTTGGAAAGCAAAACAAAGGAAATTATTCAGAGCCATTTAATTTGAATTTAAGTGCCGGCATTTATTTCTATTCGCTTCATGTTGATGGACTGAGAACATCAAAGTATATGTTAATTGATTAATTCAATAAAAAGCCTCTCTGAGAATGCGGAGAGGCTTTTTTAGATAATTTAAAAATACTAAATCACAACACCTTTAAAGGTTAAGATAACCGGCGCTTCTTCATTGGCAATTTTCACTGTTACTGTTTTCGAGAAATTACCTTTATTAGCAGCGTTAAAAGTGGCCGTGATTTTCGTAGTAGCTCCCGGCAAAACAGGTGTTTTAGGGAAATCGGTGTTGGTGCAGCCGCAGGAGCCCTGAGCGCTTACCACTACAACAGGCTCTTTACTCGTGTTCTTAAATTCAAATTCAATAGGTTTTGGAATTCCCTGTGGAATTTCACCTACATCAATGGTTTCGCTTTTCCATTTAATCAGCGTAGGACTTGTAAAGCTTACCAGGTTTCCAGGAGTTTCCATTCGTTGGCTAAACGACACTAGGTTGAACGTGAATGCCATTAATGCGATCGTAATTGTTTTCATAGTGATTGTTTTTTAAAGGTTTTTTCTGAACTATTTCAGAGAAGAATAAATAGATAGTTTGTCAAATTTGAACAAGACAAAATTAGAATGAATGCCTCTGAGTCCCTGTTAACCAAATCCTAACGTTTGTTAATGATATGTTAACGGGCGGTAAAACCAGTCAAATTTGGCTATTTTTGAATAGCATGTTAAAGGCAAAAAAAATAAATTTCATCATCATCCTGGGACTAATCGCCATTGTTGGGATTTTGGTGGCGCAGTTGATCTGGACGAAACAAGCGTTCAATTTGGAAGAAAAAAAATTCTCGCAAAAAGTACATGTGGCTTTACTGGAAGTGGTTAAGAAATTGTATGAAAGCACCAATAACGATCTGCCTTCCGAAAATCCGGTAGAGAAGATCTCAAATGATTACTACTATGTGAATATTGCCAACGATTTTGATCCCATTATTTTAGAGCATTATTTAAAATCGGAATTTAAGAAGGCCGGTGTTAGCACCGATTTTGAATACGCGATGTATAACTGTCAAAGCGATGTGATGGTATATGGTAATTATATTTCTTTATCAGACAATTCTAAATCCAAGCCCACATTTAACTTCCCTAAAAATAAAAACCTGGTATATTATTTTGCGATACGTTTCCCTAATGAAACCGGTTATTTATTTAGTTCCCTGCGATTTTGGTTCATCTTATCCTTCGCCTTGGTGATTATTTTATTTGTGTATGTCTATTCAATATTCACGATCATTCAGCAAAAAAAATATTCGGAATTGCAGCGCGATTTTATCAATAATATGACGCATGAATTTAAAACACCGCTCTCGTCCATTTTAATAGCCTCTAATTATTTATTAAAGCAGGAGAAAATTAATGAAGACGAAAAGCTTGGAAAGTACACGCAGATTATTATCGATCAAAGCAATAAACTAAATCTTCATATCGAAAAAATATTGAATATCGCCAGGCAAGATAATTCCCCCGAAGAATTAAATAAATCGGAATTAGCAGTGATACCGATCATCAATAACGTGATCGAAAATATTCAATTGAAATACGAGAACTCCGACATCTCTATTGAAAATCAAACAAAAGATTATTTGATAGTTGCCGATGAATTTCATTTTATTAACCTGGTGTATAATTTGCTAGACAATTCGATTAAATATTGTAATGAAAAGCCTGTCATTAAAATTAAATTACTACAGGAGCAAGGTTTTAAAAAACTGGAGTTTACAGATAACGGCATTGGCATTTCAACCAAAGAACTTGCTTTGATATTTGACAAATTTTACCGAAGCCCTAATTCTAAAGATAGCCAGGTTAACGGACTGGGCTTAGGATTATATTATATCAAAAAAATAGCCGACCTCCATAAATGGAAAGTGCAGGCAGCAAACAACTCAACAAAAGGAATGACCTTCACCATTTTAATTCCTCATCATGACAAAATATAAAATTTTATATGCAGAAGATGATCAGACTCTGGCCTATCTCACCAAAGATAATCTGGAACAGAATAATTATGAAGTGTTACACGTAGCAGATGGCAAATTATGCCTGGAGGCCTTTAAAAGTGAATTATTTGATGTGTGCGTGTTTGACATTATGTTACCAAAAACGGATGGCTTTGAGCTTGCTAAAGAAATCAGAAAAGTAAATTCGGAAATTCCGATCATTTTTCTTTCAGCTAAAACACTAAAGGAAGATAGGATTAAAGGATTACGGTTAGGTGCTGACGATTATTTAGTTAAACCTTTTAGCATTGAGGAACTGATATTAAAGATCAACATATTTTTAAAGCGATCGTCAAAAAGAACTATTGATGAAAAATCCTATATTATAGGAAATTATAATTTTGATACAGTAAATTACACGCTTACTAAAGGGCCTAAAAAAATAACCTTAACAAAACGCGAGGCCGATTTGTTAAGGTTGTTGATTGAAAACACCAATGTTGTACTAAAAAGAGAAGATATTTTAAAGACACTTTGGGGCGATGACGATTATTTCATGGGACGGAGCCTGGATGTTTTTATTTCCCGATTAAGAAAAATTCTGTCTGATGAAAAACACGTGTCTATTGAAAATATTCATGGCGTTGGATTCAAATTTTCAGTCTAGTTTTTGTTGACGTCTTGAAAGGGTATAGCCGTGCCTTCAAATTCAATCTGTCCGCTATTCGTGTTAACCAGTTCCGATAATTCAAAAATATTTCGGTAGCCGTAGCCGTACAGATTAATATAGGTAGGAATGTTTAGGGCAAGTGTAATGGGTTTTGTTACCAACGGATAGTCTGTTTGGCTTAGCTCATCAGATACATTTGGTCCTGATTTGGATTTACTGTTTGCTTTAGGTTTTGGCTTGGTGATTTTTTTCTGGTCAACTATTATGGGTTTAAAATCCATTGGTCTCGATACTTTGGTTACAAAATAGCGTTCAAGATTTAAGTTCATCGCTAAAGCGCTTGGTTTACTTTCAAAATTGTTATTGCAATAGATCAGTATTTTATAATCGGGCGAAGGGATAATTTTAGCCAGGTTATCTTGTGTAAAGTCAGAAAAATTCAAATGAATAGCGCCTTTCACATGCGCAGCAGCGTACATCGAGTCGGAGCGGGTATCCAGGATAATCACTTTTTCTTGAATACTGGTAGCTACAAATTCTGAAGCATTTAGCATATGGTTTTTGCGATGTTGTTTTACTTCACCTACTAAGGTTTCATACGCATCAAAATCTACCAAAGATGCTGTTGGCTGTGCAATAGTTGTTAATACTTGTGTGCTTAGTAAAGCTGTTGCTAAATAAGCAATCGGGCTTTGTGTGAGTTTAAACGGATTCATGAGTCTATTTTTAAAGATTATGGAGCAAAACTAAACACATCCTGTTTCATAAAAGAAGCGACTTGGTGAAACGGCTTTTTGACTTGGTATATACCGTTTAATCCCTACATTTATAAGAGAGTTATTTTGCGAGTTATGGAGCCAGTTCAGGAAATGCCAAATCCTTTTGTTATCGTTGCGGTGTTTGCCGCAACGCTTTTAGTAGTAAGATTATTTACAACATTGATCCATGAATTAGGTCACGGCTTTTTCGGGCTATTATTATTAAAAGGTAATTTTGATATTTATATCGGTTCTTACGGTGATCCTGACAGAGGAATGCATTTTAAGATTGGACGCATAAAGCTTCATATCGTCTATGCACCATTCTCAACAGAAAAGGGTGTTTTTAGACCTGAATCACAGAATACAACGCCTCTTAAAGATTTTCTGGTGACATTGGGCGGACCTTTAGCATCCTTGACTACCGGAGCCTTATATCTTTACCTGGCTTTGACAATGCCGCTTCCTGAGATTATGAAAATGTCGTTTTATATATTAACAGGATCATCGCTGTTGGATTTTTGGTACAATATTAAACCCGGAACAGATTCTGTAACGCTTCACGACGGTAGTTTTGTATATAACGATGGCTATATGCTCAAGTACAGATGGGAACAAATGTTCAAAAAAGAAGAATGATCGAGTTGAGAGAATATTTGCAGAGTTCAAAAAAACATGGCAGAATCGGGTATAAATAAGCCAAAAAAGTAAAAGAAACTTTATATTTATAGCTTAATTAATGAACTCAATATCATGAACGAAGCTATCCGAAAACTCGAACCCACAGCTATGTGGAATAATTTTGCAGACCTTAATGCTGTTCCACGCCCTTCAAAAAAAGAAGAACGCGTGATCGCTTTTGCGAAAGCCTTTGGCGAAAAATTAAACCTTCCAACTTTTGTTGATGAGGTAGGAAATGTCATCATTAAAAAGCCTGCCACTAAAGGAATGGAAGATAGAGTAACTATCGTGTTACAAAGTCACCTGGATATGGTTCATCAAAAAAATGCGGCAACTAACTTTGATTTTAATACGCAGGGAATTGAGATGATGGTGGATGGAGATTGGGTGAAGGCAAATGGTACAACGTTGGGTGCTGATAACGGTATTGGCGTGGCTTCTATTATGGCTTTATTAGAATCCAGAGATATTCCGCATCCTGCGTTGGAAGCTTTGTTTACTATTGATGAAGAAACAGGGATGACCGGTGCTCTAGCTTTAAAAGGTGGTTTGCTGGATGCTGAGATCATGTTAAATTTAGATACCGAAGATGACAATGAATTAACTATTGGTTGTGCCGGTGGAGTAGACGTAACAGCTTCGGGAAAATATGAACAGGAAGCTTCCAAAAACAGCTCGGCTTTTAAACTTACGGTTAAAGGATTAACCGGTGGTCACTCCGGAATGGACATTCACAAAGGACGTGGAAATGCTAATAAACTAATGAACCGTTTATTGTCTAAGTTAAGTAACGACCTTCAAATTGAAATTGCGTCAGTTGACGGTGGTAGCTTAAGAAACGCTATTCCACGCGAATCTGTATCTGTAATTACAGTTTCTGATGCCGCTGTATTAAAAAAACATGTTCAGGACTTCGAAAAAATTGCAAGAGAGGAACATAACACAACTGATCCTAAATTGGTGGTGACTTTAGAAGAAACAGAGATTCCTGCACAGGTATTTACAAAAGATTTTCAATATAAGTTATTGCGTTCTATTTATGCTTGTCCTTACGGTATTTACCGTATGAGTCCGGATATTGGGGGTTTGGTGCAAACATCCAATAATGTAGCCCGCGTAATTGTTAAAGATGGTACTTACCAAATTCAATGTTTGACACGTAGCTCCGTTGATTCTGAAAAGACAGATCTGCAAATGGCTATCACTTCTGCTTTCGAGTTATTGGGCGCGAGTGTAAGTGCCGCAGGTTCTTACCCGGGCTGGACTCCCAAACCATCTGCTCCTATCGTTAAATTAATGAGCGATCTGTATAGAGAACGTTACAAGGAAGACGCTAAGGTGAGTGCCTGTCACGCAGGACTAGAATGTGGTATTTTAGGAACTAATTATCCCGACATGCAAATGATTTCTTTCGGGCCAAATATTCGAGGAGCACATTCACCAGACGAAACGGTTCAAATTAGTTCAGTACAAAAATACTGGGGCTTTTTACTGGAAACGTTGGCAAGGATCCCCAAAAAAAATAAAATGGATTGATAAAAAAAAGAGCTATCGGTTGATAGCTCTTTTTTTAGGCCGCTAAATTTTTATAGAGAAGTCGTTTGGCAATTGGTAAAAAGGTTTCATCTTTAGGGAGTTCTGCCTTTGCTTTAAATAAGTAGACTGCCGGATTTGGAAATCCGGGGTTCGCATCAATGATCTCTGCTTTTAAATGATCCACTGTATTTGCCAGGCTCAATGTGTAACAAGAAAAGTAAGTGCAGTTTAATCCGTACACTTCCTGTTGCAACAAGTTTATTTTAGAAAAATTATAAGTATATACTGTTACTTGTTTGGATTGATAAGGGTGTAATAAAAAGTAGCCTTCTGTTTTATATAACGGTAAAATTCCAATATGATCTATTAAAATATGTTTCTCTGCAAAGTCAAATATGTTTTTCCCTTTATTTAAGCCTTTTTCAAACAAAGGTTCACAAAAAGCAATAATCTGTTTTAGTTCGTTAAGCGAATCATCATCGATTACAGAATTGTATTGCAGTTTCAAATTAACCGGATTAATACCGGTTAGTGTTTTTTTAAAGTTATTTTCCAGGGAGAGGGCGTTATTCTTTAAAAGGATCATTTTTTTATAGTGAGCGATCAAATCTGCAAAATCGGGATATAATTTTTGCTCTTTGAAATGGGCTTCAACGTGTTGCAAATAGCCAAGGATCCTGTACTTTTTATATTCAAAATCCATCAGGTCTTCGGTAAGCCAGTTTTCAGATAAAGTTGCCATGCTTATTATACGGGAGTGCGTAAAAATGGTTACTCAAATAAAAACGCATAAAAAAGCAGGTTACAATTCTGTTACCTGCTTCCTGTATTTTTTATGCCTGGACTAAGATTTCTTTAAAAATTCAGTTCTTAACACAATGCCGCTACCATTAATTTTACAATCCACTTCATCAGCATCATCCGTCAATTTGATTTTTTTAACTACCGTTCCTCTTTTTAAAACAAGGGATGAGCCTTTTACTTTCAGATCTTTGATTAAGGTTACATTATCTCCATCGTTTAAAATGGTGCCGTTACTGTCTTTTACTTCCATGGTTGTGTGTTTATTAGGTGGAGATAAGTTATTTAAATGCTTCTAAAATTTAGAAATTAAGGCTAGGCAATTGAGTGCATACCCGTTCCAACATCATGGTGATTGTACGTTTCACCACCTCTTTTTTATTGAGGTGATAAAATTCAATTTCTTCATCCGTGAATAACGCAATGGTTATTCCTGTTAGTAATTGCTTTATTTGAAGATTGTTTTTGACGATCTCGTGGATACGTTCGGTCTTTTTGTTATCTGTCAGGTTTTTGACAATAATTTTATTTTCTGATAGATGTTGGTTGATCAAAGTTAATATGAGATCGTTCTGAAACTTCAAAATGGGCCTTAACGTATTGGTTTGAAAAGTTTCCAGGTCGGTTGATTTGGAGTTATCTACATTTATGGCCTGGCGCAGGCTTTTAAGTTGTTCTGAGCGATTATTCATACAGCGAAGATACCGATTATAATTAAGATAGTGGCTACGATATAGATTGTTTAAATTAGCAAATGAAGGGTAATAACGTTACTTTTACAGTATGGTTTTTGAGCAACTAAAACAAAAAAAGTATCCTTCCGACCTTAAGTTCGACGCCATTTATCCCAAGCTTTACCAGGAACATTCGGCGCGCCATTTTACACCCGTTCATATTGCTGTTAAAGCCGCTAAATTATTGGCTGATGGACCAAAAGATAAAATACTGGATATTGGTTCGGGCGTTGGTAAATTTTGTTGTATCGGATCCAGTGTAACTGATGCCCATTTTTATGGAGTGGAAAAGCGTAAAACACTCACTAATCTTTCCAATAAAATAAAGCGAAACTATAAAATAAAAAACGCTCATTTTATCAACGCAGATTTTACTGGTATTGATTTCAAAAAATTCAACGGCATTTATTTTTTTAATTCGTTTCACGAACACTTTGATGATACCTGCATTTTGGATGAAACGTCTAAAGTGTCTTTAACAGAATACAAAAAGTACCACGAAGACCTCATGTTGAAATTAAACGAGTGCGAAAAGGGAACGCGGTTGGTTACGTATTATACCTTTAAAAATAAGATTCCTTCTTCTTATCGTTTTATAGATGCTAATGAAACCGGGTTACTTAAATTTTATATTAAGAAGTAATGGTAAAATTGAACCATCCGAAATTAGTTGATTTGATACAAATGGCTTATTCGGCCGAGAAAGCCGCGGCCTTTGCATACATTGGCCACGCGGCCTCCGTAAAAAATCCAACAGAGAAAATAGCTATTCGTCAAATTGAATTGGACGAATGGAATCATCGGGCAGAAGTAATGGAAATCATGAAACAGTATGATATTCCTGTTTCCAAATGGTACGAATTGCGCTTTCATGTGATCGGTAAAATCATTTCAGGAAGTTGTTTTGTAATTGGCTGGTTCATGCCTTTTTATTTTGCCGGCAGATTGGAGAGCGGTAATGTTTGTGAGTATTTCAGAATGAAACAATATTTTAATTCTTTGGGCATTAGAGAGCATGATTTGATGTTATATGAAATGGGAATTAAAGAAAAAGAGCATGAGCTTTATTTTCTTGAGCAAATAAAGGATAGTAAACTCCTGCCTTTTTTTGAGAAATTATTTTTCTGGGGAAAGGGAAGTTTTAATAATATTGATCTTGAGAAAAAATATCCGGTTGAGGAATCTGATATTTACTGTAAAAAATAGTTTCGCTTTATCGCTTATTGCTTTCAACCTCCAATGGTTCATAATTACTTTTCTCAAAAAGGGAACCTTCTTGTTTTTATCTCGTACAAAAAAGCAGTTACTAAACTTTATCCTACCCGAAACCCAAGCCAGTTAATTATTAGCGAGGGCTGGTCAAAAATGTCTAAGAAAAATTCAATTTAAAATTATTTTCAAAAATTAAAAATTATCAAATGATACATCTAATCCATTTAAACTATTTCACTTATGAAAACTTTAACCTACCTACCAACATTGTTGGCACTTACTATTCAGGTAATGGTAAGCGGCCAAACACAAGACAACCAGGCCCATAAAATCAGAATAGATATTATGGGACCAAAAGAACCCGTAAAAATGAACTATACCAATAGTAATATTACGATAAGCATGGCGGAGTATACCCAATTGCTTGAACAGGTGAATAGCTTAAAAATAAATGCAAAAAAATTAAGAGATGAAGCCACCGTCGTGGAAATACAATCTCTTTGTAAACAGATACAGGCTTCCGAATTCTCCGAAAAAATATCCCTTCAAACCTTTGAAACAAACAGAGGCATCATACTTGATCTGTTTACAAAAGTTCCAAAAAATAATATAAGTTATACAAAAGCGCAAAGCTCTTACTCTGAGTCGGAACGATTTATGAAACTGGCTAAAGAAATGCGTGAAGAGGCAAATGCTCAGCTTACGATGCAGGCAAAATATGGCGATATGACCAATGCTGAAGAAAAAGAAACCCTGGCTTTGAGTAAACAGGAAGAGACCTTAAACTTACTTAAGGGAAAAATATCTCAATTAACAAAACATGTAGTATTTGCTGACGTTTCCAATCAGGCTATTTCTTCAAGCTTTGAAAATTTATTGGTGTTGGCCACCCGTCAAGCCCATGATATAAAGATAACGGCGCAACAATTGCGGTTAAGCGCTTTAAACACGGGACCTAATCAAAAAATGATATTGCAGGATGAAGCGGCAGCCCTGGAAAACGACTATCTAGCAAAACAATTGGAAATCTCGGCTTTAAAATCAAAAGTGGATTATAGTCGATTCAACGAAAATAGAAAAGCAATTGCTTTGTTAATGGAACAGGTGACCAATGAAAATATACGTAATAAAGCGGCTGATATTAACGCAGAAGCCGAACGATTAATGAAAATTGGAAAGGAAATGCGCGAAGAAGCAAATGCACAATTAACGCTCACCGCTAAGATTGGCGCTATGAGTAATGCACAAGAAAATGAATTATTTGCTATGGGAAAACAACAGGAATCCCTGCAAATGTTAGATAAAGGTAGTCTAAAAGCAGTTGTAGCCAGTAGGTAGGACGAAGCTACAGCCTGTTAAAAGCCCCTGCAATTGTAGGGGCTTTTTTGTATATTTACAACAATGAAAGTCCTTTTAACCACTCTTAACGCCAAATACATACATACTAATTTAGCTATTCGCTTGTTGTATGAATTAAACTATGAAAAACATGAAGGTTTAGCATGGAAAGAGTTTAATATTAAAGAAAACAGGGATGAAGTTGCAGAAAAGTGCGCGGCTTTTGACGTAGTGGCCTTTAGTTGTTATATATGGAATATTACTCAAACTTTAAATGTTTGTGAAAAAATAAAGCATCTTAATCCGGCAACAAAAATTTTATTGGGTGGACCAGAAGTAAGTTACGAGTATGAAGATATAATTACCTTGCCTCATATAGATTACATTATTCTGGGGGAAGGAGAAACAGCATTTGAAGAATTCCTCGAATTTTATCCCAATCCATCCCTGGTTTCGAGTTTGGTGTGGAAAAACGGTACAGAAGTAAAAACAAATAAAATGGCGCCTATGTTTGACCTGAAACGTTTTCAGGATAGCATGCCGTATCGTTTTGATAATCCTGAAGAACTATCCAACAAAGTGTTATATATCGAAACCTCCCGCGGTTGCCCTTATAAATGTGAGTTTTGTTTGGCGAGTTTAGATAACAAAGTACGCTATCTTCCAAATGATAGTATTAAAGCAACGCTGTTGTATATGATGCAGCATGGCAAAGTTGTCAAGTTTTTAGATAGAACCTTTAATATCAAAAAAGATTTTACGATTGATATTTTCAAATTCATTTTGGAGAATTACCGACCCAGAAATGTATTTCAGTTTGAGATTACCGCTGATATTTTACATCCGGATATTATTAAATTTATTCATGAACATGTGCCTGATAATTTATTCAGGTTTGAAATAGGCATACAAACGGTTAATCAAAAAGCAAACCTGGAAGTTAGCCGTAAACAAAGCTTTGAGAAAACAACTTCTATTATCAAGCAACTGGATTATAAGGTCGAAATGCATTTGGATTTGATCGTGGGAATGGCCTTGGATTACTGGGAAGATACCAAGTATAGTTTTGAAGAAGTATTTAAATTGTTTGCTCCTGAAATGCAGTTAGGTTTCTTGAAATTTTTGAAGGGAACCCCCGTGAGGCATAAAGCAGAACAGTACGGATTCAAGTATGATCCTATGCCTCCTTACCAGATCATTGAAAGTAATTATTTATCAAAGGATCAACTTCATCAGATTGTTGAATTGGAACATGCATTAGAGATTTATTGGAATGGAAAGAAAGCATTGAATACATTGCGCTATGTAACGCATCATTATAGCATTTTCGATTTTTTGCTAGGATTGGGTCATTTTTTTGGTACGCAAAAAGATTTTCATAAATATTCATTGACCGACGTCTTTGATATTATTACAGGCTATGCTAAACAAGCTTATCCACAAGATGTGGTGTTGAAGCAAATGATTGCGATCGATTACTATCTGCATTTTAAAGTGAAACCGAAAACGTTGTTCTTGGAAGAAATAGATTTTACTGAGAAAAATAAAATGATTGATAGTTTAAAATTAAATCATCATAAATACCGTTACGTGGTTTTGCCTTTGGATTTTGATTTTAAAGCATTTTCACATGAACAAACCATTGTGAACGAGAATAAACATCTGATCATTCAATATAACGGAACAACCAAGGCGGAGATTGTGGGCGCTTAAATAGGCTGGCATGTAATTCCCTGTTTTACTTAAAACAAATCTAATATGAATTACGCGATGAATGTTGATGATAGAAAACGCTCTCTCCAAAAATTACTATCTAATGTTTCAAAATACGAAGATCAAATCGTTAAGGCTTTATTTGATGATTTCAAAAAGCCTGCTTTTGAAGCTGTAGCTACCGAAACATCCTATATTATTTCAGATCTCAAGGACACGATCAAAAACATTCATTCACTTTCAAAACCTAAAAAAGTGAGTGCTGGTTTATTGAATTTTCCGTCAAGTGATTATATCTATTACCAGCCTTACGGAAAAGTATTGATCATTGCCCCATGGAATTATCCTTTTCAATTAGCTATTTGTCCTTTAGTAGCAGCTGTTGCTGCTGGAAACAGCGTGGTGCTAAAACCGTCGGAGTTAACGCCACATACATCTGCTATCATAGCAAAAATTATTGCTGAAACTTTTGATAAAGATCATGTGTCCGTAGAGCTCGGTGATGCAGATAAATCAAAAGAGCTATTGTCAAAAAGGTGGGATTATATTTTTTTTACAGGAAGCGTGCCGGTTGGTAAAGAAGTGGCGAAAGCTGCAGCTGTTAATTTAACACCTGTAACGCTCGAACTGGGCGGTAAAAGTCCGTGTATTGTAGATCAGACAGCTAAAATAGGGCTAACGGCAAAGCGCATCATTTGGGGTAAATTTATAAATGCCGGGCAAACCTGTATTGCCCCCGATTATATTTTAGTGCATGCAAGCGCTAAGCAAAAATTAATAGACGCTTTGAAATACGAGATCACGAACGCTTACGGAACGAATATACAAAGCTCACCCGATTTTGCCAGGATCATTAATTTAAAAAACTGGGAACGATTAACCGGTTATTTATCTTCTCAAAACATACTATTTGGAGGAGCTTCAGATAAAACAACTTTATTCATAGAACCTACACTCATCGATCAACCTGATTTAAAAAGTGATTTAATGCAAAATGAAATATTCGGACCAGTGTTGCCGATTATCTCTTATCAAAATGATGTAGAATTAAATAGCATTATTCAAAGTTATGAAAAGCCTTTGTCGCTTTATGTTTTTACAGAGCGGATGGAGTTTGCTGATAAGATCATCTCAGAACTCTCTTTTGGCGGCGGTTGTGTAAACGATACTTTAATGCATATTGCTAATAAGAATTTGCCGTTTGGCGGTGTAGGACACAGTGGTATGGGTGCCTACCATGGTAAAACAAGTTTCGAAACTTTTTCGCATCAAAAATCAATATCCAAAAAAGCAACCTGGTTAGACGTGCCTTTGAGGTATGCGCCATACAAAGATAAAGTTACTGTTTTACGGAAATTATTGAACTGGATCTGATCAGCTGTTTTTTGAATTGATCAGTTCAAAAAAAGTTTTTTTGTAGGTTTCAGAGATAGGGATCAATGTATCTTTAATTTTAATACGGTTTCTTTCTATGGATTCAATTTTGTTAATTGCCACCATAAATGATTTATGAACTCTGCTTATAATATTTGCAGGAATTTCCTGCTCTAAGTCCTTAAATGTTTGTAGCGTCATTATTTTTTTATGTATGGTGTAAATTCTTCTATAATCCCTCATACCTTCAATAAGGAGAATGTCATCCAAAGCAATTTTCTCTAAGCGGTACTCAGTTTTTATAAAAATAAAATCCTTTTTATTGGTTGAAACTTTTTTGGATAAGTTATCCTGCGCCCTGTTTACAGCCTGTAAAAAGCGATCGAAAGAGTAGGGTTTCATTAAATAGTCTGTCACATTTAATTCAAAACCTTTTAAAGCATGTTCCTGGTAGGCTGTAATAATAATGACCTCACAATGGATGTTTCCGGTCTCTAAAAGTTGAATACCGGAGAGTTCTCCGAGGTTAATGTCTAAAAAAATCAGATCAATTTTATTTGCCTTGAGATATACTAAGGCATCAATGCCGTTGTCAAACGTGGACAGTAAATTCAGGAAAGGAAGTTTTAGTACATAGCTTTTTGTTCGTTCCAGCGCTAGGGGTTCGTCCTCTATAATGATGCAATTAATTGACATGATGGAGTTTTAAATTTACCTTATATACATTGTTCAATGTACTTATGTTTAGCTGATGTTTGTTGGGATATAATAACATGAGTCGTTTTTCAATAAGCCCGTTTCCTAAACCGTTATGTTCTTTTATATCGTTCGATTTATCAGAAAATTTATTTTCACAATCAAATATAATCATCTCTTTACTAATCGTTATTTTTATGTAAATGGCATTTTTCCAATTTTTATTTTCAGTGTGTTTAAAAGCATTTTCGATGAATGGTATAAATAACATGGGTTCTATTGAAAATCCATCTGAATGCCCTTCAACCACGTAATTCACATAGCTTGGATTAGAAGAGCGTATTTTTTGGAGGGCGATATATTTTTCAATATAATTCAACTCGGTAGAAAGTGCAATTTTATCTGCTTTGGTTTCGTACAGCATAAAACGCATGATATCAGATAGTTTGTTCAGATAATCGGACGCTTTAACAGGATCTTTTTGAATTAATATATCAATATTATTAATGGTATTGAACAGGAAATGCGGATTGAGCTGGTTTTTAACAAGGGCTAGTTCCATCTCATAATTCTTTTTATTGAGAATTTGCTTTTGCTGAATATCATTATACCAACTTATAAATGCTTTCAATCCTAGTCCCAATAAGCCATTAAATATCGGGATAACAACAAAAAGAAGTGTTATTTTAAATAAATTTTCAAACGTTATGTCTACGCGTGTTAAAACATTAAGTACTCCAATACCAATTAGAACACATATAAATGAAATACTAATACCAACTAAAATAAGCGACCATATTTTTTTAGTTATTAAAAATTTATTAAACAGCAAGTAATAAAAACTATAAAAACTTAGTAATGCTGGTATTATAGCAAAACAAAGCATAAGTTCAAAGTATCTTGATGGAGGAGTTTCATCATTGTAACTGCTGCGCATTAAAATGTAAATGAAATGAAGTAGAAAAAAATAACATCCCCAATAACTCAGATGCAATAATACAACAACCGATTTTTTCATAATAATTTAAATTTAAGATTAATACTGATTCAAAAGTAACGCAATCGGCATCCACTCAAAATTCTATTATGCTACTAGCGGCTATTTGTCTGCAAAACAGCAATAATGATCTGCCACTTCAAAATGCTACAATTTATAGCAACCAATTGCTATGTGTAGCCGTAACTTTATGCTAAATAGAAATGGCCATGGAAAACACCAACATTAATTATTTTAAGGGAAGAGGCGCTCAGATCAATACTGATAATAAATTTCAGCAACAGCGCTATGTTCAGGAACATGTGGAAGGTTTGGATGAAGAATTTTTGCAAAAAGAAAAAACAGAAGTAATTTATACGTATCCTAAAACTATTATCAATAAGGTTGATAGTACAGATCTGGGCTTTGGTTATTCTATGAATCCTTACCAGGGCTGTGAGCATGGATGCATTTATTGCTATGCCCGTAATTCTCACGAGTTTTGGGGCTATAGCGCAGGTTTGGATTTTGAAAGAAAGATCGTTGTCAAAAAAAATGCAGTTGAGCTGCTCGAAACGCAGTTCAGTAACAAAAACTGGAAAGCAAAACCAATTATGCTTTCAGGAAATACAGATTGTTACCAGCCTATTGAAAGAGAGTTAGAAATAACACGGAATATCCTGAAAACCTGTTTAAAGTTCAAACATCCTGTTTCGGTCATCACTAAAAATTCGTTGATCACGAGAGATTTGGATGTATTGACGGAATTAGCCGAACTAAACCTGGTACACGTGATGGTATCTATTACCGGAACCGATGAAAAAATGCGCCAGTTACTGGAGCCGCGGACTGCCAGTTATAAAAACCGGATAAATGTATTGGAATCGTTATCCAGGCACGGTATACCCTGTGGAGTTATGGTGGCGCCGGTTATTCCCGGAATCAATAACCACGAGATTCCGGGCGTTTTGGAATTAGCTGCTCAGGCGGGTGCAAGTACCGCAGGTATAACTATTGTCAGGTTAAATGGATCGGTAGAGCATATTTTTAAGGATTGGCTGGTAAAAAATTTTCCTGATAGAGCTGATAAGGTTTGGCACCAGATCATGGATTGTCATGGCGGCAAAGTAAGTGATTCCAGAAAAAGCATTCGCATGAAAGGCGAAGGAAAAATTGCCGAATCCATTATGCAGCTGTTTAAAATTTCCAGAGATCGTTTTATGCCCAATCCCTCAACTTTTGAATATAATCTTACCGATTTTAACTATAAAGCGGGCGATAAACAGCTGAGCTTGTTTTAGAGATTTTTGCTATCTTTATTCGGAATGAATAACGTATGGCCAAAGCACTGAAAACTACAGAAACGATCTCAAATCTTAACAGTCTTCCTAAATCGTCTTTAAGAGAAGATTATGAATCCTGTGAATTTGTGAATTGCACCTTTTCTGACCTTTCTAATATTAATTTTATGAATTGCGCATTTAAAAACTGCAATTTGAGCAATTGTAAAATCAATAATTCTAAATTGCAAAGTGTCGAATTTGTAGATTGTAAATTATTGGGACTTAATTTTTTTCAGGCCAAAGATTTTGCTTTTGAAGTGTATTTTGAAAAATCTATCTTAGATTACGCATCGTTTGATAGCAAGAAGCTAAACAAAAGCGAATTTATGTCATGCAAAATGCACGAAGTTAATTTTACAAACGCAGATCTTTCTAAAGCTACATTTACAAATTGCGATTTGTACGAAGCTATTTTTACTAAAACAAATTTGAGCGGTGTTGATTTTACAAGCTCTGCTAATTTTGCGATCGACCCCGAAATTAATAATGTAAAAAAAGCAAAATTTTTATCACAGGATCTGTTTCGGCTTTTAACCAGGCATAATATCATTATAGAATAAGCCCATGAAAAAATTATTTTTACTTTTATGTATTGGCTTGTTAACGACAATTGCTTCAAAAGCACAACAAACAACTTACGATTCTACATTAGCCAAAAAGCTGAATGCCGACGAGTATGGCATGAAAATGTACGTTTTTGTAATGCTAAAAACAGGCAGCAACACATCCACTGATAAAGCTGCAAAAGAAAAAGCTTTTGCCGGACACATGAAAAATATTCAACACATGGCTGACAATGGTAAATTAGCAGTTGCAGGTCCGTTTGAAAATGGCGATACCCATCGTGGAATTTTTATTATGAATGTAACTACATTCGAAGAAGCTGCAAAATTACTGGAAGCAGATACTGCTATTAAAGAAAAATACCTTGAGCCAGAAATGACGTTATGGTACGGCTCCGCATCTTTAATGGAAACACCTGAAATTCATAAAAAATTGCAGAAGAAAAATTTTTAGAGATATGCGTTGTTGGCAGTTATTTATATTAAGTGTTATTGCTTTGAACTCGGTTGCGCAGCTAACAGAGCAAAACTATCGTATTTATTCGGTTAAACTTGCTAAGGAAGTCGCCATAAGCGATATTGTAAATGAGATGAATAACCAGGATGTTTTGTTTTATGGCGAAGAACATAACGATTCTGTTACACACTACCTGGAGCATAAGATCTTTGAAGCTTTACATCTGAAATTTGCTTCAGACCTTGTGCTTTCAATGGAAATGTTTGAACGGGATGTGCAACCGGTAATGAATGAATATCTGACATCCGATATCAGGGAAAAAAATTTTAAGAAAGATGCCAGGGCATGGAGTAATTATAAGGATTATAGACCAATGGTAGAATTTTGTAAAGCCAATCGACTGGATGTAATTTGTGCCAATGCTGCCGGACGTTATTCTAACCTTGCCGGAAGGAAAGGACAAAAAGGTTTAATGACTTTACCCGAGGATTCAAAAAAGTATTTTGCGCCATTGCCTTACGATACCGCGTCAGGAAAATATTACGAAAAGCTTATGGGCCTTTTTGAGGATGGTAATTCAAGAAAGAAAAAACAATCAAGAGCAACCGGCGAAACTTTCAGTTTAATTATGGCACAGTCGCTTTGGGACGCTACAATGGCTTATTCTATTTCTGAGTATCTGCAAAAACATGCCGGCGTAAAAGTGTTCCAGGTAAATGGCCGATTTCATAGCGATGAACATTTTGCTGCAGCTACCCAATTAAAAAAATATAATCCGCAAATCAGGTGTTTGGTTATTTCTTCCGGTTCCGATGAAAAGTTCCCCAACATTGATTGGAAAAAATATGAATACCTGGGCGATTATATTATCATCACAGACCCAAAAGTACCTAAAACCTATAAAGACTAAAAACATGAAAAAATCAATTATAATTTTCGCAACATTTGCTATATTATCACTTTCGGTAAACGCTCAAAATAAAAGCATTGCTTTTGAGCATGGCACATTTGCCGAAATTAAAGCGAAAGCATTGAAAGAAAATAAACTTATTTTTATTGATGCCTACACCACATGGTGCGGGCCTTGCAAGCAAATGTCAAAAAATGTATTTACGGATGCAGCTGTGGCCGAACATTATAATAAAAATTTTATAAACGCAAAAATTGATATGGAAAAAGGCGAAGGCATAGAGATTGCTAAACAATATCAGGTGCAATGCTATCCTAATTTATTGTTTGTTGACGGAAACGGAAATTTGGTACATCGCGTAGCCGGTTCAATGACAGCAACTGATTTCATTGCTTTAGGTGAAAATGCAAAGGTTCCAGAAAAGCAATTCTCTTATTATTTAAAGAACTATGAGGCTAATAAAAATAATACCGAATTTTTATTGAAGTACATTGAAGCAAGAGAAGGAACATGTTTAGAATCTGATGAAATTGTCAATGTGTATTTTTCACAGCAAAAAGAAGCTGATCTTACCAATAAAGCAAACTGGGATATGATCATGTATCATGTAAATGATCCGGCATCAAAAGAGTTTAATTATTTAATGGTTAACAAACAAAAATACTCTGACCTGTACTCTGAAAAAGTAGTGAACGGTAAAATTGATGCTGTC
>JAZKDT010000022.1:76479-107215 GCA_040387475.1 Bacteroidota bacterium | reverse complement strand
GCCATTTATTTTCAATCATTAAAACAAAGCCTTTTGATCAAAAATTATATGATGATACGAAAGCAAAGATCGCGTTGTTGAACACACCCAATACCAAGCTGATATTTTTTGAGGCCGATTTAAAGCTAGCGGAAAGAACCCAGAATTGGAGTGAATATGCTAAGTTGGCCGTTGCAAATGTTGATCAGTATTATTCAAAAGATGCCAATGCACTGAATTCCATTTCCTGGAATTTTTACGAGAAAGTAGAGGATAAAGAAGCTTTAACCAAAGCCACTACCTGGGCAAAAGCAGCCTGTGATTTGGATAAAAATTACGCTAATTTAGATACATACGCTGCAGTGTTATACAAGGCAGGACAGAAAGATCTCGCACTTAAAACTGCTAATGAAGCTATTGAGTTAGCCAAGAAAGAAAAGTATACGCAGGAAGACTATAAAGGAACTACGGATCTGATTCAGAAAATTAAAGCAGGAAAGTAACTAGTCGTTCACATAATCCCAAAAGGCTTTAAACTTTTGGAGATGCCTGATCCAAGGTAGTTCTGTTTTGGCAGATTTGGTTTGGATAAAGAGTTTGATGTTTTTTGCATGCTTTTGTTGCCATGCCTTACTGTTTGGCTGAATACTAAATAAAATTGCTGTTTGCCGGGCGTAAACTACATCTTCAGGCTTCCACCCGGCTGCATTAATACCTGTGTTTTCTTTTAATTGTTTAAAGCAAGCGTTGAGCGCTTTTTGTCTGTCACCCTCAAATTGATGATTAATATAATTCGTAATTTTTTGACTTAAAATTTCAGAATCATAATTTGGATAACTTGTTTCGCTGAGTGTTAACGCTAAATTACTTTTGGTGTATTTCATTAATGTAGAGATGGTGCTTTTGTATGTAGGATCAATCAGTTTTTGCTTTTCTTCTTCTAATGCCAAAGCTCTCAATTGCTCATCTTCAGGCCTGAATCCAAGTTTGTAATAGAACCAGAATGCACCGGTCTTAATGGCTTCTGTATTATGCAGTCCAAACTGATAAGGTTTCACAACAAAACGTGTTGCGCCAAAGTGTTGATGATACACGCGAAGTAATTCACAAATGATCAGGGCTGATTCTCCACCTCTGAATGATTCCAGAATATTAATGCCAAACTGGCTACGCTCACCGAAGATCCAACCACCGCCGTATGATACCGGGATGTTATTTTTAAACACAAGATAACCTATATAAGATTCTAAGGAGTAACGTTTATCATTGGTGCTACCAAACAAAGCAATGGAAACCCCTTTATCTAACTGAAATAAGGTAATATCATCTGCATGAGCATTGGTAAAAGGTTCTGTTTCGCGATACAAATAAAATAAGGTCATTTTTGCAGCATCAATAATGCGTGCTTTTTCTTCATCACCTAGTTTTACAGGCTCAGGTAATGTTTGTTGGATGATCTCAGTTAAGCTGATCTTCTTTTCAATAGGTTTGGTGTGATAATATAGGGGGAGCGCAGCGCCTCTTAAAAAACTCACGGAGCTTTCCAGATCTGACACGTTCCACTGCATGAAGATCCCAAGCTGGTTATAAATAGTTGCCTGGGTATTTGGGTCTAAAGTCGATTGTTTGATTAATTCGATCAACCAATCGAGGTCTGTTAGAGTTTTTGAAGGATGAAGTTGCGAGATCCGGTGTTTCAGGTCTCTTTCTCCTTTATGTACCTTAAAATATTCTACGGGAGGCAATAAGAGTTTTAAGATTGCTTTTTGTGTTTCAACAGACGACGAGGCGCTATGAATGGAAACCTGCCCGGGAAATTTTTGCGTAATGTAATTTATTTTAGTAAACGAGAAGTTGCATTCAATAGCGGTATGTAAAAGTCCTGTGCCACTGAGGTTTTCTTTTAGTGGAAGCCTTTTATCGAAATATTCCAATAATAATCTCATGGTGTTTTCTGTAAGTTCCAGCAGATCTTTATTGGCGGGATAGGCCATCATGGTCATCAGCGTTTGATGAAATAAGTTAAAACTTTTAAGGTTGTGACTTGAAAATCCCGATAGCTTATTTAGAAGGAGTTTTTTTTCCTCGCTGCATGATTCATCGAATTGAAAAACCAAAGTTCTTAGTTTTGCAATATTTTTTAAGAATTCAGTTCCGGAAATGTTGGCCATAAAAATGTTGTTAAGATAAATTTATAAATTTTATGTCGGTTCGTTCAACATCAGAACAATAAAATAGTTAATGTTTATATTTGAACTTGAGTAATGTGGGTTGGTTTGCCTGACCTTCATTTGATATAAGCATATCACCATTATTGTAGAAAGACAAACCTTCAGCCTTATTAAAAGTAATGCGGTTGAGTTGTTCAATTTTTTCTAGTTCGCCGCTAGCACTGAAGACGAAAAGGCAATGGTCGGCTGCCGATAAAACATAGAGTTGCCCTGTGATTGGATGAAGGGCAATTTCAGAGGTATTTAATTTTAAACTCACATCAACTACATGACCGTTTTTTGTTTTTCTTTTTTGTAATTCAACACCATTTAGTTTAGCAAATAAATTTATGCCGAGGGTACTAAACGTATAGGCCGGTTTTTGATTTAGTATTTTTGTTTTTAGGTCAAACGCATAAATACATCTTAAATCCTTATTTAGAGCATCTTTATTTATCCGGCCTTTAGCGCCTATTAACAAACGATTGTTGAGGGAGTCGTAGCAAAGGCCTTCATTATTAAGCGCCGGAATGCCGGTAGAGTACGTTTTAACTTTTAGCTTACCGGTTTTATAACCATTTATCTCAAATAAAATCCCGTCGCTTCTTAATACATACAAGACCGGCCCTACGCGCGTGATGCCTTCGTAATCACCGTTTAAACCAAATGCATATTGTTGTTTTAGCCGATGTGTTTTAAGATCATATAAAAACAAAATACCGTTTTCATCTTGTATACAGGCGATAGTAGTTGAATCTATAATTGATAATCCTGAAATTTCATGTAAGGAGGCAGGAAGAATATCGTTTAAGACAGGTTTGCTAAACTCGTATGACTTTTGGGATGCTACAGTAAATGAACATATCACACCAAGCAATGCTATGAAAATTGATTTTTGCATATTTCTATTTCCCAATCTTTATTTGTTTTCCTAAAAATTTTGGGGATGTAGACAGGATATAAATGTCCAACACACATTTAACTCTTGCAAAATATTCGCGGATGCGGGTCTTGAAAGAATAATTTTTATTTACCTCTTTGGCGTTAAAAGCAATAGCGTTGATGCTATTTTTGTTGGCAATGAACAAGGCTCTCTGGTTATGAAATTCCTGCGAAATAATTGTAATGGAGTCTTCCCCAAAAACCTCATTACAGCGCACTACACTGTCCAATGTTCTAAACCCCGCATAATCCAAAACAATACACGAATCGGGAACACCTAATGCCATCAGCGCGTCGCGCATATCAGACGGTTCATCATAGCCTTTGATATGGTTGTCGCCACTTACTAAAAGGTATTGAACTTTTTTTGCTTTAAATAATTCATACGCCGCTAAAATCCTATAGGTAAAATACATATTGGCAGTTCCTCTCACAGATTTTTTACTGGCTCCTAAAACCAATCCTACTTTGCGTGGCGGTACTGTATGAAGATCTGCATAGATTTGTTTTTCGGTACTGGAGTTGATCCAATAATTTGAAATGAGGAGCAAAACAAAGCACGCTAAAAGAATTATGCCCGACCATTTAAAAAATGTCTTAAATCTATGAAAGAAAGTAATCACGTTAGTTGAAATAGTTTGACTAATTTACTTAATAAAAAAAGGAACAATACAATGTACTGTTCCTTTTTATTAAATTTTAAGATATGAACTATCCTCTTCCTTGTCCTGGTTTAACAGTTTGAGTTGGAGTAGCTGGAGTAGCTGGTTTAGTTGGCTTAGTTGGTTTTGTAGATTTTGGAGCCTCTGGAGTAATAGTTGCAGTTGCAGCAGCTAAAGCTTCAGCAGCAGCAATTGAATCAGCAGCAGCTTTTTCTTTAAGAGCAGCCATTTCAGCAGCAGCAGCTTCCTGAGCCGCTAACTCTACAGCAGCAATTGAATCTGCCGTTGCTTTTGCTTTTGCTTCTTGTTCTGCAGCAGATGGGCCACAAGCCACGAATGTAAACATTCCTAATAGTGATACTAAAGTTAATAGTTTTTTCATTATGTTATTTTTAATTTGTTTTTGGCAAAATTAGGTTTTATTTGCCATAATCGTTAATGAATTTAAAAATATTTTCTTATAGATACTCGCATATCAAACCATATACCAGATCGTATTAGGTAAAAACCTCTACAATTTTATGAAAATCTGTTAAAATCGTTGTATTAAAGCGTCATCGTATAGAGAAATTTAGTAGTTTTGCGATTCATTATATATAAAAAAACATTTAATTATGAAAAAACACATTACAATTTTATCTGCTGTTTTATTAGCGGGTTCAACAATTTTTACTAGCTGTAAAAAAGATGACGTTACAGCTCCTGTAGTTACTCTTAACGGTGGAGATGAAACAATGTCATTACAAGGTACTTTTGTAGATATGGGTGCTTCTGCTAACGATAACAAAGATGGTAATTTAGCTACCAGCGTTTCTGGTAATGTAGACGTAAATCATACTGGGACTTACCAATTAACTTATACAGCTACTGATGCAGCTGGTAATTCAGCTACTGCAACAAGAAATGTAACTGTAGTTAATGATTTAGATGGAATGACAGGAGTTTACACATGTGTAATTAATCCAGGTGCTTATACTTATACACAAACAGTTACTGCTTCTTCTACAGTTAACAAACGTTTAAACTTTGGTAAATTTGGTGATTACACAGGTAACACTGGGATTTATGCTGATGTAAATAATACAGGAACTACCAGCCCAATCAGTTTACCTAGCCAGACAGCTATCCAGGTTGGAAGTCCAGCTACTGATAGAACTTTCTCTGGTACGGGAGCAAGAGTTTCTCAAAATTCATTTGGATTATCCTACACAGAAACTACTTCAACTGGTTCAGCTTCTTACACTGAAGCTTATACAAAACAATAAGAAATAGGTTTTATTAAATTGAAAAGAGCAGGATTTTTATCCTGCTCTTTTTTGTTGCTTCTAATTTCTCTTTTCTGAAATAGCTTAAGGCATGCACGCATAAAGTTTGATTTTGTAGCGCCTTTTAATGTGGTTAACCGGATAGTTAAATAAAGAAGGATATAATGGTAAATGTTGCAAATACAACACTGGCAATACCATTGGTTGTTCCAAAAGCGATATTTACCCTTGATAAATCATGAGGCTTTACAATGGTGTGCTGATATATAACCAAGGCGGTAAATAAAGTTGTGCCGGTCCAGTATAAAAAATTAAAGTGACCAATACATCCTGCTAATACAACAAATCCGATAGCAAAAACATGTAACACTTCCGAAAACCTTAACGCGCCTTTTGTTCCTAATAATACAGGTATTGAATTCAAGTGATGTTCTCTGTCAAATGCCTCATCCTGTAGAGCGTATATTATATCAAAGCCACTTACCCAACAAAATACGGTGAAAGAAAATAATAGCGGTAACCATGCAAAATGACCTGTTACCGCTAAATACGCTCCAATAGGTGCAAGACCTAAACCGCAACCCAAAACTAAATGACACAAAGGAGTAAATCGTTTTGTGTAGCTGTAAAATAACACAACAAACAATGCAACCGGCGAAAGGAAAAAGCAAATCGTATTAATAAAGTATGTAGCTGCTACAAACAACAGGCAATTAATGATAATAAAGAACAAGGCATTTTGTGGGTTTATTATTCCGGCAGGTATTTCCCTGATGGCTGTTCGTGGATTTAGCACATCGAATTTGCGATCAATAAAACGATTAAATGCCATTGCAGCATTACGGGCGGTTACCATGCACGCTAAAACCAACAAAAATAATTTCAGCGAAAAAGTAAAGCCTTCCTGTAACGCTAATGTAAAACCAATGCAGGCAAAAGGTAGTGCGAATATCGTATGACTGAATTTTACAAGGGATAGATAATTTTTAATTTTCGACATTTTAACCTCTTGCAATTAATACCATTAAAAAAATAACAGGAAATGACGAAAGAATCATTCCAATATATCCAATACTAAATGCACCCTTGGTTATTTCAAACTTTGCATTAAGATAGACGTTGATTGTGGCAAAAGTAAATCCAATGATGGCCGATAATAAGGAGAACAATAGTAAAAATGGTTTTATGAGAATAAGGCAACTGATAGTGCCAAATACAACGGATAAAATTCCGGATAGTTTAAATAAATTCATATTACAGCACGTTATTGGTTTGTTCTTTTATTTTTTCCAGTTCGTCCTTCATCAATACCACCATTTTTTGCATTTCGGCGTCATTAGCCTTAGAGCCTATGGTATTTACTTCCCTGCCTATCTCCTGGCCAATGAAATTTAACTTTCTTCCGCCTGCAGGTTCATGCATCGTTTTGATAAAATAATCCAAATGAGTTTTTAAACGAACTTTCTCTTCATTAATGTCCAGTTTTTCAATATAATAGATAAGTTCTTGTTCAAAACGATTATTGTCTACTTTATCTTTGCCAACAACTTCGTCCAGATTTTTTTTAATGCGATCTCTGATATTTTGGATGCGACTTGCGTCATGATCTTTTATTTTTTCAAGTGAACCTGCAATAATTCCCAGTCGCGTTTCAAAATCTTTTTCTATCGATTTGCCTTCATCTTCTCTGAATTTATTCAATCCGTCAACTGCAGCAAAAATCACGCTTTGTATATCTTTCCAATCCTGTTCGTTTGGTTCTTTACGTTCAGATTTTAAAACATCCGGCATTTTTAAAACATGTGACATTAAATTAGTAGTTGGTTCACCTAATTCAGAAGCTAATTGCTTTAATTGATTATAGTAAGATTTTGCCAGGTCTGTATTAATCTGAACGGGCGTTTCTTCAATTTTTGATTCTACATAAATCGACAGGTCAACTTTGCCGCGTTCCAGTAACCTGGTGATTTCACTTTTTAATTCATGTTCCTTGTCGCGGTAAGTGGAAGATAAACGTAAACTGAGATCCATATTCTTACTGTTTAAAGAACGTATCTCAACATTTACAGTTTTATTTTCAAATTCTTTTGTGGCTTTTCCAAAGCCCGTCATTGATTTTAGCATGCCTTAAAATTAAGCAATTTTAGAGAGTAAATAACAATAAGATTTTAATAGAAAAAGTAGCGAAATTGTCGGTTCAATCAAATCATTGCTTAATATTGTATATCAAATAAGCATCTATCAAATCATCCGAAACATACATGCAACTTTGCCTGGAACTGGCTGCGAAAGGATTAGGAAAAGTGTCGCCTAATCCGATGGTTGGTTGCGTTATTGTTTGTGATGAACAAATTATTGCCGAAGGTTATCACGAGTACTATGGCGGTTTGCACGCTGAGCCAAACGCGATTAAGCAGGTGCCCGATGCGTTGTTTTCTAAGTGCACACTTTATGTCAATCTTGAGCCTTGTTCTCATCATGGTAAAACACCTCCATGTGCCGATCTAATCATTAGTAAAGGCATTAAAAAGGTTGTAGTTGGAAATCTGGATTCAAATCCGTTGGTAGCCGGAAAAGGAATTAAAAAACTGAGAGAGGCCGGGATAGAAGTAGAGCATGGTATTTTGGATAAAAAGTGTAGGGAACTGAACAAACGTTTTTTTATATTTCATGAGAAAAAGCGACCCTATATTATTTTAAAATGGGCGCAAACCGCAGATAATTTCATCAGCCATTGGCCCATTCCGGAAAACAAAGAAGATAATTGGATTACAGGAAAAGAAAGCAAATTACTCGTTCATCACTGGAGAAGTGAAGAACAAGCCATTTTGATCGGATACAATACTTTGTTAGCAGATAATCCTCGTTTAACTACCCGTTTGGTACAAGGTAATAATCCAGTACGTTTGATCATGGCTCGTTATGGTAGTTTGCCTCAAAATTTGAATATTTTTAATAAAGAAGCTGAAACTATTATTTTTAACGATATTACCACAGACAAAAATAATAATGTCGAGTTTGTAAAGATCGATTGGAAAGATAAGGCTCAACAGATACTGGATTACTGTTATGAGAATAACATTGCAACTATTATTGTGGAAGGCGGTACCAATACAATTTATAATTTCATAAACATCAATGCCTGGGATGAGGCCAGGGTATTTGTAAATCCCGCTAAAAAAATTGAGCATGGCATCCCTGCTCCCGAAATGAAATTCAATCAGGCTGAATCTCAAAAAATTGGTGGCGACCTGCTGTACACATTCTTAAATAGTTAATATGATTTTTTTAATACTTTCCGTTTTAGTGTCAACGCTTTTTGGCATTTCTTTTAAAGTTATTGCTGTCAGAAATATCAAAGCCTTTCAGGCCATCATTGTTAACTATGTAGTAGCAGGAACTTTGGGTTTTATTACAACCAGGTCAGGCGTTACTCCGTTAAATATTTTTGATCAGCCGTGGATCGGTGTAGCTATTGGTTTAGGAATTGTATTTGTAAGTAGCTTGTTCGTGATAGCTGATGTAACTGCCCGATCTGGTATCTCGGTAGCACAAGTCGCCAACCGTATGGCAGTCGTTATTCCCATTTCTATCGCTATCTTGTTTTATGGCGATGACTTATCAATAGCGAAGGTCATTGGGATTATTTTAGCCGTGGCATCGGTATATTTGGTGTCACATAAGGAAACAGAGGGAAAACCATTGCAAAAATGGTGGTGGTTGTTTCCTTTGATTATTTTTATTTGTAGCGGCATTATCGATTCATCTATCAATTATGCGCAACGTTTCTTAATCAGCGAGAATGATTTTGATGCATTTCTTTCAACTATTTTTGCTACAGCCTTTGTTTTTGGTTCTATGGCACTGGCATACCAATTGACTGTAAAAAAAGAAAAATTTCAGGTTCAGGCAATACCTGCGGGTATTGTTTTGGGTACAATCAATTTCGCTACCATGTATTTTATTGTATTGGCTTTGAATAGCAATGTTTTAGAGCCGTCGGTATTATTTCCAATAAATAATTTAAGTGTATTAACTCTTTCTACAGTAGTTTCAGTGCTTGTTTATAAAGAAAAATTATCTTCAAAAAACTGGTTGGGAATTGGCCTGAGCATTCTTGCCATATTAATTCTGGGACTTTTACCACAATTACTCAAATAAGTGTATGCTTTTTTCCGCCACATATTTAACTATTGAAAAGAAAGCAGATCTTATTTTTAAAGATAAGGGAAGTAAATTTTTCGCATTTGCATTTCCCGTTGAGAATGATATTCAGGTAAAAGAAACTCTGCTGCAATTAAAGAAAGAACATCCTAGCGCCAATCATCATTGTTATGCTTACCGTTTGGGGGCTGATAAATTAAATTTCAGAGCAAACGACGATGGTGAACCATCCAATACCGCTGGCAAACCAATTTTAGGGCAAATTCAGTCTAATGATCTTACTAATATTTTGATTGTAGTGGTTCGTTATTTTGGCGGAACCTTATTAGGTGTGAGCGGTTTAATTAATGCTTATAAAACATCAGCAGCACAGGTCATCAATGAATGTGTGATTACTGAAAAATATATTTCATTTAATTACACCATCACTTTTCCATTTGATCATTTAAATGATGTGATGAAGCTGTTGAAGCAATTAGAATGTAAAATCTCGACACAGCAATTTGATACAGATTGTGAGATAGGTTTTAGTGTGCGTAAATCAGATAGTGAACAATGTGAAGAGAAATTGAAAAAATTAAAGGGACTCAAATTAGCGTTTCATTAAATTCGTACCTATATTTAATTAATAATAACTTAAAAACATTTAATATGAAATTGAAACATGTAGTGATAGCATTTGTAGCTTGTTTGTTTATAAACACAGCAACTGCACAGGATCTTAGAAAAAATGGATCGTCTTATGGTAGGATCGAATCCAATGGTGATGTTCGACTTAACGGAAGTGTAAAGGGTAAATTTGAATCGAATGGCGATATTCGTGTGAATGGAAGCGTAAAAGGAAAGATCGAATCAAATGGTGATATTCGTAAGAATGGCTCTGTAGTTGGTAAAGTGGAATCTAATGGCGATGTTCGTATTAGTGGAAGCGTAGTTGGAAAGATCGAAAGTAACGGCGACATCAGAAAAAACGGAAGCGTTGTTGGATATGCAGGAGGTGTAAAAAAAGAGCAGGCAGCAGTGATGTTCTTTTTCGACTTCTTTTAACTAACAGACCTGTCAGTTTTAAAACCTGACAGGTCTTATATAATTATAAATGCAAATTTCCAACCGACAATTATTTTTAAATCATGTAGCGCAGGTTTCTCCCAAACCCATGGATTTGGAGATTATCAAAGCTAAAGGCGTACATTTATACGATGCTAACGGAGAATCATACATTGATTTTATTTCAGGTATTTCGGTAAGTAACGTTGGCCATTGCCACCCAAATGTGGTGAAGGCGATTCAGACACAAGCTGAAACCTACATGCATTTAATGGTGTATGGAGAATATGTACAGGCGCCACAAATATTGCTGGCAAAAGCTTTAACCGACCTGCTACCCGAAAATCTGAATTCTGTTTTTTATACAAATTCTGGTACAGAAGCTACTGAAGGTGCATTGAAGTTAGCAAAACGTGTAACGGGGCGAACAGAAATTATTTGTTTCCGTGATTCTTATCATGGTAGTACACATGGTGCATTAAGCGTCATGGGAAATGAAGATTTCAAACAGGCGTTCAGACCACTATTGCCGGATATAAAGATTATTGAGTATAATTGTATTGAAGAGGTTAATAAACATATCACGTCAAAAACGGCTGCCGTTATCTTAGAACCGATTCAAAGCGAAACAGGTTATACAGTTGCCAGCGTTGAATTTTTAAGAGCCATCAGAAAGAAGTGTACTGATAACGGGGTTTTACTCATATTGGATGAAATACAAAACGGCTTTGGTCGCAGTGGAACGTTTTTTGCCTTTGAACAAACTGATGTTATTCCTGATATTTTATTGTTGGCAAAAGGTATGGGAGGCGGGTTGCCAATAGGTTGTTTCATCAGTTCGCAACAATTACTGAATGAATTTACGCACAACCCCGTTTTAGGAAACATCAATACATTTGGTGGTAACGCCGTTTGTTGCGCGGCGTCATTAGCGTGCTTACAAACTATTCAATCAGATAAACTGATGGAAGATATCGAACGTAAATCCAATCTGATTCGCTCGCTATTAATCCATCCTGCTATTAAGCAAATCAAAGGTAAAGGGTTTATGCTCTCCATCGATTTTGGAAGTACTGACCTTAATTTTAAAATAATTGAACACTGCGTCAAAAATGGGCTGATCGTTGATTGGTTTTTATTCAATACTCATAGCATGCGGATAGCTCCACCGTTGATCATTACGGACGGCGAGATAAAAGAAGCCTGCGAAATCATTTTAAAGTCTATTAAAGAAACGATTGACAATTAATAAGTAACTATTTTTTTAGTCAATTCGGTTTTTCCGTCGGTTAATTTTAGCCAATAAATACCTTTGCTGTAATTTTTAAGACTGATTGTTTTATTTGAAACTCCATTTGTTGTAGACATGCTATCTGATAACACTTCCTGGCCCACAGCGTTTATGATAGCCAATTTATAGGTAGTAATCCCGACCGAGTTGATAGACAATGTAAATGTGCCCTCATTTGGATTGGGAAATACAGTTACGCCATTTTCGGCTAAAATTTCATTAACCGATACATTTAATGATGAGGATAGATTGATATTATCGAGAAATATACTTTGTCCATAATGACTTCTGTTTTGAAATGCTATCTGCACATTGTTTAAACCAGCATAAGCAGAAAGATTGAGCAGTTCGTTCCGCCATTGAGTGGCTGATGACGGCTCAAAATAACCGCCGTTATTACCGGGAACAGTTGCCAAGGTAGAGCCGCCTTTTGTGTAGATAGGATTAAATGTGATTCCGCAATCTGAAGATACCAGTACCAAAAGAGTATCACTATAAACATTATCATATGTTTGGTATGCAATGTCAAAACTCAACATTGGATTAATGGCAGATATTAAATTATAAACGGGTGTTCGTATTTCGTCTTTAGTACCGGTAACGTTATTGTTGTAATTATCAAATTTAATGCATGTTGGTGAATTTTGGGCTCCTGCCGTTGTAACCCGCTCCCAGGTAATATTATCAGTGGCATCATCAACTAATTCCCAATTTGCAGGTGGATAAGCTGTGCTTAAAAACCCTTCGGCTAAAGGCAAATTATTGGGTTGCTTCACATTTATATACGCCGTCTTTGTGCCTACACTGGTTAATGTTCCGTCAGAAGCTGATAGAGTTGCGCTGTAAATGCCCGATGTGTTATATGTAACGACAGGATTTTGTAATGTAGATGTTGCCGGAGTGCCTCCTGCAAAAGCCCAGTTCCACGAGGTTGGATTACCAGCCGATATATCAAAAAATTGAACCGAATTTCCCTGGCATGGATTAGTTTCGTTAGCTGTTAAATTTGCATTTAGAATTCTTAAATTACCAAAAGAGCTTTCCCACATAGCTCTCCCAAAACAAGCATATCTTATTTTTGATTGACTGGTTCCATCGTCATACATCGAGAATTCGGTAGGTGATCTCCGGGAGGGCAAATTGGTGCTGTAATTTGTCCAGGTTGTTTGCCCCACTTTTTTGTAGTACACCGCATTATTGGTGGCGATAAAAACCAATTCTTCTGAGCCCCCAAATTCTTCTGCTAAAATTCTTCTGTGATTAACATTTGGTAAGTTGTAGGTGACGTCTACCCATGATACGCCCGCATTTACTGAGTAATATACTTTATTGTTTTCGCATACATACACAGTATTAGCGTTATTGGCCATGGCAACTACACTTCCTAAATTAGAAGCATTACCAGGCAAGGTGCGTAAGGAGAAACTCGGTGACGCAGCAAGTGCGTTGGATGTTACATATAGGTCGCCGTTACTTATTAATACATATAGTCTGTTTGGATCGGCAATACAGCTATGTACATCTACTATGGTTTGATTGAATGTGGATATTTGAGTCCACGCAGTAGTTCCGTTAGAGATATTGGTTGAACGATATACATTAGTTAAACCCATAAAACCTAAATTGGTATTTGTCCGGTTAAAGCTAAAAGCGTTCCAGTTAGTGGTTGGTAATCCATAGGTTCCAACCGGGCCAGTATGATTAACCTGGCGCTCGTCGCCGTCATAGTATATATTACCGTTATAGTCTATTTTCCTTTTCGCATAATCGTCGCCTCCAACGTTGGTAACCCATCCGTTTGAATTACCGAAAAGGCGCCCATTATCTTGTGTACCAATACTTACAAAATCTCTAAGAACGGGACTACTCATTCCACAATTATCACCTATTTCCAAAGCAAAAATACCGTCACTTTTTGCAACCCAGTTATCGCCACCATTCATGCTCAGCCATACACCACCATCATTGCAGGAATACAATTGATTGGCATCATAGGGAGATTGTTGTATTTGATGCATATCAGTGTGTACTTTCTCATACCAATGTGTTTGCATTGTCCAGGTTGCGCCACTATCTATGGACAACCAAGTATTATGCGCCTGCAGCCATAACTTTGAGGCATCGTTTCTATCCACTGTAATGGTATTGTTATAATTACCTTGCCCGCTGTCGGTACTTAGATCATCATAGAAATTCAAAAACGAACCTGTACCTTCGTTTTTTTTGATAGCAAAGGTAAGTCCGCCATTATTGGATATATATATTACACCGCCACCACCTATAGCTTCAAGGTACACAACGTTGGGATTGGCGGGTGAAACACCTATCCGGGCTCCGGCATCTATATAAGTGGTTGGTGTAATGATGCCTGTTGTTATTTGCGTCCAGGTATTTCCGAAATCAGTAGAGCGGTAAAACCTGGTTGCATTTTCATTTGTACAGGCATATAGTATTTGGGAGTTTAACGCCGCATTTTGTTTTATGTCACAAAACGGAATTGTAGTAGCCGTTTTTGCAAGCCACGTTGTACCGCCGTTAATGGATTTGTAAATGCCTTTGTTAGTTACTGCTACAAATTCAGTAGAAACAACCGGGTTTTGAATAATATCAATTACCAGGCAATTGGTAAGCGAGGTGGCTGTAAAACTCATACCGCCGTTGCTTGATTTGAAAATTCCCTGGCCATTTGAATAATAATTTGGGTCACCTGTACCTAAAAATAAATTCTGATCATTTGTATAATCAATACAAATGGAAGAACAACTTCCTGCAAAGGTTTCGGTTCCTGTAGCTACCATCCAGTTTAACCCTTGATTAGTGGATGTAAACAACCCCCCTTCTGAGGTAATGGCGTAGTATTTGTTTGCGTTAGTGGGGTGAAATTTTAGTTGCGTCATACGTGCCATACCATTTATTTGGCCGGTTATATTTGCCGGAAAATTTGTCCCAACAACAGGCGTCCAATTTGCAAGCTGCGCTAAGCCTTGCAAAGTAGTGAAGGCAATAATGACAACTGTTTTTATGATGGTTTTTAACATTTGATTTATTTTAAATGAGAATAATGCGGAGTGGTTATTTCAATTCTTGTTGTTGCTGATTAATGATTTTTTGCTGTTCGTACACGGATATAATTGTACCGTCTTCTCTAACCCATGGTTTCACACTATGCATCCAACCTTTAAACGCGCGCACCTGAGCGCCATAATTTATTTCATTTTTAGGGTTATATTTTTCGCGTTTTCTTTTTTCGCGCATTCGTTCCCGGGGCGATTCATTATCCTCTTTTAAGCCAACTTCTTTTTCAAACGTGTCAATACTTTCATTTTCAAAAGGTTCTTCAGGGAGTACTCTGCCTTTCCAAAACTCTCTGAATGCTTTTATAGTTTCAAAATAATTGGCCGTGCTATCATTCATCATATCTATCCATAATGGTTTTTTGGAGTATTCTTTTTTTGAATGCGTTTGAGCTTGCATTTGCATATAAACTGTGGCGAATATAAAAAGCACTATATACCTTTTTACTGGATGTATCTTCATGATAATTTTTATAAATATTTGTATCGGTTTAGGTATTACAAGAATAGCTTGTTTATGGGCAGGTTCCTGGCACTATAAGATCTTAGAATAGTATTCCTATAAGAAGTTAAAGGTCAACTAAAGCTACTAAAAATTTCTCAATTTTTAGTTTCATCTCCTTCGGCGAACAATCATAATTATTAAATATCACTGAAAAAGCCAGTTCTTTCCCTGATTTTGTTTTTACATAACCACAATATCCTCTTGCGCGGTTAATGTATCCCGTTTTGGCGCGCATGTTATTTTCGGCAAAGGTACCTTTGCATAAACTGGTCATGCTACCATTCTTTCCGGCAACAGGTAACGATGAATTAAAGGCAGGGTACATTACACTATCCCGGTATATTTTTGATAAAACGGTAGCCTGTATCTTTGTAGTAATGCTATTAGCTCTCGATAAGCCACTTCCATCGGCCATGTGTAATCCTGATAAGTCAACTCCACGACTTTCCCAATAATTATTTACAGCAGCAATTCCGTTAGAAGTTGTGCCTTGTTTTTTTGATCTTGTTGCGCCAAGAGTATTTAGTAAACTTTCTGCGTAGTGGTTATTACTTTTTGTGTTCGTGTAGAAGACTATTTTTTCGAGTTTTGGAGATTGGTGCGTGTGCACTAACTGCTCAGGGTATTGATTAGTTTCGCTTACTTCTAGTTTAATGCTTTGTGAAGCCAGGTTATTTTTTTGCAGTTCAATATGTAATTGCGTTGCGAAAAACAATGCAGGATCCGGCATTTCAGCTTCTACTTCATAGTGTTTTTTATTTGGAGGAATGGTTCCTGTGACTTTTCGGGTATATCCATTTGGGTCGCCAAATACAAAAGCGTCATCTTCTGTTCCGGAGGAAATTACGGATGATTTAACGGCCATTTTTTTAGCGAAGTAGCCAGGAGCGATACTTTCCAGTTCGGCCATACTATTCAGTACACCACTATTGTAAAATAATGAAAATTTATTATCGCGATAGGAAAGTCCATTTGCTCCGGCTCCAAAATAATTCCCTATGTCTCCCCATATCCATGTGCTCGGAATTGTGTTGTCGAAATATGAGCCGTCCGCAATAATGGAGCCGGTAATTTTTTTAAGGCCTTTCGCTTTTAATTTTTGCAGCAGGGGATTAAAGAAGGCTGAATCGTTATTATAAAAGTAAGTTGAGTTAAAAGTAGGATCTCCATTTCCTTTGATCACTAAACTTACTGAATTTGTTCCAGAGATGGTGTCGGTTTTTTGAATGGTGTAAAAATTAGTTTTGTAGGTATAATCTTTGCCTAAAATGCCTAATGCAGCAGAAGTAGTCATGATTTTCATGGTACTTGCCGGAATCAACGCTGTTTCCGAATTATATTCTTTGATGGTTTTCCCACTTTGCGCTTCAATCACACAAAAACTATAAGTGGCATGTTGCAGGTCTTTGTCTTTTTTATAATATTCTAAAATTGATTCTATCGTTGTTTGAGTGTACGAAGCAAAAGGCGATAAAAACAAAGTTATATAGAAAGCTATTTTAATCATTTCTCTCTTAAATTTTCTTTAAATTTAATTTCTTAACTTAAATAAACTTTATACTTTCATTTTTGTTTTTAACTTTATACAACTCAAAACGATAAACATGGTTTATGCCCAACACTTCATTCGCTTTTAAGCAGTTTATTATCAGGCAAGACAAATGTGCTATGAAAGTAGGCACAGATGCCGTTTTGCTTGGAGCCTGGATATTGCCTAATGGGAGTAAACACATTTTGGACATTGGTACAGGAACCGGAGTTATAGCGCTTATGCTGGCGCAAAAATCAATAGCACATATCGATGCAATTGATATTGACGAAAATGCCTGGCTGCAGGCCACTCAAAATATACAGGAAAGTAAATTTTCTGATCGGGTATCAGTAGCCCATGTGTCGTTGCAAGATTATTCTAAAAGTGAAGATCAAAAGTACGATCTTATAGTTACCAACCCGCCGTATTTTGAACAATCGCTTAAATCTTCGGATGAGCAACGTTCACAGGCCCGCCATGCCGACGTGTTGCCCTTTGAGGAATTGTTGGATGGCGTATTAAAGTTACTGAACGAAAAAGGCAAGTTTTGCCTCATTCTGCCAACTCTTGAAGCAGAGAAATTCAGAGCATTGGCCGAAAAAAAAGGACTTCATTTGTCTAAATTATTAAGAGTGAAATCAAGGGTGGATAAACATACAGATAAACGTCACCTGATGCAATTTGAAATAACACCTACTGAGTTTTCTGAAAAAACAATAGCTATTGAAGAAGAAGTCAGGCATCAGTATACAGATGATTATAAAGAGCTCACCCGGGATTATTATACTAATTTTTAACAAAAATTTCCCTTTTTCATTTAATTTCCTATCTTTAAAAACGTAACAAATCTTTCTATGCAAAAAATTGTATTAGTATGTCTTGGCCTGTTATGTTTAAACGTATCGGCCCAGGACACTGTAAAAGTTAAAACCGCGCTAACGCCTGATCAGGAAGCCGAGAACGCCTATAACAGCGGATTGGAGTTTATGGGCAAAAAGGACTATAACATGGCCGTTGAGCAGTTTTCGAAAGCCGTTTCCCTGAAACCCAATTTCGATAAAGCAATTGCGAACAGAGGTTTTGCGAGGTATGAATCAAAAACCTACGAAGCTTCTATCGAAGACTTCAACAAGGCACTTGCTATTAATCCCATTAACCTTGATGCTCTTTTTGGAAAAGCGCAGAGTTTTTACGCACTTAACAAAAAAGATTCCTGTGTGGCCTATTTAAGTAAAACCATCTTTATTGACGACAGGTATAGTAAAGCTTCTTATTTAAGTGGACAGGTAAATTTTGAGGCGGGTGATTATAAACCGGCTATCGCTGATTACGACAGAGCCATTGCTGCTAAAGCAGATTATGCGTATGCTTATAACGATAGAGCTTCTGCTAAAAAAATGATGGGAGATGAAACAGGTGCCATGGCTGATTATGAAAAAGCATTGTCTATTGATAATAAATTATTTTTCGCCTACAACAACCTGGGTTCCTGTAAACGTAATAAAGGTGATAATGCAGGAGCTATAGAGGCCTACAATAAAGCTATTAGTTTAAAACCCGATTACTATATTGCTTTAAATAACCGCGGAACCGCCAAATTAAATACGGGTGATTTGGCAGGTGCAATTGCCGATTTTGATGCAGCGCTGAAGCAAAAACCAAATTACACATTAGCCATTAACAATATGGCTTCTGCTTATATTAAGAAGAAAGATTACAAGGCGGCATTAGAATGGGCCAATAAAGCGATACTAGCTGATGCAAAATTGGCAGCAGCTTATGTGAACCGGGGAATTGCAAAACAAATGCTGAAAGATGAAGAGGGTGCTTGTGCTGATTGGAAGAAAGCTGCAGAGTTTGGTGCTGCAGAAGGCAAACGGTATAAATCAGGTTTCTGTGATTAATTAGTAAGATTCTATTAAAAACTCATTCTAATATTTCAGTATGCATAAAATATATAAATTAGTAGCAATTCTTTTTTTATCGGCCACAGTGTCCCTGGCTCAAAATATTGAGTTCGAAAAAGCCAATTTTCCCGACAAGAAAGATCAGATGAAAGAGGCCCGGAAAAATTTGGAAGATGGAAAAGATATTTTCGTTAATGGGATGAAAGAGTACTCGTTGATTTTAGAAAATTATATATCAATATATAAAATTTTTCCTGTAAGCCGTAATGACTATCGCCATGCAGGAGATATTTATTTTAAAGAGGCGCGTCCGCTTTTGTTGAAAGCACAGGAGTTCAACCCTAATAATGCAGTGCTTAATTATATGTTGGGTGTTATCAGTTTTAATTTGAACCCCCAATCCGAAGATGCTTCGAAGTATCTCGAAAAAGCAATTTCTTTAAACGGAAAGATTGAAAGCGATGCTTCCTATTTTTTAGGTTGGGCTTACCAGTTTCAACTAAAGTGGGATGAGGCGATCAAATATTATCAAATACAGCTTGCTTTTTTAAATGCAGATACTAAAGGAAATGCTTATGCGATTGAAGATGTGAATAAAAAAATTGCCGAATGTAAGATCGGAAAAAAAGAAACCGCAAATCCACAACGCGTTTTTGTAGATAATTTAGGAGCAAATATTAACACCAATTATCCGGAGTACAGTGCTTTTATTACGGCCGATGAGTCGATGATCGCATTTACGGCATGCAGAAATTCTACAACGGGTGGAAAAGTGGATGAACAGTATGGGGGCTTCATGGAAGATCTCTATATTTCGTCGAAAGCAGGCGGAAAGTGGACAGCTGCACAGAACTTCGGGCCCGTAGTGAATAGCGAAGAGCATGATGCAACAGCAGGTTTATCACCAGATGGGAGTATCCTGTTTGTATATAAATTCAAAGAGAAAGACGGAGGCGATATTTACGTGAGCAATTTGGTGGGGAATTCCTGGACCAAGCCTGAACATTTGAATAAAAATATTAATTCAAAAGGGCATGAATCATCTGTAAGTTTATCTTATGATGGTAAACGGTTATATTTTATTAGCGACAGAGAAGGCGGAACGGGCGATAGGGATATGTATTATTCGGATAAAGATTTAAAAGGGGAGTGGGGCACAGCCATCAATGCCGGCCCTGCTTTAAATACAAAATATGGTGAAGAAGGTGTATTTATTCATCCTGATGGTAAAACAATTTATTTTAGTTCAAAGGGTCACAATACCATGGGAGGCTACGATATTTTTAAAACAACATTTGAGGATGGAAAATGGGGTGAGCCGGTTAACCTTGGATATCCGATCAACGGACCGGATGATGATGTATTCTTTGTAATTAGTGGTAGCGGTAATCACGGTTATTTCGCGTCTTCCAAACAAGGAGGTTATGGTGATAAGGATATTTATAAAATTACATTCCTGGGACCAGAAAAACCACCGGTTGTAATGAATGAAGATAATTTACTGGCAAGCGTTGCAGCTCCTGTAAGCGAATTTAAGGCTGAAAAAATTGTGAGCAGCGGGCCTAAAATGACCATTTTAAAAGGTGTTATTTCCGACGCTAAAACGTATAATTTATTAGAAGCTACTATTGAATTAATCGATAATACATTAAACGATGTGATTGCTACTTTTAAATCGAACAGTACAACCGGAAAATACCTGGTATCTTTGCCAGGTGGTAAAAATTATGGTATTGCAGTTAAAAAGGACGGCTATTTATTCCATTCAGAAAATTTTGATTTAAAACAAACGGAAGAGTATCAGGAAGTAGAAAAAAATATTGCACTTAAACCAATAGAAGTAGGGCAATCTATTATTTTAAAGAACATCTTTTTTGATTTTGATAAAGCAACTATTCGCTCTGAGTCAGCAAATGAGCTGGATCGTTTAATAAAATTATTAACGGAAAATCCAACTTTAAAAATTGAGTTAGGAAGTCACACAGATAGTAAGGGTAGTGATGATTATAATCAAAAACTATCTCAATCACGTTCTCAATCAGTTGTTACTTATTTAATTGGAAAAGGTATTTCTGCCGATAGATTGGTAGCTAAAGGATACGGCGAAACTGTTCCGGTTGCAACCAATGATACTGATGCCGGTAGACAAGAGAACAGAAGAACGGAATTTAAAATTCTGAGCAAGTAATTTATGCTTCGTAAAGCATGGGCTCATATCTCATCGATTGGTATCAAGAACGAATACGATGATGTATTAGTCAAACGGATTACGTTAACAAACCAGTTCAGTGTTGTTGCAATGCTCGTTTTTTTATTCAGTGGCATGATTAACTATAGCCTTGGAGATAAATTTTCGGCAGCTTTAATTGAATGTTTGGTTATTACGTGTTTTATCGGATTTTATCTGAATAAAATTCATTTGCATCGGATAGCTATTTCGATGGTATACTCTCTTATCAGCCTCGCAGCTTTTTATTTCGATTCCTATTCGGGATTTCTTTCAGGAACTTACTTATATTATTTTCCCTTGATTTTATCCATTGCTTTCACGTTTGATATAAAGAAAGACCGAAAAATAATGTTTATTCATTTTTTCGTCATTATCCTTTCTATTTCAATTAATATGATAACGGATCGTGAATTATTTAAAAGCGATTTTTTGACAGATGATAAACGTGCACAGATGTTTATGTTCAACCTGTTATTTAGTGCTTCGGCCGTTGGCTTTTTTATCTACATTATGATTCAAAATAATTTAAAAGAAAATCATCTATACTCGGTGCGCATTGAGGAACGAAAGCAATCCGAGAAAACGATCCAGGAAGCCCTAACCGAGAAAAATGTGTTGATCGCCGAACTACATCACCGGGTAAAAAACAATCTCGCAATTATTTCCGGACTTTTTAGCCTGAAGTTGAACGACGATCTGCATGAAGACGCCAAAAATGTATTATTAGAAAGCAGAAACCGTGTGCGCTCCATGGCTTTAATCCATAACCGTTTATATAACAGTGATAATTTAACGGATGTGAATTTTGAAGACTATGCCCGGGAACTCATCACTGAGATTAATTCTTCTTACCCGGCCATTGCCAATTCTGTGGTTATTAATACAAATATAAACAATGTGTCCATTAATGTAAACTCCGCTATTCCCTGTGGTTTGATTTTGAATGAATTATTGACTAATTGTTTCAAACATGCATTTACAGGAAAGTCGGAAGGGCAAATTGACGTATCGTTTGTGAAAGAAAATGAGGAATATAAATTAAGTGTAAAAGATAATGGCAGTGGCCTGCCACTTCACTATAACAAAAAGCAATCGCTGGGCGTTACTGTAATAGAAGCACTAAGCGAGCAGTTGGACGGGAGTTATAGTTATTTAAGTCACGATGGCACTTGTTTTGAACTGAAATTCAGGTGCTCGTGACAAGAGAATTTTAACAGTATTTAAAACAAATCAAAGTAATATACGAACCGGTTAAACAGTTTCTTCTTATATTCGTTATTATAAATACCAATATCAAAACCTATGAACACAGAACAACCTAAGAAAAAGAAAAGCCTTTTTAAAAAAATATTGAAATGGAGCGGAATAACATTTTTAGTATTGCTGATTTTAGTGATCGCGGCCCCGTTTTTATTTAAAGATAAGTTGGTTCAATTGGTAAAAAAAGAAGCAAATAAAAGCTTAAATGCCAAAGTTGACTTTGGGGATTTCGACCTTACGTTGTTCAGTTCGTTCCCTGATTTTAGATTTAAAATTCAAAATGTAAGTGTTATTAATATAGAACCATTTAAAGGCGATACGCTCGCGTATATCAAAGAATTATCGTTTGATCTAAATATTAAAAGTGTAATAAGTGGCGATAAATACCAGGTAAATTCTGTGGTGATTGATCAGCCTAAAATAAACGGTATCGTTATGCAGGACGGTAAAGCTAATTGGGATATTGCAAAAGCAACTACTGATACTAACAGTGTAGAACCTGTTGATACAAGCGCTACTAAATTTGCCCTGAAGTTAAAATCATTGGAAATTAAGCATGCAAATATTACCTACAACGATATGAAAGGTAATATGTCGGCAGTTTTGAAAGACATGAATTATACCATGAGTGGGGATTTTACACAGGACATCTTTACATTAAGTAACTTGTTGGAGATAGCCGAATTATCGTATAACATGGATGGGATTGGTTATTTGACTAAAGCAAAAACACGGTTTAAGGCTGATCTGGATATGGACATGCCAAACATGAAATTTGCATTTAAGGAAAATGAGTTTAGTTTAAATGATCTGGGATTTGCATTTGATGGATTTGTAGCGATGCCTAAAGAAGACGTCACTATGGATATCAAATTTGCAGCTAAACAAACCGAGTTTAAATCTATCTTGTCTTTAATCCCGAGCGTATACTCAAAAGATTTTGCCGATGTGAAAACGGCCGGCAAGTTAAAATTTGATGGTTTTGCAAAAGGAACATTGCATAGCGAAAAAGATAGCACAAAAAATACGTATCCGAGTTTTGATTTAAAATTAGCTATCGCAGACGCAATGTTTAAATATCCATCTTTACCAAAGGCTGTTAATAATATTAATATTGATGTACATGTGGCCAATACTAAAAATTACCTGGATGCTACAGTAATTGACGTCAATAAATTTCATGTAGAAATGGCCGGTAATCCTATTAATATGTGGGCACACGTAAAAACGCCTATTTCAGATCCGGATCTCACGGCTGAGATTAAGGGCATGATTAACCTCGCTTCAGTAAAAGAATTTGTGCCTATGGAAAAAGGAGATGAGATGAGTGGTACGGTTAAGGCTGATATTGAAGCTGCCGGACGGATGAGCAGCATCGACAGAAAAGAATATGATAAATTTAAATTGGCAGGGGTTCTGGAGATCGACAAAATGAATTATAAAACCACTACACTTCCATATAGTGTCATGTTGAATATGTTGAGATTGAATTTTACGAATCAGTTTGTGGAATTAGCGGCATTTGATGCTTTGATGGGAAAATCAGATATCAAGGCCAGTGGTAAGATTGATAATTTTATGCAATATATTTTCAAAGATTCTTTAATTGTAGGTCGTTTTAACGTACAATCAAATTTAATGGATTTGAACCAGTTAATGAGTTCGTCGTCTACGGAAACTGCCCAAACGCAGGCTAAACCTGACACTGCTGCTGGCGGAGTTGTAGAAGTGCCTGGTAATATTGATTTTGTTTTAAATGCAAACATTACAAAAATGTTATATGATAATTTAGTAATAGATAATTTGAATGGTAATGTTGAAATCAAAAAAAGAAAAGTCGATATGACCGATCTTAAATTGGGTGTTTTAGGAGGTAATGTGTTGATGAATGGATACTATGAAACAACAAATCCTTCTAAGCCTACAGTTAATATGACCTTTAAAGTGGATAATTTTGACATTCAAAAAACTTTTGCAGCCTTTAACACCGTGCAAAAAATTGCGCCGATTGGAAAATACGCTAATGGAATGTTCACAGCGACATTAGAAAATTTTAAAGCGGATCTTGATACAAAAATGGAACCTATTCTGTCTTCGCTTCACGGAAATGGTGTATTCAAAACAAGTAATGTAGCGGTTGGAGGCTTTCCGCCATTTGTAAAATTAGGAGAAGCATTGAAGATCGAAAAACTAAAAAACCTGAACATTCAAAATGTAGTAGCAGAGTATGAATTTAAGGATGGTCGTGTTAGCTTACGTAATCCGGTGAATGTAAAAATTGATAAAGTTGGCGCCGAAATTACCGGATCAACAGGTTTTGATCAAACGATCGATTACAATTGGAAAATGGACGTTCCTACCGAGATGTTTGGTACGCAGGCCAATTCGGTTGTATCAGGTTTGTTAGGTCAGGCCAACGCCGCAGTTGGTACAAATGTATCCATTCCTAAAAATATAAAGGTAAATGTTGGCTTTGGCGGAACCGTTATGAAACCAACAGTTAAAACAGGTACAAAAGCAGATGGTAAATCAACCACAGAAGCTGTAAAGGATCAAGTGGTGGGGGCAGTTAAAGATAAAGCCAATGAAGAAGCACAGAAAATATTAGCTGATGCACAGGCCCAGGTTGATAAATTAAAAGCCGATGCACAAGCCGCGTCCGATAAGATAAAAACGGAAGGCTACGCTGCGGCAGATAAGCAAGTTGATGATGTAAAAAATCCGATTGCTAAAATTGCAGCCAAAAAAGCAGCTGAAGTTGCCAAAAAAGAGGTTGACAAGCAGGCTCAAAAAGTACTGGATGAAGCACAGATTAAAAGCCAGAAAATACTGGAAGATGCAAAAGCCAAAAGTGCAGCGGCGGCCGCAAAATAAAAAGTATCTAAAAATGGAAAGCCTGTGGAATGATTCACAGGCTTTTTTTATGGCAGTAGAATTTAATGACTAGCTGACATAAACATTATGGTCACAAATAGGTTATAAGATAATAACCTAAGCCAATATCGGAATGAAAAAAAATATACTGTCAGTACTTTTGATTTTAGCCTCTTTTTCTCACTTATACGCGCAGGAAAAATTAGTTCCTCTGGATAAGGAGTTAACGAATGTGAACTATCCTTTTGGCGTTAATTTTTTTTTATTCAGATCACAAGGCCAAAGTTTGAAGATGGCATACATGGATGTTCTGCCTTCAAAACCTAATGGAAAGACAATTATCCTCTTTCATGGTAAAAATTTTAACGCAGCTTATTGGGAACAAACAATTAATGAGTTGATAAAAAAAGGATTCAGGGTGATCGCACCCGACCAGGTTGGTTTTGGAAAGTCAACGAAACCTGCTTCATACCAGTATAGCTTTAGCCAGCTAGCCGCTAATACAAAGGCAATTTTGGACAGCTTGAAACTTAGCAGTTATATGGTTTTAGGTCATTCCATGGGTGGTATGCTTGCAACACGCTTTGCAGTAATGTATCCTGAAAATACAGAGAAATTGATTCTCGAAAATCCTATAGGTCTGGAAGATTATAAATTACTCACACCTTATCGAACAATTGACAACGAGTATCAAAGTGAATTGAAGAATACACTAGAAACCTATCGCGCATATCAAATGAAGTTTTACTATAATAATAACTGGAAACCTGAATACGAACGGTGGCTAAACCTTTTGGCCGGTTGGACTGTGCATAAAGATTATTCCATCGTTGCGTGGAATGCTTCTCTCACATCCGATATGATTTTTAATCAACCCGTTATCTATGATTTCAAAGATATCAAATGCAAGACTTTATTGATCATTGGAACACGCGACCGCACAGCCATTGGAAAAGATCGCGCTTCTGCGGAAAATCAGGAAAAAATGGGTCGTTACGATCAGCTGGGAAAAAAGACACAAAAAGCAATTCCAAATTCAATACTAGTGCAATTGGAAGATGTAGGTCACTTGCCACATATTGAATCCTTTGAAAGATTTATTAAGCCGTTACTTGATTTTGTTGAAAAATAAAAACGATTAACTATTTATTTATTTTTTTTCACTATCTTACAAATAGTAAATAGTGTTTTTGCTTTATGAATAAATTGTTGACCCGTATTATTATCCAAACCGTCCTTAATCAACAGAAGAAGCATGAGGTTGGCGAAGAGCCTTCGCGCTTTGAAATTGCTAAAGGATTTCGCGAACTTAAAATTATAAGTCTTCGCCTATTAAAAGATATATTTTTAATATTGCTGGGAATTTTTTCGGCTGCTTTTGGATTGGAAAGTTTTTTATTGCCCAGTAAATTTATTGATGGAGGTGCCACGGGTATATCACTTTTAATAGCGGAGTTAACTACTGTCCCTATCTACATACTTATCATCCTTATTAATATCCCCTTTGTTATTTTGGGATATAAGCTTATCGGAAAACAATTTGCCATTAAAACCATGGCCGGAATAACAGGCCTCGCTATTTGTATCGCATTCGTTCATTTTCCGGAAGTAACCCATGATAAATTATTAGTGTCCGTTTTTGGTGGATTTTTCCTTGGGTCGGGAATAGGCTTATCCGTGAGAGGCGGCGCTGTACTTGATGGAACAGAGGTGCTGGCTATTTTTTTAAGCAGGAAGTTTGGGACCACGATGGGCGATATTATTATCGGCATAAACATTCTTATTTTTTCCACGGCGGCCTATTTTTTATCTATTGAAGCCGCACTTTATTCATTGATCACCTATCTGGCTGCGTCAAAAACACTTGATTTTGTGATTGAAGGTATAGAAGAGTATACCGGCGTTACCATCATTTCTTCTCATAGTGAAGAAGTAAGGGCCATGATTGTCAATGTCATGGGAAGAGGAGTAACCGTTTATAGCGGAAAGCGGGGTTATGGGAAAAGAGGTGAAGGACAGAATATTGACATTATTTATACCGTAACTACCCGCCTCGAATTAAACAAATTGAAAACTGAATTAGAAAAGATTGATCCTAATGCATTTGTTGTCATGAATAGTATAAAGGATACCAAGGGAGGAATGATCAAGAAAAGGCCGCTACAACATTAGTCCTATAGTAGATCCCTGTTTATGGAGTAGCCTATTCCTTTACTTGTTTTAATAATATCGTTGCCCAGTGTACGGCGAATGTTCCTGATGTGGATATCAATAGTTCTGCTATTGGCAACTTCCGGCGAATTCCAGATCAATCTCGCAAAATCCTGCCGCGTAAAGGTTTTGTGGGTATTTTGGTACATGAGGTTGATCATTTCAAACTCTTTCCGGGGTAAGCTTATTTTCCCTTGCCGGGTAATGATCATGTATTGTTCTCTGTCAACAAAGAAATTTTGATGTTCTTTTTCTTTTTCAACATGTTCTGCTTTATTAGATAATCGTTTTTTTAAAGTTGAGATGCGAGCCTCGAGTAGAATAGGCTTGATAGGAGATATGATAAAATCATCCGCCCCTGAATTGAAGGCTGTAATTTGTATATAGTCATCCTGCTTACTCGAAAATAAAATGATATAAGGTTGCTCAATGTGTTTTAAATTTCTGATGTCTGCTGTAATGGTAATACCATCCTTATGCTGATAATCCAATTCGATAATCACCAGGTTCACGTCTCCTTTTTCCAACAATGAATATAAATCATCTTCTGATTTTGCAAAAGTGACTTTATATTTTTTTTCTTCCAGGTAGGTCATCGTTTTTTGAATTGATGACTCAGTGTTGGAACAAACTGCTATGTGAAAGGATTGAGACATGTATAAAAAAAGGCACGAACATAGTTCGTGCCTTTACTTAAGTGAGAATTATTGATTAATGATTAATTTTTTTGTTTCTTTTGTTCCGTTAACATCTAACGAGATATAATAGATACCACTGGCAAGATTAGCGGTATTGATGTTAATTGAATTGTTTCCTTTTTCAAATGCTGCACCGGTTGATACAACAGCAACAACATTTCCTAAAACATCATAAACGTTAACCGACACATTATTTCTTTCAATCATAGTAAAAGAAAGTGTTGTGTTTTGAGTTGCTGGATTTGGATATACAACCAATGAATTAGCCACTAATTTTGAAGTTTCCTTAACTCCTGTAAATCCGCCAACAAATGCAGGATTTGTGAACGAAGCGCCGTTAGCAACTGTGGACGATGCATTTAATCTGTAGTCAGGGGTAGTACCTAAGTTAGAAAATGCATTTACGAATCCAATTTGCGAAATAGTTGTTACTGTATCAATATTCGATGCTGTGCCATACGTATGATACCATGCTTGGGTAAATGCAGTCGCAGATTCGGTAATGTATGTAGACGCAATATCCGGCGTTACGTTAATGTTTGCGAAGAATGCCATTGAATCAGTTCCAACTGCCTGGAAATTATCCTGCGTTACAGCATTTTGAAAACGAAGACCTTTTTCATATCCTAAAACTAAGGAGTTTAATAAGCTTAATGCCGAATTACGACGGATGTGAGCTGATGCTTCATGCGTTTCGCCGGTAGGTAAAGTGCCTGCGCCATATACTGTACCATCTCCTTTTGCACCAATAAAAGTCATATTGGAAAATACAGGTTTTGTTAATGGTAAAGCTAAATAGGGAGAAGTTCCGTTATTGTCAGATTCAAAACCGTTACTGGCTCCGCCTGCTAAAGCATCCCATAAATCAGGATCTTTTATACTTACACCAAATTGAACACGTCCTCTGAAACCAAAATCAGTATCAAAATCATCATCGGTGGTTCTGTATGCAATTAAATGTTTTGCATCTACAGTTCCGCCAAACCATTCGTAAGCGTCATCTCCTGAGAAAGATACTTGAACGTGGTCGATTTTTGTTCCTGAACCAACGCCGCCTAAAGTAAGACCGTTAATTTCAGAATTTGTTTGTAATGGATCTAAAGCAACACCTGCGAACTCAATTCTCACATAGGAAAGAACACCGGAATTATCTGCATCATTTGATCCGCCATAATATCTTAATGGATCAGAAGTAACAAATCCTTCTACTTTGCTAACATTAGGATTAGTTGAAATACCTCCCGTGTTAATAACGCCATTTCCTAAAATGATAACTCCACCCCAGTCACCAGGGTTACGACCATTTGAAACGGATTGGATAGAAGTAAAAACAATAGGCTGAGAAGCTGTTCCCTGTGCCATAATCTTTGATCCTTTAGTAATGATTAAAGTTCCTGGTGTTAAACTTGCATCAGTCATTTTACAACGGATCACAGTTCCCGGTGCAATCGTTAATACCGCATTATTTTTTACATGAACAAATCCATCCAAGTATACAGTACCACTAATTGACGTATTAGAAGAAATGTCGCCGGTTAAAGTGGATGTTGGAGCCGCATAATTCGTGTTTTCAGGATCCCAGTTCGCCCAACCGGATGTCCAGTCAGTTGCCGGTGTATTATCTGTTACAGGAAATGCGCCTTTGTAGGACGTCACATCCCAGGTAAATGCCGATTGAGCATTTAATAATGAGCAGGCTAGTAAAGCAGCTGCTGATAAGTAAATTTTTTTCATTTTTGTTTTGTTTTAGTTTTTTAACGATGCAAAATTATTTCAGAACGCTTACCTTATCATTAAACTAACTTTACATCTGCTTTACAATTACATTAACTGAACGTTAACAAAAAAGACTACGTTTTACATAGTCTTAACATTGAGTTTTTATCAGAATCTAAAATCTGTATGAAAATGATAAAGATATAGTGGGTGCTAGTTTTGCATTAAACATCACGTTGTCTGTTTTGTAAGAGTGAGTTAAATTCTGACTCTCACTTTCAGAATTTTTATCCAATTTTCCATTTTTATTAATATCCTGATACCATACCTGGCGTTGGGCTAAAATATCTCTTACATTTAATTTTATTTCAAATTTTTGTTTAAATGTTTTGGATAGTTGAAAATCCAGTACATGTCTTGGAGCCTCGTAAAAATCAGGTTCTGCCGTAGATCCAACAATAATAATTCTTCTTCCTATGACATTATAGGATACACTTGCTCCCCAGCCTTTATCAAAGTCGAGGTATTGTAATCCTGCATTAATAATATAGGGCGATTGTCCTTGAAGTGGTCTTGTTTCAGCGCCGGAAAAAAGAATTTTGCTGACGTCTACTTTCGATTTTATGTAAGCAAAATTTGAAAATAGTGTAAGATTGTCAAGGATTTTTGACGAATCTGTATTGAAAAGCGTACTTAGTTTAAACCGGTATTCTAATTCAAATCCAGTGTTTTCTACCAATGGCACATTTACATAAGTTAAACTTTTTATCTGTGCAGTTGCATCAACAGCCATTTCAGTGGCATTTGTGATTCTTTTGTAAAATCCTGAGACGGATACAATTTGTCCTGCTCCCGGAAACCACTCAGCTCTCAGGTCATAGTTATCAATTTTTGCTCTTACTAAAGTTGTATTTCCGGTAACGCTAAAGCCAGTTGAAAAATCTTTAAAACTGTAAGGAACAAGCTCTCTAAATTCAGGTCTTGATACTGTCTTATAATAGGCCATCCTGATGTTTATTTTTTCGGTAATACTGTACACTGCGTTTACAGATGGTAAAATATCTATTACGGTAGAGTCCTGAACTGTCGCCGTATCCGGTTGTAAAAAATAAGTTATTTTGACTTCAGTTAAAAATTCCACCCCTGTCATATAGGGCATACGATAATCCG
>JAZKDT010000022.1:60370-76469 GCA_040387475.1 Bacteroidota bacterium | reverse complement strand
CCATAAATAAATCTGAACTTTTCAAAAATTCTGGAGTCTACCGAGATATACCCGGCATGTAACATCGCCGAAGCTTTATAATTATCTTTTGGTGTAGTAATTTCTACCAAAAGGAAACCACCATCTTTTTTACCTGGTCCATCAACGATGCCCATGTTTTCTTGGTCAAAAATATGATTTTCGTCAAGCAATAAAAGGTCCGTATTTGGAGTAAGAGATGAATTTTTTCTATACATACCATATCCAAAAAGCCTTGCGTCAAATTTTCTGTCTCTCAAAATATGATTTCCACCGATTTTTATTTCATGTTGTGAGTTTTTTATTTTGAAAATTCTGCTGATATCATATTTAGCACTTTTTATATTTTCGTTGGTAGTTGTAAAAAGCATGGTGCCGGCATTTTCTGATGTGGTTGTATTACTGGTATTGATACTGGCTGTATAAGGAATAGAATCGTTCTCAACATTTTGCTCGAGAGAACTTTTTGTATAGCGCATAATTCTTAAATTGGGCAATTGTCTTTTGATATCGCTGTACCCGGCAACCCACTTAATTTTAAGCTTAGCTTTTTCTATATAATGATCACCATTTAATTGCCCTGAATATATGCGGTTTTGGGTAAACCATCTGGCATTGGCTTTTTCCCATTTGTTGTTATTAACATCTAAGGCTCCCTGTCTTGTTTGAACAATGTCTTCAGAGTTGATACTCAACAGGTTTTTTAAACCAATTTGATGATTGGGATGTATTTTGTAAGCAAGGTTCCATAATACACTTGCCAGGATCTGGTTCGAAAATATGGTATCCTGGTAGTCTGAATTTTTAATAACGTCGTAGTTTTCACCTTGCTCCGAAAAGTCTCGTTTATTTCTCGATACAGTACTTGAGCTATTGTTATAAGTAACTGCAAAAATACTCCCGGCATCGCGTTTAAATATTTTGCCCACATTTGCCAGTGAATATTGTAAATTCATGTTTGGAAGCGCTTTTTTATTTTGCAAACTCCAGTCATAGTTAAAGCTTTTGGCATAGTCTATTTGATCCAGTTTATCCTGTGAAAAATCTCTCGTAGAGGGAAGTGTGCCTGGTTGCGCTCTTGTACCATCATCTAAGCCAATCCAATCGTTTTTGCCACCTTTGTATGTTTTAAAATTTTTAAATGTAGTTTGTGTATTATATCCACCTCCAATAGCAATGGTTTGCGAATTTTTTTCGGGAATGCTTTTCGTGTTGATCTGGATAACGCCTCCGGCAAAGTCACCCGGAAGATCAGGGGTGGCTGTTTTTAAAATAATAATATTGTCTAACAGGTTTGCCGGAAAAATATCAAAAGAAAACGCTTTCTTGTCACTTTCAGAACTTGGTAGTGGTGCGCCATTTATGAAAGCCGCATTATACCGGTCGCTCATCCCGCGAATGATCGCAAATTTATTATCCTGAATAGTTGCTCCGCTGATACGTTTAATAACATCACTGGTGGTTCTGTCGGGTGTTTTTTTGATGCTTTCAGATGAGATACCGTCGCTTACACTGGCATTGTTCTTTTGCATTAACAATACCGTATTTGTATTTTCTTTATTCATTTCGGCTTGTACTACAACTTCATTCAATGTCTGAGAGCTCGATTGATCGAGGGTAACATTAAATTCTGTTACCTCATTGGCCTTCACAATAACATCTACAAATTTTTTATTGTCATAAGTAATATAACTGGCGATGATGGTATATTTTCCGGGTTGTAATCCGCCTAAAGAGAAATTTCCGTCAAAGTCGCTGGATGCACCTTTGGTAGTACCTTCAATAAGTACCGTTGCGCCAGGTAAGGTTTCACCTGTTTTAGAATCTACAATTTTTCCGTTTATTTTTCCGGTTTGGGCTTGGGAAAGCAGGCTTATTATTAAGAGGCCTGAAGTAACTATAAGTTGTTTGAACATATCCGTAGTAAATTTTACGCCGCAAAAAAACAAAGTGCACATAAGGTTAATGTCAAGTCTATATTACCTTAATATTAAATCGGTAAAAAAAATGAAGAAATAAATTAACATTTGCTTAACACAAGCTATACGCTTAAAATTCAAGCCCAATAAAGCATACGTCGTCGGTTTGTTTGGTGGTTCCTTTCCAGGTTTCAAAAACAAATTCTAAAAACTCATGCTGTTCGTCCATCGGCAGCAGTTGAGTTTGTTTCAAAACTTCCATTAACCGTTTACGGCTGAACTTTTTCTGATCTTCTGAATCGAATTGATGTTTTAAACCGTCGGAGAAGAAATAAATTTTTGCATTTTCATCCACACTGATGATATGCGTGTCAAATGTTCGGTTTTTTTCTATTTGCCAGCCGCCAATGGGATAGTTGTTTCCCTTGTATGTTTTAATTGCATTATGTTGTAGGATGGCAAATTCTCCGCCACCACAGGCATATTGAAACTCGCGGGTTTTGGTATTGAATGAGATTAATGTTATTTCCAGCCAGTCATTGTTATAGTGTGAGTCGCTTAATTCGTTATTAAAGGTTTCTATCCACTTCTTGTCAAGTTCAGTGAGATATTCACCAACAGTTTCAAAATTCTTTTGTATGACATAATTAAGTAAGCTAATACCAAGTACTGACAACATTGCACCGGATACACCATGGCCTGTACAATCAGCTAATGCAAAATATAGTGTATCTCCTTTTGACGTTAGCCAGTAAAAGTCGCCGCCAATTTTATCCTGTGGCTTGTAAAGTACAAAGTGGTTTTTAAAATACTTTTGAAAATGACGCGTTTTTGGTAGCAGCCCATGCTGAATGGTTTGCGCATATACTAAACTGTTTTCGTGGTCGGTGATGGTTGCTTGTAACATAAAGTGACGTTCGGGTCCGCTACAAATATCCGGCTCGTAAATTAACTGAAAACAAAACAAACATTAGCTTAACATTAAGAAAACATACGCGTTATCTGCCACAAGGCACGTTTTGGCTATTGTTTTATCACCAAATAATTTGATGGTCTTGCAGATAAAATAATTGAAGGAGGAAATTGATTTGTTTGTCGAATAAATAGAATGATAACCTCTAATTAGTCCACTTTATTATTTTTTATTTTTAGTAAACTCGTGTTTAGTATTACAATACAGTTAATACCTAATTGTGACGTTTCGACGATCTTTTTTTCTGGGTACTGAAATTTCAATTCTTTGGAAATGGATTTATAAAGTTCTATGAATAATTCAATATCTTTTAAAACTTTTTTAGAAACTTTTGTTTTTAATGCAGGATTTGCGTCCAGCTCAATTTTAATATGACTGATGAGATTAGACGTTTTTATCTTTTGTTCTATAACTTCCTGTTTTAGCTCATCTTTTACAATTTGTTTTAAAGCTTTGTTAATTAATATGTAAGATAAATTGATTGATTCAATTAAGTAACCGTTGTCAAATGCTTTTTTATTCTTATCAATTAATAGTTTAATGGTGACTGACATAATATATTATTTTAGCGAATCTAATAAGGCGAATGTAAACTTTGTATTAAACATCTGCCGCAAAGCAAACAGCACCGCTCTTCGAATATAAAAACCGGATTTTTCAAAGCTAAAGCCTTTTTAACTCATAAATATTACCTAAACGTTAAGTTCCATTAGAAAAAACGGCTATTTCTTAATATTTATTTAACTTTAACCTCAATGTTTAAAGTTAACTTTGTGCCGATAGAAAGATATGAGTACAGATAATAGTTTATATAAAATACTGCTTGTTGATGATGAACAGGATATTTTAGATTTTTTAAGTTATAATTTAAAAAAAGAAGGGTTCCAGGTTTACACAGCGCTTAATGGAAGAGATGCTGTTAACATCGCAAAAAAGGAAATCCCGCATTTGATCGTATTGGATGTGATGATGCCTGAAATGGACGGCATTGATACCTGCAGAGAGATCAGAGATGTTGCGAGTTTAAAAGATATAATGATTGCCTTTTTAAGTGCACGAAACGAAGATTATTCGCAAATTGCAGGTTTTGAGGTGGGAGCGGATGATTACATCACCAAGCCAATTAAGCCGCGGGTATTTATTAGTCGGATCAAAGCTTTGTTAAGACGTTACTCTCCCGAACAACAAAAGTCGGTTGAAGTAGATCTTGGCGGAATTAAAATCGATAAAGAACGGTACAGTGTTTATAAGGATAATGTTGAAATCGCATTTCCTAAGAAGGAGTTTAAGTTGTTGTCCTTATTAGCAAGTAAACCGGGTAAAGTATTCACACGCGAATTTATCCTGGAGCAAGTTTGGGGAGATGAAGTAGTTGTTGGTGATAGAACAATTGATGTTCACATACGAAAGCTCCGCGAAAAACTGGGAGATGATTATATCAAAACCATCAAAGGAATTGGATACAAATTTGAATTTTAAAAATAAGCGGCCAGTGGTCGCTTATTTTTTTGGCTCATTATAGGCTTTTATATAATCTGCCCAGCTTATGGTTTTGTATTTATCCTCTGCGTAGTATTTCAGGATGGGTAAAAGCGTTTTAGGCGCTAAAAATGAATTTAATGCATCCAATGTGTTTTCCTTATCATCTAAAACGGCAATAGTGGGAAATTGCAAGCGGTTGTTAGTTGCTTTTAAGGCAAACGTGTTCAGAGGGTAACCTGTTAGCACATTTTTAAAACACTTCTCACCTCTAAATACAATCGTGTCATTGCTTTCAGCATCAAAATTCATAAGGTAAAAATGTTTGTTAATATAGTTAGCGATGGCAGTATCCTTTAAGGTAGTCGCATTTTGTACTTTACATGAATTACAAAAACCGGCATAGATATTTACCAGTATTTTTCGTGGATTTTTTTTCTGTAATTTTTCTATTTCTTTTAAGCTGTATGTTTTTACCTGTTTCTTAATAAACACGGTATCATAAAATGTGTGCTCAAATTGGGCAGCAAAATCTTCATATCCCGAACTCTTAAAAACATTTTCAACCGTATAAACCAATAAGGGTTCAATTTTTTTCTCTTCTAAAAAGCCTTGCGATAATAAATTATATTCAAAATTGTTAGATACAAAAATGGTGGAAGGATAACTCAAGCTGTTGCCCAAAAATTTAATAGCCAGTTCATGGGGAGTTTTCGGATTAGGAGAAGTGGGTTTATAAAGCTTGCCGTTGTATTCTATCGTATCTTTTGTTTCGGCATTAAATTTTACAGGATAAAAATACTGGTTAACATATCCGGCAATATTTGGATTGGAATAAGTGGTTTTCATCATATGTTTACACCATCCGCACCAATCGGTATACACATCTATCAAAAATGGTTTCGGTTGCTTTTTATTCAATTCCTGCGCCTCTTTTAGCGTTAGCCATTTTACCAATCCGTCCTCCGGTTGGGCATAACATTTGATGCATAATATAACAAGAACAAATACTAGTTTTAACGTTTTCATAACACAAAAATCGATTTTTTTTTGTAGTTTTGAACTATAATTATAAAAAAATAACATGATAAAAAATTTACTTACTATTACTTTCATTTTGGCTGGTTTAGCAATAAATGCTCAGTCATTTACGGCGACCTATAGTTTCGCTTTAACAACTTCGGTTTCAGGAACTACCGATCCATCTATTCCCCCTACTTTTACCGGTGTTTCATTTGGAGCATTTTCGGCAGTGGGAACGGGTACAAGTTCAACGGCTGCAGGTCGTTTTTCTTTTACTAACTGGCCAACTGGTGCAACAACTGCCGTGGATAACTATTCATCCATGACAGGGGCCCTTGATCCGGCTAAATATTATGAAGTTGCAGTTGTACCGGCTATCGGATACGAAATGACGCTAACCAATATTACGTTTGGCGCAAGAAGGTCAGGAACAGGCATTAGAAGCTACGCGGTAAGATCCGATTTGGATGCTTATGCCACTAACCTGCCTGCATCAGTGGTTACCAACACAAATATTTCAGTTGTTGGAACCAATGAATTTTTCTGGAATTTAGATGCTACATCAACTTCTTCAGATCAGAATGGAAGTTTAATTTCTTTAAGTGGGCCAAATTTCACGAGTATGACAACTGGCGTTACATTCCGGTTTTATGCGTGGAATAGTGAAGCCGGAACCGGAACTTTTAGTATTGATAATGTAACCTTTGTTGGTAGTGCGTCAGTAATTACAGGTTTAGGCAAATTAAAGTTTGATCTTAACGCCGATTTGAATATTTATCCAATGCCAAGTCATGATGGTGTTGTATTTATCGAAAGCAAAAGTGCTTCAGAAGTATCTAAAATTGAAGTATTGGATGTATTAGGAAATATTGTGTTAACTAATGCAACAAAAAATGAAACGAGGATCAAAGTAAACTTAGCAGATATGCCTAACGGAAATTATTTTGTACGAGTGTATTCAGGTAATTCGGTTTCTACTAAAAAAATAGCCATCGTTAAATAAACGTGATAAAATTATAATTAAAAAAAGCGTGCATACAGTGCACGCTTTTTTTATTTCACACTTACGGTACCGCCGTTGCACGAACCTGCGCATCTTTTTTCGGCCCTGGCTTTCGACACGGCCTTCACCTGACCCGTAGTGTAGGTATTAGTGCCACGCGCATCACTACACTTGCATGCGTATGTTTTGTGGCAGGAACTTGTAATACTTAAAATACCTAATAAGAAAAATGCACTGAGAGTTTTTGTTTTCATAATTTTCATAATTTTCATTTTTTTAAATTATTTGTTTAATGAACAGTTACCACTGCTATCACTCAGGTTTTCGCACGCTTGTTTTGCCTTTTTAGCTGATCTTTCTTTTTGAACGTAGATCATCACCGTATCCTGATTGTTTAATTGCTGGTTACAGTAGCAATTGTAATTTTTGTTACACGAGGCCATAACAAAGCCTGAACTTGCTATGGCAAGCATCATCATTTTTTTCATAAGATAATTTATTGGTTAATAATATCAGCTGGCCCCGCTGTTATTGTACGTACAGTAAAAGTGTATGCGATAGTAATTCCGTTTTTTATCAAAACGATTTACCTACGAATTTATTGTACAAAAAAAGAGTTTACTGTAAAAGGAATTATTTTTCCTTAAAATCAATGTGTTTACCCATGGTCCCCTGGAATCGGTACCAGAAACTTTGCGTTTCAGTGATGGGAGTAAACGTTTCTAATTTATAAGGAAGATATTTTATTTCAGGAATAGTATGAGGCAGTGTTTTCAATGTGTCAAAAATTACCGGTAAATACTGCAGATCTTTTAAACGGCGTTTACCAAAACGATAGGTCATTCGCGTTTGAAATGGATCTGTTGATAGGGCAATTGTAGTATAGCCCATGGATTTAGCCAGTTTATAGCTATACCAAACATTTTCCGTGCTATGCTGCGCTCTGCCCTCCACAATAATATCCTCGGCAGGAATGCCGAATTCAATGGCATATAATTTCATGATCTCTGCCTCAACGTAGGGCGAATAAACAGAGCTACCGCTCATAATTATTTTTTTTGTAGTACCATTTTTATATAAATGAATTGCCCATAACACACGCATCTGCATCGTCATATCCCATTTAGGTTCTATAAACGGCACACCCGGCACTATTATCACGTCATATTGCTTGTTGGCTTTTAGAGCGCGTTTGTTCAGCTTTGTAGCAGATGGCTGAAATAGAATGCACGACGTTAGTGAAAAGAAGAAGACACTTAAATAGAGGTATGGTTTCATATAAACGGTAAACTTCATTGCAGGTATATTAAGCATTCATTTGTTAAACCAAGATAGGATTAATTTTTGAGTTATTTGGAGAGAACATCCCAGGTATGATCTCCCAGCATTTTTACGGTGCCCACATATTGTAACGTTTGAGGGAATTTACCCCAATCATCCGGGCCAATTAGCAGCAATTTATAGGATTCTTCTTTGATATATAAGTGATAGGTCTGGCCGATGATAGGCTCAAAAGATAAGTCAGCCAGGTAAATTTTTTCGGAAATATCTACGCGTTCTTTCAAATCATTGGCTTGCTGCATTAATAGCTCCACTTGCTTCTGTATTTGATTCATCTGAATAGTTGTTTGCTCTCTCATGGCGGTTAACGCCCGCGACTTTATCTTGCCGGTATCTTCAGGCTTAATTACAATTCCGCCCACATGATGCGGATAGGGCAACAGCCCGGGATTTTCAGCAACTTTATCTTTGTCAATTGGGTTTACAAATTCCATATTCAAATTTAGTGTAATAACACAAAATTAAGCGGCTTGTTTAGTTTTTACAGCTATTTTACAATAAAAATTGTACTTTAGAAATCCTATTTACCAAGCTTGACTCACAAAGAAGATATATTTTTTTATTTAAAAAAGCATTGGGGTTACGATTCATTTCGCCCTTTGCAGCAGGATATTATTGAATCTGTTTTAAATAATCGAGATACGCTGGCTTTACTACCTACCGGCGGAGGAAAATCGCTGTGTTTCCAAATTCCTGGGTTGGTTATTGGCGGCACTTGCCTGGTAGTTTCACCGTTGATTGCCTTAATGAATGATCAGGTTCAAAATATAAAGAACAAAGGAATCAGTGCGGTTGCCATCACATCTTCCATGAATTTGAAGGAGATCGACATCGCTTTAAATAATGCCGCCTACGGACATGTTCAGTTTTTATATGTATCTCCCGAGAGAATAGAGAATGAAACGTTCAGGCAGCGCCTCTCCTATTTACCCATTGGTTTAATAGCCATTGATGAAGCCCATTGCATCTCTCAATGGGGTTATGATTTCAGGCCAAGTTATCTTAAAATTGCTGAGCTGAGAGAATATTTTCCCAACGTTAATATGATCGCCGTTACCGCCAGCGCTACTAAAGAAGTCGTAGAAGACATTCAGCTGAAGCTGGATTTTAAAAATCAGGGTGTTTTCCGGCAGTCTTTTGAAAGAAAGAACATTCGTTACGTAGTTCAGTTAGAAGAGAATAAATACGAACGTTTGTTGAAGATCATACATAATATTGGCGGAACCGGGATTGTGTATGTACGCAATCGTAAAAAAACCGAAGAGATCAGTAAGTGGCTCATTCAAAATAAAATCTCTGCCTCTTTTTATCACGCCGGCATCAATAGTAATGAAAGGGCTACCATTCAGCAAAACTGGATAGAAAATAAAGCACAGGTAATAGTGGCTACCAATGCCTTTGGTATGGGAATCGATAAACCCGATGTCCGGTTTGTAGTGCATCTTGATTTACCGGAAAGTCTGGAAGCGTATTTTCAGGAAGCGGGTAGGGCAGGCCGCGATGAAAAGCCGGCTTACGCTGTGTTATTATGTAATAATTTTGATGTCATCTCCCTACAGGAACAATATGAGCAAAAAACGCCAAGTATAGAAGAGATTAAACAATCTTATCAGGCCATTTATAATTTTTTCCAAATCCCGGTCGAGAGTGGCGAAGGTTTGTCGGTTAGTTTTGATATCAACGAAGTAACCCGTAATTACAATTTAAAACCCATTACATTATTTAATTCAATTAAATGTTTGGAGAAAGAAGGCTATGTTTCTTTTTTAGATAGTGGCTATGAGCCCTCTAAAGTTATGATGGTGATGGGAAAAGATGATCTGTATAATTACCAGGTTAAATTCCCTAAATATGAAGCGTTGATCAAAGTGCTTTTAAGAAGTTATGGTGGCTTATATGAACAATATAGTCATATCAAAGAAAAAGATGTAGCCTATCGGGCAAAAATTTCAGAGCACGAATTAAATCTTCAGTTAGAAAATTTACACACCCAGGGCGTCATTTCATTTATTCCTCAAACAACTTTGCCTAAATTGATTTTTTTACAAAACAGGATCAATTTAAAGTTTGAAAGTATAAGGTTGATTAATTATCCCGTGTTAAAGGAAAAAGCGTTAACACGTATTAAAAGCGTGGTAAATTACGTAACGGAGAAAAATATTTGCCGTAGTCGGTTATTGCTGTCTTATTTTAATGAAACCGATTTTAAAGACTGCCAGTATTGCGATGTTTGTGTTGAAAAACACAAACATTATTTAGAGACGGATGAAGGGTTAATGGAAAACATAAAGCTGGAGTTAGGAATTCAAACTTTAAAATTAAAGGAGTTAAACGATAAATTTCAATCGATCAACCAAAAAAGGTTATTAGAGGTCATTAATAAAATGGTTGATAACGACATCCTAATAATGGATTCAGATAAAAATATTTATATTAAGTAATATGCAAACATTAGGAACACTTTATTTATTTCCGGTTAGTTTAGGGGATTGTGATTTAGAAGATATACTTCCAAAACGTAATTTGGATCTGGTAAAAACGCTTACTCATTTTATTGCCGAAAATGCGAAAGAAGCGCGTGCTTTTTTAAAACAATGTGCGTATCCTGAAATTAGCAGGGTGCAATTATCGCTGGTAAATCAACATGTAAAATCCGACGAGTTAACTGCTTTTTTAGCGCCCCTCTTGCAAGGTCACAATATGGGACTTATGAGCGACGCAGGTTGCCCGGGCATCGCTGATCCTGGCGCCGAAATTATTCAAATAGCTCATAAAAAAGGAATTAAAGTAGTGCCTTTAGTGGGCCCAAGCTCCATTGTTTTGTCAATAATGGCGAGTGGTTTTAACGGACAAAACTTTGCTTTTAATGGCTATCTGCCTATTGATAAAAACGAAAGAACCAAAAGAATCAAGGAATTAGAACAACTGGCAGCCAAATACAAACAAGCGCAGTTTTTTATTGAAACACCGTATCGCAACGGAAATATGTATGAAGATCTTTTAAAAACCTTACAACCAAATGCGCTTTTATTAGTAGCTACCCATATAACTTTACAGGACGAAAGTATTTTAGTAAAACCGGTTTCGGCATGGAAAAAAATGAATGCGCCTGAGTTTTACAAAAAGCCTACAGTTTTTGGAATTTACCTCTGAGATTTTAACACTTGTTAACATCGACTAAAACGTTTTGAATTTCGATTAAACAAGCATAATTGCCGACTAATTGTTTCTAAATTTCGTTTAGTAAATATTTTTTAAATGCACCTCAAAAATTTTGTATTGTGAAGCCACTTTCATTACTTCATAAATACTAAACATCGTATTAATATGAAAAAATCATTACTAACTATTGCAGCAGCTTTTTGTTATTCTTTAGCTGTTTTTGCTCAGGCACCGCCTCAAAAAAATTGTGGAACCTTGCAGCATCACGAATATTTAAAACAAACCCGACCAAATTATGAAAATGATTTGATTCAGTATAATCAAATGATTGATCAATATCTGGCCGATAAAGCTGCCGGGTTAAACGTTGGAAAAACCAGTTCACCCAATGTTATTGTTACTGTACCGGTTGTTGTTCACGTTTTATACAGAGTAGCTGCAGAAAATATTTCAGATGCTCAGGCAGCTTCCCAGGTTCAGGTATTGAATGATGACTTTGCAAGATTAAATACGGATGCAAGTAAAGTTACACAACCAACATTTTCTACTGTTGCCTCGGGTGCCCAAATTCGCTTTTGTTTAGCACAGCGCGATCCTAGCGGTAACTCAACAACAGGTGTTATTCATAAAGCAACCACTGTTACAACCTTTGGTACAAATGACGCCGTTAAATCATCAGCCAGCGGTGGTGACGATCCATGGGATGTAACTAAATATGTAAATATCTGGGTGTGTAATATGGGTTCCTCATTATTAGGTTATGGAGAATTTCCTACGGGTTCCTTAAGTAACACCTGGGGATTAGTATTACACTACAAATATACCGGAAGTGGTGGAACAGCCGTTGCTCCTTATAACTTAGGAAGAACCGGAACACATGAATTCGGGCATTGTTTTAATTTATATCACATTTGGGGCGATGACGGTACTGCTTGTACTGGTTCTGATCAATGTACGGATACGCCTAACCAAGCCGGAGAACACTATGGTTGTTTTGCCCAGGGTTCTATTCAAACGGATGGCTGTACTGCTTCTTCACCGGGTGTAATGTGGATGAATTATATGGATTATACCGATGATGCCTGTATGTATATGTTTACCGCACAACAATGCGCACGTATGGAGGCAATCGTAAATAATCCGCCATGGAACGTATTAGGTAGTTCATTAGGTTGTACGCCGGTGTCTGCTTTAGATGCTGGTATCACAAGTGTTCTGGCTCCTGTAAATGGATCATCATCTTGTAATAATAGCGTAACTCCAAAAATTACATTAACCAATGCTGGCTCTATCACTTTAACAACTGCAAAAATTTTATATAAAATGGATGCACTTACTACCCAAACTTTAAACTGGTCAGGCTCGTTAGCACTCGGAACGTCTACCGTATTAACCTTAAATAATTATGCAGGTTTAACGGTTGGCCCTCACACGTTTTCAGCTACGGTTGCTGCTCCAAACGCAGGAACTGATGCTAACGCAACAAACAATACTATGACATCTACTTTCTCGGTAGTTACAGCGCCTGCTGGTGCTGCTTTACCTTTTACAGAAAGATTTGATGCAACAACCTTCCCGCCCACCGGATGGCTTAAAACATCTGCTAACGTAGCAGATGCGTCAGCTACCTGGACCAGATTGGCAAATACTACGGGGATACCTGTAGTACCTACCACCACGGCCTGTGCTAAAATGAATAATTTTGCCGGAACAATTGATATTACAGGTCAGTTAGATAATTTAAGAACGCCTGCGTTAAGTTTAGTTGGTACAAATAGCACCTTAAGAATGGTATTTGACAGATCTCACAAAATGTATAGTACGACGGATATCGATTCATTAAACATCTATATTTCTACAGATTGTGGTGGTTCATGGACAAGGTTATATACAAAAGGGGGAACTCAGTTATCTACATCAGCTGGTGTATTAACTACTGCTTATACACCAACTGCCAATACACAGTGGGCAAGAGATAGCGTGAGTTTATCAGCGTATGTTGGTCAGGCCAGCGTATATTTAAAATTCGAATCACGTAGTGGTTGGGGAAATAATTTATACCTGGATAACATTAACGTAAAATATACACCTTCATCAGCTCCACCGGTAGCAAGTTTTTCAACGGCTGCAACAAGATGTGTAGGAAGTCCTATTACATTTACAGATGGTTCTACCAATTCACCAACCAGCTGGACATGGACTTTCCCTGGTTCAGCTACACCAACATCTACGCTTCAAAATCCATCCGTAACCTATACAGCTGCCGGAACCTATACAATTACACATACGGCCGCTAACTCATCAGGAACCAGTACGGCTGTTTCATCTACCATTACAGTAAGTGCTAATCCTACGGTTGCTGTTGGTAATGCAACCGTTTGTGCAGGCAATCCAGCAAGCATTACTGCATCCGGCGCAGCTACTTACAGCTGGAACACAGGCGCAACAACCGCATCTATTTCTGTTACGCCAACTATTACTACAACCTATACAGTTACTGGTACAAATGCAGCTGGCTGTACAAATATCAAAACAAGTACAGTAAACGTAAATGCGGCTCCTACAGTTTCTGTTAGCAATGCTACTATTTGCAGAGGTGCTTCAACAAATATCACCGCATCCGGTGCAGCTAGTTATAGCTGGAACACAGGCGCAACAACAGCTTCTATTTCTGTTTCGCCAACGGTTACAACAAATTATACTGTAACAGGCACTACAACGGGATGTACTAATACAAAAACATTAAGTGTAACGGTTAATCCTACACCAACTGTGGCTGTAGCTAACGCAACTATCTGTAACGGGTCGGCTGCAAGTATTACTGCATCTGGTGCAACTACGTACAGCTGGAATACAGGTGCTACTACAGCGTCTATTTCTGTATCTCCTACGTCAACTACAAACTATACCGTAACCGGAACGTCAACAGGTTGTTCAAATACAAAAACGGTCAGCGTAACCGTAAACGCGTCTCCAACAGTAGCTGTTGCCGGCGGAACTATTTGTAACGGTGCTTCTGCAAATTTAACAGCAAGCGGAGCGGCTTCGTATAGCTGGAATACAGGAGCAACTACAGCCTCTATTTCAGTAACTCCTACTGCAACTACAGTATACACTGTAACCGGCACAACAACAGGTTGTACCAATACTAAAACTGTAAATATTGTGGTTAACCCAATTCCTAATGTGGCGTCTTCATCGGCAACTATTTGTGCAGGCTCTACCGGAACAATTACGGCAAGTGGTGCAGCTACGTATAGCTGGAATACGGGAGCTACAACGGCTAACTTAACAGTAAGCCCTTCGTCTAATACAACCTATACGGTAACCGGAACATCGGCTGCAGGCTGTGTCAAAACTACTACTGCTATGATCACTGTTGGTTCAGCTCCTTCTATTTCAGTTAACTCTTCTACAATTTGTGCAGGCGCTACAGCTACCTTAAATGCAAGCGGTGTTACAAGTTATACCTGGAATACATCTTCTAATGCAACCAGCATTTCGGTGAGTCCTACCAGCACATCTGTGTATACGGTATCCGGAAACCTAACAGGTTGCGCTGTATCTGCTATGCAAACAGCAACGGTAACCGTTAATAATTTACCAACCGTAACGATGAGTTCAGTTGGTGGACCTTTATGTGTGGCTAATGCTCCGGTTAATTTAGTTGGTACTCCGGGTGGAGGTAACTTCTCAGGAACCGGGGTTGTGGCTTCTACGTTTGATCCTTCTGTTTCAGGAGCTGGTACTTTTACAGTCATGTATACATACATGGATGCGAATAACTGTTCGGCTGTGGATAGTAAAACCGTGAATGTAAGTTTATGTACCGGTATTACTGAGTTAACAAATACCAACATCTCCGTATATCCTAACCCGGCAAAAGATGCGATCAACGTGATGATGGACGCAGCTTTAATTAATAATACCAGTATCGAATTATATGATGCTATCGGTAAATTAATTATAACTGAAAAAGTAATTAACGTGCAAACTACCATCAAGATAGATGCTTTGGCAAAAGGTATTTATACGGTAAGAATTGTATCTGAAGGAAAACAAACATCAAGACGTATCATTAAAGAGTAATCTTTAACTAGATATAAAATTAAGAGCCCTGGGGATTTCCTCAGGGCTTTTTTGATTGTTATATGTGACTGTTGTTGCAGCTGATTTTTAGTTTCCGAAAAATCATCAAACAATACTCATTTATCGGCCAAAACCCATCATTTATTAAATTAAAGGCTACAGTTAACAGTTGGCTTTTAATTAGCCGAATATTAGATTAATTTTAAGGTATGAAAAAACTCATTGTAATCATTAACTTTTTATTTATCTGCCTTCACATAGATGCGCAAACTGAGCTATGGGGAATGACCATCGGCGGAGGCCAATACGGTGCAGGTACCATATTTAAAACAGATGGTTCCGGCAACAATTTAACGGTTGAACATAGTTTTTACTGCATAGAAGGAGCAAACCCGGGACGAACAAAATTAATCCAGGCTACTGATGGCATGTTGTATGGGACCACTACAGGTGGTGGATCCAAAAATTTAGGAACCATTTATCAGTTCGATCCGGGTTCAAATGTTTACACAAAAAAACATGAATTTACGTTAACAGCCAACGGTAAAAGTCCTATCGGATCGTTATTACAGGCCACAGATGGAAAATTATATGGAGTAGCCTCAGGCGGAACAGTAACGCCCGGAGCCGGCATTTATGGGGTATTATATCAGTATGATCTTATTACAAATACCTATGCTAAAAAAATAGATTTTGGCCCTGCAATGGGGAGCTTACCTACAGGCTCATTGTTACAATATGCAGACGGGAACATATACGGAATGACGGCGGGTGGAGGCGTTAATAACTTTGGTGTCATATTTCAATATAATCCTGTGTCCGGGATCTATACAAAAAAAATTGATTTTGATGGAGTGCTAAATGGCCGGAGTCCAAAAGGGGAATTAATGCAGGCCGCTGATGGTAAATTATATGGGATGACTGCCTTAGGTGGCGTAAATAATAAAGGTATCATCTTTCAGTATGATCCTATCACAAATGTGATTATCAAAAAATTTGATTTTGATGGAACAGCAAATGGTAGTACACCTTATGCCACATTAACCCAGGCAACTAATGGCATGTTGTATGGTATGACCTATGAGGGAGGAA
>JAZKDT010000022.1:0-60360 GCA_040387475.1 Bacteroidota bacterium | reverse complement strand
ACAATTACGGCACACTTTTCCAGTTTGATCCGTTAACTAACGTGTTTACTAAGAAAATTGATTTTTTTGCAACAAACGGTAGCTTTCCCCATGGTTCGTTAATGCAGTCGAGCGACGGTAAACTATATGGCATGACAAAGCTCGGTGGAGCTGTTATGGGAAACGGGATATTATTTCAATACGATCCTCTCACAAACAACCTGGTTAATAAGTTTGAATTTGATAATGGCCTGCATGGGGGAGAGCCTTTTGGCACTTTTATGCAGGCGTCCGATGGAAAACTGTATGGATTATCAGAAAATGGAATTAACTATTCAGGTGTCATGTTCCAATACGATCCGGTAGCTTCAACTCTGGATAATAAAATTGCTTTTGGTGAAGCTCTTAACGGAGCGGCACCGGCCAATAAATTATTGATGGCGTCAAATGGTATGTTATATGGCATGACATCCTATGGTGGTGCCATTAATAAAGGCACACTATTTAAATATAATCCAGGTACGCATGTGTATACAAAAATAATGGAGTTCGATTATAATACAACTGGAGGCATTCCTTATTCTGCATTGATAGAAACTCCGGATGGGATGTTATATGGTACTACACGCGATGGAGGGGCAAATAACAATGGTGTATTATTTCAGTATGATCCTGTTAATAATGTTTATACTAACAAGCATAACTTTGTACAAACAGCTACAGGCCAGATGCCCTGGGGCAGCTTATTGTATGCAACCGACGGAAATTTATATGGCATGACGCAACATGGCGGAATAAACTTTGATGGTACATTATATCAATATAACCCTGCCACTAATGCTTGTACAAAAAAAGCAGATTTTGACGGGGTGAATGCCTCGAATGCAGTTGGTAGTTTAATGCAGGCTTCAGATGGAAAGCTTTATGGCACTCCTGCAACCATTATTCAGTATGATCCTGTCACTGATATTTTTATCAAGAAAGAAAGTTTTGTTACAGCAATAAATGGCATTATTCCGTTGGGATCATTAATTCAAACCCCAGATAATAAATTTTACGGGATGACAGGTTTAGGAGGAACCAACAATTTGGGTGTTTTATTTCAATATGATGCTGCTGCCGACACTATCAATAATATGATCGATTTTGCAGGAATAACTAACGGAAGTAAACCGGCAGGCTCATTACTTTTGGCGTCTAATGGCAACTTATACGGTATGACTTCGCAAGGTGGAACAAATAACCTCGGGGTTATATTTCAGTACGATCCCCTTTCACATGTTTATACTAAAAAGATGGATTTTACGGGAGCCAATGGCAGCACTCCCAGTAGTGTAAGCGGAGGTTTAATAGAGGTTCCGGCTATCCTGGCTGGTTTAAATGAAAAAAACGTTATAGGCGTAATGAAAATTTATCCTAACCCTTGCGATGGAAATCTAAAAATTCAATACAATGCGTTGAAAAGTAATGAAGGACTAAGTATTAAGATGACTGATATCTTAGGTAAAGAAGTTTTAATTGAAAAGTATAAAGAGGAAATAAATATCTCCAGCCTTGAAAATGGCATTTATTTTTTGGGTTTGTATCAGTCTAACAACTTGATCGAAACTAAAAAAATTATTAAACAATAGCTAATGCTATTGCAGCTATTCTTTTGTTATTATTTAATAGTAAAGTCTGTATTTAAATTTTTTTTTCTTTGCTTGCTATGCAAAGAAAGTAAATTGTAAAAAAACGGACAATTTATTTCTACCGCGATTAGCGTTTTTTCGGACCGTGATTAATGCATGTTTTTACTGTATGCCGAATTTTGCAAGTTTTTAGCCAGCTTTTTTAACCGTCACTTCATCTTTCTTCAAAGGAGCAGGTGTTTCAACCGGCAAACTCTTTTTCTGTCGCAGATATAATACATCGCCAATCTTTAATTTGTCGTCAGGTTTAAGTCGGTTCTTTTTACACAGACTACTCAAACGTATCCCATGCAATTGCGAAATAGATTTTAAGGATTCATTTTTTTGTACAACGTGGTAAGGTTCTAATGCTCTGCGACGTTTTTTCTCAATATAAATTTTTTGACCATAGTTAAGCTTGTCTGTTTTCTTAAGGTCGTTAAATTCTAAAATATCTTCTAGCTCAATATTGAAATCGTTTGCAATTTTATAAAAGGAGTCGTTGTCTTTTGCAATTACAAACTTGATGTGATTGAAACGATAGACATCGCGTAAAGCTAAATCAGATTTGATAGGATTTTGTGCTGTCAATATCTGTTTTGGTGAATTTTCGATGGTGTTAAGGTCCTGTAATTTGTAGCGCTCGATTAATTCTATTAATCGCTGTGGATACCGCGGGTCTGTTGCATAACCCGCTTTTTTTAATCCGTAACACCAGCCTTTATAATCATCCAACGCTAACTCGAACAGTGGTGCGTAACGTGAACGGGAAAATAAAAATAAACTATGATCACTGTAAGAATCTAAAACATTCTCATATTTACGAAAGCATTCTCCTGCGGAGTCATCATCCATGATGTAAGTTTCGCCACCCCATTCCTTATGACACTTTATCCCAAAATGATTGTTCGCATTTCGGCACAAAGCGCTATTACCATTTCCGCTTTCCAGCATACCCTGGGCTAAGGTGATACAAGCTGGCACCCTGTGCAAATACATTTCCTTGATCGCATCATCCTTAAACGCATTGATGTAATCCTCCGGACTCATTTTAGTTTGAGCCTGAGTTACTATCACGATGATAGAGAATAGATATATAAGTTTAAATTTCATTTCGGTTTTCAACACGGAGCTTCTATTGATCTCGTGTCTTTTATATTTAATCTTTAATCTGCTTTTTACGTTTTAGTTTCAACGTCTGTTTTTGTTTTTCGGTCATTTTTTCCAGGCAGGTTGTAAAAGCTACCGGACTTATATTCTTGATATGTTCTTCTATAAATTGATAAGTTAACCTTGGATGTACATTATAACTCTCTCTTAATGTCCAGCCAACTGCTTTCTGAACAAAATATTCTTTATCCGTTAATAAAGGAACAACAAGTTCTTGTGTTAATTCAAAACCAACCTGTTGTTTCTTAGTACGCGCGTAATAATACAAAGCTACTAACGATTGTCGCCGCTCCCACAGGTTTTTCGACGAATTCCATGTTTTAACGATAGCCAGCATTTCATCCTGCGTGCTTTTATCTTCAATTAAACGTGTCAGGTATTTGGATAAGTTATCAGAATGCGCCCAATTATCTACATGCTTCACCCATTGAGGTAATGTTTTTAATTGAGTTGATAAAGGAATGTGCTTATGGTGCTTATCTAAAAATATAAAAGCGAGGTTCTTTGCTTCAAATAGTTGACTTTGTTTGTAGATACCATGAAAGTGCAGGAATGTTTTTTCTTGGTTTTCAGAATAAAAACTAAAGCCTGTCTTGTGAACATCTGCCTGCGCCTTACTCACCATACCCAATACATTTAAATTTGTACCGATGTATTTTTTAAGTTTAGCTGCCTGACCCTTATCATTTTTTAATGACAAACGGTTTAGCGTATCTTCTACTTCTTTGGTATATTTGTTTGTACCCGATTTCATTTACCTGAGTAAAAATACAACCTATGAGCGTATCAAAAGCAGTTTTGTCATCACTTCTATTCACAGCTTCCTGTTTAAATGCATTTGGTCAGATAACCTATCCGGCCACTAAAACAGTTAATCAAACGGATGATTACCACGGTGTTAAAGTAGAAGATCCTTACAGATGGCTTGAAGACGACAATTCTGCTGAGACAAAAGCCTGGGTGGAAAGCGAAAATAAAGTTACTTACCAGTATTTATCTCAAATTGCATATCGCGATAAAGTGAAACTGCGTTTGACGGAATTATGGAACTATGAAAAAATGACTGCTCTTTTTAAAAAAGGAAAGTTGTTTTTTTCTTTTCGCAACAATGGACTGCAAAATCAAGCTGTGTTGTATTCTCAGGCAAACTTACTCGATAATCCTACGGTTGTATTAGATCCTAATTTACTGTCAACGGATGGCACAACTTCTCTTAGTGGTATATCCATGAGTAAGGATGGCACTTATCTCGCTTACGGTGTGTCAAAAGCCGGAAGTGATTGGGTAGAAATCCACGTGAAAAATATGGTCACCAAAGAAGATCTGAAAGATGTGATACAATGGGTTAAATTTTCTGATATTTCCTGGAAAGGAAATGGATTTTATTACAGCCGTTACAATACGCCCGGCGATAATAAAACACTCACTCAAAAAAATGAATTCCATAAGGTTTATTATCATACAATAGGAAAAACACAAAGCGAAGATATATTAGTGTTTGAAGATAAGGAACATGCCAACCGGAATTTTACAGCACAGGTCACACATGACGAAAACTATCTGGTAATATATGGTAGTGAGAGCACAAGTGGACAAAACATGATGATTAAGGATTTGTCAAATCCGCAAAACAAATTCGTTTCTGTTGTTACTGATTTTCATAATGATAATACCGTAACAGAAAATATTGGTAACCAGTTTTACGTTTACACAAATTATAAGGCACCCCGTTACAAATTAGTAAAGGTAAGTTTAAATAGCCCGGCACTGGATAACTGGGAAGATGTTTTGCCCCAGACAGAAGATTTGCTGCAAGGCATCTCATTTTGTGGAAATAAGATCATCTCTAATTATTTAAAAAATGTTTCTTCCAAATTATTCCTGCATTCCATTACCGGTAAAGTGGAGAAAGAAATTAAATTACCCGGTATTTGTAAAGTGAATGCAATAAGTTCTTCGCGCGATGAAGACATGGCGTTATATTCAACGGTGTCTTATACAAGTCCCGAAGAGTTTTATTTTTATGATCCCAAAGCCGGAATGAGCCGACGTGTATTTAAATCGGCCATGGCATTTAATTCCGGTGATTATGAAACGAAGCAGGTTTTTTACAAGAGTAAAGATGGCACAAGTGTCTCCATGTTTATCACCCATAGAAAAGGAATTGTATTGAATGGCAATAATCCTTGTTTTGTTTTTGGATATGGCGGATTTAATATCTCGTATACACCCGAGTTCAGAACTGATAGAACTCTTTTTTTAGAAGCAGGAGGCATTTACTGTGTGCCCAACCTGCGTGGCGGCGGTGAGTATGGACAAGAATGGCATATGAGCGGAACCAAATGTAAAAAACAAAATGTGTTTGATGATTTTATTGCAGCCTGTGATTATTTAGTGGAAAATAAATATACCTCGCACCAAAAACTGGCCATACATGGCAGAAGCAATGGCGGTTTATTAATTGGTGCAGTCATGACTCAACGCCCCGATATAGCAAAAGTAGCGATTCCGACAGTAGGTGTATTGGATATGTTAAGGTTTCATTTGTTCACCATCGGCCGCGCCTGGAGTGTAGATTACGGTAACAGCGAAACAAAAAGCGAGTTCGAGTGCCTGTATAAATATTCACCCTTACACAATGTAAACAAAGCAAATTACCCGGCTACCTTAGTTTTAACAGGTGATCATGACGACAGGGTTGTTCCCGCGCATTCATTTAAATTTGCGGCAACACTGCAACAAAATAATACCGGAACAAATCCAACATTAATCAGAGTAGACGTAAATGCAGGGCACGGTGCAGGAAAACCAACCGATAAGCAAATTGAAGAGTTTGCCGATATGTGGAGCTTTGTGTTTTTTAATCTTGGAATGAGTTATTAAGAACCACAACACCGATTAAAGTGACGATCGGATTCTTAAGATCTTGTCTAAGTCGAAATGAACTTGGATTTAATATCCCCTGACTGATCCGTCTTCCAACTACTAAAAGCCATAGCCTTTAAACTCTTTCTTGAATTCAGCGGCAGGTATGGGTTTATTAACTTCAAGCGTAAAAAAATCATAACTTTCAAATAAGCCCACTTCGTCGTAAATACTTACGCTGATTGGAAGCATTGTTTTTTCATCAACATAAAAAATGGCCTTTTTACAATAAAATGTCGGTATCTTAATGGTCAGGCCTTCTTTTAAATAACCATAGTCGTCGTATAATTTGTTTTTGCAACGGATCATGTAATCATTTACTGTTAGTTTTCCGGCAATGCTGGAAACAGTTTCTTTATGCTGAACTGTATAATCGTGGTAACCGAACTCAGTATTTTCATACATCAATAAGTGACAATTCATTTTGTTTTTTTCAACTTTTCCAACGTAAGTCAAGTGTTTGGCAATCTGATCTTTTTCTTTGCTCAAAGCAATGGCAATGGTTTTTGCTGCAAAATCAAAACCAATGTCCATAATCGTAAAATGTTGGTTTTTACGCATTAAATTTCCGCGCGGCTCCAGGTTCATGGTGAAGTATGGGAAAACATGAGGCTTTACAACGGCTTTAGCACTTAGCTCTTCGTTATAAAGAACCTCCAGTTTATTATCGGTGTTTAAAAGATAGGATTTCCGGGGATGTACCTGTAGTTTTACTTTTGTAGTAGCGGTGGCGTAGCCTGTTTCCACCCGCTCCGCCGATTTCATATTGTATCTTAAATAAGATACTTTTTTGGCAGAATCCAGCATATCCATGATCAGCTTAAAATCTTTAAAATGCTCGTGAGAAACTTCTTTTTGATGTTCCCCTAAATGGATTTTTGTTTGCTTTTTTGAAGTACGTTGCGAAAATGCATTGCAGGAGATCAGAACAAATATGAAAAACAGGTGTTTGTACATCGATACACGAAGATAAGCTAACACTAAGATATTGCAAACATTGTTTATAGATTTTTGTAATTTAGAGGAAATTTTAACAGACATTCACATGAACCCTATTTTAGGAATTATACCCGCCAGATATGCATCGAGTCGTTTCCCGGGAAAGCCATTAACCGACATACTGGGTAAAAGTATGATACAACGTGTATATGAGCAAGCCATTAAATCGGCTATGCTTAATGATGTGGTAGTTGCAACCGATGATAAACGCATCTATAAACATGTCGAATCATTTGGAGGTAAAGTTGTTTATACCAAAGAAGATCATCCGAGCGGAACCGACCGTTGTTTTGAGGCCTTTCAAAACGTACATGATGATTTTGAATATGTGGTAAATATACAGGGTGATGAACCTTTTATCGATCCCACGCAAATTGATTTATTATGTGAAGTGTGCACGGGAACAACAGAGCTGGCAACTTTAATGATCCCTGTTGATTCACACGAGGTATTGTTTGACATGGGTGAAGTGAAGATTACCTTGAATAATGAAATGGAAGCCCTGTACTTCAGTCGCATGGTTATTCCTTTTATTAAAGGAAAGCCTCAGGAAGAATGGCATATGCATCATTCCTACTTTCGGCATGTAGGTATGTACGCATACAGAACAGATGTATTAGAGAAGATCACGAAATTAAAACCTTCGGCTTTAGAAAATGCAGAATCCCTGGAGCAGTTGCGTTGGTTGGAAAATGGCTATAAAGTAAAATGCGTGGTAACTGATTTTGATAGTCATTGCATTGATACACCCGGCGATATAGAAAAAGTAATTAGGTTGATGAACATTAAATAGCATGGAAGATAAAAAATTGATATTTATTTGCGGATTCATGGGTTGTGGTAAAACAACCCAGGGTAAAAAGCTGGCAAAAGAAATGGGGTACCACTTTATTGATCTGGATGATTATATCGCTGATGAACATGATAAAACAATTACTGATCTTTTTAAAGAAGTAGGCGAAGAAGAGTTCAGAAAGATTGAAACTAAGGCGTTGGAAACCTGTATACAGGATAATTTAAAAGCACTTATTGCCACCGGCGGCGGAACGCCCTGTTTTAATGATAATTTGAAATTGATGAAATCGAGCGGTAAATTAATTTATCTGAAAATGGATGCCGAAGCTTTATACAATCGTTTGTTTAATGCTAAACAGGATCGTCCGTTAATCAAAGATAAAGCGGATGCCGACATGTTATTATACATAGAAAATCTATTAAAAGTGCGGGAAGAATTTTACGGACAGGCCGATGTAATAACCAGTGGGGTAACCGTTGATATTGACGCTTTAAAAAGTGAAATCTTAAAACATATAGCCTAGTCTCATGAAAAGAATAAAATTCATTATTATTTTAATAGGATTTTATTCTACCACTTCAGCCCAATTGCGTATTGGAAAAGAGTACGGATTTAATGTAGGATTTGTGAGCGCTTTGGGAACCCATGTACAACGTTTTGGAATTGTATTGCAAGCATATGGCGTTTACGATTTTGCACAGATCAATGCTTCGTTCAGAGTATATGACAACTTCAGAAATCTCGGGCCCCGTGGCGAGCACACCGAGTTTAGCGGCGCATTGGGTTTGTGCCTTGGCTATGGCGACAAACTAAAAGAACGGAACCGGTTTATAAGTTCTGTTGGAAATCAAACCCGGTACAGAAACTCGGTTGCTTACAGTTACAATATATGGCGCAATAAAATTAAAACCTCACAGGTTACCGGTATCGTTGCACTTCAGTTCTATCATGTATCATTTTTGATAGAAAATGATCTGTTAGCTAAACCTACGTTGGACCGATTCCGGACCGGCGCATTTCTATTGCAGTATCAGGATCACCATTTTCAATATGCTGTGAATTGCACTATGTGGACAGGGCAAATGGGTTCGGGCGTGCGAAACGATTCTTTGTTTCCTAAAAAAGGTTACATGAATACAGAGAATGGTATCTACAGTAATTTATCACACGGGTTGTTAAGCGCGCAAGTAAAGTATGCTGATCCATTCGGACAGTATCTGCAAGCGAATGCCGGGGTTGATGCCGAGCAAATAAGAAATGTAGTTCAAAATAAAATTATTCATGATTTGCCTTTTGTTCCCAAAAAATGGAACAAGGCGCAGAATTTATATATCCCTATGATTGACACGGCAGGTAAACAGTTTTTGTACCGGCCTGATCAGAGGGTAAGAAAAGCCAGATTGTTTTTGAATACTTACACAAGTGCAAATATTTTTTACTAAGAGTTAATGCTCTTCAAAACATCTTCTAAAATTTTGCGGTCGTTGCTTAAGCGCGGCACTTTAAATTGCCCGCCTAAACGATTATTCGCTTTAAGCCAATTATAAAAAGTGCCTTTGGGTAAAGCTTTTATAACAGGAAACTGAAGAACGTAATTATTAAAACGCTTGGCTTCATAATCGCTGTTGATCTGTTTTAAGGTGTCGTCCAATACACTTTTAAAGTAATCTAAATTGTTTGGTTCCTGTTCAAATTCTATCAGCCATTCATGCGCTCCGGTTGTTTCGTTCATAAAAACGGGCGCAGCCGTAAAATCCACGATATGTGCGCGCGTTTTTTCGCAGGCTGTTTTTAATGCAAACTCAGCATTGTGTATCATTAACTCTTCGCCAAACACATTAATGTGTTGCTTGGTTCTTCCGGTGATAATGAAGCGGTAGGGATTTAAATTAGTAAACCGGATCGTATCGCCAACCTGATAACGCCATAATCCTGCGTTAGTGCTGATGAGCATGGCGTAATCTTTATCCTTTTGTACTTCTGATAAATTATAGGTACGTGGATTTTGCTTTTGTAATTCGGATACCGGGATAAATTCATAATAAATCCCGTAGTCCAACATCAATAACATTTCATTGCTTACGCGCTCATCCTGTATGCCAAAAAAGCCTTCAGAGGCGCTGTATAATTGCATGTATGCAATTTTATTATTATTAAAAAGCTGATCAAATAATTCACGGTAAGGAGTAAAGCTTACTCCTCCATGAAAATATACTTCAAGGTTTGGCCATACATCTTTTAACGTATCCACTTTTTTTAATTCTAAAATACGTTTAATCAGAACTAGCATCCAACTCGGTACACCGGCTAAGCTGGTCACATTTTCGTCGGCCATGGAGTTGGCCATTTTTTCCAGTTTATCTTCCCAATTGTCCATGAGGGCAATATTAACGTCGGGAGCCCTAAAATATTCAGCCCACATTGGTAAATTTTGTATAATGATTGCACTCACATCTCCATGAAAGGAATCATGCTCACCAAAGTGATCTGTTTTAAAACTACCGCCCAATGCCAGATTTTTACCGGTGAATAATTTAGTATCGGCATTGTTAATGCAATGAAAGGTGATCATATCTCGCCCTCCGTTATAATGGCAACCATCTAAAAATTCTTTGCTAACAGGTATGAATTTACTTTTATCGGTAGTGCCACTGCTTTTGGCAAACCATTTAATTTCAGTATCCCATAATAAATTTTGTTCACCACGTCGGGTTCTTTCTATGTACGGTTTCAACGATTCGTAATCCTGTGTTGGGACCTGCTGTTTAAATTGTTCGTAATTAGAAATAGATTTGAAATCATGAAGCTTTCCAAACTCTGTATCTTTAGCTGAGGAAATTAATTTATGAAGCCATTCATCCTGCACGTCATGCGGATACTTCATGAATAGTTCTACCTGGTGCATCCGCTTCTTCATAAGCCAGGATGCTATGGAATTAAGAAAAGGCATAGGGCTAGATAATCGTTTTGTTCTTTAATAAACTTTTGGTCACAATATCAGCGTATTGGCATAGCAGATGATCATTCTTTAAATAGCTTAAAATAATTTTTACCCCTTCGGTGCCTTTTGTCAACGTATAATTCTCGTACAGGTATTCGTTTCCATCCTTCACATAGCTGCCATGTTCTACATAGGTTCTATAGCCTTTAATTCTTGTATGTAACCCTTCTTCCTTTAAAATGTCAACTCCGGGACTTTTCATATAAGCATCGTTCACACCAATAAATGCTGAATTTTCAATCGTATGTAATGCATCAAAATTTATTTTTTCAACTGTTACAGAAAATGAGTTAGAGGATTCAGATTTTTGACTTTTAGCATTTTCAATGTAATGATGCATATAGCCCGGAAGTACAGATTCAGACTCTTTTAACTCAAACGGAACTGATAAAGAAAGAGTTTGCGTAATAGGGTATGTTCCCCATTTTACTTCTGAAAGATACGCATTGCCTTCAATCTTCGCTGAACTACTACTACTAGTAAAAAATGTACTGGTTAGAACAAAAAATAAGGCAATTAATATCACAGTTGATCCTAAAAATATTTTCACTTCAGGAATTGTATGCGATATCAATACCGATTTTGATCTTTTAAAAATGCCTTCTTTTTGTGGCATAATCGCTTCTGTATTTATTTCACCATTCTCAGTAGTTTCTCTTAAAACATAAGATTCAAAAGACGAATCAAACTTTGACTTTTTCCAGTCAAGGTAATTATTAGCTAACTTTTTATCGCAACCCTTACAAAATACCATGCGTTCAGAATTGACAGGATTTTTATGCTGACAGTTATCACAAATTAAATAATTGGCCATAGTATATGTTTATGCTATTAAAGATAATAAAGATTAGTGGTATAACAAAAAGAGCGGTGATAAGTTCAGCGGCGATAATTATTTCAGGGCTTCTTCAATCTGTGTCAGGTAAACTTCGTCAAAAAGTTCGATGTATATATCCTGTTGTTTGTATCCTAATTTGATAAAATGAAGTGCGTTTTGAAGTAATTTTTTACCCTTATCTGTTTGGTTGTTTTTGATGTAAAGAAGTCCCAGGTAATAATTAGCCTCTACGGGAAACTTCGACTGCCTGATTGCTTTTTTATAATATGTGTCTGCTTGTTTCAAGTCATTGTTTTTTTCGTAGCAACGTGCTATATAAAAATAAATGTAAGTATTACAATTCTTTTGCCCGAAATGACTTACTTCAAATGTTTCATTTACTTCAAACTCTTTGATTGCATTCTGGAATTGATTCAATTGATAATAACATAAGCCTTTTAAAAAGTGAATGTTTTCACCTACGGGAGCGTCTACGTCTTTCGGTGTGAGATCGTCGTAGTGAATTAGGTGTTTGAGTGCCTTTGCATAATCCCTGTAATAGTAAAGCAACACCCAGCCATAATAACCTTCAACTTCCTTAGCGTTTATGGCTAAACTTTTTTCAAGTGCCTGAACTCCTTCTGCATAATTGCCATGCTTTGTGTTTTGAACAGAGTAGGCGTGCCAATCACCGGCTGTGATGCTGTCATTTTTAGCAATACACATTTTCATTAATTCATTGGCACATTGATCGTTTCCAAAATAAGCAATGGAAGTGCCTATTTCCAATATCTCTTTTTTTGTGTATTTTTTATCTTCTAATATTTTTAAAAGCGCCGTTGGATTACATAAATTTGTACAATGTGCAAGTTTATACAATGACAGGGAGTCGGTTTGACCTTTTGAGTTCAATCCACAGAACGTGAATATAAACAGCCAGCTATTTAGGAAGTATTTCAATGAGTGTTCCGTTATTGAATCTAAATGAATAAAACTTTCTGATATTGATGGGGTTCTTTTTGTCGTCATATGGAGGGTTCCAAGGCGACAAGTGTTTGATTGTTTCGAGGATTTGCGAGCACAAAGGCTCAATCTCTTCGGTAACGCTTAGAGGAAGATAATTTAAGTCGCAGACCTGTGTACGATAATAATTTGTTTCTCCTTTATAGTTGATGAAAAAATTAACTGTTATAATACCATTAAAAGTGGTTTGTGCAGTAATTGCATTGCGAAATTCTTTTTTTAGTGTATAAAAGTCCTTTCCGTTGGTGGGGGGTGCCGGATGATAATAAGGGTAGATTATTTTGTCGCCAAAAAACGCGCAACTATCGCTTTGGGCATAGGAGAGGGTGTAAACCAACAAAGCAACTGCAGTGAGTTTATAAGCAAGATAATTATTTTTTTGCAAATAGATAATTTTCAAATGTATTTAAATCCATTGCATTTAAACAGTTATCTTTTGTTAAAAGCCCTTTCCTTGCCACCATGGTTCCATAGCGCATATCATGGTATCCTTTCAATTGATGTGCATCCGGATTGATAGATATCATTACCCCTTTTTCAAGGCAGTAGGGTATCCAGCGCCAGTCAATATCCAAACGGTAGGGATGCGCATTTAACTCAATAACCACTTTATTGGCTGCACAGGCATCAATAATTTTTTTATGATCAATAGGATAGCCTGGACGGCCCAACAGCAAACGACCTGTTGGATGTCCTAAAATTGTTGTGTATGGATTTTCAATTGCTTTAATTAAGCGCGCATTGGCTTTTTCCTCATCCATTTTTAAATTAGCATGAACGGATGCAACAATAAAATCAAATGTTTTTAAAATATCTTCCTCATAATCAAGATCGCCATTTCCCAAAATATCACTTTCTATACCTTTAAATATTTTAAACGGAAATAGTTGTTTGTTTAATTTTTCAATTTCCTGTTGTTGCAATAATACAGTTTCAACTTTTAAACCATCAGCATATACAGCAGTTTTCGAATGATCGCAAATTCCCAGATATTGATATCCTAATTGCTTACAATACACAGCCATTTCTTCCAATGTGTTCATACCATCACTGTAAGTAGAGTGGTTGTGTAGAATGCCTTTGAGATCGGCATAGTCTATCAGTTTTGGTAACTGGTTGTTTTTTGCTTTTTCCAATTCAAATAGCCCTTCGCGTAATTCAGGTTCGCAATATTGTATGTTTAAGCTTGCGTATACCGATTCTTCGCTATCATATTTTTTGGTCTGAAGTGCAGTAAACCCAATGCCATCCAGGTGTGATTTAGCCGAAGAGGTCTCAATCAGTTTCCTATAAAATAAGTTTGGGTTAACGGTAATGAAGTTCAAAGGAATAGTTTCAGAAACAAAATCATCGAGGTCAATGTTTTCATCTCCAACCAAAATGTCAATTTCTTCAATGGTTTCGCATTTGCGATACATGGCGCCGGTAAAGCTTACCAGGTCTGTTTGCTCTTTTAGCGCATCAATGATAGGTTGCCCGATTTTTTCGGCATAAGCATAATGAAACCAGCCGGTATTTTTTATTTTGAACTGAATATTCTGAATGATCGCATTTTGCGTTTTTTCGCCAAACCCTTTTAATTCAACCAAACGATTTTCGTTGCAGGCGTACAAAAGTTCTGTAACACTTTCCAGCTCCAGTTCAACCCAAAGTTGCCGTACTTTTTTGGGACCCAATCCTTTTATTCCCAACATATCTACTACTCCGGCAGGTGTGTTGGCTATAAGATCACGTAGCTCTTTGCTGGTTCCGGTGCTGTGGAATTCAATGATTTTTTCAGCAAGGCTTTTTCCAATCCCTTCAATTTTGGTTAATTCTTCCACTGATGGGTTTGTGAGATCCAAACGTGTTTTGCTTAATTTATAAGCTGCGCTATTAATGGATTTTATTTTAAATGGATTTTCATTGTGCAATTCCATTAACTTGCCGGTAATCTCTAACGCGTCTGCTATATCTTCGGTTGTCATCTATCTTCTGATTAAAAAAGATAAATTTAAGCAGTTTTAACCAGTATTGAAATTTTATTGAAGTTGTTTATTGTTAGCCTAAGGCAGCCTGTTCATAAAATTAATCAAGGTGGTGTCGTTAGCGCTTTCAATGGTTCCACTTGCAAAGTATTTAATATTGCCCTCTAAATCAATAACTAATTGTATGGGATAAGTGGTAACCTGCGATTCTTTTTGGCTCATAACCGATGAGATATAGTAATCTGCATCATTGATAAACGAGAAATTGATGGGCCGATGTTTTTTTCGTTCTAAAAAATCATTCACGACCTTGTCTCCATTTTCGGTTAAGAAAATGCATCCTATTTTCTTTCGGTCGATGTGCATCACCATCGAATCCAGTAGGGGCATTTCTTTAATACAGGGTCCACACACCAGGTTCCATATATTGATGAAATAATATTTCTTTGATTTTAGGTTCGCGTAATTATCTACAATTCTTTTTTTCAAATAGATCATACCGTCTTCCCGGGCATGTTCTTTGCTGGGAAACATAGACTTATTTGCTTGGTCGATTTGATACTGTTGATAATGTTGCGATACATAGTAAATATTTACGACCAGCGAGATGGGTAATAGCACCCTTAATATAAATTTCATAAATTGAACTTATTTAAGTTATAAATCAGTACGGTATCTTTTGAGACATCTGTGTATGGAGTGGTTTTATAGTACAGGATATCCCCTTTTTTATTAATGATAAACTGTGCAGGATGTTTTTTAAATTTTAATTTTTTCTGAATAAAAACGGAAGAAATGAAGTCATTGGCACTGGGAACAAATGTGACATGTTTAAAATAAAAATTTTGATTTTTCTGATACGCATCAATGGCGCCCTGGCTCATTTCCGTCACAAATAGAAAACCAAGGGTGCCATTTTTGTAATGACCCGCTATGCTATCGAGAATTTTCATATATATTTTTTGCCCTTCGAAGGTGCAGGTAATGGAATTCCAGGTTTGAATCAGAAAGTAATTTTTATTCTTGTAAAGAAAAGGGTCAACGTCAGTTAATTGTTCCTCAAAGTTTTCGATTCCATTTTCTTTTCCTATGGGATTAACGTCCATCAAATCTCTTGGTGATATATAATTCTTTTTTCTTTTTATGTGCTGTACTAAACAATATGCATTAAATAGCAATGATAGTGTAAGAATTCCGAGCAGTATTTTTTTCATGATGCGTATAAAGCTCAAAATAGAATCAAATTCTATTTTGAGCAAATTTAAAAGTGAGATTTATTCGGCTATTACCAATAATTCTGAATTCAGGATCTGGTAGTTTCCCTTTTTAATAACAAGCGTATAGTCTTCTGATTCAACAGTAAAATCATTGGGAATCGTGATGACCGAATTTTTAATTCTATTTATTTTTATCATTTGCAAAACCGGATCTTTATTCACATCAAATGTTTCAGGATTAACAAGGCCCGTAGTTAATGGTAAACTTACTTTAACAGGACCATTACTGCCCGCAGCAATTCTTTCTCCCCTAATCTTTACGCCTCCTTTACAGGATGTTATACACCAGCTATGGTTCCCACAAGGTTCCCAGCAATTATATAAAATTGTATAGCAGCCGTCAAGCCAACTATATCCCAGGTTGGTAAATTTGCAACAGTCTAAAGGTATAAGTGAAGGGTCGACAGGTTGTGGTGTAATAACATAAGTTATTTTTGTAGAGGTTGAAGCAGTGGGAACTTGTTTTTTTTGGTTTCCGGCAAAGCTGCTCAGACTGGCGGCGGCAACTAGTAGTAAAATTATTTTTTTCATTGTTAGATTTAGTGTTTCACTACTCGTAGCGTTCTGCAGGCTTTTCGTATCCGCCCGTTAAAATTAATATGAGTCGACTTCATATTTTTTTAACTGCTGCAAATATGTTGATAGCATTTTTGGATAAACCTACCATTCACGACTTTTTTGGCACGCCATTAACCTGCAAGTCCGAACAAGCGATTCGGGAGATTTATAAATGAAAATTTAAAATTACAAATATAGTTCTGCAAATTTCAGATCATAAGGATTGGTGATTTTTATATTTTCCGCGTTTCCTTCAACCAGGTTGATTGTTTCATCCAGCCGCTCCAATACAGTAGCATCATCAGTAAAAAACGGTGTATAATCCTGTTCAAATGCTTCTTTAATTTTGGATACTATAAAACATTGAGGCGTTTGAACAATTTTGTAATCATCCCGGCTTACTGCTTTATTAATACTGTTGGTTACCATGCGCATACTTTCATTAACGGCTACAACCGGAATAGCATTTCCTTTCTTTGCTGCCGTTTCAAAACACCGCTTTATGGTGTCTACATTCACAAATGGTCTTGCCGCATCATGTATGCCCACTATATCATTCTTATTGCTGATACAATTTAAACCATTTTTTACCGAATGAAAACGGGTTTCACCACCAACAACCGTTTGTATGTTTTTATCCGGAAAATGTTCGGCTAACATAAAATTGGCGTCAGTTAAATAATCTTTATGAACACACACAATCACATGGATAAATTCATCAAAATCAATAAATTTTTGGATAGTGTGAATTAAAACAGGCGTTCCTTTTATTTCAATAAACTGCTTAGGGATGGTTGATTGCATTCGAGAACCTGTTCCGCCAGCAACGATAATGACATTATACTGTGAATTCATATTAGTAGTTTTTAATGCGTTCAATACTTAAGTCAATAGCTTTGTAGGCTTTGCTGAAAAATTGAAAGCGTTGTTTTTCGGCTATGCCGCTTATCAACGTCGATTTTTTGATCAGGTTCTTCATCCAGTGTTCTATCTCTTCACAAAACTGTTGATTGCCCGTTGTTAACGAATTCATAGTGTTGAACGAGATATATGAATAAGCCGACTGTTCAACATTGATATGGATACAGTTAGTGCCGATAACCAAATCACTGTTATATAAACTAAATGGAGTAACGAGCGAATTTCCTTTTTCATTTTTATTGTCGTGCTCAGAATAGCGGTTTATAGCCTGCATCATTTTCTTTAATTCCTGTAACACACTTATCGTATCCTCTTTTTCTTTGAAAGCTCCGGATTCGAAGTAATATTCTATTTGTTTGATAGTGGTTTGTATGGTTTCATCCGTCCAGATTTCAGTACTAGGTACCGTAAGATAGTTTTGATAAATATCGGCAGCTAACTGCAGTTGTTTTTCGGGGATAGAATCGAGGTCAAATTTTTTGGTTTGATATTCGGGTACATTTAAAACAGAGCGTTGCCAGTAAAAAAGTTTGAAAGCGGCTAATTCTTTAGAATAGAATGAATGAAATATCGGAATTTCTTCGGCGGCATAAATAATTTTTGCAGTATCTGATTTTTGCAGTTTTATTAATTGGTTCAAAATACCGGTTAAATAGCTTTCAAAATTAAGTGTAGAATCAGTGAGTTTGATATAATTACAAGTGACAGAATCATTATTATTAGAAAACACGGAGTCAATCGAAATACGATAGTGTTTACAGATCTTATAGGTTTCGTCCAGGCTCAATTCGGTTTCGTTTCTCAAACGCCTATAAGCACTATCGTTGCTGATTTTTAATAGATCAGCAATGTCATCTACCAATGAAACGTTAGCCGGAACGGCTTGTTTGAGATGCTTAATAAACACTTCCTGCATTTCAAATGCAGATTTCGCGATTTGTTTATTACTATTTGATTTATTCATCTGTTTACCCGTTTTTTTGTGAGTTATAACTATACTAAAAGTGATTTTTTGGTCAATTGTATGTAGTATAAAATACTATTAAAAATACTCATTATTTGCGAAAAATGCAAATGCTGTCACTTTCAGTTGGATTTTTTGCAAAAAAACGCCTCTCTTCATGATGAACTGTTCCTGGTTTATGATTTTTTGCAATTATAGAGAATTAGTGTCTACATAGCCGTTTCATCCCTGCTCGCCGCCAAGCTAATTTTGACCTATAAAATTATTTAAATTATGGAAACTTTAAACGCTATCGAAAAAATCACTTTACTGGTAAGTACTGGTATAGTTTGTTTGGCTAATCTTTTTGTGATGCTTGAACGGGCAAAAAAATCAGAAAAGCAAAATAACAATAATATTCAAAAATTATTACCGGTCAATCCAAGAGTAACATTAACTGTTGTTTTACTCCTTTGTGCCTTTTTAGTGAGTGCACAGGATACTATTTATTTCAAAAATAAGACGGTGGTTGTAGCCAGGATAACAGAAGTAGGTGTTTCAGAAATTAAGTACCAACGAGCGGATAACCTGGATGGGCCAAATTATTTGTCTTCTAAAGCTGAGATATTTTTAATAAAATACTTCAATGGAGTAACTGATTCAATAAAAGTTGTGGAGCCTGTTGTAAAGTTCGTTGAATACAAAGAGAATCCTGATAAGATAAGACTTAGAGGAAACAGAATGAAATATCATGACAGAACCATTCATGATAGAGAAATGAAATCAGTTGTTATGAGTTTATCATCTCCCGAAACTCAGATCACACTAAAAAAGGAATTTAAAAAGCTGAACGAATATAAATTAAAAGAGGCTGTTCTTGCTCCTGCTTTGTTTGCATGTGGTGCGAGAATTCATTTTGCGGCCCTGGGAAGCGCGTTTGGCGCCAATGGTGGTGCCGGTTCTGAAAACACATCCAATTTGGTTTCGGCTTTTATTATAGGCGCTGCCCTTAGAATTTCGGGTCACGTAGTAAATATCGTTTATCGAAACAAGAAAAAAAGTAAGCGCGAGGATATTGTAAATATATATAACAGCATACATAATTAATTATTAACCCTTAAAAATATACCATGAAACCAACTCTAAAAAGGACAATGCACCTTACGGCTATATGCGCTATGGTGTTTATTGCAGTTATCGTCACAAAAAACACCGTCAAAAACATCAGATGCTTATACGGCAATGAAAGCATGACCAACAATGGAATAAACTCCTTCTTCGACGTTATTTATTAAACACTTAAAACATACTTTTTAAAATTTAGTATTATGAAAAAAACAATTAAATCAATTATTGCAGGCGCTTTGTTGATGTTAGCTACCAACCTAACCGCACAAAGCAACTCTACGCAAAAGCAAACCTTAACGATTCTTTCTATCGATATTTCCGGATTAAAAAGCGAGCCACAACAAATGGGAAACCTCGTGAGAACTGAGTTGGAGAAACTTGACACCTTTGAAGTTATGGACCGTTACGATGTGGCTTACATGGTAGAGAAAAATAAACTCACGGTCAATAATTGCTATGGCAAATTATGTTTAACAGAAATTGGTGAGACTATTCATTCTGATAAAATGCTGAGTGGAAGTATTGAACTGTATCCAAAATCTATTATTTATACCTTGCGTTTAATTGATGTGAAGTCTAAATCCATTGAAAAAACAACCGTGATGGAGTTTCTTAATTTGCCGGAGGAATTGCAGGCATTTACTAATGTAACAGTGCGCACCATGTTCAATAAATCAGTAGACCCAAATCTGCTTGCAAAGTTAACACAACGCAATGGTTTTGACAATGCGTTGAATAATCCAAAAAAGGACAGATTGCGATTGGACGGTCCTCGTTTAGGGTTTGTTTGTTTTACCGGCAACGTGGGACAAAGATTACAGGAAGATAAATCGGTGGGTGGATTTGAAGCGGTACCCTTAATGTTTCAGTTTGGTTATCAGTTTGAAAAACAATATTTAAACGAAGGCAAGATACAAGCCTTGTTTGAATTTGTGCCGATGATAACGGGTGTAGATCAGGGATATTTTATTCCAGGCTTTTCATTACTGCATGGTTTACGAAGTAATGTAAATGGTTGGGAATTCGCATTGGGGCCAACCATTAATTTGTCGCCGAAGGCCAAGGGATATTATGACGAATCAAATATATGGCATAGAGAGCAGGAGTGGGATTCCAATCCGGAGAATGCAAATGTAAAAAATCCTTATAAAATTAAAGAGCGCCTAGACAGCCGCGGAGATTATGCTGTTCAAACAGGTTTTGTATTGGCGTTTGGTCGCACGTTTAAATCAGGGAAACTTAATTTACCGGTCAATATCTATGTAATTCCCAGTAATGATGGATTTAGAATTGGCGCGTCTTTAGGATTTAATGCCAAAAATAAATAGTACTTATTTTAAAAATCACACAACATGAACAAGCTAAAATTCGCAAAGGACGAAGGTTCTGAATTCTATAAAGAATTAAACCAAAGAGTTGATCAATACTTTAGTCAACATGGACTAAATAAAACAGGAAATAGAACTATGTTATTTAAGATTGTGCTTTATTTCGGTTTGGATGTTTTGTTCTATGTACTGATGATGAACAGTACAACAAAAACAGGTTTTTATATATTCTATATGTTAATGGGTCTCTCCGTTCTTTTAACTGCGTTTAATATCTCTCATGATGCGGCACATGGCGTAGCTGTAAAAAGTAAATTCTGGAACAAACTCTTGTTCTCGCTTAGCTTTAACCTCCAGGGAAATAACGCTTATGTATGGGGCAAAAACCACAATGACTCTCATCACCTGTATACTAATATAGAGGGAAGTGATATTGATGTCCTTAACAATCCTCTGTTCAGGATGACCGAGAATCAAAAGCTAAAGTGGTTTCATAGATATCAGTTTATATATGCGCCGTTTCTTTATTTATTGTATTCTATCAATTGGTTTTTTTTCCGTGATACTTTAATGCTTGTCAATTATTCAAGCCGTACTATTAGCATACAAATTCCTTTTACAGAGGCCATAAAACTTGTTTTTTTTAAATTTATATATATATGTTATATGATTATTGTACCCGCTTATTGTTTGGAATTTAGTGTCACCACCGTTTTATTAGCTTTCCTGTTCAATCATTTTTTTATCTCGTTGCTATTTGTTGGTGTACTCGGGGTTTCTCATTTATCCGACTTTGTAAAGCATCCTGTTCCCGATGTTGATAATAAACTTAATATGAGTTGGCCTAAATTGCAAATGTGTACTTCCGTTGATTATAATGCAGATAGTGTATTTTTCAACTGGACATTAGGTGGTTTTAATGCACATGCATTGCATCATTTATTGCCAAATATTTGTCACGTTCACTACCTTAATATATTACCAATGTTTAAGGAAATAGCTCAAAAGCACGGATTGGTTTATATGGAAATGCCATATAGAAAATCACTCGCCTCACATTTTAGATTTTTAAAAGCTATGGGGCAACACCAACAATTTAAATCTGCAACCTATGAGAGATAAACATATTCACATTTCCGGCGACAGTGAATTGCTAAAAACCATTTATCAACAAGTGGATACAGAGCTTACCATTGATAGAAACGATTTTATTTTAAAGGTAGGATTGAAATTTATCCTCTATTTTTCATTGACAATTTTAAGTTATTATACATTATTTATAGTGCGAACTCCGGCGATTTTCGTTTTGTGTTTTGTTCTGTATGGCTTTATATCTTTACTTTTTGCTTTTAATTTTTCGCATGATTTTTCACACAATACCGTCTTCAGAAGCAAGAGACTTAATCATTTTTGTTTTGTTTTTATTTACACGCTGGTTGGCGCGCACGCCGAGGCTTGGAAGCAGCGACATATAAATTCACATCATTATGCGCCTAACGTGGAAGATTATGATTCTGACCTGAAAATTTCAAAACTCATCCGTGTTATTCCAAATAGCTTGCATTTTTGGTATCATCGTTATCAGCATATATATGCACCGTTTGCTTATATGACTTACTCTCTGTTCTGGGTATTCATAAAAGATGTTATTATATTGTTTTCGAAAGATGAATACACGGCAAAAAAAAACGTCAGGTACCATCTGTCATTTTGGATACAAAAGACATTCTACCTTACTTTTATACTTGTATTGCCTCTGTTTTTTTCAACCCAGGCTTGGTATATCATTTTATTGGGTTTTTTATTAATGCATCTTTCACAATCGCTGTTTTTACTTTTTACGTTTTTTATGACGCATCATGTTGAACAAACGGAGTATCCAACAACAGATAAAAATGGCGTTATAAAAACTTCCTGGTTAATGAATCAGGTCAAAAGCTCAAACGATATGCACCCTTTCAGCGAAATAGCTAATTTTATATTGGGCGGTTTTAATAACCACATCGCTCATCACTTATTCCCGCATTATCACCATATTCATTATCCACGTTTAAATAAAATTTTATACCGCGTGTTATTACAACATGGGATATCTCCCAATCAAACAACTTACCTGGGAGGAATCGTTTCTCACCTAAAATTACTGAGATTAATGAGTCAAAATAATAAGGAGCGCTAATAATTTAGGCTTAAGAGCTGCTAAAGTGCCAGGAACGTGAGTTGACCATATTTAACACACTTTTGAACTTCAAAAGCGTTACAAAATGCCCAATTTAAAAGTTAACTAACATTCTTTTGTTTAAAATTACCGATTTACCTCAAAAAACTTCCCTTTTTTTTGGTTTAGTTTTGTTTTTGTCGAGAAAACAACTAATTTAATCGATTATTAAACGATAAATTTATGAAAAGACTTTCTACAAAACTATCTTTTTTAGCGGTTTGCTTGGTTGTTTTAAATACATCTTTTGCCCAATTGTCTGTTACAGCGCAAGCGGGTGGCCTAAAGTTTTTAGGTGACGTTGGAAAAAAGAATAACGCTAACTTTTTTAGTGACATGCGTCTGGGTTATAATCTTGGCATAGAGTATCGTATAGGTAAAGTATTGGGCATTGGTATAGATGGGATGTATGGTAAATTAGCAGGAACCGATAATGATAAGAGCTCTCATTTAAATTTTCAATCAACCGTTATGGGTGGTGGCCTCAATTTATATGCTTTTTTTGATCGTCTGGGAGAAAAGCCAAAAGATGTATCTCCATACATTCATGCTGGTTTTGGTTACCTCATGTTTGATCCTTATGGTGATTTAAGAGATAAGAATGGCACTGTTTACAATTATTGGACGGATGGATCGATCAGAAATTTAGTGGAGGCTCCGGCCAACGATCCGATATCAGCTATTTTGAAAAGAGATTACAAATATGAAACCCAGTTAAAAGATACAGTTTCTAATTTTGCACGCAACACTTTTTATATTCCTTTGGGAGTTGGCGCCAAATTTAACATGGGTTTCCGCACCAGTTTGCGTGTTGGTGTAACTTATAATATTTGTATGAGCGATTATCTGGATGGCTATAAAAACGGAGGTAATGATAGTTGGGCGTCGGCAAACGTAGGACTTAACATCCACTTTGGTAAAAAACCAAAAGATGCATACAGTAATGTAGATTTTAAAGCGGTAGATAACTCGGATACAGATGGGGATGGGGTTAAAGATTTAGAGGATAGATGTTTAGGAACACCAAAAGGAGTTAAGGTAGATGGAAAAGGTTGCCCGGATGATAAGGATGAAGATGGGGTTTTTGATTACATGGATAAAGAATTAGCATCTAAAAAAGGTGCAAAAGTGGATGGCTTCGGTGTAACAATTGATGAAGAAGCAATGGCTAAACGTCAGTTAGCATGGGATAGTTTATCATCGGAAAGAAGCGAAGGTTTTAATAATGCTCCTAGTTTAAGTTATTTAAAAGAAATAGAGGCAAAATCTAAACAAAATCAAACGCAAACCGGAAAAGCATCTAAAATACCTGCAGAGTTTATTGAGGCCGACTACAATAAAGACGGTAATATTTCAGCCGCAGAAATTACACAAACTATTGATGGGTTCTTTGAAGGAGCAAACTCATTCAATGTTGAGAAGATAAATAAGCTCATTGACTTTTTCTTTGAGCAGTAAACCAGCAATATGATAAAACCACTTATTATTTTATTTAACACTGTATCCGTATTTTTATTCAGCTTTTTTTTCGGGGATACGCCGGTGAGTATTTCAGGAAACTTCCCTAAAAATGCGGCTGTCGGAACAGAGTTTGTGGCAGAAATAAAAATTAATAAGGCTACTATCGGCGGCTTTGCAAAACTTCAATTAGAAGTTCCGCAAGGATTTACTGTTAAAGAACTGGATAGCAAAACAGGTAATTTTTCTTTTGCCACCAATATTGCTAAAATTATCTGGACAGCAATGCCAAGTGATCCCGAGTTCACCGTTAAATTTACAATTGTTGCGGATGCTTCGGCAGCTGGTACAAAAGCTATAACTTCTAAATTTTCGTTTGTAAACAATAATAATAAAGAGGTAGTTGAAATGACTCCGGCTGAAATTACCATTGGCGACGGCTCGGCTACACCGGTTGCCACGTCTTCTACACCGCCTGAAACCACCTCTACCCCTCCAGCCACTACAGAAGCAGTTCCAGCATCTACATCATCCACTGCTTCCTTTGATAACCCTACTGAACCAAATTCCAATATTGTTTCTGCCAGGCGTATTACTCCCGGCCCAACAGCCAGTGAATATAATGTTGAAGTGAAAATTAAAAAAGGAAATATTAAAGGGTTTGCAAAGTATCAGGAAGTACTACCACTGGGCTTCAACGCAAAGGGCGACAAACTAAACGGAAGTTCATTCTCAGTGGCAGACGGAAAATTAAAATTTGTTTGGGTTTCGTTACCAAACGACGAAGAACTAACAATATCTTATATTCTAGAAAAAACATCTTCAGCATCAGCAGATGCTAAATTAGACAATGGGGAGTTTTCTTACTTAGAAAATGATCAAAGTAAAAAAGTTAAAATGCCTATTGACGCTATTAGTGGTGATGCAACTACAGCCGTAGTACAAACTGAGACGCCTGCAACAGCAACCGTTGCTGCAGAGCCTGTAACGCCGCCTGTTACAAATACAGAACCTGTTAAAACAGAAGCGGTTACCACAACGCAGCCTGTGACTTCAGAGCCGGTTAAAACCGAGCCAAAAGAAACAGTGGCCAGAAAAGAAGGAAATGTCATGTATAATGTTCAAATCGGTGCGTTTGTGAATGCAATTCAGGCCGATGTCTTATCAAAGAAATTTAATATTTCAGAAAATATAAAAAGTGAAATGGCGCAGGGGTTTAATAAATTTATGGTTGGTAATTTTAATCAATACGCAGATGCGCGTTCACACAGAGAAAATATAAAACAAAAAGGTTGTAATAGTGCTTTTGTGGTTGCTTATAACGGAGCTAAAAGAATAACAGTTCAGGAAGCACTTATGATTACCAGTCAAAAATGGTTTAAATAAACCATTTTTCTTAATTTTGCGTACAAGCCACATTTAATGCTTAAAAGAGTACTTTTTATATTTCTTATTTTAATTTGTTCTTTTGCAAAAGCTCAAACGGATACTTCTGCAAAAGTTGAACGTGTCGCCGCTGCAACTCCCACGTTAAAATCCGAAAAAAAGTCAACTGATCCTCCTGCTTTAGGCGATATATTTAAACCAAAAGTTTCTTTAGGAGCCGGGATGTTATCCTTTCATGGTGATTTGTATGCAAAACATTATCAGGCACCTTGGACAGCAAGAATAGCTTACGATCTCAATGTTTCACAGCGTTTATATAAGCCACTTCAATTAAATTTTAATATTTTATTTGGAAAACTCGGCGCAAACGAATGGGTAGATAATCGCCAGGTAAATTTTCAATCCGAAATACGTTCAGGTGGCTTAAGTTTAATGTACGATTTTGGAAATTTTATTCCCGATCGGTGCCGCATTCGCCCCTGGGTTTCTGTAGGAGTCAGTTCTTTTGAGTTCCTGTCCAAAACAGATCAATACGACAAAAATGGCAATAAATATTATTACTGGAGTGATGGTTCTATTAAGAACATAGATGAGGCGGCACCTACCGCCTCTTTGGCTGTTAATTTAAATAGAGATTATATTTATGAAACCGACATCCGGGAACAGAATCAGGATGGCTTTGGTAAATATCAGGAGCGCGCTTGGGCTTTCCCGGTAGGGGCAGGGGCATTGATGAAAATAACAGATCGTTTTGATTTTAAGCTTGGGTTTCAGTATTATTTTTCTACAACTGACTATATTGATGGTATTACGAATAATAGTATCGGAACCAGGAGTGGAACAAAGCAAAAAGACAATTTTGTTTACACATCTTTTGCTTTGCAATATGACCTGGTATTCAAGAAAAAAATCAAGGGAGATACGCTACCAGATGATTATTTTGATAACGTTGACTGGCTTGCCATTGATAGAGGCGATTATGACGAAGATGGTGTAAAAGACTGGGATGATAAATGTCATGGAACGCCCAAAGGGGTTAAAGTGGATGCAGGCGGTTGTCCTTTTGATGATGATAATGATGGAGTGCCAAATCATTCAGATGATGAATTGGCATCGCCTAAAGGAATTGAAGTTAATGACAAAGGTGTAGCATTAACTGACGAATATTGGCAAAATTGGTATAACACTTATATGGATAGTGGAAACGTTGTTAATGAGGAAATCGTTGAAAATTTCTACGCCGTTAAAAAAGATAGTGCTTCAGCTACTCAGCCATCAAATAAAAATGAAAAAGTTTATACTGTAGAGTTAGCGCGTTATGATGGCCCGGTGCCAAATAATGAGATGGCCTATTTATTAAGTATTGGTGATGTAAAATCAACCACCCTTCCCGATAATTCGACTGTACTTTATACGGCCGGAACTTATAAAGAAATTCAGAATGCCGTAAAACGAAGAGATGAATTTATTGCTGAGGGAAGTAAGAACGCCAAGGTCGGTTATTTTAAGAATGGAGATATTGTAACCTTAACCGATGATGAGATTAATGGTTTAGCCGCTAACGCTGGTACTACAACTGCTGCAACTAATACTACAACAACTACCAATTCAAACTCAGATGCCAATGCCAATGAGTTTGCAAAAGGAGATATTGTGTATCGCGTACAGTTAGGGGCCTATAAGAACAGAATTTCTAAAGGCGTATTTAAAAATGCAGGAACCGTATTAGAGCTTAAAACGGATGACGATGTATTCCGTTATACCACCAAAGGGTTTAAAACCATTGAAGAAGCAGCAAATTCAAAAGCCAACCTGGTTTTGGAAGGGTACGGAGATGCTTTTATTACGGCTTATAAAGATGGAAAACGTATTCCGATGAGCGCAACCAAGGCGACCATGGATACAGATGAAAAAGAAGATATTACGAAAATTGAATCTTTTAGCTCGATTGATAAATCGCTCGTAAGTTTTAAAGTTCAATTAGGAGCGCTGCGTAAAGCTGGTTCCAATGACATGGAAGAAAAGACCAAAGATTTGGAAGGTGTTGAAAAACAAGGCACTGGATCAGGAATGATCAGGTACACGGCTGGTAGTTTCAGTGATTATTCAAAAGCGGATAAGTACCGTCAGGAGCTTTCAGATAAAGGTCTTGTGGAGGCATTTGTAATCGCCATCTTCAAAGGAGAAATTATTTCCATACAGGAAGCTCAGGAGCTTTTGAAATAATTTGTACATTTATAGTAAATTCCAGAGCATGAAAATACCTCCATGTTAAAGTAAGACTTTCCTATTGTCGAGATATTCATAAGGTTCTGTAAACAATAAAAAACTAAAGATGAAAAAAATTATATTATCCGCAATGGTTATTATGGCTTGTTTAACGGCCAATGCACAAGAAACAGAAAAAAAGAAAGACACTCCTCCTCCAAGCAGAGGCCAGCAAAGAGCCATTAGCGAAAGTGGGGTGTCTGTGAAGTCCGAAACTAAAAAGAGTTCGAGTTCAAAGAAAAGTTCCCCGCCACCGGCAGCGTCGCCAACACCACCCGCTAAACCGGCTGATCCCCCAAAAGATCCTAAAAAACCAGAATAAATTTAAACCCTTCGTTATCTACGGAGGTTTTTTTTGCTAAAAAAATGCGGTGAATTTTTTTGTAAGCGGCTATTAATGGCAAGTCACGATAAACTACCGCTTATATAATTTGTTATGGGAGAGTAAGTATTGTTTATACCTTTACATTTTTAAATTTCCTCATGAAAAATCTATTAGTCTTTTTTTTGCTTTTAATTGGATTTAATGCTAGTGCCCAAATGCCGGGTATGCCAAAAGGCATGAAAGATCCTAAGCTGGGGCGAGTATTTGGTAAAGTATTAGATGCCAATACCGGAAAACCAGTGGAGTATGCATCTGTACAGGTATTATGGTTTAGCAAAGACAGTCTGTTAGGGGGAGGTTTGGTTAAAGAAAACGGTGATTTCGCTGTGGAAGGCCTGCCTTCTTTTGGACAGGTGAGAGTAAGAATCAAGTTCATCGGTTATAAAGACTTTACTCAAAAAGTATTTATTGTTCCTCCTGATAAAGTAGACCAGGATTTGGGAAACATTAAATTGGCAGTTGACGATAAATTATTAAGCGAGGTTGAAGTGACCGCGGAAAAGAGCGCCGTAGTTTTGTCTATCGATAAACGAACTTATAATGTAGAAAAAGATCTTTCGGTAAAAGGCGGAACGGCCGTTGACGTGATGAAAAACATTCCAGGTTTAACCGTTGACGCGGATGGGAATGTACAATTAAGAAATCAATCGCCCATGATCTATGTGGATGGTAGACCAACTACTCTGACTTTACAGCAAATACCTGCCGATCAGATTGACAGGGTGGAGATCATTACGAACCCTTCAGTTAAATTTGATGCCAGTACAACAGGGGGAGTACTAAATGTGGTAATGAAGAAGAACGGCAAGCCGGGTTACAACGGAATGGTTATGGCCTATGTAGGAACGGGCGATCGTTATGGCGGTATGGCAAATATTAATGTGAAGCAGGGAAAATGGAACACATCTTTAATGTACTCCTTTAATCAGGCTATTAACAATACAATGGGCTTTACCAAAAGAACACAACTTGATAGCGGTATTGCGACCGGATATTATAATCAGGACAATAAAACCAGGATGATGAATTTATTTAATTTTGGGAGATTAGGAATTGATTATAATATTGACAATAGAAATACTATTTCTTTAAATGGAATGATAGTGGGCGGGGAGTTTAAAACAAATGACGTTCAAAATTATATCGGCGGCATTTACAATATAGACGCTAAATCGACAGGTTATCAAATTAATGATCAAAAAGCTGCTTTTCAAAATTATAATGCCCAGGTATTATACAAAAAAACATTTCCAAAAGTTGGTAAAGAATTAACGATTGACGGAAACTATAATTACACGACGTCCAAAAATGGTTATTTGTTTACAAGAAATTCTGATACATATATTGGAGCCCTTGACACTGCTTTTAGTGATCCAACTTTTTATCAGAAAAATGTGGGTTCAACCACCGCCAATCAATATGTGTTTCAGTCTGACTATGTAAACCCAATTTCTGACACTAAAAAATTCGAGGCCGGAATAAAAGCATTTTATAAAAACTCAGTGAGTGCAAATAATACAAGTGTTGCATTAGGCGACGAAAACAGCTATCAAAAAGATAGTGTTATGAGTAACCGTTATGTGATTGATGATATAGTAAACGCAGCTTATGTGAACTATAGCGCGAAAACATTTTGGGATATCGGTTTCCAGGCTGGTTTACGTTTTGAGCAGTCATACTATGCAGGTAATATAACAGATAAAAATCAAAAATTCTCATACAGTTACCCGTCTACTTCCGATGACATTTTAAAATCGTTATTCCCGGCGATTTATTTTTCTAAAAAATTGAAAAAAAGCCAGGAGGTACAATTGAACTTTAGTAGAAAAATACAACGACCTAACTTTTTTCAGTTAATGCCGTTCGTCATGTTTGCCGATAAGCAAAATTACCGTATTGGAAATCCCCAGTTAAAACCGGAATTTAAAAACATCGCTGAAGCCAATTACAATAAGATCTTTTCGAAAGGTAGTTATTTGGCTTCCGGGTATTTTCGCTACGAGGAACAACCTATAACCGATGTAGCTTATCCTTCACCGTCCGATCCAACAGTCCTAATTAACACATCTATCAACGGAGATAATGCTATTCGCTATGGTTTAGAAAATACATTTAAATGGACCTTCTTTAAAAATTTAGACTGGACCGCAAATGCCAATGCTTATTACATTTACATCAAAGGAAAAATTGTACCTACTGAGCCTGAAGTGAAAACGGAAGGATACGCCTGGAATGCCAAGACAACCATAGCTTATAAATTCCCAAAAAATATCACATTACAAGTAAATGGTAATTATGAGTCGCCAAAAATATTGTTGTTAGGAGTAGCCAATGAAATTTACTCAATGGACGTTTCACTGAATTACATGTATAAAACCAAATGGATCTTCAATGCAACGGTAAGTGATGTGTTTAATAGCCGACGAATGGGTACGCATTACGAAACACCTTATTATGAACAGGATCTGTCACGTCGTCGAGAGTCGCGTTATTTCCGTTTCACTGTAACTTACCTGTTTGGTAAAATGGATGCCTCTATCTTTAAACGTGGTAAACAAATGAAAGGTATGGGCGGTCAGGAAGGAAACCAGGATGGACTGGATTTTAAATAATGAAAAAGAATATTTTCATTTTATTTGACTTCCTATAGACATTGAGTGACGCTCATTAACGCCTATTTCAGCTACCTTTATTTTATGGGCAAAAGAGACTGATAAGCGGTTTGCCGGAATAACCAAACGGTTTTCTTACCTTGGCAATTTTAGTTATATTCGTTTCATATAAATTAAACACATGATCAAATTAAAATCTTTTTTGCCTCTGGCGTTAACTCTTGTTATTGCGCAAGGGAATGGTCAAACAAAGCCAACAACGAAACCAACTGCAAAAGATGGTTCTCCGGTTCCGTCATTAAACTTTGAATACGCTTTAAACGATCCTTTTAAAGCAAGGATATATACCTTAAAAAATGGTATGAAGGTTTATATGAGCGTTTATAAAAATGCGCCACGTATCCAAACTTACATTGCCGTAAGAGCGGGTAGTAAAAATGATCCTTCGTCGGCTACAGGATTAGCCCATTATCTTGAGCACATGGTGTTTAAAGGAACCGATAAATTCGGCACTAAAGATTTTGCAAAAGAATCTGTGGAGATAACAAAGATTGAAAACCTTTATGAGACTTATCGTCAAACGAAAGATGAAGGACAACGAAAAAAAATATACCATCAAATCGATAGTATTTCGGGTGTAGCGGCAAAGTATGCTATTGCTAACGAGTACGATAAAATGCTTGCCGGTATTGGCGGGCAAGGAACCAATGCCTTTACTTCATTTGATCAAACGGTTTATGTAAATGACATACCTTCCAATCAACTTGAAAATTGGTTAAAAATTGAAGCGGAGCGCTACAGGAAGCCGGTTTTACGTTTGTTTCATACCGAGTTAGAAGCTGTTTATGAAGAAAAAAACAGAGGTTTGGATAGCGATAATAGTAAATTATGGGAAGCAGTTTTTTCTGGTTTATTCAAAAATCATAACTACGGTAAACAAACCACAATTGGAACAATAGATCATTTGAAAAATCCTTCGATGAAGGAGATTATGAAATACTACAATGCCAATTACGTTCCTAATAATATGGCAATTTGTATCAGCGGCGATTTTGATCCGGATGAAACTATTAAATTAATTGAAAAGAATTTTGGTTCAATGCCATCTAAACCGGTAACACCATATACGTTTGAGAAAGAAGCACCTATTACCGAAAAAATAACCAAAGAAATTATAGGGCCGGATGCAGCGAATTTAGCAATGGCCTGGCGTTTTGCCGGAACAGGCAGTAAAGATGCCGATATGATTACGTTGATCAATTCCCTACTATCAAATGGTAGCGCAGGTTTATTAGATTTGAATTTAAATCAGCAGCAAAAAGTTTTAAATAGCGGAAGCTTTGCTTATGTGCTTAAAGATTATGCAACTCATATTTTATTTGCAGAGCCTAAAGAAGGACAAACGCTGGAAGAAGCTGAAAAATTGTTACTTACGCAAATTGAATTAGTGAAAAAAGGAGAGTTTCCTGACTGGTTAATGAGCGCCGTGATTACGGACATGAAATTAAAGAAAACAAAAGACCTGGAAGACAATCAATCGCGTGCCATGGAGTTTGTAGATGCTTTTATTAATGATACGAAATGGCAACAAGCTGTTAATCAGGTGGAGCGTTTATCAAAAATCACAAAACAAGAAGTGATTGATTTTGCAAAAGCCAATTATAATGAAAATAATTACGTAGTCGTTTATAAACGAATTGGTGAAGATAATAACATCCAAAAGGTAGAAAAACCACAGATTACGCCGGTTGAGGTCAACAGAGACGATCAATCACCATTTGTTAAAAATATTTTAAGCAATAAGACAGCTGATATGCAGCCTAAATTTATTGATTATGATAAAGATGTGATGAGAACTGTGATGAATGGAAATATTCCCGTTTTGTACAGCCAGAATACGGAAAATCAATTGTTTGACTTATATTATGCTTTTGACATGGGCACTAACAATGATAAAGTATTGCCTATTGCCATTGACTATATTTCGTATTTAGGTACCAGTAAAATGACACCTGCAGAAGTACAGCAGGAGTTTTATAAGTTAGGATGCTCTTTTAATGTATTTAATTCGGATAATCAAACCTGGGTAAGTTTAACGGGGTTGAACGAAAACTTTGAAAAAGCAACAGCTTTATTTGAAGGTTTATTTGCTGATCCTAAAGTGGATGAAGCAACGCTTAAAAATTTGGTATCTGATATTCTGAAAAAACGCAGTGATGCCAAGCAGGAAAAACGGACGATCTTACAAAAAATGATGGTTAACTACGCTAAGTATGGCGCATCAAATCCCGCTACTCATATTTTATCTGAAGAGGAATTGTCGAAATTGCAACCGGCACAAATTGCCGCTATGATTAAGTCGTTAATGACATACCAGCACAGAATTTTATATTATGGCCCAAAATTGATTGGTGATGTGAAAGAAGCATTAAATACTGTTCATAAAGTTCCTGCTACAGGATTGATTCCTGTACCTGTTGAAGCCAATTTTGCGTGTCAGACTTTTAGCAATACCATATATGTAGTTGATTATGATATGAAACAAGCTGAGATCGTTATTTTAACCGAAGGTGAAAAGTATGATGCTAAAAATATGCCTTTGATCAGTATGTATAATGAGTATTTTGGAGGCGGTATGAGTTCGGTAGTTTTCCAGGATTTAAGAGAATCGAAAGCTTTGGCTTATTCTTGCTATTCGACCTACAGAAGACCAAGCGATCCAAAATTACCTTATTATAATTTTTCTTATATAGGTTCCCAATCTGATAAATTACCCGAAGCTATGTCAGGTATGATGAATTTATTAAACAACGTCCCTAAATCCGACATTGCTTTTGGTGCTGCTAAAGAGGCAATTTTACAAGGTATCAAAACACAGCGGATCAATAAAGCAGAAATTTTATTTGATTATTTAAATGCTGAGAAATTTGGTTTAAAAACAGATATCAGAAAAGATATATTTTTAAATGTTACTACGATGACATACGATGACGTAAAAAAGTTTCAGGACGAAAAAATAAAAAATAAACCTGCCACAGTATTGGTATTAGGTAAAAAGGATATGCTGGATATTAAAACACTTGAAAAGTACGGCACAGTCAAATACCTCACATTAAAAGATGTGTTTGGGTATTAAAAATACAAAAGCCCCGCCAGATAAAAGGTGGGGCTTTTTTTAGATCGTTTCAGAAAACAAATTTCGTAAATTCGAAATAAAGTCACAATTTTATAAGTAAAATGACCTCATGAAAATAGGAATTAAGCTTACTATTATCTTTTTTTTAATTGCCTTCCTTTCCATGTTGGTAGTTGGAATTATTAGTTATAAGCAGGCTAAAGTGTCTTTTGAGACCGAAAGTTTCAATAGGTTAACAGCGGTAAGAGAAGCAGAAGCCAATCAAATAACCGACTATTTTCAGCAAATTAAAGACGAGTTAAGTACCATGGCAGAAGATCCTGCGATGATCGACGCCATGAAAGGCTTTAAATACGGATTTGATAATTTGAATAAGGAATTAAATTTGTCGCCGGAAACAATAGCTTCATCAAAGAAAAACATCGGAGCCTACATTGATACCGTTGTTTTACCAAAGTTAAACGCGGGAGCGTCAAAAAAAGTAAGTGTGAATGAGATCGTTAATTTTGGTAATATCAATGCCGATTTTTTACAGGATCAATTTATGGTTTCTAATAGTCTGCCTATTGGGTCCAAACATTTACTCGACTCTATCGGATTTAAATGCTCTTATAATTCTGTACATAAAAAATACCACCCGGTTATTCGCCATTTTTTAGAGCGATTTGGATATTATGATGTTTTTTTGGTTGATCATAAAACTGGTAATGTGGTATACACTGTTTATAAAGAGTTTGATTTTGGGTCTTCTTTATTAACCGGACCTTTCAATAAAACTAACTTCGCCGATTGTTTTAATAAAGCACGCCTCATTCAAAATGCCGGCGAAGTTAATCTGGTTGATTTTTCGGCATACCTTCCTTCTTATAACGAACGGGCATCTTTTATGGCTTGTCCTATGTTTGATGGTAACGAGATGATCGGGATCATTGCTTTTCAAATGCCTATTGACAGAATTAATAATATTATGACCAGTAACCACCAATGGGCAAAAGTGGGCTTGGAAAAAACCGGAGAAACCTACCTGATCGGGGAAGATTTTAAATTAAGAAATCAATCGCGTTTTTTGATAGAGGATAGCTTGAACTATTTTAAAACACTTGAGATCATTGGCACCGACAAAGCCACGATTACAAATATCAAAAATTTTCATAGCACCATTGGGTTGCAGGAGGTAAAAACCGAAGGTACTAAAGATGCATTAGCCGGAAATACGGGAACAAAAATATTTGACGATTACAGAGGAGTATCAGTGCTATCCTCCTATAAACCTTTAAAGATATTAGGAATGAACTGGGCTATTATGAGCGAGATAGATGAAGAAGAAGCATTTTCGCACGTTGTGACTTTGCGTAACCATATTATTGAAGGCTTTGTTGGTTTGCTGATCATCGTACTTCTGGTTTCTTATTTTGTTTCAAAGCAAATAACCAAGCCTTTAAAAGAGTTGACCATTGACGCTGCTGAGATATCAAACGGCAATTTTGATGTGGTGTTAAATACGAATACCCAAGATGAAATTGGAACTTTGGCTGACGGTTTCCGGAAAATGCAGATATCTATCAGTAATTTAGTGCATGGCCTTGAAGATAAGGTAAGAGAACGGACGGCTGAGGTTGTATTGCAAAAAGATATTATTGAAGAAAAACAGAAAGAAGTTCTGGATAGCATCAATTATGCAAAGCGCATTCAATATACCCTGTTAGCTAATGATTCTTTTTTAAGAAAATTTCTGAATGATTATTTTGTCATTTTTAAACCTAAAGATATTGTCAGTGGCGATTTTTATTGGGCCACAAAAACGGAAACTAAATTTTACATAGCTGTCTGCGATAGTACCGGGCACGGTGTGCCTGGCGCATTTATGAGCCTGTTGAATATGTCCTTTTTAAATGAAGCTATTAACGAGAAAAAAATTGCAGAACCAAATGCCGTTTTAGACTATGTAAGGGAACGACTGATAAAAAACATTTCGAAGGATGGAGGGCAGGACGGAATGGACGCTATTTTGATGTGTTTTGATCTTGAAACAAAAGAAGTAAGTTATTCAGCTGCTAACAATGCTCCTATTCTTATTCGTGAAGGAGCAATCATTGAATATGAGGCCGATAAAATGCCTGTTGGTATTGGTGTGCGTAATGAGCCGTTTAAGTTGTTTAAAATGGATGTCTTAAAGAACGATGTGATATTAGTTTATACAGACGGATTTGCTGATCAGTTTGGCGGGCCTAAAGGAAAAAAATTTAAGTATAAACAATTGAAAGAAAACTTAATAGCAAATCACCATCTATCGTTATCAGAGCAAAAAGATAATCTTATTTCGGTGTTTGAAGATTGGAAAGGCAATCTTGAACAGGTAGACGATGTTTGTGTGATAGGTATAAAAATATAAATCTGATTTGAAGCAAAAAAAATCCCCTGCCGGCTGACAGGGGATTTTTTAAATTATTAGTCTTTAAATAAGGGATATTTTCCCATCATGGTGTTGATTTTTGTTTTGAGTTTTGCCAGTTCTTTTGGATTGTCTTTATTCTTTAAAGCAGCATCTAAAAATTCAACTACTTTTAAGCAATCTTTTTCTTTTAATCCCCGGCTTGTAATGGCAGGCGTTCCAATACGTATACCTGAGGTAACAAACGGAGATTTATCATCAAAAGGAACCATGTTTTTATTTACGGTAATGTCAGCTTCACCTAAGGCTTTTTCGGCTTCCTTGCCTGTTAATCCTTTGCTTCTTAAATCAATCAGCATGCAATGATTATCAGTTCCACCTGAAATAATTTTATATCCTTTTTCGATCAGTGCTTTTGCCATTGTTTGCGCATTTTTAATCACCTGCACACAATATAGCATATACTCATCACTTAAGCATTCGGCATATGCCACCGCTTTAGCGGCGATAACATGCTCCAACGGACCACCTTGTGTACCGGGAAAAACAGCCATGTCTAAACAGGCACTCATCATCTTCAATTCCCCTTTAGGTGTTTTTTCTCCCATCGGGTTCTCAAAATCGTTACCCATCATGATCATACCGCCTCTTGGGCCCCGTAATGTTTTATGAGTAGTAGTAGTTACGATGTGGCAATGAGGTAAAGGATCATTTAAAATACCTTTTGCAATTAACCCCGATGGATGAGATATGTCGGCCATCAATAAAGCACCAACGCTGTCCGCTATCTTACGTAAACGCACGTAATCCCAATCACGGGAATAGGCAGATGCTCCACAAATAATTAGTTTTGGTTTTTCTTTTTTTGCAGTTGCTTCAACTGTATCATAATTTACCTGCCCTGTTTTTTCCTCAACACCGTAAAATGTAGCGCGGTATAATTTTCCCGAAAAATTAACGGGAGAGCCGTGCGTTAAATGTCCACCGTGAGACAGATCGAACCCTAAAATAGTATCACCTGGCTTTAAACAAGCAAGCATTACAGCGGCATTTGCCTGCGCACCGGAATGTGGTTGCACATTTACCCAAACGGCCCCAAACAATTCTTTAGCTCTGTCAATGGCAATTTGCTCCACTTTGTCTACAACTTCACAACCACCGTAATAGCGCTTATTAGGAAGTCCTTCAGCATATTTATTTGTTAAAACGCTGCCCATGGCCTTCATAACCTGGTCGCTTACGTAGTTCTCACTGGCAATAAGTTCAATACCACGTGTCTGGCGGTCCTTTTCTTCTTTTATAAGTTTAAAGATAGCTGTGTCTTTTTTCATAATGTTAAATTATCTGTTTGAAATTTATTGTAAAGCCTACTTGATGCAATAGTAAAAAAAGCGACTAAAGGCGATTGGGCTATACCCATTAACCATCGGCTAAAGGTGTATTCATCGCCGTTTAATTGATTATTTATCACGTAATTATATAACATGGATATCCCCGACAAAACTAACAATATTGTGTATATATAAATAACCCACTGGGCATTTTTTTTGTTGTTACAGATCAATTTTACTGCAAAAAAACTAGTTGTTAAATAGCTTAAAAAGTATACAATGGTTAATGGATACTTTATGTAGTACAGTGTGGAATAATCAAATTGAGTGATAAAATGCAGACTATGGGGGATGATAACGTCCATGTCGTGATAATAAAGTTTAAAAAGCTGATTGTTTATATTGACAAACAAAAACTCCCTACTAAAGCCTAAAATGGCAAAAATGCCAATGAATATAATATATTTAGTGCTTTTTTTCACCCGTATTTAGTCCTGAAAATTTATTTACCCATAACATCCATAAACCAAACACAGAGCTGTATGCGATAAAAGTAAATGTATAAGTATGATTAAAGTCCAAATAAGTGTAGTCGTATTTTGCGATAAAAGCTAATGCAATAATCCTCACAATGTTAATCGTATGAACAATTAGTATTCCCATGGGTAGGTACCACAATTTATTTTTAACATTTCCAGGATATGCTATAATAAAAATTGCAAATAAAAACATAAGGGTAATACCATTGCACGGGCCTCCTATCCAAACACCATTTGATCCGTCGATTCCAAACACTTGAAAATCATTTATCTCTTTACTGGCAAAAGTTTTATACCCCAATAGGTGGAAAATCCATGTGCAAAGATTTATGATTTCACGAATAAATAACTGATCACCTCTTGTATTTCGCTTGATTATGAATTCGTATAAAAAATAACATAACCCATATAATAAGGCAGCCTTTAAAATGAAGAATTGAAATTTATTGTTTTTTAGTTTGGAGAACATGCATTAAAAAACCCTCCAAAATGGGAGGGTTGAATTATTAGGTGTTTTTTTCTTTCAGGTTAACAAATAGTTTTTTTCCGCCATATATAGCTCCTGCCGCAATAAGCAAGGATATTCCACCATCGATAGGGATACAAGGTGGTGGCCAGCAGGTAGGCGAACCGCCCGAAGGAGGTGTGTTTCCGGAAGGAGGTGGACTGATGGCCGCATCACATAAAAAGCCGAATCCAATGGTAAATAATGTTATAAATAAAGTTTTTTTATTCATGTTGGTTAATTGATTTACAAATATAATATTTTTTTCTGTATAACACTTGTTTAGTAAAAATTGTGCCAATTTTGCTATATTTGCATAATTTAAAAGCAAGTGGAACCAAAAAAGAGCGTTTCCCTCATTAGTGGGAATGATTTGAGTTTAGTTTGGAGAATTATTTCCAAAAATTGGTATATCCCGTTACTAGTTGTTCCAATATTTTTTGTTTTAGGATATTTTTACACCTATAAACTAACCAACATTTATCAGGCATCGGTTGAACTTCTAAAATCTAACGATACTTATTATAGAGATAATTTAGTTTCAGATCAGGGATTTTATGGAAGCAATAAAACCTACGTAGATAATTCTAACGAGATTCGAATCATTAAATCTTTTGATTTAATGAAAGAAACCGTTACTAAATTAAAAGATAGGCTAGAAGTTTCTTATTATCTGGTTGGACGTGTTAGAACTACCGAACAGTTTTTGGGAGTCCCTTTTGTTGTTAAAATCAACAACATAAATTCAAGTTTAGTAGAATTTAATATGAGCTTTAAAATACTTGATTTTAACAGGTATCAAATATCTTATGTTTCAAACGGAGTGGAAGTTAAAAAAAACGGAAAGTTTGGCGAAAATTTAATTGATATTGATTTTAATATTTATGTTGAGCGAGAAATAAACTTTACTAAAAGTACAGTTTCAGAATTATCTAAACTGGACTATCAAATAGTAGTTCATAACATTGATCAGCTTGTTGGTCGGTTTCAATCTGCTTTGTTAGTTGAGAATCCTGACTACACGAACGTACTCGTTTTAAAATTTGAAGATATTTTGCCTGAAAGAGCGGTGTTACTATTAGATACCTTATCATCCGTATATTTAAATAAATCATTAAACGCTCGCTTTGCTTTAAATGAACGCACCATAAGTTATATCGATAAACAACTATTGGAAGTAAGCCTAGCATTAAATGATATTGAAGACACCATGCAGGTGTTTAAACAAAAGAACAATATTTTAGATCTAGATTGGGAAAGAGGAGATTTTTTTAAAAAACTTGCAATACACGAGACAAAAAAGACGGAATATAATTTGAAAATAGATGCTATTAATGATTTAGAGAAGTACATCATTGAAGATAAAGATCCTGAATTTTTGCCCCCTAATGTTTATTTGGCAGGAGATGATGCATTTATGAATAAATCTGTGAATGAGTTATACTCTTTACAAATTTCCATAAATGAACAATTAAGCTTTTCTAAAGAAATTAACCCGCACGTTCAGGAAGATCGGGAGAAAGTGAAGAAATTGAAACAAAATATCCTGGTATATCTTAATAATACCCGAAATGCTACGATTAAAATAATTGAAAATATAAATATCGAAATTGGTAAATACTTAGCTCAAATCCGCGACATTCCACCTCAACAACGGGATATGTTAAATATTCAGCGTAAAGTTACCGTTAATGAAGCACTCTATAATTTCTTATTACAACGTAAGGCCAACATTAAAATTGGAAAAGCAAGTATTGTTCCTGAAATGAAAGTCATTGATAGCCCTAGAAATTTGGGAGTTATTAAGCCGGATAAAAAGAAAATCCAATCCGTTTTTTTAATTGTTGGTTGTATTATTTCTATCCTCATTGTTTTAATTAAAGTAAATTTCTTCAATACCATACAAACAGTAGAAGAATTAAAAGAAAATACATTTTTGCCAATTATTGGAGACATGCCTTTCCAAAGAGGAATATCTAACCTGGGTTTTATTGTTGAAGAGAGTCCTTCTTCTTTTATTTCGGAAGCGTTCAGGGCATTAAGAACTAACTTACAATACGTTATATTAAACTCCAATAAAAAAACTATTTTAGTTACTTCTAACTCTCCTGGTGAAGGTAAAACATTTACCACAATCAATATTGCCGCCATCATTGCTAAAAGTGGAAAAACAGTGGTCATGTTGGAATTGGATTTACATAAACCTCGTATTCAAAAAGCCCTGGAAATGAATGCCGATATTGGTATCAGTACTTTTATGGTTGGAGACAATACACTGGATGAAATTGTAAAACCGACCGTTGTCAAAAATTTATATACAATACTTTCCGGACCAATACCCCCAAATCCGTCTGACTTGATTTTAGCTGAAAAGTTGAAGGAGTTAATAGATTATGCGAAAACCAGATTTGATTTTGTACTCATAGATACACCGCCGATTGGAATGTTAGCAGATGCAGCTTACTTAATGCAGTATGCCGATATCAACCTGATGGTTTTAAATACAAAGTTTGCAAATAAAAAAGTATTGAGTTTGTTTCACAAACTCGTTCAGGATAATCTTATTAAAGATGTGTATTTGGTATTAAATGGGGTTAAACGTAAGCGAAGTCGTTATTATTATTCTCGTTATGGCTACGGTTACGGTTACGGTTACGGCTATGGGCACGGCTATGGCTATGGCAAAAAAGCTTAGATCAATAATGTATGTTAACCTGGTATGCTGTTTATGTAAATGTTAAACATGAAAAAAAAGTAGTTACTAAACTAACCGATATGGGAATTACAGCCTATACTCCATTTATAAAAAAATTACAACAATGGAGTGATAGGAAAAAGTGGGTTGAATTTCCAATGTTAAATGGTTATGTGTTTGTAAATATTGCAAATGATAAAAAAGAAGACGTATTAAAATGTCCCGGCGTTTTTTCATTTATTAAATTTGAAGCTAAGGAAGCAAAAATCAGAGATAGTGAAATTGAAATTTTGAAATCCATTGAGCTGAGTGGATATGACGTAACGCAAAGTGTTGACGACTTTAAGATATTGGACGAAATAGAGGTCACGCAAGGATTTCTAAAAGGCATAAAAGGCACGGTAATTCAATTTCAAAATACTCAGTACGTGCAGATACAATTACAAAGTTTGAACCAAACTATTAAAGTGAAGTTGCCAAAGCATATTATAAAAGTTATAACTAAACCATAAAATTAAGTGCAGTTAAATATTCCAAGTATAAAATCCATCAAGGATAAACGTTTTTTAGTAACTGGCGGAGCTGGATTTATAGGGTCGCATATCACGTCATATTTATTAACCAATGGTGCAAAAGAGGTTCGGGTGTTAGACAATTTATCTACCGGTTTTAAAGATAATTTAAAAGAATGGAACGAAAATGAAGCATTTACGTTTTTATTTGGAGATATAACAGATTATGACACTTGTTTAAAAGCTTGCGAAGGCATTGATGGCGTTTTTCATAATGCAGCTTTGGGCTCAGTCTCCAGAAGCATGGCTGATCCAATGGCTACAAACCAAGCTAATGTTTCGGGTTTTGTTAATATATTATTTGCTTCTAAAAGTCAAAATGTAAAACGGGTTGTCTATGCATCTTCATCCTCAGTATATGGGGATGATAAAAGCACAGAAAAACGAGAACACATTACAGGTAATTTATTATCACCCTATGCTGTATCAAAAAAAACGAATGAATTGTACGCCGATGTTTTTGCTAAATCTTACAATATGCAGATCGTTGGATTGCGGTATTTCAATGTATATGGCCCTAAACAAAATCCCAATGGGGCATACGCCGCTGTTATTCCTATTTTTATATCAAGCTTATTAAAAAATCAGCAGCCTAATATATTTGGAGACGGGTCAACCAGCAGAGATTTCACCTTCATTAGTAATGTAGTATATGCAAATATGTTGGCCTTTTCGGTTGAAGATAATAATGCAGTTAATCAGGTTTATAACGTTGCTTATGGCGCCTCTACAAGTTTAAAAGAGTTATTTACTTTAATTAAAACTGATTTAAAAAGCTCTTTAGACCCTCAATATAAAGAGGAACGTAAAGGGGATATTAAAAATAGCCTGGCAGATATAACTAAAGCAAAGGAGTTATTAAATTATAAACCTCTCGTAGATTTAGAAACGGGGATTAAAACTACAATAGATTGGTATAAAAGTACTGGTTAAACGATAAAGTAATTCATAAAAAAAGGATATTGAAGTGTTTCAATATCCTTTTTTGATTTGTCGTTATCAATTATTCTTTAATAATTTTCGAGACCATTGTTTTTCCATTTTTTTCGAATTTTAAAAAGTATATGCCGTTTGGCAGAATACTTATATCAAATTCATTGTCCGGATTTAAATTAGATTGCTCAAAAACTTTAGCACCCAGCGTATTAAAAATTTGCATAGATGTATTTGAGGAATTATCATAATTTAGTAGTTCAATTTTAAGGTACCCGCTAGAAGGATTTGGCCAAACATGATACATGTTTTCAAATTCATTACTGATTGTTGTTTGTCCTTTATTTAATCTGTAATATTCTGAATTAGTAAATTCCGCATCTCCTTTTGCAGCAGCAGCTGATACCTGACAAACAGGACCGTAAGCTCCCCAAACTCCTCCTACTTGTGCAGATACTTGAACATCGTATGTAACACCAACTTGTGTTGAAGCAACGTAAGACAACGCAAAGTTTGTACTCGTTGAGTTCCTGATATTAGTTGCCGTGTACGATGCTGCAGAATTTATTAACTTAAGTTGATAATTTGAAGCCCCTGCAACAGGATCAAATTTGAAAATTGTAGATCTGCTTGGCACCGATGTGTTACATACAGTTGCAGTAAGTTGTGTTAATTGACCAGAAGAAGGCGTAGTAACTGTACACAGGCTACCATATGGTTGCCAGGCATTATTAATATAAGCACTGATTCTTATATCGTAAGACCTTCCGTATTGTACGCCTGAAATCCATGATAATTGTAGGTAGGAAATCGTATTGTTCCTAACATTAACGGTTGAAAATGGCTGAGCAGCACTAATTATTTCAAATCTGTAATTGGTAGCTCCGGCGATAGTATTAAAATTTAATTTTTGATCCAGTGCGTTAATTGTTACGTTACACGAACCCGCTGAAAATTGGGTGGTAGGTATACTGGCAGGCGCTGGCGTTGTTACATTACAAGCATTGCCATAAGGTTGCCATGCGCCGGCAATATAAGCGCTTACCTTAATTGTATAAGTTCTTCCATATTCAATGCCGGGAATCCATGACATTTTAAAATTATTAGTGGTACCATTATTCCTGACATTCACAGTTGTAAATGATTGCGCTGCACATATAATTTGTAATCTGTAATTGGTTGCGCCTGCAGTGGATGTAAAATATAATAATTGGTCAATTGACGACAGGGCCGCCCCACATGAAGTCCCCGTTAAAACCGGTCCGGGACAGTTGATGACTGATGCTGTTTGAGTTGCTATATGTGTACAGCCATTTACATCAGTAGCAGTTACTGTATATATTGTTGTACTTGATGGATTCACATTTTGAGAAGCGCCCGCTAGATTGCCGGGAACCCAAGCATACGTGTAGGGCGCTGTTCCTCCGGACGCAGATGATGATAAACTAAATACGGAACCTAAACAATCTGAAGTCGTGGCGCCTGCAGTTACCGTAAGAGCACTTGGTTGACTAATAGTTATCACAGGTGAATCTGCAGAATTACCACATTGATTTGTTACATGACACGTATACGAACCAGCTGCTAATCCTGTTGCTGAAGCACCGGTTCCACCGGAAGGAACCCAAGAATAGGTGAAGGAAGTTCCACCAATAACTGAAACTGACGCTGTTCCGTTGGCTGCACCATTACATAATACATCTTGTTGAGATGCTATTGAAACAGTAGGTGTAGGACACACTGATATTCTGGCAACTCGTGTGCGAGCTACGCCGTAATAGGTACTCATATTTCCTCCTAAAATAATATTCCCGTCAGTTTGAATCGCCGAGCAATAAGTAGGGCCATTGGCGCCTACTCCAGGATTAAACGTATTGTCTAAAGTGCCATCTGAATTTAAGCGAGCGATTCGAGGTCGCGAAACACCATTATATGTTAGAAAACTTCCGGTAATTATTATTTTGCCATCACTTTGTAACGAAATGCTTGTAACGGAACTATTAGCACCAGAACCCGAAGTATTAAAGGTATTATCCACAGATCCATCAGAATTTAATCGAACGATATTTGCCTGATTACCGCCACTGTAACTCGTAAATTCGCCAGCCACCAGGATTTTACCGCCGGTTAAAACTTTCACATCTCTAATAACGGCGGTGGTTGACGTATGCGCAGCGCCCACACCTACGGTAAAAGTAGCATCAATAGCACCAGTACTTGTTAGTCGCACAATCTTATTTTTTGCAACACCATTGAAGGCTGTAAAAATTCCAGCTGCTATTATACTGCCATCTGGCTGAAGATCAATTGTATGGATGATATTATTAGCACCTGTTCCCGGCGCAAACGTATTATCAAGAGTACCAGTCGTATTTACACGCGCAATCCTGTTTCTTGCGACAGACGCATAAAAGGTAAATTCTCCTCCTATAATATATTTCCCATCGGATTGTCTCACAATAGTGTTAACATTATTATTGGCTCCAACACCCGGAACAAATCCAGCGTCTACTGAACCATCCGGATTTATCCTGGCTATACGGTTCCTGGAAACAGCATAATATGTTAAAAATTTACCAACGGCCATGATGTCACCATCCGACTGAAGCAGTAATTTACTAACCTGCCCATTGGCAGTTGAAAAACCACCATTGGTTGTAAACGTATTATCTATCGACCCATCCGCATTCAATCGTACTATACGGTTATATGTAAGATTATCAAAAGTTGTAAAGCTTCCTCCTAAAACAATTTTTCCATCGTTTTGAATTATGCTCGATATGACACTGGTGTTTGATCCTGCGCCAGGATTAAATGAGTTATCATTACTTCCAATTTGAGCCTTAACCAAGGTAGGGCCTAATAAAAAATTCACTAAGAGGGTCGTTAAAAATAGCCGTGTTTTCATGTTTTTTTGTATTAATATGTGGTATATACGAAAATTTATAAATAATGGTTTTGAAAAATAGCCAGCGATTACTTATTTCATTTCAATAATATCCCGGACAAACAAAATGTATACCTAAATTTCAATATTACTAAATTACGGAAAAAATTAACGTTTATGGCATAAAAATGGAAGTGGTCTGCCATCAACGATCGAAGTTTAGAAATAAAGCAGCCCACATTTGTTAGTATTCATATAATGAGTAAATTTGTTACTCATTATATGATAGAAACCCTCATATCTTCTAAAACACGTATTAAATTATTGCTTAAATTTTTTTTAAACAGTAATACGTCTGCCTATTTGAGGGGTTTGGAAGAGGAATTTGGAGAGTCTACCAACTCCATCCGTATAGAACTGAATAGATTTGAAAAAGCCGGTTTTATATCCTCTTACAATCAGGCAAATAAAAAAATATTTAAAGTAAATACGGAACATCCTCTTTTTAAGGATATTAACAGCATAGTTTTGAAATTGGTTGGACTGGATCATGTCATTGATTACGTTTTACAGCGTTTAGGGAATTTAAAAGAAGTTTATTTAGTGGGAAACCTGTCAAAAGGGAAAGATTCCCATAATATTGATTTGGTGTTAGTTGGAGATATTAACGAAGCATTTTTAAAAGATTTAATTGATAAAGCGGAAAAGAAGATCCATAAAACAATACATTACATTCAATATCAGGAAAGTGATTTTAAAATTGAACTTATAACCAGCAAAGACATTCATCCGCTTTTGCTGTGGCGTAAGTAATACCAGTATTGCTCAACTCAATAACATGTTGAGGAAAATAATTAAATAAAAACCACTAAGTTACATGTGACTAAGGTGGCGAAGCCATAAATAACCTCAAGACTTTTAAAGTATATGCAATCGAATGAACATTGGGATTTAGTTATTAAGCCCAAAAATAAATGGTACCAACTGGATCTGGGATCTATCTGGCGTTACCGTGATTTACTATTTTTGTTGGTTCGAAGAGATTTTGTAGCGGTTTACAAGCAAACTGTTCTGGGTCCTTTATGGTTCCTCATACAGCCGGTGTTGACGGCCTTAACCCTAACATTTATTTTTGGCCAGGCAAAAATGAGCACAGATGGTAATCCTCCTACCTTATTTTATTTAGCGGGAATTACTTTCTGGACTTACTTCTCTGATTGTTTAACTAAAACGTCGAGTACATTTATCGCTAATGCCGGGGTGTTTGGTAAGGTTTATTTTCCAAGGCTCATTATGCCATTATCTATTTTGGTTTCTAACTTAATAAAATTAGGTATTCAGCTTTTGATATTTATAAGTTTCTGGTTTTACTATTATGTGAATACTAACCAGGTAAACCCACATTGGGATTACATGTGGTTATTACCTGTTTTAATTTTTATGCTTGCCGGGCTGGGCTTTGGATTTGGAATTTTAATATCATCGTTAACTACCAAATACCGTGATCTCACTTTTTTAGTTGGCTTCGGCGTGCAATTGCTGATGTATGCAAGCTCGGTAGTTTTACCAATTTCAACCATGTCGGAAAAAGTAAAACATATTTTGTTATTGAATCCGTTAACCTGTATTATAGAAGCCTTTAAATATATATTTTTGGGCAGCGGAACTCCTGAAACATTTCCATATTTATTTTACAGTTTTGGTTTCATGGTAGTAATAGTCTCTATGGCTGTTATTGTGTTTAATAAAGTAGAAAAATCTTTTATGGATACTGTTTAATATGAGCGACGTAGTAATTAAAGTAGAAGGCTTAGGAAAACAATATCGGTTAGGTAGTGTTGGAACAGGAACTATTTCCCATGATTTAAATAGGTTTTGGGCTAAAGTAAGAGGCAAAGAAGATCCTTATTTGAAAATTGGCGAGACAAATGATAGAAGTAAGAAGGGAAATAGCGATTTAGTTTGGGCTATTAAAAATATTAATTTTGAAGTCAATAAAGGTGAGGTATTGGGAATTATCGGTAAAAATGGAGCAGGTAAATCCACTTTACTTAAAGTGCTTTCCCGGGTAACCGGACCAACAGTAGGAGATATTAAAGTAAAGGGCCGTATTGCAAGTTTATTGGAAGTAGGAACCGGCTTCCATCCTGAATTAACAGGACGCGAAAATATTTTTTTAAATGGGGCAATACTTGGAATGACCAAGCGGGAAATAAGATCTAAGTTTGACGAAATTGTTGATTTTAGTGGAGTTGAGCGTTACATTGACACACCCGTTAAACGATACAGTAGTGGTATGTACGTACGTTTAGCATTTGCTGTTGCAGCTCATTTGGAGCCTGAAATTTTAATTGTGGATGAAGTACTGGCAGTAGGTGATGCTGAATTTCAAAAAAAATGTTTGGGTAAAATGAAAGACGTAAGCGGACAAGGTAGAACCGTTTTATTTGTTAGTCATAACATGGCTGCGGTTAAAGGTTTATGCACTAAGGGAATTATTCTTGAAAACGGCGAAGTGAAATTTTCAGGAGGTGTTGAGGAAGCAGTTAATTTCTATACGCGATCAGGATACAGTTTGGCGGCTATACCAATAAAAGAGAGAACAGACAGAAAAGGTAACGGCAAGTTAAGAGTCACTGATATTAAATTTATCAATAATTTAAATACTTCTGTAAGCGAATTAACTTCGGGTGAATATTATAAGATTCAATTTAACTTCGAAAAATATAATGAAATTGATGTTAAACAGTTAACCTTTGTGCTACAGTTTAAAAATGAAAGCGATGAGGTAGTTACTACCATTGCTACTGATGAGCAGGGGACAACATTTACGGAAATTGCCAGCAAAGGATTTTTTGAAGTTGAAATACCGCGACTTGTATTTAGAGAAGGAAGATATACCTTGCATTTTATGATCAGTGAAAAACTAGCGTTTAATACGCCACATGTAACTATGGATTACCTGGCCGACGCTGTAATCATGGATGTTATTAGAGGCGATTATTGGAATAGTGGGATATTAAACCGGCCCAAAGGGTTTGTGCAGGAGTCATCTATAAAATTACTCAATTACTAATTGCTTTTTAAAACATGAATAACTTAAAAAATATAGCAGATAATATTGAATTAAGAGATGGTATCTGGTTTGCTAAAACTCAAGAAGCTGTTTCTTATCCTGAGGATGGAAGTGATTTATGCCTTGTTGTAGAAGATGGAAGTTATTGGTTTCAGCATAGAAATAAATGCATCCCTCAACTTGTAAAGAGGTTTTCTCCGCATAAAACATTCTTTGATATTGGCGGAGGAAATGGTTATGTGTCTTTAGGTCTTCAAAATGCAGGTATTGAAACCGTGCTAATTGAGCCCAGCATTCAAGGTGTTAGGAATGCCAAAGCACGAGGATTAAATAATCTTGTGTGTTCAACATTGCAAGACGCTTCGTTTAGATTCAATTCAATTTCAGCTATTGGGGTATTTGACGTAGTAGAGCATATCGAAGATGATAATCAGTTTTTGAAACAAATGTATGATTACCTGGAACCAGAAGGTAAACTATATATCACCGTACCGGCTTATAATTTTTTATGGGCAAACGAAGATCATTACTCTGGACATTACAGGCGTTACACGGTATCAAAACTTAAAAAACAGTTACGGAGTTTGGGATATGAAATAAATTATTCTTCTTATTTGTTTGCAGCCCTTGTTTTACCCGTTTTTTTATTCAGATCGTTACCAAGTAGATTTGGATTGCACAAAGATGTAGAGAATATTGAAAAATATAAGTCTGAACATGGCAATCACGAAGGGTTTTTAACTAAGATCATAAAAAAAACATTGAACAGAGAGTATAAAAAAATCGCCAATGGCAGAAGAGTATACTTTGGAACAAGTTGTTTAGTTGTAGCTTCAAAAAAAAAGAGTCGTTAAAAATAAATTAACACACATGAAAGATTTAGTATGTAGTATTTGTTCGTCTGCCAACGTAAAAGATTATATGGATGTTAAATCCTATAAGATAACAAAATGTAATTGTTGTCACATACAGGTTAATCCAATTCCGGATGACAAGACATTAATGTCTTTATATCAACACAATGATAATGATTCGTTTTATGGGAACAGTTGCTCCGTTACTTTATTGGAGAGAAGTAAACTGGATAAGAGTTTTTTGCAAAGATATTATTCGGAGCGTATTGATGTAATCAATAAACATATAAACCACAAGGATGGGAAAATAATGGATTTCGGCTGCACAAACGGAGTCTTTGTTCAATCTATTGTAGATTCCGGTTTTGAGCATGCCTACGGATACGATATAGCCGAAGAGCTCGTAGAGGAAGGAAAGAAAAACGGATTAAAGTTATTTGCTGGCAACTTGGAGGAATTTGCAAATTCGTTTAATGGATTTTTTGATATGATCTTATCTTATCATGTGTTTGAACATTTACCTTCTCCAAAAAACACTATCATACAAATGCATAAGTGTCTTAAAAAAGGTGGATTTATTTATATCAATGTACCACACATAAACTCGCTCCAAGTTAAAATATTAAAAGAAAAATCAGCGATCATTGATCCACCCTTTCATTTGCATTATTTCACCAAAAAATCAATGGTAAAATTATTAGAGGAAAATGGTTTTGAAGTTGTTAGCATAGTTACTCCTTTCTGGGAAAAGAACACAGATACTTACCTTGAATTGAATGGTTATAGCCACAAAACTGCTGTATTTTTAAGGTATTTGGTTGCGCCTATCCGTGGGATTATTAAATTATTTTCGCTGGGAGGCACAATAGCTGTTGTTGCAAGAAAAAAGTAGAATGTCAAAAAAAGTAGCTATCCTTCAATCAAACTATATTCCCTGGAAAGGATATTTTGATTTGATTGCCAAAGCAGATGTATTTGTTATCTATGATGAAGTTCAATACACTAAAAATGATTGGCGCAATAGAAATATGATCCAAACAGCTAATGGTTTGCAGTGGATGACGATTCCTGTCAGACAAGAAAGCCTTGACCAAAAAATATTCGAATCTAAAATATTTGCAGATAATTGGGCTAAAAAACATATTTCAACTTTGCAAGGAAATTATTCAAAAGCCGAACATTTTAAAGTTTATAAAGACCGGGTTTTTAATCTTTATGAAAATCAAAGTAATCTCATATCCCAGGTTAATGTGTCTTTCATTAAAGGAATTTGCTCGCTGTTAGGTATTACTACCCAAATCATCGATTCGCGCGATCTAAATTTGGAAGGAGATAGAAACATAAGATTGTTGGAGGCTTGTAAAAAATTAAATGCAACTACTTATATTTCTGGACCTGCCGCAAAAAGTTATTTAGATACTGAACTTTTTAGCAAAGAAAATATAGAAGTTGAATGGATGGACTATTCGGAATACAAAACATACCAGCAGGTATTTCAACCATTTCAACATGGCGTTTCTGTTTTGGACCTTATCTTTAATACCGGTGATAATGCTAAACGTTATATGAAATACGTAAAGGAGTAAAATTTTAAGTGAGTTCTTATATTAATTTTTTGGTTAATTTTATAAATAATATCTAGCGGAGCAAAGATGCAATATTCAATGGTTGTACCAATATACAATGATGGTTATCTGGCAGAAGCCTTTTGTATTGAGTATGAAAAAGAGTTTCAAAAATATTTAGGTAAAACTAATATCGAAGATGATACTGAATTGATTTTTGTTAATGATGGTAGTAAAAATAATTCTATTGATTATTTAGTTGAACTTTCAAAAGAAAAAAAATTCGTCAAAGTTATTGATTTTAGCAGGAATTTTGGACAGCATATAGCTTTAAGTTGTGGGTACAAAAATGCTTCGGGCAAATACGTAGGTATGCTCAATGTTGATATGCAAGAGCCACCATCAGAGATTCCAAAATTATTAGATTTTATAAAGGATAAAAAGTTTGATATAGTGTATGGTTTATCTGATGAAAGAAAAACAAGCTTTGTAAATCGCATCACCTCACGGTCATTTGCGTTTGTCTTGAATTATTTAACAAATAGTAAAATGCCTTTAAATGTAACCACGCTGCGAATTATGAATCGGAAGTTTGTAGATGCTTATAATTCGCTATCAGAAAAATCAAGGTACATTCCTGGTTTAGAAACCTGGCTGGGCTTTAAACATGGCTATTTTCCAATTATTCATAAAGAAAGGGAAATAGGAAAGTCATCATACAATTTCAGTAAAAGATTAAAGATGGCGGTTGAATCTATTATTTCATTTTCAGATTATCCATTAAGATTAATCGTGGGATTTGGTTGTATTATAGCGTTGATTGGATTTTTACTAACCGCTTTTTTACTGATCTCAAAGATATTTTTTCTGAACATTCAAGCGGGTTATACGACTACTGTTTCATTGATTACATTTATCGGTGGGATTCAGATCATGGTCATTGGATTTGCCTCTCTTTATATTGGAAGAATATTGAAGGAAGTACAGAATAGGCCGTTATATATTATAAACGAAAAATTTAATTTTTAAATACATGGAGTTTTCACATTTCGAAAAATACTCTAAAGAGTTTATTCATGATCATGTTTTTAACATGAATACTTTAGGATATAATGTCATTGAGGATTTTTTAACGCAAGAAAATTGTAATTTTTTGAGAGAAAGATTGGAAAAAGCTATTAGCGAGTACGTTCCATTTGATGCGTCAGAAAGAAGCTTGTTGGACAAATACCATATGCATGATTTGTTGTGCAAGGATATTTCATTTGGTAAAACATTAGAAGACCCAAGGATACAACAATTAATTGCTGCGTTGTTGGGAGATCATTGGATCATGTATGCTTATACCTCGTCTTCGTTACCACCAAAAGGAAATAACTACGGAAGCAGGATGCACGTTGATAGTCCCCGATTAATCCCTAATTATCCAACTAATTTGGGTGTTATTTGGGCATTGGATGATTTTACTTTAGATAATGGAGCCACCTACGCCTTACCTGGGTCGCATAACACAGATCTAATTCCTTCTGAAGAATTATTTAAAAAGAAAAGCATCAGATTAACTTGCAAAAAAGGGTCAATTATAGTACTTAATGCCAGAATGTGGCATGCGGCCGGAGTAAATACAACAGATACATTCAGACATGCACTTACCATTAATATGTGTAGGCCGTATATGAAACAACGTATGGATTGGGTTCGGTTTGTTCCTGAAACGATCTCAAATCAATTAAATGATCAAGCTCGTAGAATTATTGGTTTTGACACTAGGTTACCATCTTCGCTGGAAGAATTTTTTCAACCGGAAGAAAAAAGATTATATAAAGGAGGTCAGGAATAATATTAATTTAAAATATAAAAATTATGAATACAGAAAAATACAAAGAAGTAATTAGTGCAAATATTGAGTTATATACTAAATCGTCTCATGAGTACGAAAAATTAGAACCTCAATACAGACCAGAAAACCTGAAACGAGTAAAGGCTCTTTTGAAAAAAGAAATTGATGCAGTTGGTGCGAGAAAGATTTTAGATCTTGGTTGTGGAACTGGTTTTATGATCAACCTGATGAAAGAATATGTGGATGAAATCACTGGTGTTGATGTAACGCAAGTGATGTTGGATAGAGTTGATAAGTCCGGTAATGCAAAGATTGAATTAATAAATCATGACACAGGTTCGTATCCTGTGGTTGAAGGGAAATACGACATGGCAACAGCCCATTCATTTCTTCACCATTTATACGACATTAAACCAACTATTGAAACAGCGGCCAAAGCATTAAGAAAAGGTGGGGTTTTTGTAAATGAATTGGACCCTAATTACTACTTCTGGGAAGCAATTAATAAACTGGAAAGAAATGGCAATTATTCGCCCTTAGTAAAACGCGAGGTGGAAGAGGTAAATCATAAAGATGAAGACATCGAAAAAACATTTGGTGTGAATCCGGAAGTCTATAATACTGCTGAGTATGGAAAAAACATCAAAGGTGGATTTAAAGAAGAAGAATTGATCGAGACTTTATTAGGTGCGGGTTTCTCGAAAGTTGAAATTAAATATCACTGGTTCCTTGGCGAAACTTTAGTTGTAAATAATCCTAATTCTGAGAAAGAAAAGAATTTGGAAACAGCAAAATGGTTCAACGAAGTATTACATAGTTCAATGCCTTTATCAAGGCATTTATATAAATACGTCGGCTTTGTTGCTACAAAATAATATATCTGATCTTTAATAACAGATTTACTTAATGAATATTTTAATAATAGGAGGAACAGGCTTTTTAGGAAGCTATATCCGCCATTATTTTAAAGATAAGCACACGGTAGATTACACTTATGCTAATCAGGTAACAGAAAAAGGGATTAAATACCAAGCCGGAAAAGATTCATTAGGGCAAATTATTAGTAAACGCTATGATATCGTTATCAACAATATCAATCCGATAAGCTTATCTTATAGTCAGGCGCTTGCTTGTACCGAAGATTTGATAACATTTTGTAAGTATTCGAATTCTAAACTGATTCATATTTCCAGTGTTTCTGCTTTATACGAAAATAGATTCGACAATAGTTACAATTTAAAAAAAGCAATTACCGAAGATCTTATTCGTACTGAAATGCCTTCAGAAGGTTTTTCGGTTTTAAGATTTACGCAGATGTTTGATGCTAAAGGTTTATCAAGAACTTCACAGGCAGGGCTTTATTATCTATTAAAAGAAATAAAAAGTAATAATCCAATTTCTATATTTTATAACAATAAAGAGTGTTATAGGAATTATATGCCCGTAGAGCTTGCCGTCAAAATGATCGAAATCGTTATTGATAAAAATTTAAACGGAGTTCTCAATGCACATTTAGATGCATTTACACTTTCTTTTAATGAATTGTTCAAACAATTAACAAGCTTAAATGAAAGCTATAACTCAAAAGAGTTAGTAAGCGTAGGAGATAAAATAGGACTTCTTTACCATATTGCGGAACAAAATGAGGAATTAACGTCGGCTATTGGCGGTGAAAATAATTTGATGAATTATTTTAAAGAAGCATATAATCAGATTTAATGACGCAACAGTATAATATATTAGTTACGGGGGTAGGCGCCATTATTGGCTATGGCATTATTGAAAGTCTGAGACTGGCAAATGTAAATTGCAAAATAGTGGGCTTAGATATATTTCAGGAAAATTATGGCAAATATGTGTGTGATGAGTTTATACAGGTTCCATATACGAGCAATCCGGAATATAAAAATATCATCACAAAAATAATTAGTGATCATCAGATCGATATTGTATTTCCGGGTATTGAGCAGGATCTGTATTATTTCATTGACAATCAACATAACTTTAAGACAAGGATTGTTCTTAATAAAAAGGAGCTTGTGCATCTCTCAAAAGATAAGTGGAGTATGTATCAGTTTTTGAAAGGCAGATCTTATTCCTTTTTAATTCCAACCTTCATTGACCTTAACTATAAATCAGCGGCCGAAAAAATAGGTTTACCTTTTGTTATAAAGCCAAAAAGTTCATACGCATCCAAGGGCTTTTATGTGATACGCAATGAAGCAGATTATTTGAAAATTGCTGATGAAGTAAATGAAGCAACACTCTTTCAACCTTCAGTTGGCACAGTAGATGATGAATATACCATTTCTGTATTTGGTGATGGAACCGGTAACTATATTGATAGTTTAATATTAAGGAGATATTTATCAAAGGCAGGCGCATCAGAAAAAACATACACTATTAAAAATGATGAATTATTGATGAAGGCCATAAAAGACCTCGTTAAAATATTTAAGCCAGAGGGGCCAACTAACTTTCAATTCAGAAAACAAAACAATAAAGTTTACTTGTTAGAAATAAACCCAAGAATTTCAAGCGCCTGTTCTTTAAGAACAAAATTTGGCTACAATGACCCTTTGTTTTGTATTCAGCATTATCTGGAAAATAAAACTTACTCTATCCAGGATAAAAAAGAGGGGAGAGCCATACGATATATAGCTGATCAGATAACATATGAGTAAGATAGCTATCATATCTGACATACATGGAAACCTTCCTGCATTAGAAGCTGTTATAAAAGACATTCAATCAAAAGAGATCAGTGATATTTATTGCTTAGGTGATCTGGTAGGATACTACTGTTTTTTTAACGAAGTTGTACAGAAGATTATTGACTTGAAGATACCAACTGTTTTAGGAAATCATGATGATGCTTTAATCAATCATTCGGGTGTGATAGAAAGATCGAAAACATGTACCCACATATTGAAATGGCAATTGCAAAAGGCTAATGAATCTACGATTAATTTTCTTAGAACTATACCAACCCATTTGGAGATCATTCATGCAAATCGATCGATCAAATTAATACATGCCGGATTAAGCGATAATGTTGACGAGTATGTGTTTGATGTAAACGATTTATACCTCGAGAGGCATCAGTTTAATGAAGATATACTTATTTCAGGTCATACTCATTTACCTTCCTACAAAAAAACGTATGGTGGTAAAACATGGATAAATCCTGGTTCAGTAGGCCAACCCAGAGATGGAAACAATAAAGCGTCATATGTGATAATTGATCAAGAGTTAAACGCGCATTTTACTCGAGTGTCTTATGATTATGAGCTGGTTATGGAAGCAATGAAACAAAACGGGTTTGATAGTTATATTTCGGAAGGGCTTAAAACGGGAAAAAAAATATGAAAAGTCATTAATTTACCATAGTGAAAATAAATCAACCCATAATTTTTTAAGATATACTGTATGATCCCATTTAATAAACCATACCTGACAGGTAAAGAAACACACTACATTTATCAGGCAGTATCATCCTGTAAAATATCCGGGGACGGTATTTATACAAAAAAATGTCATGAGTTTTTTGAACGAAAGTATGGCTTTAAAAAGGCATTGCTTACTACCTCATGCACAGACGCACTGGAGATGGCCGCAATTTTATTAGACATTAAAGAAGGTGATGAGGTAATTGCCCCTTCCTATACGTTTGTATCAACAGTTAATGCCTTTGTATTGCGTGGTGCCAAAATCATTTTTGCAGATAGTTGTCAGGATAACCCAAATATGGATGCTGAAAAATTAGAGGCTTTAATAACAGCAAAAACAAAAGTAATTGTTCCGGTACATTATGCGGGTATTGCATGTGATATGGATAAAATTATGGCTTTGGCCAATACATATAACTTGTTTGTTGTAGAAGATGCAGCTCAGGCGATAGATTCTTATTATAATGGAAAGCCACTGGGTTCCATTGGGCATATGGCTGCATTTTCGTTTCACGAGACAAAAAATATTATTTCGGGTGAAGGGGGCATGTTAGCTATAAATGATGATCGTTTTAGTAAACGAGCTGAAATAATTCGCGAAAAAGGTACAAATAGGTCGTCCTTTTTCAGGGGTGAAGTAGATAAATATGGCTGGGTAGATATTGGGTCGTCATTTTTACCGTCCGACATCATCGCTGCCTTTTTATACGCTCAACTCGAAAATCTCGACAATATTCAGACAAAACGGAAACAAATTTGGGATCAGTACTACAACGCATTAAGTTTTTTAAAAACTCAGGGCAAGTTGAATTTGCCTTATTTGCCGGCGTATGCAAGTAATAATGCGCACATGTTTTTTATACAATGTAGTTCATTGGAAGAAAGAACAGATTTAATAGAACATTTGAAAAAGGATAGTGTTTACGCCGTCTTTCATTATTTAAGTTTACATAAAAGTCCTTATTATACGAATTTGCACGATGGAAGGGACTTGTTGGAGTCAGACAAGTATGCTGATACTTTATTAAGGCTTCCTTTTTATTATGAGCTAAATGAAAAAGATGTCGAACGAATTATTGATTTAATAATTACTTTTTATAAATAAATTGGATATTATTTAAAATCAGAGTCTTTCGAAGTATTAACGATATGCCGAATATTTACAAACAAAAATGAAAACAAGTATGTACATTGTTTTTGAAAAAATATAATTTTTTAAATTACTTAAACACACATGACATCAGCTGAAAATGACAAAGTAGAGTTTAAACTAAAGCTGTTCAGCAGTTTTATTTTAATTTTATTTTTATCACCTTACCTTCTATTTGGGGAGGATGTCCGCATCTGGATTCATGATAATTTGGATTCTGTTCTTATATATTTTAAAACCCTTACTAAGAGTGGGTCTGAGTTTGCGTCTAATGAAACTATCGTTCCGGGTTTTATGGGTGGACTGCCGCGCGCCTGTTTTATTTCAGAGTACTATTTTACCTTATGGCTCTACCATTTTTTAAGTCCGTTTACGGCTTATGTTTTCAATCTTTTTTTTCTACATACTGCAGCGTTGATTGGCGCCGTACTTCTTCTTGAAAAGTATATCATGTCGGGCCAAAAGCTTGTAATTATTTATCTTGTGGCATTGTGTTTTGCGTTAATGCCTTTTTGGTCACATGCTTGTTTAAGTATAGCCGGCCAGCCTCTTCTGCTGTACGCTTTTTTAAATGTTAGAAGTGGAACTTCAAAATATAGCGACTGGGCCATTATCGCGATATTTCCACTATTTTCCGCGTTAATTTTCAGTCCGGTGTTTTTTGTATTCTTTATATTTTTAATATGGTTAAGGGATTTTATTAAATATAGAAAAATGAATCTCATGTTTTTGGGAGCAATATCCCTCATAACAATTATTTATATGTTTGTGGAATACAGATTGATTTTAAGTTTTTTTGTCGCTCCTGATTTTATTTCGCATCGTACGGAATTTAGTAATCGTGATTTGATTTATAATCTTAAAACGTTAATCGAGCAAACTTTTCATCATTTTAAAACTGCGCAATACCATGCAGATAGTATACATTTTCCTTATCTGTTGTTTACAGCGATAATCGCCACAGGAATAGGGGTTTATTATAAAAACAAACAATCTTATTTAATTATTAAATTATTGGCAATTGCTTTGGTAATTATATTTTTCTATAAAGTTATGGATTACACGAGAGTATATAACATTTCGAGAAATTTAAAATTTTTGGCACTTTTTCAGATCGATAGATTTTATACCTTATATCCTTTATTGTGGCTGTTGATCTTGGGCTATTCGGCCAATATATTGTCGGGTGTGAAGATAAAAACAATAAATGTTGTTCTATTCTTATTGTTATTTACTCAAATCGGGTATTCGTTTTTTTCATCACCTACAGTTAGATATACGTTGATGGATAAAATTGGATCGTCCGAAAACATACCCGAAAAGGCAGTAAGGTTTAATGATTTTTATTCTGAAAAATTATTCTCAATTATTAAAAATGGCATTAAAGAACCCCAAACCAGCTATAATGTTGTTAATATTGGGATAGATCCTGCTATTACCATTTATAATGGATTTCAGAACCTTGATATGTATGTTGCAAACTATCCGTTAGAATACAAGCACAAATTCAGGGAAATAATGGTAAAAGAGCTTGATAAAAACCCCAAAAAGAAAAAATACTTTGATATGTGGGGGAGCCGTTGTTACCTATTTGTTTCTGAAATAGATAGTTTGGAAATAAATAATTTGGAACTCAACTACACCGTATTAAAAAGCATGAATTGTCAATTTATTTTTTCTTCCAAAAAAATAAACAACGAAGCAGATAATTTAAAATTTATTTATAGGTTAAGCGGGAATGATTATTTAAAAAACGTATATATCTATAAATTACTTTAATTAGTGTCCGGGGATGATTTTACATATTGCACCTTTAAATAGTAATGTTTAAATCCCGAAACGAATATTTAAACATCTTAGATGAATTTTCAAGTCAATTTGAGAATGACAATTTTTTGTTATGGGACGTAAACTGGTGGCCGGTAATTAAAATTCACGTTGCTTTTAAATTACATCAATTAATGACCATTGACAGTCATCCTGTGTTAGCAAACCCAAAGAGTTTAAGAATAGTGTTGAAAAGATATTCGATAAAAAGTAGACTTATTGCTCGTATGAGACGAAAGTTTGATAAACGTGAAGCTTTTAAAGTAGCAGTATTTACATCCGGTCGGAATACTACTACTAAATTTATTGATGGTACATTAATAAATCAATTTACATATCCCTTTCTAACCTATTTTGATAAAGAGAAAATAGACTATAAAGTAATTAATACGGTAAATAATCCTGTTACCGCTATTGGTCGTATTATATATCAAAATAGAGTAGTGGACCAGTACAATAACCACTTTGATTTTCAAAAACAGATTAAACGGATTGAAAGCTTTTTAACATCCAGGCTCGGGAGTGCTTTACCTGATACATATCAGTCAATTTCAAAGACTATAATTGAGCATCAAATTGATTATTTATCCTATGTGGATTTTTTGAAAAAAAATGAATTTAAACACATCTTGTTTTATTGTTACTATGGGGAAAACATTTCTCCGTTGTTGCGGGCGGCCAACAATTTTAATATATCAACCATAGAATATCAGCATAGTCTTGTTTCCGAAGATCATTTTGCTTATACCAGGTGGAATGCTAAATCACTTAATTACCGTT
>JAZKDT010000021.1:0-1789 GCA_040387475.1 Bacteroidota bacterium | reverse complement strand
GTTTTTTCTAGTATATCATAATAAGCTTTTCGTTCAACTCTTATTTGTGCCGACATACTATAAAAACGCTGGTTATCTCCATCTGCTTTTGCTAATAACATATCCGCTAAAGCACGTGCTATACGGCCGTTCCCATCATCAAATGGATGTACAGTTACAAACCATAAATGTGCTACGGCAGATTTTAAAACAAAATCAGGTGTGTGATTAGAGTTAAACCAATCTAAAAATAACGTCATTTCAGCATCTAATCTATCAGCCTCTGGCGCTTCAAAATGCACACGCTCTTTACCCATTGCACCAGATACAACTTGCATTGGTCCCTTTTCATTATCACGCCAGTTACCTACTGTTATTTTATGCATGCCACTTCTTCCTGTTGGAAACAAAGACGAATGCCAAGCAAATAATCTATCTTTAGTTAAAGGTTTATCATAATTTTGAGTAGCATCTAACATCATTTCTACAACACCGTCTACATTTCTATCGCTTGGTACCAAACCAGCTATATCCATTCCTAAACGTCGAGCAACAGATGAGCGTACCTGATCTGGGTTTAAAAATTCCCCTTCTATTTCAGTTGATTTCAAAACATCTTGCGTTAAAGTGTGGAGTAAACTTTCACCTCGTAATGCAAAACCTAAAAAAATAGTATAACCTTTTAATAAGCCTTGTTTATGGCGCACGTTGGATAGCGAAGACATCACAGCTTCGCTATCCCAAGTAAAATTGGGCCATTGTTTTAGTTGATGTACATACTTAGCCATATTATTCTCCGCAATTATGCGGTAAAAATACAACTTATTCTCCGCATAAACAACTTATTATCCGCAATTATGCGGTAATTAAATCACTTATTCTCCGCATTAAAACAAATTTATGATTCAATTGCTGACAAAATCATCTCCTTAATGGTATAATACTGTTTCATCTTCAAACTCTTCTCTCTCCTCCATCCGCTTGAGGTATTAATATTAAATAATTCGGCTACTTCTTTATAATTCATGTGATTTAAAAAGGCTTTTACATATTCAATATCTCCTTTTTTCCAGGAATCTAGATAGTCTTCATATATTAAAAAGAGATTATTTAAGTGTAAACTCGCTTTTTCGTCGCTAGTGGCAATTAAAAAGCGGCTATCTGTTTTTTTGATAGACTCTAACCTTTGTCGGGCATCAATTAAAGCAAAACCTAAACGCTCATAAGCTGTATATTTACTTTGAGTAGCCTTAATCGTATCATGATAAATGACGTGTTTTAACTTAAAATCAAGGTTGTTTTCAATGATACATTCTTCTATATCAAAAATCATTTCTAAGGTTGCCTGTAAACTATTCGTAATACCCTGAAATTCGTTAGGTGGTACCAAATCTAAGCTTGTAATAAAGTTCTTTTTATGAATTCTATTGATAACCCCAATCACATTTTGCAATTCTTTTTCAATGCCCTCATCTTTGCTGGAGCCTAAATGCCTAACGGCGGATATTAATATAAAGTGATCCATTCTTTATCCTTATATTTAACATTCTATCAAGTCCAAAATTACATATTTTTGCACAAATAACGCAAAAACTAAAAATAATTTAAGAAACTAGCGTATTTTGCTTGACAGTAGATAAAAATAGCCTATATTTGCAGCCCAAATTAGAAAAATTAAAACAATACAAACGTGGACGCATTAAGTTATAAAACAAAATTCGTGAACAAAGCTAACTCGGAAAAAGAGTGGTTATTAGTTGACGCAGAAAATGAAGTTGTAGGTCGTTTGGCCTCTAAACTTGCGTATTTA
>JAZKDT010000020.1:24042-32355 GCA_040387475.1 Bacteroidota bacterium | reverse complement strand
CTTTTGATGAAATGTCTGACATTGTGTTTTAGTTTTTAAATTCGGGACAAAGATAATGCTATGTAACAAAAAACAAAAAAAAATGATGTTAAGTAATTAACTGTTTATCAGACGATTAATCAAATAACATCTTTTTTTAATAACTGAGAATTATAATTCACGCATACAAAAGAGCGTTTTACAATTTCTTAGGATGATTTTTTTATCATTCTATGGTGTTGGTGATGATGGTGATGTCTGTGGTAAAACGGAGATCTAGGAGATTTGACTGTACTATCTTCCTCTTTGTTGAATTTTTTTGCCACAATAAAGATAATTACCCCAAAAAGGGCAATTCCTCCAACGATCATTAAACTTACATGGCTATCTGTAGCCAGGTCGTTGGTTAAATTGTTCACAAACTTGTCGGACTGTGCCGTAGCACAAATAGACAGGATTGATAAGAACAGGGTCATTAAAAATCCTTTAGTTGTTGGTTTGTTAAATGTTGTTTCCATAATACTAATAATTAGGTTTAAATATGTCTTATGAGAAAAGCATGCCATAAGACGGGTTATTTAAGCTGTTAAACATTAAGTTACAGGGACTATTAATTAAAGTTAAAGCTTAATTAGTATACATGTCAAGCGAATAATATTTGGTGGTAAAGAAAAATCTTTGTACATTTGTCAACGAAATTTGAATGATAGAAAAGATGAGGGACCGATAAGTCCCTTTTTTATTTTACCAAAATGATAAAAAAAGAAGTAATAATAGACCTGGTTAATAAGCATTTTGAAGGCACTGATAAATTTTTAGTGGATGTAAAAGTGCTTAAAGGAAGTGTGATTGAAATTTATGTTGATGCGCCTAAGCATATTTTAATTGCGGATTGTGTTGCCCTTAGCAGGTTTGTTGAAGGTAGCCTGGATAGAGAGAAAGAAGATTTTGAATTACAGGTGTCATCTCCGGGGGCAACAGAATCATTTAAAGTAATTCCTCAGTATAAAAAATACATAGGTACTAAAGTAAAAGTAGTTACAAAAGAAGGCGCTAAACACGAAGGAATATTGCTAAGTGCAAATGATAATGAATTTGTGATCGAAGAAACAAGAAGAGAAAAAAAGGTGATTGGAAAAGGAAATCACACCGTAACAGAGAACATAACGCTAACATATAACCAAACAAAAGAAACAAAATCAGTATTACCATTTTAAAAAAACAAAACAATGGAAAGTGTAAATTTAATTGAATCATTCTCGATATTTAAGGACGACAAAAACATTGATCGCGCAACGTTGATGAGCATCATCGAAGATGTATTCCGTGCCATGTTAATAAAAAAATACGGCTCAGATAAAAACTTTGATATTATCGTAAACCCTGATAAAGGAGATATCGAAATTTATAAAAACAGAACTATTGTAGATGATGAGTTTGCTGAAGATTCTTTTGATTATGATCCAAATAAACATATTAGCTTAACTGATGCTCATAAAATTGAACCTGATTTTGAGATTGGAGAAGAAGTTACTGAATTAGTAAAACTAGACGAAATCGGTCGTCGTAATGTATTATCGGTTCGCCAAAATTTAGTTCAAAAAATTCTTGAATTGGAAAAAACCGGTATTTACAATAAATACAAAGAGCGTGTTGGAGATATCATCAATGCTGAGGTTTACCAGGTTTGGAAAAAAGAAATTATGTTGCTGGATGATGAAGGTAATGAATTGTTATTGCCAAAAACCGAACAAATTCCTTCTGATTTCTTTAAAAAAGGAGATTCAGTTAAAGCTGTTGTTTATAAAGTAGAATTGAAGAACGGAACCCCTTCGGTTATTATGTCACGTACAGCTCCAACTTTCCTAGAGCGTTTATTTGAAATGGAAGTTCCTGAAGTATTTGACGGTTTAATTACTATCAAGAAAATTGTTCGTGAACCAGGCGAAAGAGCTAAAGTTGCTGTGGAGTCTTATGATGATCGTATCGATCCGGTTGGCGCTTGTGTTGGTATGAAAGGATCCCGTATCCATGGGATTGTTCGCGAGTTAAAAAACGAAAACATTGATGTTATTAATTATACCTCAAATGCTTCGTTATTAATTCAACGGTCATTAAGCCCTGCAAAAGTAACTTCAGTTAAATTAAATGAAGATACTAAGCGTGCAGAAGTATTCTTAAAACCTGATCAGATTTCTTTAGCAATTGGTAAAGGAGGATTCAATATTAAATTGGCTGGTAAATTAACCGGATACGAAATTGATGTATTCCGCGATAATGATGAAGCAGTTGTTGATATAGATGATGTTGACTTGGTAGAATTCTCTGATGAGATCGAAGAATCGGTAATTAATGCTTTACAGGCTATTGGTTGCGATACAGCGAAATCAGTATTAGAGTTAGATGTTGCAGACTTAGTTCGCAGAACCGGTTTAACAGAAGATGTGATCGAAGACGTGAAACAGGTATTGCAATCTGAGTTCGAAGATTAATAGATTGTTAAGATTAAAAGTTAGCTTTCTTTTTAGGAAAATAAAAAGGCAAATTTGATACATAAAAAAGACGAGGAATAAAATATGTCAGACGTAAAACAAATGCGATTAAGTAAAGTAGCAAAGGAATTTAATTTATCCTTAGGGAAAATTACTGAGTTCCTGGCTTCAAAAGGTCGCCCGGTAGAAAATAATCCCAACGCCAAAATTGGCGATGAAGAATATTCTTTGTTATCCAAAGAATTTTCGGGAGACAAATCTGCCAAAGAAGAAGCTCAAACTGTGGGACTTAACCTCAATAAATTAAAACGCGAGTCGTTGGTTGTTGAAGATGTGAAAGCCCTGAAAGCAAAAGAACAGGAAGAACTTCGCGATAAAGAAATAGCCGCAGCTAAAGTTGCTGAAGAAAAAAGGAAGGCTGATGAAGCAAAAGCTTTGGCTGAGAAGTTAGCAGAACCGGTAAAAATAGAACCGGTTGCTGAAGTTACTGATACAACTACTATTTCGGGGCCTAAGGTTTTAGGTAAAGTCGATTTAAGTACGCTGAATCAAAAAACCAAGCCGGATAAGAAAGCCAAAAAAGAAAAAGACGAGGAAAAAGCAGTTGAAGAAAAAGCTGCTAAGTCAACTAAAGCGAAGAAGAACGAAGAAGAAGTTGTTGCAGAAGTGGTAGTACCGCCTGTAGTTGAAGAGCCAGTTGAAAAACCTGAGGAGCAAAAAGAAGTATTTCATGAAACGGTTTACCAGAAGTTGGATGGACCCAAGATCATGGGTAAAATCGAATTACCTGTTATTAAGGAAGTGAAAAAAGCAGCACCTGGAACAGGGGCTGGGTCATTGGCCGATAAAAAGAAGCGTAAGCGTATTCGTAAAGGCGGCATGAGCCAGGAAGAAATTAAGAAAGTTGGTACTGAGCAAGCGCAAATTGCAAAAGACAGAGCCAAAGAGAAATATGGCGACCCTCGTGCTAAAAAACCCGCAACCCGCGAAGCACGCCCCGCCTTGACAGATGTTGAGATCCAGGCACAAATTAAAGAAACCTTAGCTAGGTTAAGTAATAAAGGTTCTAAATCAAAAACATCAAAATACCGTAGAGATAAGCGTGATGATGTGAGAGAAAAAATGGCTGATGAACAAGAGGCATCAGACTTAGAGAAAAAGACATTGAAAGTAACGGAATTCGTTTCGGCTAATCAGTTAGCTCAAATGATGAATGTATCGGTTACTCAAATTATTTCCACGTGTATGAGCTTGGGTATGTTCGTTTCCATCAACCAACGTTTGGATGCTGAAACTTTGGCGATCGTTGCTGAAGAATTTGGTTATAAAACTGAATTTGTAAGTGTTGAGGTGCAGGAAGCTATTGAGGAACAGGAAGCAGAAAATCCGGATGATTTAGTAGAACGTCCACCAATCGTTACCATCATGGGTCACGTTGATCATGGTAAAACATCCTTACTGGATTATATTCGTAAGTCTAACGTTTTAGCCGGTGAAGCGGGGGGAATTACCCAGCACATTGGTAGTTATAACGTGAAAATGGAAAGTGGTAAATCCATTACGTTCTTGGATACACCGGGACATGAGGCGTTTACCGCTATGCGTGCGCGTGGAGCAAAAGTAACCGATGTTGTAATTATTGTAGTTGCGGCTGATGATAGCGTGATGCCTCAAACAAAAGAGGCTATTAACCATGCGCAGGCAGCTGGAGTTCCAATGATCATTGCTATTAATAAAATTGATAAGCCGGGTGCAAATCCTGATAAGATACGTGAAGCTTTATCTGCTATGAATATTTTAGTAGAAGAGTGGGGTGGTAAAGTGCAGTGTCAGGAGATCTCAGCAAAAATGGGTAAGAACATCGAATTACTATTAGAGAAAGTTGTTTTAGAAGCAGAAATTTTAGAATTAAAAGCTAATCCAAAAACAAGAGCAACAGGATCGGTAATTGAGGCAAAATTAGATAAAGGCCGTGGCCACGTTGTAGATATTATTGTTCAAAAAGGAACAATGCGCGTTGGAGATATTGTTGTGGCAGGTTGCTATAGCGGTAGAGTAAAAGCTATGACCAATGAACATGGCGCTAATGTTAAAGAAGCAGGGCCATCTATGCCGGTTCAGTTATTGGGTTTAAACGGGGCTCCTACAGCTGGTGATAAATTTAACGTGATGGCAGATGAGCGTGAAGCTCGTGAATTAGCAAACAAACGTTTACAATTACAGCGTGAGCAAGGTATTCGTACTCAAAAACATATTACGTTGGATGAGATCGGACGTCGTTTGGCAATTGGAGATTTCAAAGAATTGAATATTATTGTAAAAGGTGATGTGGATGGTTCTATTGAAGCTTTATCTGATTCATTATTGAAATTATCTACGGAAAAAGTACAGGTTAACATCATTCATAAATCAGTGGGTGCTATCAGCGAAACCGATGTTATGTTAGCAAGTGCTTCTAACGCAATCATCGTTGGTTTCCAGGTTCGTCCTTCGGTTACAGCCCGTAAATTAGCTGAAACAGAAGAGATTGATATCCGCTTATACTCAATCATCTATGATGCTATCAATGAAGTGAAAGCAGCCATGGAAGGTATGTTAGCGCCTGAATTTGAAGAAAAAATCGTATGTAATATCGTTGTGCGTGAAGTATTTAACATTACTAAAGTTGGTACTATTGCCGGGGCATACGTATTGGATGGAAAAGTAATGCGTAATACCAAAGTACGTGTTATCCGCGATGGTATTGTAATTCACACAGGATCTCTTGGATCATTGAAACGTTTCAAAGATGATGTGAAAGAAGTTACAGCTAATTACGAATGTGGTTTAAATATTGAAGGATTTAATGATATCAAAGTGGATGATATTATTGAAGGTTACGATATGGTTGAAATTAAAGCCAAGCTTTAAGCATTATAAATTTTGAGTTGCAATTTTTTTAGATAATTTTGCAGCTCAAAATTGGGGGATTAGCTCATTTGGCTAGAGCGCTTCGCTGGCAGTGAAGAGGTGATCGGTTCGAATCCGATATTCTCCACAAGGTCCTGAATTATTCAGGACCTTTTTTATTTCAATATATTTACATTTATATATTATAGAGTTTTATGCGTTATTTATTTTCATTAATTACTCTGGCTATAATCATACTATTGCAGGCATGCAATGATAGTGAAGTTACTGAAAATAAAGGGTTGATAACCCCTAAAGATTCAACTCCATATGTAGATAGTATTCCATTGCAGAATGCTTTAATAAATTATAGCGATGAAGACCTGGATACGCTAAAATTAGATTTTGGTGATTTCGAAATGCAGTTTCCGGGGTTATATGTTTATACCGAAGGAAATGCCGTAATTGTAAATGATACAACGGAACTCTACATAGAATTAACTTCAAAAATAGATACATTTTTAGTCAGATTAAAAAATGAGCAAATAAAATCCTATGCAATTACAGAACAATATCAAAACATAGTGTCAGTATCCGACGAAGGACCGCATGTTGAATTGTATGAATGGAAAAATTATAAGTCAGAATGGTTTAATGTCGATACTATTTCCAATGGAATATTCCTGATGAAAAATATTTCTGAGGAAGAATCCATGCAATTCCCAAAATATACCAGGCAGGAATTAATTTTATATCTTAAGGCAAACGCAGGCCAAAATTGGGCTAACATAATCAGCAAACCTGAAACCGGAAAATGGACCGATCAGTTTTGGATAGGAGTAGGAGTAAGAAGGGTTTTCATAAAAATGGTTTTGGCTGACGGTACAGAAATAACCAAATTGTTGGTCATTTACCCTGCCATGGGCTGTTAGCTAATTACATACTTTCTGGCATAATATTGTGTATATTTAGGTATTGTACATTCATGAAATCTTCTATAAATACATGTCTCGTTTTGTTAATATTTGGCTACGGCCAGGCATTTTCACAAATCAAATCCTTTACTTTAAAAGCCTTGGGCTTAAAAATTGGCAGGCTTGAAGCTGCCCACGTCAGTAAGGATAATATTGATGTATACATGGCGCATAGCATGATTGATTTTATAACTGTGAAAGCCGATGTAAAAACGGAGTCCATTTATCAAAACGGGGTTCTTATAAAAGCGGTGGTACATACTACCATTAACGGACAAACTTATGTGTCAAATACATTGTGGAAAAAGGACCATTATGATATTGATTGCCATGCCCGGAAATATAATTACAGGGATACGACTTTAACTACGCCGATACATTGGTCGGCAGGTCGCTTATATTTTGAGATTCCAAAAAAAGGAGATGGCGTTTATACCGAAACATATGGAAAAATGGGAGTTTTGGAAGAAGTGAAAGGAAACGGCTTAAAAATGACAACCCCCGACAGCAAACAGATCTATTATTATAATCCCGAATATTCTCGTCTTTTAAAAATCGAAATTATAAATAGCACCAAAAATTTCGAAATGATTCCCGACAAGTAACTCTATTCCCGAAAAGTTGAAATACTAACTACTCCGTGGAAATAAAAACGTGCTGGGTCGTTAAAAATTATTCTTAGTGAGACTGTACCTCAGTCATAAATTTTTAAAGATTAATTGTTAAAATTAATCATCGCGTAAAATTAACAACTTTTAAGTCTAAAAACCGCTAATATTTGCCGTATTTCGGTTAAAAGTGTAAATTCGTGATTCTTAAAACTATGAGCTTAGCCGAGCAAATAAATAAACAAAATGTGCCGCAACATATCGCCATTATTATGGATGGTAATGGGCGTTGGGCTAAGCAACAAGGCGAAAATCGTATTTACGGTCATTACGAAGGTGTAAATTCGGTGAGGGATGTAGTAGAAGGCGCAGGAACTGTTGGTGTAAAATACATAACACTTTATGCCTTCAGTACTGAAAACTGGAATCGGCCAAAAGAAGAAGTGGATGCCTTAATGGAATTATTGGTTGCTACGATCAGCGCCGAAACACCCCAGTTAAATAAAAAAAATGTACGCCTTCAGGCAATAGGGAATTTAAATAGTTTGCCACCAGCTTGTTTGCAGGAATTAAACGAGTCCATTGAATTAACTTCAAAAAACACAGGCTTAACATTAGTATTGGCTTTAAGTTATTCTTCGAAATGGGAATTGATCTCGGCAGTAAAACAAATTGCCTCTGGTGTAAAAGAGGGGAGTTTGAATGTTGATGATATTACTGAAAAAGATATTGAAAAACACCTGTGCACTAAACATATTCCAGATCCTGAACTAATGATCCGCACAAGCGGAGAACACCGTATCAGTAATTTTTTATTATGGCAACTGGCTTATGCCGAATTTTATTTTACAGACAAGTTGTGGCCTGACTTCAGGAAAGATGATTTGTACGAGGCTATTTTAAATTACCAAAACCGAGAACGTCGCTTCGGAAAAACCAGCGAGCAACTAACTCAATCTTAATAATGACATTTTTAAAGTATCCTGTATTATTTTTTCTTTTAGCGTTTTTCAGTAATGCTTTTTCTCAGGTAATACCTTTGGAAACTTCCGGCGAAACTATCGATTGGTCGAAGCCAAAAGAATACACCATCGCAGGCATTGAAGTGGAATGCTCAGAATTTACCGATAAAAATGTGGTAAGATTATTATCCGGATTGACGGTTGGCGATAAAATTCAAATACCTGGAGACAGAATTTCGGAAGCTATTAAAAATCTTTGGAAGCAAACTCTTTTTGAAGATGTAAAGGTTTATCTCGTGAAAACGATCGGGAATGATGTGTTTTTAAAAATCATCGTTGTTGAACGGCCGAAACTAAGTAGATTTGCATTAAAAAATGTAAAGAAAAATGATGCAGATGAGATTAGAGC
>JAZKDT010000020.1:0-24032 GCA_040387475.1 Bacteroidota bacterium | reverse complement strand
TTTGTAACCGAACGGGTAGTTACGGATTACACATTGGGTTATATTAAAAATGTGGTGAGAGATTTTTATGTGAATAAAGGGTTTTACCATGCAAAAGTTGAAATTACTGTTGAACCGGATAAAAAAGCTAAAACCCCACATGTGATCGTTTACGTTACAGTTATAAAAGGCAAAAAAGTACGTATCAAAAATTTACATCTCAATGGAAACACCGTAGTTGCCGATTGGAAATTACGCCGTAAAATGAGTGATAGTAAGCCTTTCCGTTTTTACACGTTCTGGAACTCGGGTAAATATTTAGAGGATAATTTAGAAAAAGATCTTCCAACGATAATTACAAAATATAACAGTAAAGGATATAGAGATGCGCGTATAAAAAAGGATACAGTATATTTCGTGAAAAAGAATCGTGTAAATATTGATGTTGATATTGAAGAAGGCAATAAATATTATTTCGGAACGATCAAGTGGTTTGGAAATGCAAAATACCGCAGCGGTCAGTTAGATACAATTCTGAATATTAAAAGAGGAGATGTATTCGACCAGTCTTTATTAGATCAACGATTGTTTATGAATCCGAATGGAGGTTATGATATTTCATCGTTATATATGGATGATGGTTATCTGTTTTTTAATGTCACACCGCAGGAGGTAAATGTTCATAATGATACGATTGATCTTGATATTCATATTTCGGAAGGAAGACAAGCTACCATAAATAGAGTAACAGTTTTAGGTAATGCGAAAACAAATGATCATGTTATTTATCGTGAGATTAGAACGAGGCCAGGGCAGTTGTTCCGCCGTTCAGATATTATTCGTACACAGCGTGAGTTAAGCCAGTTGGGATATTTTGATCCTGAAAAATTGGGCGTAACACCAATTCCACATCCTGAAGATGGAACTGTGGATATTGAATACAGGGTTGAAGAAAAACCATCCGATCAGGTAGAGTTATCAGGTGGATGGGGCGGTGGCCGCGTTGTAGGAACGCTGGGCTTGTCTTTCAATAACTTCTCTATGAAAAATATTTTCAAGCCGGAAGCATGGAGTCCGTTGCCAACCGGCGATGGTCAAAAATTCAGTATTAGAGCTCAAACAAACGGTATTTATTACCAATCCTATAATCTATCGTTTACCGAACCTTGGCTGGGAGGTAAAAAACCTAACTCATTAAGCATATCAGGTTTTTTCTCGATGTTTAACACCACGGGCGCAAAAAAATACACCACTAATGCCGAAGGAAGTAAGATTTTAAATCCGGATAGAAGTACCATGAAAATCGTAGGTGGCTCCGTTGGATTTGGTAAGCGATTGAAAAAACCGGATGATTTCTTCTCAGTATACACTGAAGCGAGTTATAATTATTACGAATTGCAAAACTACCCCTATTTTATCTTAGCGAACGGTTACGCGAACGATTTTAACGGAAAGATAAATATTACGCGTAATAGTGTAGATGCACCTATATTTCCAAAAAATGGTTCAAATTTTTCGATCTTAGGACAGTTTACTCCGCCCTATTCATTATTTAACGGTAAAAATTATGAAACAGCCACGGCTGCCGAAAAATTCAAATTTATCGAATATCAGAAATATAAATTTACCGCTGAATGGTTTACGCAGTTAACCAATAAAAAAGCGGGAGAAGGAAAAGAAGCGCGTAACCTTGTATTGAGAACAAAAATTGGTTATGGTATTCTTGGTATGTATAACAAAAAAGTGGGAGTTTCTCCGTTCGAACGTTATTACATGGGTGGTAGCGGATTAAGTGGTTACCAGAATTTTGTGGCCAGGGAGATTATTGCTTTAAGAGGTTACACAGATAACTCGTTGTCAAGTACGAGTGGCGATCCTTTATGCGCCAGGTATACAATGGAATTACGCTACCCTATTTCTTTAAATCCTCAGGCTACTATATTTGTGTTAGGCTTTGCTGAAGCCGGAAACACCTGGGCAAGATATAAAGACTTTAATCCATTCCAGGTTAAACGCAGTGCCGGTTTTGGATTAAGGGTGTTTTTACCAATGTTTGGTTTATTAGGACTTGATTATGGTTGGGGCTTTGATAACATTCCTGGAAATACGTCATCAGGGAACGGGCAAGGACAATTCCACTTTACTTTAGGAGCTCAGTTGGGAGAATTATAACCGAAAAAATGTTAATTGTTAAAATAAATGTATCTTGGCACACGTTATGATTATTTCTAAAACACAAAATAAGAACATCATGAAAAAATTAGCTTTATCAATTGTAACAGTCATGTTAATGACATCAGTTTCCATTGCACAAAAAATAGGATATATAGATTCAGATTATATTCTTTCAAATATTCCAGAGTACAAAGCAGCGCAAACCGAAATGGACAAGCTCTCTGTTGATTGGCAAAAAGAAATCGAAGCAAAATATGCCGAGATTGATAAATTGTATAAGATATTTCAGGCTGAATCTGTGTTATTAACGGATGACATGAAGAAGAAACGTGAAAACGAAATCATCAATAAGGAAAAAGAAGTAAAAGAACTACAAAAACAACGTTTTGGGGTTGATGGCGAATTATTCTCCAAACGCATGGAGCTTGTAAAGCCAATTCAGGATAAAATCTACAGTGCCGTGAAACAGGTTGCCGAAAGAGGTGGATTAGCTTTCATTTTTGATAAGGCAGGACAAGTCTCTTTACTGTATTCAAACAGTAAATATGATAAAAGTGAAGACGTATTGAACTTCATGGGATATAACAAATCGAAAAAATAAATAAAACCAATAAAAAACACAATGAAAAACTTAGTAAAATCAATTGCAATTGTAGCCTTAACAGTAGGATCAATCACAGTAGGTAAGGCCCAAAAAATTGCTCACATTAGCTTGGATTCTTTAATCACAACTATGGCCGAAAGCAAAACCGCTCAAGAGGTTGCGCAAAAATATTTGAAAGATTTAGAGAATCAGGTAGCGACGATGGATACTGAGTTACAAACAAAATATGCAGCTTACATGAAAGATTCGGAGTCAGGAACAATGTCGGCACTAGTTAAGTCCACTAGAGAAAGTGAGTTACAGGATTTAAATAAGCGTATTGAGGACTTTAAAGCTCAGGCTCAACAGGATTATCAGCGTAAATATGGTGAATTATCTAAGCCAATCTATGATAAAGCCAAAAAAGCGATTGATATGGTAGCCAAAGAAAATGGTTACAAATATGTTTTAGATACAAGTACTGGAAATGTATTGTATTCCGAACCGGCTGATGATATTTTGCCTTTAGTAAAGAAGAAATTGGATACTTTGCCTGCTGCGCAAATACCAGGCGGACCAGGTACAGGAACGACAAAACCCGCTCCGGGAACTACTAAGCCGGCAACTACAAAACCTGCCGGAAAATAATAATTATCTGAGGAATCTTGTTTAAAACCGCTCACTCATTAGTGAACGGTTTTTTGCTTTTAACGGACAACTGTTAATAATCATTTTCTTTTACCTAAATAAAATTCAATAAAAGCATCAACTTTGGTTTATTCATTCATTCAACTAATTGGTCATGCTTAAAAATCGAATTATGGGAAAATTTAAATTCTTACTATCAGTTTTGATTTTATTTGTTTCTTTAGCCACAGTGGCTCAAAACAAAGATATAAAGGAGGAGGCGGCCTACTATTTCGATATAAAAGATTATAAAAAAGCTTACGAATTGTACGATAAGCTTTACGCACAGGTTCCAAAAAACTTTGAATATAAGTTCAGATTAGGCTATTGTTCTCTGTATTATCCCGAAAAAAAGGCCCGCGCCGTAGAAATTTTTGAGGATATTAAAAGAACAGACAAGTCGCCAGACGCCGATTACTATCTGGCAAAGGCATATCATATCAACTATAAGTTTGATCAGGCGATTACCGCCTACGAGTCATTTATTACGGCCAAAGGAGATAAAATAAAATCGGAAGATAAACCGTTTATAGAAGATGCTAAGTTGGGTGTTATGAATTGCAATAACGGTAAGGAACTTATTGCTAAAAAAATTGTAGCCGACATTAAAAACATTGGTGGCCCCATTAACACAAACGAAACGCAAGGTGTTCCGGTTATTTCGGCCGATGAATCAATAATGATTTATACATACATAGGCGAAAAAAGTACGGGTGGTTTATTAAATGACATGTTGAAGCCTGATAAAGTAGATGGAGCCTACAGATTAGATATCTTTATGGCAAACAGAAGTACTGATTCGACCTGGAACGATCCAAAAGGCATCAGCTCTCTAAATACTAATGCAAATGATGCGGCAGTGGCTTTATCCCCGGATGGACAAGTACTATTTACTTTTGTGAGTGATGTTAAAAATCCAGGCGATCTTTATTCAAGTAAACTTAATGGATCAGATTGGAGTAAGCCGGAAAAATTGAACGCTAACATTAATTCCGAATTCTGGGAGGGAAGTTGTTCTATTACCTCTGATGGAAGATATTTATATTTTGCCTCTGAACGCCCTGGCGGATTAGGCGGTAGAGATTTGTATGTATCCGAAAAAGTAAACGGAGATTGGGCACCTGCGCAAAATTTAGGGCCTATGATCAATACACAATACGATGAAGATGCTCCTTTTATTCATCCGGATGGTATTACTCTATTCTTTAGTTCACAAGGTCATAAAAGTATCGGTGGATATGATATTATGTATTCCATTAAAAAAGACAATAACTGGATAGAGCCGTTAACTATGGGTATTCCGTTAAATACAACAGAGGATGATAGATATTACGTAATTAATGCCAAAGGTGATGTTGGTTATTTCTCGTCAAATAGAGGTGGAACTGGTGGTAAAGGCGAACAGGATATATACACGGTTACTCCTGGAATGTTGGGTGAGAAGCCAATTCTGGCTTTGTTGAAAGGAAGTGTTTATGTGGATGATCGTCCAACCGAAGCAAAAATTGAGATCACGAAGAAAGAGACTAATGAAGCTATAGGACCATATTATGCCAATTCAAAAACGGGAAAATACCTGATGGCTATTACTCCCGGCCACGGATATAAAATAAAAATCACAGTAACAGGTATGGATCCTATTGAAGAGGAAATTGACGTTGAAAAGCTTCAAAAATTTGTAGAGATCAGAAAAGATTTTTATGTGTACTCTGCAGGATTTGAAAATAAGAAAAATCAAATATCTGTGAAAACTATTTTAGATAGTTTATTAAATACAGCTACAAGCGCTGAAGCTTTTAAAAACGATGCGAATTTAGCAACAGTGGAAACACCTACTGTTGCGGCTACATCAAAAATTACACCAACAGAACCAACGACTGTATCTACACCCACCATGGCTGCTACCGATCCAGGGAAGACAGAAGGGACAACTCCATGTAGTGGCTCGTCTATGCCCGACCTGTCTGCCATTAAAGGTAAATCACTGAACGATGCGTCAGTTTATAAGCAGTTATTGGATTTGGCAGGAACAATTTGTATTGAAGGCCTTGTGTTTAAAGTACAAATAGCTGCTTATAAACACCCTGAAAATTACAAATACGGACATTTAAAGCAATTTGGTGCCGCCGAAGTAACGAACTACCCGGATGGTATTACCCGTTTTACACAACTCAGTTTTCCAACGCTTAAGGATGCAGAGAAGGCACGTCAAAAAATTATTTCGAAGGGTCAGAAAGACGCCTGGATAACGGTATTTGTTGGCAGCAATCGATATACATTAGAAGAGATGATTTTGGCGAATTTTAATAGTAAAGCCATCAATTAAATTTTTAGTTTAATTACACAGTTCCAAAACAAAGGCGTTCATATGGACGCCTTTGTTATGTTAAAAAAATACACTAAGCGTTAATGAAATTTAAAATTAAAGAAACTCAGGTATCAATTTATTTAAGTGTAGCGTAACTTTGTGCTATAATTAATTGAAGCATGAGTAATATAGATTGGGAAGACATTGAAGCGTTAGAGTCTATTGCTAACAAAAGCATCTATGAAGGAATAGAAGTAGGGCGGGCAAGAGCCGCATTAAAAGCTATTCATGGGTATGATGTTATCTACGAAGATGAAGTAGACGACGAGATGAAAAATGGTCACACAATCCCGCGGAAAAAATGAATTTTTTGGACACAAAAAAAGCGTCACGCTTACCGTGACGCTTTTTTTAATGTCATAAATTATTAGTTATTCAGCATAACCGGCATAACCAACATTAGTACATCTTCAGCGGGATTTGCTTTTTGCGTTGGAACAATTATACCGGCACGATTAGGCGCGCTCATTTCGATTGTGATCTCATCGCTTTCTAAATTCGTTAACATTTCTAATACAAACTTAGAGTTGAATCCAATTTCCATGTCTTCTCCAATGTATGTACACATTAATGTTTCGTGCCCTTCGTTTGCAAAATCTAAATCTTCTGCCGAAATAGTTAACTGACTTCCTGCAATCTTTAAACGAATCTGGTGAGTTGCTTTATTCGCAAATACACTCACCCTGCGAATAGCCCCTAAAAAGGAAGGCCTGTCCACGGTTAGTTTGTTTGGGTTTTGTTTTGGAATTACAGCTTCATAATTAGGATATTTTCCGTCAATTAAACGACACACTAAATTAATATGTCCGAAACTGAAATAAGCATTCGTCTTATTGAATTCAACTTTCACAGCGTCATCGATACCTGCCAATAAATTTTTTAAAACATTTAAAGGTTTTTTTGGCATGATAAAAGAGGCTGAAGCGCCTGCCTTAGCATCATTACGTGTGTAGCGAACTAATTTATGAGCATCCGTTGCAACGAAAATAGAATTCTCATCAGTAAATTGACAAAACACTCCGCTCATTACCGGCCTTAAGTCATCGTTACCGGTTGCAAAAATTGTTTTGTTGATTGCGTTTCCTAAAACATCACTTTTAATAATTACAGACGTTGCAGAATCTACTTTGGGTAATTTTGGATATTCGTCACCGTTGTGTCCCGTTAAGGTATAATCCCCGGTTTCTGTTTTTAATTTGGCACTAAATTTTTTACTATCAATGATAAATGATACGGGTTGTTCAGGTAAATTACTTAAAGCTTCTAATAAAGTTTTTGCAGGTATAGCCAGATTACCATTTTCAGATGATTCTACTTTAATACTTGTAGTAATTGTTGTTTCCATATCACTCGCAAAAAGTGTAAGGTTGCCATTATTCAATTCAAACAAAAAACAATCCAAAATAGGAATAGTATTACTTGAGTTTAATACTCCGCTAATAGATTTTAAATGTTTTAATAAGGTGGATGATGATACTACGAAGTTCATATATGGCTAGTTTTTAATCAACCAAATTTAGCTATATGAAAACGGGAAAGGGCTTGAAAAGCAAGGTATTTATAAACTACTTTTTAACATTATTTTCTAGGTAAAAAGTACTCATATGTCTGTAAGATTTTTCCAAAAACGAAGAACTGAGCAACGCCATAGTCTTTACCGTTATTAAATTTTACATATAATTTATCAGGGTCATAAGTATAATTTATACCATATTCGGCATTTTTTGCTGCAATGGCTTGCTTATGATAAAACTCTAAAACAGTATTTCCATTATTTCTGTCGCTAATGGTTAGAGTAGCAAAAGGTATTCCTGATTTGGATAAAGAGTCGATGACAGGATCGTTTTTCTCCATCACGACTTCACAATTTACATTTTGAAAGTACGCAATGTATTGTTTCATTTTGTCCTCGTCAAAAGGAATATTTCCTTTCTTAGTTTTCAAACCAAAACGTTTCATACTAAAAAGATCGACTACAAAGGAGGAATCAGGTATTTCATGCAGTTCAAGTTTTATTTGTTTGATCTGAGGTGGTGTGTAGTTAATTAGTAAGCGATCTCTCCAGTCGTTTTCGATAGTGCTGTAGCGCGTTGATAAGTATCCGTCGAAACCGGGAATATGAGTAATAAAAGGTTCTTCGTAGTTTTCATCCGTTTCCGGATTTGTTAGGATCATATGCGTTCCAGTGTGATCTTGTGTGGGATGACCTACATAATATTGTTTTACTTTTTTGCCTTTGCTGTATAACTCAATCTTAGTTGACTTTGCTGCCATTGTTTTAATAACGGTTACTTTTCCAAGTTTCGAAACCGGAGACTTTACTTCTACTGATTTAATAGTATATAATAAAACATTGATTACATCAGGTCTTACCGGGTACTTTCCGTTTAATAGCCATGATCCTTTTATTTTTTCTACGGTTACCTGATGTCCTTCTTTATCTGCTAAAAATATCTTATCAAGAGCTGCCGTATCCTGAAATTTAAAATCACTGGCTTCCTTATCAATTGTTGAGGTTTTTCCTTTTGTTTTATAGATATAAATGGAAATGCCTGCTAGTGCAATTAAAACGGCCAGAATAATAATAGAAGATTTTTTCATGAGAAGAGATTAGCTTAGTTGCTGTATTTTTTCTTGCGGATATAATATTGAATTAATCCAAAGCACACGATGATTAGCAACGGAAGACCAACATTGGTTAACTTCCATTTGCCAACCTGAGTGGTTATTTTCTTTTTGTCCAATAATCTCAATTTTACTTCGCGGGAGCGTAAATTGATCAGGCCTTCATCATCCAGTAAATAATTCATGCAATTCAATAAGAATGTTTTATTGGCAAACTGCTGTTTGGAAAAAATATCGTAACCAACGGGATAAATCATACCCGAACTTCGCTGATATTCGTTTTTAGCAATATCGCCATCAGTAACAATAATCATTTTTGTAGGTGCGCTTTTATCTTTATAGTCAAAGATGGTGTCTTCTATAATCGCTTTTGTGATGCGATTTTTGTAGTTGGATTCAAATTGTCCTTCCAATAAGCAAGCAATATTTTGAAATGAGTTTCTGAACTGATCTTCCTGAGGTTTTAATTTTACCTGTGCCGCCATAATACGAACAGGGGTAGGCAGCGTTTTTGTATACCTTGATGTTTGTAAGAGAATAGTTTTCTTAACGTCTTTTGCTAAAACGGTATCAAGTGTTCCAATGTATTCGGTACGGATTAGATCTAGATTTTTTACGATTGGATGGCTGGAAGAAGGTAATATCAACGGATAGTAATTCCACCGGAACGGCTTAAAATCAGGTTGGCCTTGTTTAAACCCTACGTTTACAGGCACCTCGGCCGATTGTAGATCCTGTACCAACACCGGATTTAGTCGTACACCATATTTAAAAAGGATATCGTCTAAATTTAGTTCGTTCTTAAATCCTAATGAGAACCCACGTGTGGTTAATGTGTCACGATTTACATAAACCGGATCAATTAACCATAACACTTTCCCGCCATGCATTACAAACTGGTCAATGATGAATTTATCTTTTTCATCAAACATCGAATCAGGTTGCGCAATGACGATTGCATCGGCACCCTTGAGCGCATATAACTTGTGATTAATGTTTACACGCGCCACATTATAATACTCTGTTAATGAACGCATAAAATCCGCTCCTCGAATTGTATCGAGTTCGTCGTGCCCTTCAATAAACAGTACTTCCGGCTTTTTAATCAGGGTTGATTTTTTGATAGCATTCGTTAATCCATACTCAAGCTCTTGTACAGAATTATTAATACTGGGTTCAACATCATATCCCAGCTGACGTTTATAGATTTGCCATACGCTTTCTTTTCCTTTGTAAGTAACAATTGCACCGGGCCATATGAGGGTTTCGGAAACTTTTTGATTACTTCTGTCAACTATTTGTTCAGGCATAATTCCTTTGTCAAATAATTGCTTTTCAATCTTATCGGTTTCTTCTTTATTTGGATTGTCCAGCGGATTGATCAGCTCATATTGCAAATTATCATTAGAGTATGCTCTGAATTCATCAAGGATTTCTTTGGTCTCATTTTTTAAACGCGTAAAATTCGGATTAAAATCTCCCTGCAAATACACCTTAATATATACAACATCATCCAGGTTTTTCAGTAATTTTTTGGTGGATTCGGAAAGCGTATACCGTTTTTCTGTGGTTAAATCAAAACGTTTAAATAAAAAAGAGGCTGAAAAATTAATGAGAAGCAGGATAGCAACCATCACCAAAAGCATGGTAATGTCTCTTTGTTTGCGTATAGATTTTTGTTTTGTCATATTACCACTTCCTGCTTTCTAAAACGAGTTTTGATAATAAATTAAATAAGGCAATAAGAGTTACAAAATAAACCACATCCCGTGTATCAATCACACCGCGGCTCATACTAACATAATGAGAATTCATTCCCAAACCTTTTACAAACGCATCATATTTTCCAAATACACCTGAAGCCGAGATAAAATCAAAACCAATGTAAGTGATGAAACAAAGCAAAACTGCCATAATAAATGCGATCACCTGATTTTCGGAAATGGCGGAAGCAAAAGTTCCAACAGCCACAAAGCCCGCTCCTAAAAATAATAAACCAAAATAAGAACCCCACATACCACCCGTATCAATATTGCCTTTGGGTGCGCCAAGCTGATGAACCGAATAATAATAAATAAGCGTAGGAAGCAATGAAACCAGCACAAGGATAACACCCGCAAAATACTTGGCTAAAACAATCTGTAGTTCGGTTAATGGACGCGTTAATAATAATTCAATGGTACCTGTTTTCTTTTCTTCTGAAAAGCTTCTCATCGTGATGGCCGGAATCAAAAATAAATACACCCAGGGCGCAAGGATAAATAAAGGATCAATATTAGCAAAGCCATTTTCAAGTACATTAGATCCAGCACTTTCAGTGGGCACAAGCCACATAAATGTACCAATGCCAGTTATAAAAACCCCAATGGCAATATAGCCAATCAGTGAGCTTAAAAAACTTCGTATCTCTTTAATTAATAAGGTAAACATACAGAACTCAAAAATAGCAATAGATTTTAAAATATACTACCTATAATTTGTCGGGAAGAGAAAAATTAGCGTAATTTTACATATTTCCTTTTCATTTGTGGCGAAACACTTTTTCTTCTTAAAACAATTGCTCGTTGTAGTAACGGTTTGTTGGCCATGTGTATTTTTTTCTCAGAACAAAGTGTCGGGTATCATTAAAGATTCTGCTAATACAGGAATTCCTTTTGTAAATATTGCTATTTTAAAAGGTTCCGACAGTTCTATTGTAAGGGGCACCATTAGCGATGAATATGGCTCTTTTACATTCGAGCATATTAAGCCTGGAAATCATATATTGAAGTTTTATGCGGTTGGTTATTCAGAGTTATATAGCCCGGTTTTTTTGTTAGACAGTACAACGCAGCTGGTTGTTCCTGAAATTACAATGTTGCAACAGGGCGTAAATTTAAATGAAGTTTCGGTTACGTCTATCAAGCGCACTATTGAGTTTAAAAATGGGATGACTATTTTAAACGTAGAAAACAGTATTATGGCCGCCGGTAATACCGTGATGGATGTATTGAAAAGAATTCCGGGAGTTACAGTAGATAATAATAACAATATTTCCATTTCAGGTAAACAAGGAGTGCGTATCATGATGGACGGACGCATGCAGCAATTAGCCATGGAACAGATAGTTTCTATGTTAAGCGCTATGTCAGCTGACCAGGTTTCAAAAATCGAGGTGATGAAGAGTCCGCCAGTGAAGTACGATGCCCAGGGAAATGCGGGGATCATTAACATTGTGACCAAAAAAGTAACCACAAAAGGTTATAGCGGAAGCATTAATTACAACCCGGGAATGGGGCAACGTTTTGGTAATTCTATCTATGCTACTCTCAATTTTAGATCAAAAAAACTGACGATCTTCAGTAATGTCAATCCTATGTACAAGGTGTTTTATGACCGGTATGAGTATCATAAATTTGTAACTTATCAAAATAACACAACCATTTTTGATCACACCGGTGATCACGAGAATTTAAGAAAATACATTAGCGGTAAAATAGGCGCTGATTATGCTTTCACTAATAAAACAACCGTGGGTTTTTTTGTTGCTAACACCATCAACAATACACGGCCGGTTGAACATGGTTATGTATCTATTAATGGCTATAACGACGTGGGCTTTGATCATTATTATTATGTGACCGATGACAGAGAAATATGGACTAACCCTTCTTATAATTTGAATGCCGAACATAAGTTTGATACCCTGGGTACTAATTTGAGTGTATCGATCGATTATGCTGATTTCAAAAATACGTCCGATAGAAGAAGTGAATCTGTTTTTTTAAATGGTGATAATTCCTACGCAAAACCGGTTCAGTTATTTCAATCCAATAATAATTCTACGATCAATATTTTTACCCAAAAGCTCGATTTTCAAACCTATTTAAAACCTACCTGGTTTTTTGAAACAGGCGCCAAAGGCACTTTTGTTAGCAACACGACTGATTTTGTTTTTCAAAGACAAGACACAGTAATACAGTCTTACTATATTGACACAAGTTTTACAAATAATTACCGCTACAAAGAAACATTAATAGCTGGCTATATAAATATTAGAAAAGAGTTTAAAAAAGGAACCATTAGTTTTGGGCTAAGAGCCGAAAATACTGAAATTACGGGTCATAACCTTACTAATGGATTTAAGCTCACCCGTAATTATTTAAATTTTTTTCCTAATCTTTCGTTCGACTATCAATTTAATGATAAGCATAACATCCAGCTTAATTATAACAGACGATTGGACAGGCCTAACTATTCGCAGTTAAATCCTTTCAAACGTTTTGAGGATCAATATGCTTTGGCGGCTGGAAACCCATACCTCAATCCTCAGTTTAGCGACAACGTTGATTTTGTTCACACTTATAATCAATGGCTGACTAACAGTATTGGATATGCTCATTTCACGCAACTGTTTTCGGATGTAACCTTTCAAAATGACAGTACTAAAATAAGCACCTTCATACCCGTGAACCTGGATGAAAGTAATTACTATTATTACAATTTATTTCTTCAAAAACAGCTTGTATCCTGGTGGAATGCTGAATTTTCGTTGAATGTCTATTATACATCTTTTAAAAGTAAGATCGGGAATTCTACCTTAAACACAAGCACTGTTTCCTCTAACATTTATTTTAATAACGATTTTATTTTACCAAAAGACTTTAAGATTCAATTAACCATGCATTATAATGCGCCTAATAAATATGCTGCTAATTACAACAAATCAAGTGGGAGTTGCGATTTTGGAGTAAAGAAGGCATTTATGAAGGGGAATTTTAATATCATGTTTCAGTTTTTAGATATGTTTTACACAGATATCAGCCGTACGGTTTATGATTTCGATAATCAATATTATACATTTGATTCTTATAACGATTCACGAAGATTTAGATTAACTTTGAATTATAAATTTGGCAAAACAAATATTCGCGTCAAAGAAAAATCGGGTAATCAACAGGAAACAGGAAGAATTAACAGAGGATAGTATGAATAAAACAGCAAATATAATATCGCATGCATTTCATCCTTTATTAATGGCAACATACGGCTGTTTGATCATATTTTATGGGTTAACAGATACTATTTATTTTGTGTTTACACCCCAAAAACAAAAGGTTATTATAACCCTAACGGTATTGTCGTTTACATTACTATTACCGGTATTAAATTTATTGATCCTTTATAAATTAAATTATATTTCTTCCTTAAAAATTGAAAAGAGAAGTGAACGAACGTTTCCCTTGATTAGTACTGCTTTGTGTTATTTCGGACTATTCTACATGATCTATGATTTCAATATCTGGCCTGCCATTAAACTTTTTGTTTTAGGAGGTGGTGTATGCATTTTATTTGCTGCTGTTATAAATTTATGGTGGCAAATAAGCGCCCACATGATTGGGGTAGGCGGATTAATTGGCGCGTTATTGGCCATCTGTTACTTCATGCAGATGCCAATACTAATAGCTATTTGTATCTGTTTTGTAACGGCAGGTTGTATTGGTTTTGCCCGCCTTCACTTAAAGGCCCATACGCCGGCCCAGGTTTATGTCGGTTTTGTTTTTGGATGCCTGGTGCAATTTTCTTTATTTTTCTTGGCGCAAAACATTACATTTGTATAAGCGATTTTAAATCGCTTTATTCAATTATGAATTTAATAACAGGAGCCACGGGATTGGTGGGAGCACATGTTGCCCTGCAGCTTTTACAACAAGGCAAACCTGTTACAGCTATTAAACGTGATAATAGTGACACCTCAAAAACCAAAAAATTATTTTCTTATTATACGTCTGATTTTGATAATTTGTATGCAAAAATAAAGTGGATTGATGCGGATATATGTGATATTTATTCTCTATTAGATGCATTGGATGGTATTGATGCGGTTTATCATTGCGCAGGATTTGTATCCTTTAATCACAAGCATCGTAAACAAATTAACAAAATAAATAATACCGGCACAGCTAACGTCGTAAATGCCTGTTTGGAAAAAAACATAAAAGCTTTGTGTTATGTGAGTTCTATTGCAACGCTTCAAAATCCCGATATCACACAAAACATTGATGAATCTGTTTACTGGAAGTCTTCGCCCACAGCCAGCGATTATGCTATAAGCAAATATAATGGCGAACGTGAGGTTTGGCGTGGTATAGAGGAGGGATTGCATGCCGTTATCGTTAATCCGGGAATAATTTTAGGCCCCGGTTTTTGGAATCAAAGTTCAGGAAAATTAATTGATGCCTCTTACAAAGGTTCTCCCTTTTACAGCTCAGGCTCAAGTGCTACCGTTGACGCAAAAGATGTGGCAGCTTGCATGATACAGTTAGTTGAACAAAACCATTTTGGTAAGCGCTTCGTAATCATTGAAAATAATTATTCATTTAAAGATATTTTAGCTAAAACACATCTGGCTTTAGGTAAAAGAGAGCCTTTCATTAATGCTGGCAAAGCCACGCTTACTGCAGGTAAATGGTTAGATGCTATCCGAAGTTTTATAACCGGTAAGGAGCCTATCATTACCAAAGAAACCATTACAGCTGGCTTAGAAAAAAACAGCTTTAGTAATGCACGGATAAAGCAAGCGATAAATTTTCAATTTACGCCCATGGTTGAAACATTGAATTTTGTTTCAAAAGCTTTTTTAAATGACTTAAAAAAATAGGGCATGTCAAAATACATTTATATTTTTTCGTTTTTTGTATGTTTGGCTGCTTTTTTCATAACTTGCAAAAGCAGCGAAAAAACAGTTGTTTCGAAAGAACCGGTAGTTGTTAATACCCAAGAGCCTGCAAAATTTGAGGAATCGAAAGTGATAACGTATTTGCCGCCGCCTGCCGATTCTGTTTCTGAAATTTCTATTAATTTGGTTGGAGATCTCATGTGCCATTTACCACAAACTAATAATGCTAAACTAGGTAATGGCACGTATGATTTTAATCCAAGCTTTGAATATATAAAACCTTATCTGCAGAATGCAGATATCACGATAGGTAACCTGGAAACAACCTTTGCGGGCACCATTCAGCCATATGCTGGCTATCCGGCGTTTAATAGTCCAGACGAATATTGTACAGCCATAAAAAATGCAGGTTTTGATTTTTTGGTGACAGCTAATAACCATAGCATGGATACAAGAGAAGCCGGATTATTAAGAACTATTGAAGTGATCAAAAACCACAAATTAGGTTATGCAGGTACTTACCTGAATCAACGTGATCATGACTCTGTAAGGATATTAAACATTAAAGGAGTCAAACTGGGAATACTTAATTATACCTATGGTACCAATGGGTCTTACCCGGTTTCAGGCCACAAGTACATGCTTAATGTGATTGATTCAGCAGGAATTATTGCGGCTGTAAGATTGGCTAAAAAACAAGGCGCTGATATTGTCCTGGTATTCTATCACATGGGTGTAGAAAATGTAGCAGAACCTATTAAGGCGCAAAAAGATGCCGTTCGTTTTGCTTTAGAGGCTGGTTCGGAATTGGTTATTGGTGCGCACCCTCATGTGGTTGGCCCAACTGAAGTTGTTTTTTCTAAAGCTATTAATGATACTGCTTTTGTGGCTTATTCCTTAGGAAATTTTTTATCAAACCAATATTGGCGTTATACCGATGCAGGCGTTATTTTAAAATTGATCATACAAAAAAATTACACAAAAAAAACCACTGAATTTAAAAGTGCGAGTTTCTTGCCAACGTGGGTTTATAGGGGAGATGGCGCCAAAAAAATGCATATTTTATTTCCAGCACATTGGGCAGCCGACAGTACAGAGTTACCTACATTTTTAACAAATTCTCATCGCCAAAAAATGATAGAAGCATTTGAGGACACAAAAAATATGGTTACTAAAACAAACCCTGGATTAAAGTTGAATTTGGTAAAATAATTGGATTTTGAAGAAAAATGAAAAAAAACGCATTTTTTTTTGCATTAATAATAGAAAACTGTACATTAGTATATTATAAACCGAGATATTTTTTAGAAAGAGTTTTATGCATATAGCAATTGCCGGTAATATCGGTTCAGGAAAAACAACATTAACATCGTTACTTGCCAAGCATTATAAATGGACTCCTCACTATGAGGATGCTGATGATAATCCTTATTTGAATGATTTTTATGATGATATGCAGCGTTGGTCCTTCAATTTACAGGTTTATTTCTTAAATTCACGTTTCGGGCAGGTTCAGGAAATCAGACAGGGAAAGCAAAAAGTTGTTCAGGATAGAACAATTTATGAGGATGCGTACATTTTTGCACCAAATTTGCATGCAATGGGATTAATGACAACCCGCGATTATGAGAACTATTTCAGTTTATTTAAATTAATGGATAGTTTGGTAAAAGCACCCGATCTGATTATTTATTTAAGAGCTTCAGTTCCAACATTGGTTAAGCAAATACAAAAGCGCGGAAGAGATTATGAAAATTCCATTCGTCTCGATTATTTGAAAAGATTAAATGAAAGATATGAAGCCTGGATCACAACATATGAAGGTGGTAAATTATTAATTGTAGATATTGACGAGATTAATTTTTCTGAGAGTAAAGAAGACTTAGGTAAAGTGATCAGAATGATAGATGCGGAAGTAAACGGTTTATTTAAATAACTTATATTGAGCGATTACACAAATAGCGAAAAGGAATTTGTTAAGGAACAATACGAACAGATGTTGCGTGCTCACCAGCAGGACGAAACCGTATTGGTGTCTCACTATGGTGAGTTGTCTCAAAGCGTTATTTCCAATCTTGAAGGCGATGTTGAAGAAAAAATTACTTCACTTGATATTGCAAAAGGCCCCATCAAAAAAATATTTTTTATCAGTGTTGAAACGCTTCAGAATATGTTACTTCACGGACAAAAAAATAACGAAGGAGAACAGCATAATTTTTTCATCCTGGTTAAAAATGGTGTAAATCTTAAAGTTATTTCTTCTAATTTAATTGCCAATAGCTCTATACCATCTCTTGAAAAGCAGATAGATACAATCAATTCATTTGATGATGAAAAAGCCTTAAAAGCGTATTATTTAGAGCATTTAGAAAACAACACCATGAGTGATAAAGGTGGCGCAGGTCTTGGATTTATTACTATTGGAATGAAAAGTGGAAATAAATTAAAAGTTGATTTCAAAAAAATCAATGATCAATTCTCATTATTTACATTAACATCTTCGGTTAATATCAGCTAATTTTTTTTACTGAAAAATTTCCCGCTTCTCCTTCTATCAAGTTAAGTCCACAGTTTCCGTTTTTTTTCAGTATACCAAACTCGTTGTCAATTCCTAAAAATTGTGCGCCATTAAACGTTGCGGCTTGAAGTAATGTGTGTAGTTTAATATGTGGTTGATGTTTTAAAATCGTATTTATTTCGGCGATAATAGATAGTTTAGAGTTACTTGCAAGACTATCCGTGCCAAGTGTCAATTTACAATCTAGGGCTTGTAATAATGCAATATCGGGCAAGCTATTTTCTATATATAAATTCGCATTTGGGCACAAACACCAGTATAAATGTGAATGCATTTTTTGTGTCGATTCAATATCCTCTTTATTAGTAAATGTATTATGCACCAAAAGCGTATTTACCATTTTATGTAATGCCGGCATAATACTTTGGAGGCTGCTTTTTGCGGTGGCTTTAAAATAGTCAATTGGAAGATTCAGGGTTTCGTACAATCTTAAATAGTCGCCCGTTTTAGAAATGAAAAAATCATTCTCTGCTTTACTTTCCTGGTTATGCATACTGCTTGGCTTTTCAATAGAGTAGCAATACTCAGTTACCTGCTCAATTAATTTTAAGGATGTACTGTAGGGCGCATGCGGCGCAAGTGAAGTTGATAAATCAGCCATTTCAAAATCATTGAGAACTGTTTTTCCGGCATCAAAAACCAATTGAGCACGCTCGGGATTTAAAGCAATCAATTCTACGAACGTATGATAATATAAGGTTGATTTTTTTTTGGCTTGTACTGATGCATTTGTGTTACTTATATCACCAACCGCTACAATCCCCTGCTCCTTCATTTCTTTATCGGCTTTTAGCATTGCTTCCAGCTGCTCGTCGGTCGATTCATCATTTCTATGTTTGATAACCGATAGGCCGAAATCAACAATACCTGTATGTTGATTTATAGCACCTTTTAAATGGCTTAATTCTAAATGACAATGCGTATTAATGAACCCCGGCGTAATAATACCTTTAAAATGTTCTATATTACTTTTTTCAACTTCGTTCATAGATAAAATATCACAAACTGTATTTTTCTCATCTAACACTAAAACGGTGCCCGGGGTAAAAATCTCTTTTCCTGAAAAAATCTGGTCGGCTGTCATGTATCGCATAACCAAATTTAAGAACTTATTCATCTAAATTCATGCGTCTTTTTCAGTATTTATAGATAACTTTGTAAAACACTATCATGTCTGCAAAAAAAGATATACGCGCCCTCAGCGAAGCTGAAATTATTGAGATCCTGAAGGAAAAAGGCGAGGCGAAATTTCGTGCCAAACAAATTTATGAATGGCTTTGGAAAAAAAGCGCGCATAAGTTTGATGATATGTCTAATTTATCAAAACCCTTGAGAGATTGGTTAAATGAAACCTTTGTTATTAATGCCGTTGAAGTGAGCGACATGCAGGTTAGCAGCGATCGAACCATTAAATGCGCTATGAAACTGGCCGATGGAAATGTAGTAGAAAGCGTTTTAATTCCTACTAAAACGCGTATGACCGCCTGTATCTCATCTCAGGTGGGTTGTAGTTTAACTTGCAAGTTTTGTGCTACCGGAAAATTAAAGCGTTTAAGAAATCTGAATGGTGATGAGATCTATGATCAGGTAGCGCTCGTCAAAAATTTATCCGAAACTAAATATAATCAGCCTCTTACCAATATTGTTTATATGGGAATGGGTGAGCCTTTATTAAATTACGCAGAAATGATGCGTTCTGTAGACCGTATCACTTCGCCCGACGGGTTAGGAATGAGCCCTTCGCGTATTACAGTGAGTACAGCAGGTATTGCTAAAATGATTATGAAGTTGGGTGATGATCAGGTCAAATTTAATTTAGCGTTGTCGCTTCATGCGGCAAATGACGAGAAGCGTAATTACATCATGCCCATCAATGAATCTAATTCTTTAGATAATTTAGAAGAAGCATTAAATTATTTTTATGAAAAAACGGGTTCCCGTGTCACCTTTGAGTACATCGTATTTAAAGATTTTAATGATGGGATTATTGATGCCCGTGAACTAGGGGATTTTTGTAAAAAAACAACGGCTAAAGTTAATATCATAGAATATAACCCGATTGATGATGGTGAGTTTAAGCAAACTACACCCGAACGTTTGGAAGCATTTGTGAAACATCTGGAAGGCCGGGGAATTATTGTGAATGTTCGTCGGAGCAGAGGCAAAGATATTGATGCAGCTTGCGGCCAACTCGTTAACAAAAACAAATCAACCGTACAGGTATTTAAATAAAACCGGTGAAGAAATTCATTCCACATAAAGAGACAGTAAAAGAATGGTTTAAAGCTATTTGCATTTCTTTTTTGTGTGTACTGATGATTCGTACGTTTTTCTTTGAAATATCTCCTGTGAGTTCTCCGTCTATGGAAAAAACCTTACTAACCGGCGATTACATGTTCATCAATAAATTATCGTACGGCCCTCGTTTACTAAAAACCGTATTCAGCATTCCTTTCATCAATCAAAAGTATTACTCCGATATTCTTTCCTTACCCTACATTAGGTTGTTTGGAAGTCCGGATGTAGAAAGGAACGACATCGTTGTTTTCAACTACCCCTTGGATGATGAGCATCCTGTGGATCATCGTACCTATTTTGTAAAACGCTGCGTTGCTTTGCCCGGAGATAGTTTTAAAATTGTAGATGGTATGGTTTATATCAACAATAAATTAGTGGATGACGATGAAAATTTGCAGTTCAATTATCACTTAAAGTCAGATAAATTATTGGATTCAACATTTATAGCAAAGTATCATTTAACTGAAGGAGGTAAAATATCAGATAACAATGACTATTCATTTACTTTAACAAAAGCTTTGTCCGATACACTAAAAAGCAAAACCTACATTCCATTAATAGAAAGAAACAAAGAGAAAAAAGAAATGTGGGATGAATTTGTATTTCCTTTTAACGCAAATTATAAGTGGAACGTTGACAATTATGGTTCCCTAAAAATCCCGGCAGCGGGAGACACTATTTTATTAGATTCACTTCATTTGTGTTTTTACGAACGAATTATTTCTATTTACGAAGGCAATAAGATTGAATTAAAAGGTGATAGTGTTTTTATTAATATGGAATACCAGACAAATTATGTCATCAAACAAAATTATTATTTCATGATGGGTGATAATCGACATAACTCACAGGATAGTCGCCACTGGGGCTTTGTTCCCGAAGATCATATTATTGGAAAAGCTACGCGTATTATTTTTTCAAACGATAAATTATATGGCGACGGAGTAAGGTGGAGTCGTTTATTTCAGGGCATCAACTAATGAATACTGTTTTATTAACCACAGCTTATTTACCAGGTCTGCATTATTTGTCGGCTGTTATCAATCACGATGTAGTTATTATTGAGAAGCATGACAACTTTGTGAAACAAACATATCGTAATCGCTGCGAAATTGTTACCGCTAATGGCAAGCTAAGTTTAAGTATTCCTTTGATCAAGCAAGCTGATAAAGAATTGATTTCGGAAAAAAAAATATCTTACGCTGAAGACTGGCAAAAACAACATTGGCGTACCATTGTAAGTGCCTACAAAAATTCACCATACTTCGAATTTTTTGAAGATGAATTCAGGCCATTTTACGAACGCAAGTATGAGTTTTTATTGGACTATAACACGCAACTACTTGAAACAATTTTAAATGTTCTAAGAATACAAAAGAAGATTGAGTTTACCCAAAGTTTCGAATCAAATCCTAATAAATACGCGGATCTCCGGCATTTATCATTCATTGAAAAAAATGAAGTTAATGTCGATCCTTACTACCAGGTGTTTGCCGACAAATTAGGCTTCATTCCAAATGTAAGTTGCCTCGATGCTTTATTTAATGTTGGCCTTGATACAATAAACATCTGTGGGGTTTAAAAAAAAGCTAACAGATGTTTTTCAAATTCTTATCCCGATAACCAATACATCATCGGTTTGATCCAGATCCTGTTTCCAGTTATTGAAAGAGTATTCAAGGAATGCTTCCTGTTCCTCCATACTCATATCTATGATTGTAGTTAAAAGCTCTTTAAAATTTGCTTTATTCAGCTTCTTATTTCTTTGCCCACCAAACTGATCTATAAAGCCATCTGTAAATAAATAAATGCTGTCCTGTTTCTCCAGTTGAAATAGTTGTACGTCAAACTGTTTCTCTACACCGGAATAAAACCCAATCGGGTAACGACTGCCTTTTAGTTCAGTTATCTGGGTTCCTCTGGCGATAAGTATGGATCTGAATGCACCCGAAAATGCAAGTTCGTTTGTGCTTTTACAAATGCGGATCAACGACACATCCATGCCGTCATTAAAAGTTGCATCCTTATTTGTATTAATAGATTTTTCGAGTTCCTCATCCAATGCTTTTAATATCAGTGAAGGGTCGGTTATTTTTCTATTGATGAATACTTCTTTAAACATCGAATTGGCCACCATACTCATCATTGCGCCTGGAACGCCATGGCCGGTACAATCAACCGCAGCAATATATTTATAAAGATCGTCTTCATAAAACCAATAGTAATCGCCACTCACAATGTCTTTGGGTTTGTATAATAAAAATGACTCTTGGAAATAATTTTTCAGCAAGTCGGGAGTTTGTAAAATAGATTGTTGGATACGCTGTGCATAGTATATGCTGTCTTTTATATCCTTGTTTTGTTCCAGTAACTGCTTATTACTTTCCAGTAATTTTTTTTCATTCAGTTTATTGTCTGTCACATCATAACCAATGCCAATTAGCTGATCATCGTTCAATGAGGATATATTCCATTTTACCCACTTTTCACCACCGGCAAAAGTTTTTAACTTATGCTCAAATGTTTGAGTGGCGACATTTTGATTGCTGAAGCTTTTTAAAATCTTATACTTTACAATTTCACCTTCGGGTTTAGAAAAGCGGGTCATTTCCCACCATGCATTTCCCATTAATTCCTCAGAGTCATAGCCCAATAATTGTTGAGCAGATTTACTAACATACTCTATGTCACCGTTTTTACTTAAAACAACTATTAATGTATTTAATTTGTCCAGGATTTGATCCTGTATATCAATGGCAAACATTGGGAAAAATTTTAAAATGAAAAAATGTGAAAACTGTTGGTATGACTATCGCATACAGATATAGCCCATGGAAATTCGGCAATATCTATTAAAAATACTAATATTAAAATTGGTGTTTTTCACGGAACAAATATATAACAATATTTATATTTCAAAGAAAAATAAAAAAATAGAACAAAAAAAACTCCTTATTGCTAAGGAGTTTTATAAAAATTGTTTCGACTAGTGCAATTTAGAACTAATGAGGCTTATAAATTCTTTACGTGTGGGATCTTTTAAAAACTCACCCGTAAATGCCGACGTAGTTGTGGCACTGTTTTGTTTTTGTATGCCACGCATTTGCATGCATAGATGAGAGCATTCCATTACAACCGCAACCCCTAAAGGATTTAATGTTTCCTGTATGCAATCTCTTATCTCGTTAGTTAAACGTTCCTGAACTTGCAGCCTGCGTGCAAAAGCATCAACCACCCGCGGTAATTTACTTAACCCAACAATGTGACCATTTGGTATGTATGCGATATGCGCTTTACCAAAAAACGGTAATAAATGATGTTCGCATAAGCTATAAACTTCAATATCTTTTACAATAACCATCTGGCTGTAATCTTCTTTAAACATAGCAGAACGCAAGATTTCAGCCGGATTCAAATCATAACCCTGGGTTAAAAATTGCATAGCTTTGGCCGCTCGAACCGGTGTTTTTAATAACCCTTCGCGAGTAGGATTTTCGCCCACGTCATCCAAAATGTTTTTATACATATCAGAAATAGAATCAACTAACTTATCGTTATACTGGTCAATTTTTTTGTAACCTGTAAGGTCATGTTCAAATTCTTCGTTTAGCATAGTTTAGTTTTTTAAGATAACACAAGAAATAAACAAAAGTTTACTCCCCAAAATATTCAACATAGTTACTTTCAGTCTCATACAATTTAATGCAATGTAGTGCAGCACCCATTTCTTTTATTTTGGGAGCTAATATATTCCATATAAATACAGAAACATTTTCTGTAGAGGGCATTACAGGCATCCCCTTCACATCCATGTTCAGATTCTTGTGATCTAGCACTTCAGTAACATCGGTTCTAATTAAATTGCTCAGGTCTTTCAGGTTCACTACAAATCCCGTGTCAGGATTGATAGTTCCTTTAACCGTTACAAATAATTCGTAATTATGTCCATGCCAGTTCTTATTGGCACATTTGCCAAAAACAGCAGTATTTTGTTCTTCACTCCAGGCCGGGTTAAATAATTTGTGCGCGGCGTTAAAATGTTCTTTGCGGGTAATATAAATCATAGTAAATTAACGGTTGT
>JAZKDT010000019.1:181047-196194 GCA_040387475.1 Bacteroidota bacterium | reverse complement strand
AGTTGCCTTTTGTTGCTTGTTTTTAGTGGTTTTTAAAATTGTAGAAACAAGAGTAGAAGTTTTTTGCATAGTTGATTTTACGGGGTTTATGAATGGATAACGAGGTAAATTTTAGTTTATTGTGTTAAAATCAAAAAATCTTCTGGTTTTACGCTTTTCAGTCTGTAAAGGTTCCAAAATCTCCCAAAAAAAATAACTTAGGTTAGATTTGTTTATGAATCTTTTTTTTATCTAATTTTGTATCAAATCTCCCACCCTTATGTCAATAAAAACAATTTTAGCTGTGTTCCTCATCACAGCTTTATCCATTATTGGATTAACTTACTATTCATCAGTTTCTGCAAAAAATGATTCGGGATATATTAATCCCGCTTACAAAGAATATATCGCGGCTTATACTGCAGGCTATGTTTCCGTGGAGAGCAAAATTGTAGTTGTGCTACAGGAAGAAACCACAGCAGACATTGAAGAAGGAAAAGAAGTAGATAATAATCTGTTTGATTTTAGTCCGGCTATTGACGGGAAATTAACCTGGATTGATAAAAAAACCGTGGAGTTCAAACCTGCTGAAAAGCTTAATACCGATCAAACATATAAAGCCGGCTTTCATTTAGGAAAAGTGTTACCAGTGAGTGATGACTTAAAAGAATTTGCATTTGAGTTTGCCACACTCAAACAAGCGATGGAAATTACAATTGATGAATACAAGACGGGAGATAACAATAGTTTGCAAATTGAAGGAACATTAACAACTGCCGATTATGCAGATAATTTATTGATAGAAAAAACAACGCAAGCTTCCCAGGGATCAGCTAACTTAGAGATAAAATGGTTGCACGAAAATTCAACAACTCACCATTTTACTATTGATCGTGTGATCAAAGGAAAGGGAAATGTAACTCTTGCTTATAATGGCGAACCTATTGGCGCTACAGAAAAAAATACGCAGGAAATTACAATTCCAAATTCAAATGAATTTATACTGTTAAACGTACTTATAAATAATGAGCCTGATCAATTTGTTACTTTACAATTCTCAGATAAGATCGACCCCAACCAGAATTTAGAAGGCCTCATTTCTATTACAAATCCAAATGGCGCGGTTAACGTTTCCTATAATGAATATGGTGAAGAGAATAATGAAAAGCTACCCGAAAAAGAATCGCAGCTTACCTATTTAATAGAAAATAACTCAATAAAAATTTACACCAACGAACGCATGGTGGATAGCAGGGAATTAAACGTTAGTAACGCGGTAAAAAACTATAATGGCAAACATTTAAAAGATGCCATCGTTCAAAACTTATTCTTTGAAGATTTGAAGCCAAGTGTTCGTTTAGTTGGGAAAGGCGTTATTCTTCCCAATTCAAGCGGTTTGATTTTTCCGTTTGAGGCCGTCAATTTAAATGCCGTCGATGTTCGTATCACCCGCATTTATGAAAACAATATGCTGCAATTTTTACAGATAAATAATCTGGAAGGGAGCCAGGAGTTACGCCGCGTAGGTAAACTAATTATTAAGAAAAAAATTACTCTGCAAAATACGGGCACTCCAACACGTAATAAATGGAATAAATATTCGATTGATCTGTCGTCTTTAATAAAAGCAGAGCCAGGAGCTCTTTATAATATCCGTTTAAGTTATAACCGTAATTATTCTACCTATAGTTGCCAGAATGATACCTCTGCCAAATCAGAAAATGATGTATACACTGATACTGAATCTAGCAACGATGAAAAAGACTGGGACTATTATAATTCCTACGACGATTATTATGACGACTATTATTACTATGATTATTCCGAAAGAGATAACCCCTGTTCGCGGGCTTACTACAATAATAAATCAGTTAACCGCAATATTTTAGCTACTAACATTGGTTTAATTGCTAAACGTGGCAATAACGGACAGATCAGCATTTTTGCCTCTGATCTGATCTCTACAAAATCTTTAGGTAATGTTACTATTGAAGCATTTGATTATCAGCAACAGAAATTAAAAACAGTAACTACAAATGCGGATGGCATTGCTATTTTAGAAACCAAACAGAAACCATTTGTACTGATTGCCAAACATGGACAGGAACGAACCTATTTAAAACTGGATGATGGAAATTCGTTATCACTAAGTTCATTTGAAGTGGACGGCGAAACAGTACAAAAAGGTATTAAAGGCTTTATTTATGGTGAACGGGGTGTATGGCGCCCTGGTGATACCTTGTTCCTTTCCTTTATTTTAGAAAACAAAACCAAAGAATTTCCGGAAAATTATCCTGCATCTTTAGAACTCATCAATCCACAGGGACAGGTAGTACAAAAACTAACACGCACCAAACACGTGAATGGTTTCTATAATTTTACTACCAAAACAGAAAGTGCCGCCCCAACTGGAGTTTATTTAGCTAAAGTTAAAGTAGGTGGCGCCGTATTTACCAAAAATATTCGCATTGAAACGATTATGCCAAATCGTTTAAAAATAAATTTAGATTACAAGAAAGATAAAATATACAGTTCCGATGCTACCTTAAACAGCGATCTATTCATAAACTGGTTACACGGAGCACCCGGCAGAAACCTGGAGGCCAAAATCGACGTTTCATTATCTCAAATTGAGACTGAATTTAAAGGGTATAAAGGTTACACATTTGATAATCCTGCTCAAAACTTTTATTCAGAAACACAAACTATTTTTAACGGTAGAACAGATGATAACGGGAAAACAACAGTTAACGCACAACTAAGCGACACCAAAAATGCGCCTGGTTTTTTAGCCGCAAATTTTACAATCCGTGCGTTTGAAGAAGGCGGGTCGTTCAGCACAGATCGCTTTACAATTCCTGTATCTCCCTTTACTAATTATGTGGGGCTCAAAGTTCCCGAAACAAAAGATGGTAATCAATATTTAGAAACAGATATGGACCATAATATCCAGATTGCTACCGTTGACGAATTTGGTAAAGCTACTTCTCGCTCTAACATAGAAGTAAAAGTATACAAATTAGACTGGCGTTGGTGGTGGGATAATTATAACCAGGATCTATCGTCATATATTGGGAGTAACTATCACCAACCGGTGTATACCGAATCTATTTCTTCTTCCAACGGAAAGGCAAATTTCAAATTGCGTGTTAACCAACCATCCTGGGGCCGCTATTTAGTTTACATAAAAGATGTGGAAAGCGGCCACGCCTGTGGCAAGATCATATTTATTGATTGGCCTAGCTGGGCGGGAAAATCACCGAAAGGGAATGAAGGCAGCAATGTGTTAACTGTTAATACCGATAAAGATGAATACAAAGTTGGCGACAAAGCGAAAATTTCTATTCCTAGTCCTCAGGGCGGAAGAGCTTTGATTAATATAGAGAATGGTAGTCGTACCCTATTAAGCAAATGGATAGAAACCAAACAGGGCGTTACAGATTATGAGTTTACTGTAACTAAAGAAATGACGCCAAACATATACGTGTTTGTACATCTGATTCAACCTCATGCACAAACAATCAATGATCTTCCTATTCGCTTATACGGTGTTGCTTCCTTGATGGTAAAAGATGAAAACACGATATTAAAACCACAGATCAAAACCGAAGCTGTATGGAAACCTGAGAGTCAGGAAATAGTTAAAGTAAGTGAAGCAAGCGGAAAAGAAATGGCTTACACATTGGCTATTGTTGATGAAGGTTTGTTAGATATCACCCGTTTTAAAACGCCTGATCCATGGAAAGCGTTTTATGCGAAGGAAGCGTTAGGCGTAAAAACATGGGATGTTTACGACAATGTCATTGGTGCTTTTGGAAATGCAATGAGTCGCATTTTATCTATCGGTGGTGACGACGCAGCGAACAATAAGCCTGAGAACAGTGCTTTACGTTTTAAACCAATGGTGCGTTTTGTTGGTCCATTTCATTTAAAGAAAGGGGAAACAGCTACGCACAAAATTGATATTCCGCAATATGTTGGCTCAGTAAGGGTGATGGTTGTAGCAGGCTACCAGGGCGCTTACGGAAATATCGAAAAAGCCGTGCCGGTTCGTAAACCATTGATGATCTTATCAACCTTACCACGAGTGTTAGGTCCGGGTGAAGAAGTGGATTTACCGGTGACCGTGTTTGCCATGGAGAAAAAAGTAAAGAATGCTACTGTAACAATTACCACTGATAAATTTACTGAGGCTATTGGAGGTAATACACAAACTGTTAGTTTTAATTCAATTGGAGATAAAGTAATCAATTTTAAATTAAAGATTAAAGATGCTTTAGGGGTTTCCAAAATTAAAATTGTAGCGAAAGGGGCGGGAGAGACTGCTTCTGAAACCATTGAAATTGCAGTGCGTGCCAATAACCCAAGTGTAACAGAAGCTGATGAATATGTGTTAAGTTCATCTAAAAATTTATCAGTTAATTACTCGCCTATTGGCATGAGCGGAACCAATAAAGCATTTCTTGAACTTTCAACCCTGCCGCCTATTAATCTATCGCAACGTCTGGAGTATTTAGTGCAATATCCTCATGGCTGTGTGGAACAAACTACCTCATCGGTTTTTGCGGGCTTATATTTAAACGACGTCAGTGATCTATCTGATAATCAGAAAAAATTTATTGATAATGCAACTAAAGCTGCTATCAATCGATTAAAAGGCTTCCAGACTTCCAGTGGTGGTTTATCTTATTGGCCGGGATTAAATGCAGCCGATGAATGGGGAACAAATTATGCAGGTCATTTTTTAATTGAAGCTAAAATAAAAGGATATTCATTACCTTACGGCTTATTGGATAACTGGAAACGCTACCAAAAACAAAAAGCTCAAAATTATACAAGCAACACCAAAACAGCTTACTATGGCGAAGACTTAACACAGGCTTATCGCTTGTATACATTAGCTTTAGCAGGCGCTCCTGAGCTAGGTGCTATGAATCGTTTAAAGGAGAAAACGAGTTTAAGTACCGAAGCAAAATGGCGCTTATCAGCTACGTATGCATTGGTTGGACAAATAGAAGTTGCTAAAAAAATGATCTCCAATGTATCCTCAACTGCGAAAGCATACCAGGATTACTACTACACCTATGGCAGCTTGGAGCGGGATGACGCCATGATCCTGGAAACAATGACACTATTGAAAGACAATAGTAACGCATTCTTAAAAGTGAAAGCGTTAGCCGCTAAACTAGGCAACAACGACTATTGGTTTAGTACACAATCTACCGCCTACTGTTTAATGGCAATTAGCAAGTATGCTAAAGTAAATGGCGCCAATACTACTGTAAGCGCAGATGTAAAAATAGGCAATGAAACCATTGCAGTTTCTGATTTTTCAAGAACCAAGTTCAAAATGATCGAATTGAAAAATGCAAATGCTTCAACCCCAATAAAAGTAAGTGTAAAAGGTGGGGGTAGTCTTTTTGCACGCATTATTAAACAGGGAATTCCAAAAGCAGGTAATGAAACGGATAAATTCAGTAATCTTGAATTGTCAGTAAAATACACAACATTAAATGGAAGCCTGATAGATGTCACTAATCTTGAACAGGGAACTGATTTTGTAGCGGAAGTTACTATTAAAAATCCCGGCATAAGAGGCATTTACAGAAATTTAGCGCTTTCGCAAATTTTTGCAAGCGGTTGGGAAATTCGTAACCAGCGTTTGGATAATGTGACTTTTGTAAAAGGGGATATTCCAACTTACCAGGATATCAGGGATGATCGTGTGTATTCCTACTTTGATCTGGGTGCCGGGGCTACTAAAACATTTAAAGTATTACTAAATGCGTCCTATAATGGAACCTATTATTTACCCGGTGTTAATTGTGAAGCGATGTATGATAATAGTGTTACTGCACACATTTCAGGTAAATGGGTAACCGTGAAAAAACAGGGAGAGATACAATAACGTAAAAATAAAATGTCAGTCTGAGCGGATTCGAAGACAAGTTGTATTTTTACATTTGTCAGTTCGAGCGAAGTCGAGAAAATAAAAAGAAAAAAATGAAACTAGATATATTAGCCATAGGCATTCACCCCGACGATGTTGAATTATCTGCGTCCGGAACTATATTAAAACACATTGCATTAGGAAAAAAAGTAGGTATTTTAGATTTAACACGGGGTGAATTGGGAACCCGTGGAAGTGCCGAACTAAGAACCCAGGAAGCTAATGCCTCTGCAAAAATTTTAGGCCTTGCGGTAAGAGAACAATTGCAAATGGCTGATGGTTTTTTTGAAAATAATGAAGCGCATCAAAAACAAATCATTCAAATGATCCGTAAGTACCAACCGGAGATTGTGTTGTGTAATGCCATTACAGACAGGCATCCGGATCATGGGCGTGCAGCAAAGCTCACGGCCGATGCCTGCTTTTACAGTGGACTCATAAAAATTAAAACAAGAGAAAACGATATCACACAAGTTGCATGGCGACCAAAAGCAATATACCATTACATCCAGGATCATTTTATTGAACCCGATTTTGTGATCGATATCACCAGTCATATGGATAAAAAAATGGAATCCATTATGGCTTTCTCGTCGCAGTTTTTTGATCCTAATTCCGAAGAACCGCAAACACCAATCTCTTCTAAAAATTTCATGGAAAATGTGAAAGCAAAGGCTTCCTTATTTGGGCGGGCTATTAATGCAGATTATGCCGAAGGTTTTACGGTGAGCCGCTATATTGGTGTGGAGAATTTATTTGATTTGAGGTAGAACATCCAAACACAGTTTAGAGTTAAAGAGCTACAAGTGAAGAATGTTTTCTTGGCACTCAAAAACTCCTTAACTGCATAATAAAAAAATGAAGATTAATCCCTCTCCCACTTTCTACTCTTTCTTCCTTCTTGTTTAACAACAGCCCAATGTTCTTTTTGCGCCCTTTTTAATAATTTTACCCTTAAACGTTTTGGATAAAAATTTTTAGAGATAGTTCCAAAGCGTGATTTGCGTTTACACACCTCAGCTTTACTCAACATATCATAAGCTCCTGCTGCGCAGCGCATACCAAAAAAAGCATAATCGTAAGGTGTTTGCTCAAAATAAGTTTTTTCAGCCTGCTTTAATTTATTGAATTGCTCTTTGGTAACAGGAATTATAATTGTGGTGATTTTTTTTGGAGCGGTGTCGCCATGCCAGGTGAGATCTCTGTCCACTCTATATTTTCCGGCACTTTTACTTTTGTGTGGAAACACATGCCATTTGCCTTTGTTGGTTCCAAAACTAATAATCTTATTTTCTAACTCAATGTAAACATGGCCGCCATGAATGCCACCAAATTGTTTCACTTCTGTATGCTTATAAGCAGACATGGGTTTTGAGCCATAAACAAAATGAAGTTTGAGGTATAAAGAATCGCTTGCGTGTAGTAAGGCAGAAGAAAATAAAATGACAAAAAAACTAACGAAGCGAAACATTTGAATTACATAACGTGAAGATTATCTAAAGTATCTTTTGTGTAAAAGAAATTGATGAAATTTAAAACGCTGAAATGAGGAATTGAACTTCCACCGCCTCTGTAAGGCAATGTTTTTACCACTTTTTCAGCCACTTTTGGTCTTTCTGCCGTGTGAGGTTTAACAATCTGAGGATGTTTAACACAATCTTTTGGGGGTTGCGTTTGCTGCGCTTTTGGCTGCGGCTGTGAATGCGGTTCTGTATTCGCATGCACCTTAATTAGGGAAGCAAATAAAAATAAGTAAATAAAAACTAATGTCTTCATTTTTAAAGTTTTAGCTATACCAAAAATAAGGTTTTTTTTAGAATAAAAAAATATCCGGTAAAATCAGCTTTATTTTTTTAGGATATTTTAAGTTCCCTATCCAATTTTACTCCATGATGATCTTGTTTTACCCTGGTACTGTAGCTGTTGAAGTAATAACTGGTTCTCCTGACTTGATAAATGAGGATCTTCATTTAAAATAGCTTGGGCAGAAGAGCGTGCCAGTTGTAAAATCTGTCCGTCCTGAGCCAAATCAGCTATCTTCAGATCAATGACCCCGCTTTGTTGCGTTCCATCCAAATCTCCGGGTCCGCGCAATCTCAAATCCACCTCACTGATTTCAAAACCGTCATTGGTCCTTACCATGGTTTCCATACGTAATTTACTATCTGCACCTAATTTGTAGGAGGTCATTAAAATACAATAGGATTTATCGGCTCCACGACCTACTCTCCCTCTTAATTGGTGCAACTGCGATAAACCAAACCGCTCGGCGCTCTCAATTACCATCACACTGGCGTTAGGTATATTTACGCCTACCTCAATTACGGTAGTTGCCACCATGATTTGAGTTTCACGCTTTATAAAACGCTGCATTTCAAATTCCTTTTCAGCAGGCTTTAATTTACCATGTACGATACTTATCTGATATTGAGGAATAGGGAAATCATCCAACAGGGCATCGTAACCCATTTGCAGATTTTGGTAATCCATTTTCTCGCTTTCCTGGATTAAGGGATAAACAATATAAACCTGCCGTCCTAATGCAATTTCCTGTTTCATGAAGCCAATCAATCGCAAGCGTTGGCTTTCCATAAAATGCATAGTTGTAATTGGCTTACGCCCGGGTGGCAATTCATCGATTACTGAAGTATCCAGATCTCCATAAAGTGTCATAGCTAAAGTTCGGGGGATTGGCGTGGCGGTCATTATTAATACATGCGGGGGTTGTGTATTTTTTTTATGCAATTTACCTCGCTGTGCCACTCCAAACCGGTGTTGTTCATCAATAACCACTAATCCTAAATTCTTAAATATAACCACATCTTCAATCAAGGCGTGAGTTCCAATTAAAATATGAATACCACCTGATTCCAGGTCTGCATGCAATTCCCGGCGTGCTTTTGTTTTTGAAGAGCCGGTGAGCAAAGCTACTTTTAAACCTAAAGGCTCAACTAGTTCAGAAATCGTTGCAAAATGCTGCTTCGCCAAAATTTCAGTAGGAGCCATTAAACACGACTGAAAACCATTATCAATTGCCAACAACATACATAATAAAGCCACCAGGGTCTTTCCGCTTCCCACATCACCCTGCACCAGCCTGCTCATCTGTTTCCCTGATCCCATATCCACTCTAACTTCCTTAACAACCCGTTTTTGTGCATTAGTTAATTGAAATGGCAAATGATGGTTATAGAAATTATTGAATACATCTCCTACCTTATTAAATACGAATCCCTGAACCATTTGATGTCTTACCAAATTACTACGGAGTAAACGTAACTGTACATAAAACAATTCTTCAAATTTCAATCTGAATTTTGCTTTCTCTAATAATTCTTTCGAATCTGGAAAATGAATTTGTTTTAAAGCTTCGAGTTTTGAAATAAGATGAAAGTCGGTCATAACTGTTGGCGTCAAACTCTCTGAAATATTTTGAGCGTTAAGCTGAATAGTTAATAAGCGTAAACATTTACGAAGTCCATCACTGTCCAGGTTACGATATTTTAACTTTTCGGTGCTGTGATAAACCGACTGAAACGAAGACTGGATCGATAAAAGTTCTGGAGTTACAATATCAATTTCGGGATGCGCCATGTTAAATCTTCCCATAAAAGCGGTTGCTTTCCCATAAACAATATACTCCGCATTTGATTTTAATTTCTCAGCCATCCATTTAGCGCCCTGAAACCAAACCAGCTCAATAACTCCCGAGCTATCTCTGAATTTAGCCACTAAACGCTTTGTACGCTTATCCCCAACAAAATCAATTTCAATAATATGTCCGCGTAGCTGATAGTAGGCCGAATCTTCAATCACTTCTCTCACACTATGAAAGTGCGTTCGATCTACATACCTAAACGGATAATGTGTAATGAGATCTTTGTACGTAAAAATAAACAACTCCTTTTGCAGCACTTCTGCACGCTGTGGCCCAATACCTTTCAGGTAACCAATAGGAGTATCTAAAAAAGAAGAGATCATCCCGGCAAAATTACTACACATCCTCTGTTAATACAATTTTGAGAGCTTGATTTATAAACAATCATTCTCCATTATTTTTGTAAAGTGAGAATTTGTATCCTGGTCATATGCATAGTTGTTTCCTTTTTTGCAAAGGCTCAATTTCTTGACACATTCAAAGTATTTTTAAAATCAAAACCAAGCATTGATGCGCGTTTGGAATCACGTTATTCGTTCATGAACAATTCTCCCACCAAGGTAAGTGGGGTGAGACTAGGCCTAAGCTTCAGACGCAAACTACGTGTGGGAATTGGATACAGCTGGCTGAGTACAGAAGTTGTTGACGAAAAACAGATTACCGATGTCTATGGAAATATAAGATTTACTGATCAGTATTTTAAGTTTGGTTACTTTTGTTACTATGCCGATTTTGTTTTTCACAAAACTAAGCGCTGGCAATTAAGTGTTCCCATTCAGGTTGGCACAGGTATGTACTGGACACAATACAATGATGGCCTGCGTCTTGTAAAATCCAAGAAACGTTTATTGTTATTTTACGAACCAGGGATTACGGCACAATTTAAAATAACCAGATGGTTAGGTTTGGGAGTTGATGTATGCGCCCGTTTAGCTTTAAGAAACACAAATATTGTGGGTAACAAGCTCAACTCTTTTGTATTGGCACCCAAACTCCTGATTTGGTTTGATCAGATATTTTATATGGCCGCACCTAAATCAAAAATCACAAAAAAATTTGGCCCGGCTTATTGGTAAAATAAACTATATTATTGTGTTACCCACGGAGACATATAAACTAACGTCCGCGAAATCGACTATAATTCTTAATGCGATTTTACTTCCTCTTCAGAAAGATCCGGTAAAAAGAACAAAATAAAGGAAGCGATAACAGGCAAAATTAATCCAATAAAAAACCATTTAACCGGATGACGACCCATACGATGGGCAAATGACGCGGTAATAAGAGGAATACTTAACAATGCGGTAATTCCTAACATAATAAAAAAAGCAGCTCCCATATTATTATTTTATTGGTAAAATTATAGATATTACGCGATAAATGCTACAAATTATAGCATTTTACTGCACTTTAAATTTGTATTTTTACCATAGAGCAACCCATTTTTACAACACAAATCCAAACAAGCTCCGATGAATGAGAATTTAGACGCCAATAATGAAAAGCTAACTAATACCGATAAGGATTATGAAAAAGCTTTGCGACCTATCGATTTTAGTGATTTTAGCGGACAGGAATCTGTAGTGGATAATTTGCGTGTATTTGTTCAAGCGGCTAAACAGCGTGAAGAGGCATTGGATCACGTGTTATTACATGGCCCTCCCGGATTAGGAAAAACAACATTAGCTCATATTATTTCTAATGACCTTGGTGTTAATTTAAAAGTAACCAGTGGTCCGGTATTAGATAAACCCGGCGATCTGGCAGGCTTATTAACCAATTTAGAGCCTTTTGATGTTTTATTTGTAGATGAGATCCATCGCTTAAGCCCCATTGTGGAAGAGTATTTGTACTCTGCCATGGAGGATTATAAAATTGATATCATGATCGATAGTGGGCCAAATGCCCGTACTGTTCAAATAAAATTAAATCCATTTACATTAGTTGGTGCAACAACCCGCAGCGGTTTATTAACGGCTCCTTTAAGGGCGCGTTTCGGAATTACATCCCGTTTAAATTATTACGATAGTAAGGTACTCACCGGCATTGTACAACGTAGTTCAGAAATTCTAGGCGTTGAAATTGCAGATGAAGCAGCATTTGAAATTGCTCGTAGAAGCCGTGGAACACCACGTATTGCAAATGCGTTATTACGTCGTGTAAGAGATTTTGCTCAAATTAAAGGTGATGGCACTATCAACATCGATATTGCAACTTACGGTTTAAAAGCCCTGAATGTTGATAAAAATGGATTGGATGAAATGGATATCCGTATTCTATCCGCCATCATTGATAAGTTTAAGGGCGGACCTGTTGGCATTACAACTATCAGTACCGCTGTTGGCGAAGAATCGGGAACCATTGAAGAAGTATATGAACCTTTCCTGATACAGGAAGGCTATATGAGCCGCACGCCACGCGGGCGCGAAGCTACTGAAAAGGCCTACAAACATTTAGGCAGATCTTATCGTGGCAGACTAGGCGGTTTATTTGAAGATTAGATCTTACAGAAAGTAACTTCCAAAAAATTATAAAGGAACGGATAACTCACCGCAATCATTAATATATAAGCAGCGAGAATTAAACCCGGTCTTTTATTCATTTCTACATCAGAAATTTTATAAATCAATATAGTTCCAAAAGCAATAAACACTATATCCAAAAGCCTTGGTATATTCTGACTCATGAAGCCTGCTATAATTAAAACCAGTAGAAAAGGAAAGGAGATCAAAAACAACGATAATTTGTCTTTTAATTTTATCCGGCTATAAAACAGGTATATCAAACTGATATTAACTACGAGGGATGAAATTACAAAGCACAAGGTGATCTCATTTCTGTAGTCAGCATGTGCTCTTCTAAATTCATCGCCATAGGTCATTATTAAAAGCCAGTATAAAAAAGTGATAAACGCAACGGATATTCCAAGCAAAGCATTTTTTAAATTATTCATAGGATAAGGATTAGTTATGTTGATTAAAACGACAGACACCGATCATTATTAGTGTTGATTTACCAACTAATGTTAAAATTATTTATCCTTTTTTGTCGTAAATTTTTTACTATAAATCATTGGAACCCCAATTTCCAGTACGTTTTCCTTTGGCCTCGTTTTATGCATTACATTTTGGTAATCGGCATAATATATCTTTAATAAAATTAAGAAATACGAAATGATCAGGGGTCCAAAAATCAAACCGGTAATTCCTAAATACTCAAGGCCTAAAATAATTCCCAATACCGTTACAACGGGATGAACATCTGCCATTTTTTTTGCCAACAAAAATCGAATCACATTGTCCATACTTCCCATAATTAATATACTCCACACCAATACAGCAATACCTTGCCAGGTATGTGCCGTTGCAAATAGATAAACGCATACCGGGATCCAAATGATGGCCGTTCCCACAATAGGAATAACGGAGGCAAAACCTGTTAAGATGGCCCAAAAACCCGATTCGGGAACCCCGCAAATGAGATAAATAACGTATGCAAACAGGCCTTGCGCCAATGCAATTAAAGGTATCCCGATCGCATTACTAAAGGTTTGCGCTTTTAATTCTTCCCCAAACATCTTTATCTTACTTTTTTTAAAAGGAAGAGATAAGATCATAGATGCCTCCATTCGGTTAAAGTTAATGAGCATAAAATATAAAAAGAAGTAAAGCATAACGATAGAAGAAAAAAACGCGAGGCCTTGATTTAACGCCCCCGACGCTATTTTGGTTCCCATAGCCTGTAACGACTCGATGTTTTTGGGAGTTACAATTTGAATACCAAATTTTTCCTGAAATGTTGAGTCCATTTGATTCACGTAAGGTAAAATGGCAGTGGGATTTGAGGCAATAGGAATTACTTTATTGTAAACCATTGTTACAAAAAATGTTATCGGCAAAAACACAATGAAAAAAGAAATAATGATGATGAGTATGGCTGCACGTCCTTTCCTCCATTTTCTTTTGCTTACCAACAATTCCATCCAGCCTTTAAAAAGCACGTAAAACAAAAGGCTTCCCAAAAATGCGGGAAAGTATTCTCTCAGCGAAAAGGCGAGGAACAATCCAAAAATAACAATAATGATCAAAAAAATATTTTTATTGACTTTAAAATCAGGTTTTGCGTCCATGGTAATTATAATGAGTATTAGTTAAAAAAACTTTAGTAATTTAGTATAAATATTTAAACTCTCCACTAAATACAATAAGTACAAGCTTCATGGTATGGTGAAGGTACTGAATTTACTTAGAAAAAAAATGGAAAATAATCCCGATACCTATTTCGATGAGACCTACGACCTGGTAAAAAAATACACAGATGACAGGCTATTGTTACTGAAAATACAATCTGCTAAAAAAACTGCTAAGATAACCAGCAAAGTTATTTTTATTTTCATAGCTGCTATTCTCTCTTTTTTCATCATGTTATTTCTGGGTTTAATGCTCGCTTACTTCTTTGCTGAAAAAATGAATAGTAATTTTTACGGTTTTGCAATGGTGGCCGGTATTTACCTTTTGTTGCTATTTTTATTTATTATAATTTACAAAGCCTATTTTTCAGGCAAGATCATGGACATGGTGACTGCTGTGTTTTTTGAAAATGATCCATATGATATTACTGAAGACGATGAAAACTAATTACTCTATAAATAACTTTTCTGATCTTGAACGTGAAGAACTGCGCTTAAAAATGCGTTTAAAGAGTCAAGAAGCAGCTATTAAATTAAAGCTTAAAACATTACCTGAAGAAATTGTAAAAACCGGTATCACGCGATTGGTAACGGGTATTTTAAATGGAAATATATTTAACTCCGCCGTATCCATCATTAAAACAATTGGTTCCGTATTTTCCGGCGCAAAAAGGAATGGCTCAGAGTCGGAGACCAGTATTATGGATATTATAAAAACCATTGTCAAAAATAAAGTCTCTAATTCTTAATTGTTTTTTGAATTCTTTAAAACATACCCAAATTATTAAGCAGGAAGCTAAACGACTTGGCTTTGATTTTTGCGGGATTAGTAAAGCCGGATTTTTAGAAGACGAAGCCCCACGACTCGAAGCATGGCTCAAAGCTAACCGGCATGGTAAAATGGAATACATGGAAAATCATTTTGACAAGCGCCTTGATCCCACGTTATTAGTAGAGGGTGCCAAGTCGGTAGTTTCGCTGCTATACAATTATTATCCTGAAAAAACACAAAGTGTCGATGCGCCAAAAATTTCTAAGTACGCTTATGGGAAAGATTACCATGAAGTAATTAAAGAAAAGCTTAGAGAGTTTTTACATACCTTGAAAGAGAAAATTGGCGATGTGAGTGGTCGCGCTTTTGTTGATAGTGCGCCAGTACTAGATAAAGCATGGGCAAAAAAAAGTGGTCTTGGATGGATAGGAAAAAATGCTAATTTAATTAACAAAGATAATGGCTCTTTCTTTTTTATTGCTGAATTGATCATTGATCTGGAATTAGACGAGGATGGTCCTATGCAAGATTATTGTGGAACCTGCACCCGTTGTATAGATGCATGCCCTACTGATGCTATTGTAGAACCTTTTATAGTG
>JAZKDT010000019.1:154970-181037 GCA_040387475.1 Bacteroidota bacterium | reverse complement strand
TCACAATTGAATTGAAAGAAGCAATCCCAACGGAATTCAAAAATAAAATGGATAACTGGGCTTTTGGTTGTGATGTATGCCAGGATGTTTGTCCATGGAATAGATTTAGTGTCCCTCATCATGAACTCCAGTTTACAAATGAAACGGGGTTACTGAATTTAAGTGAAGAAGAATGGTATGAACTAACCGAAGAAACCTTTCATGTTATTTTTAAACACAGCGCTGTAAAACGTACCAAATATAAAGGACTTAAAAGAAACCTTGAATTTATTAAGCCTGCACAAAGGTAATTACACTTTTTTGTCGGAGGTTATATTTTTAGGAATTGTAAAATAAAACGTACTTCCCTTTCCAGGAATTGATTCAACAAATATATTTCCGCCATGCATCTCTACAATCTTTTTACAGTGCGCCAGTCCAATGCCGGAGCCGGGATATTCTTTTTGAGAATGTAATCGCTGAAAGATTACGAATATTTTTTCAAAATATTCCTTTTCAATACCGATACCATTATCTCGTATCGAAAACAACCATTCCTCTACATTATCCCGGGCACCAATGTGTATGATATTCTGAACTTCAGGATTTCTGAACTTCAAAGCATTTGCAATCAGATTTTGAAAAACAAGTTTTAATTCCGCAAAAGAACTAATAACCGGCAAATTCCCTAAAACAATTTCAGTTTGCGTATCTCTGATCAATGCAGAAAGATCATTGAGTACACTTTTTACCATTGCTTCCGAGTAAATGGTCTTCACCTCGTCATCATGCCCTATTCTCGAATACTCCAACATATCTTTGATCAGCAACTGCATACGTGAGGTTGACCTTACTATTGTACTTAAATACTGATCGGCATCCTCGTCTATCTTATTCTTGTATTTCAATTGAAATAGCTCTACATATACCGAAATGTTTCTCAGTGGCTCTTGTAAGTCATGAGATGTTATATAAGCAAACTGCTCAAGCTCTTTGTTAGATTTAACCAACCGTTCCGTCATTTGGTTTATGGATACAGCAACTTGTCCAATCTCATCTTTTGAAAAAACCTGCGAACGTTCTGTCAAATCACCGTCTGCAATTTTATTAGCTGCGCGGTTAATTTCTTTCAATCCTTTACCGATTGAACGACTTACCGACACGGTGATTAACAAACCGGTAATTTCAACAGTAAGGGCCACTGCAAATAATAGTTTTAACACGAGGTTCTCAAGCCAACGCGAACCCTCACCAAGTGTATACGAAAATTCATCTTCCAAATAGGTTAACTCCTCATTAATGGGGTCCAGTTCTTCAATAAAAACATCCAGTTTTTCCTGCGATGGATTCGCTGATTTAATTTCATTATGCATTTCTTCGCCAAGTGGAATAAATTTTTTTCCAATGATCGAATCTGCTTTTGCCCAAACCACAATAGCTTTGTTGATGTAAGAGATTTTATTAAACCTGGTGAACAATTTGATCATGCCGTTAATATCATCTGGATGAACCCTTCCCTCTAGCAAACCTTGTTTGGCAACCTCCATATCAGGGTTGGCAGCCAGTAGTTCCATGCGGGTTTTATGATCTCCGGCCTGTACCGCTAAAAATTTTTTGTAGGTAATGTAATCGTCCTCATGACGCGTTCGATGATACTTATGAAGGTAGTAGATAGCATCTTTTTGCGCCTTCGACCAAAGACCTTCGGCACCAACAAATGCCCGAACAGAAGATAACGTATGAATAGAAAACCATAAAGAAAGTAACTCAAAAATAATTAATACAGTCATTATACCAACTGTAAAGTAAAGTTTCTTGGTAATAGAAACATCCCTTAACTTCTGTATGAAAGAAGATTTTTTCATGGCCATAAGTAGTAAAATCCAGTTTTTTACTGGGCACCAAATCTGAAGCCTAATGTTTGCTTCTCTTGTGTTTCGCCAACCAATAAATGTTTCACATCATCAAACGTTAATCGTGTCAAATCTTCAACTTTACGTTCGTTACCGGGGATTGACGCCATTCTTAAATTCTGTTTCATGACACAATCTGCAACGGTTTGTCTCACCGTTCTCGCATTCCCAAAAAACTTATCTTTCGCCGTTAAGAGGGCTGTGAAATAAGCATTCAAATGTGTAAGCGCTTCTTCATTGGGAACCAGATCTTCTTTCCTGAATAAATTTTGTGCGATCACCAATAATTGCTCGCCTGTGTAATCTTTAAAACTATAGGTCTTATCGAAACGCGATTTCAAACCCGGGTTCATTTCAACAAATTTATGCATATTTTCAGGATAGCCTGCCACAATAACGCCGAACTGCCCGCGCTTATCTTCCATGTTTTTTAAGATTACTTCAATTGCCTCTTTTCCAAAGCCATTAGCCCCGTCTTCAGCTAATGCGTAAGCTTCATCAATAAATAACACACCACCCATGGCAGCATCAATTTTTTCTTTGGTCTTAATCGCTGTCTGACCGGTATATCCGGCAATTAATCCTTCTCTGTCCACTTCGATAACATGCCCTCTTTCCAATAAACCTAAAGACTTGTATATCTTGGCAATAATACGCGCCAGCGTGGTTTTGCCGGTTCCGGGATTTCCCGTAAATACAGAGTGCAATGAAAATTTATTCACTACATCTTTTCCGGTTTCATTATAAAAACGAATCAGTTTCACTAATTCATTTACATCTTGTTTGATATTATCCATACCAACTAATGTATTTAATTCTTCCAGCGCAAGGCCCAGCTCTTTTTCGTTAACGGATAATTTCAACTTACGTTTTTCGGTAGATACAAATACATTCTTAAGATCAGCTAAAGTAATAGTTGAAAGGTCTTCTTTAGTTAACGCATTCATATCAGCAGACTTCATCAAGCGCAAACCCATATCCTGTTTACCTTCTTCGATAACGGCATTCACAAAACGTGCATTTCCAAAACTACTATCACGTTTACGGTATGCTTCTGTTAATTGCTCCTGCAAATAAAATTGTGCATCGGCCGCAATTGTAAGTTGTTTTTGCCCTGCAGTATATAAAGCAATTTGATATAGCTCATCGGGCATGTAATCTTCAAAATGAAAATACTGCGAAAAACGTGATTTCAGACCAGGGTTGCTATCAATAAACGTATTCATTTCTTTAGGATACCCGGCAGCGATGATAGCAATATCACCTTTCCCGTCACTCATCTCTTTCAATAAGATTTCAATTACTTCTTTCCCAAAATCTTTACTGTCTTCTCCGCTTCTGGCTAAAGCATAAGCTTCATCAATAAATAAAATACCTCCACGGGCTTCATCAATCGCTTTTTTTACTTTAGGCGCTGTCTGTCCAATATATTCTCCAACCAATACAGAACGATCCACTTCATACACATGTCCTTTACTTAACAGTCCCATTTTTTGATAGATCTTACCCAATTTTTTTACAACAGTTGTTTTTCCTGTTCCCGGGTTCCCCGTAAAAACAGAATGCAAGGAAAGAACAGAACCATCATCAAACCCTTTTTCTTTTCGAAGTTTAGTAAAATTCAAATACGTAATATTTTCGTGTATGCTTTTCTTTACGCTTTCCAAACCAATGAGTGCGTCAACTTCCTGTAATAATTCTTCGAGCGTTTTTTCTGCTACTTCTTCAACGGTACCATTCATATTCGACGAACTTCCGGAATTGATAGCGATTGTTTGATCGATGGTGCTGATCAACGCCAGCTCACCTTCTTCTTCTGCCTCCTTGCATTCAAAAGACACTGCCCCTATAAGAGCGTCCATAAAAACAATTTCCAGGGCATATTTATCATCTTTCCAGGAACCGGCAACGTTGTTTCCCCAACCTAAATCGAGTGTATAGGAATAATCTTTCTTTCCGGAATCAATGTATCCTGTTTTAATCTGGTGAGCTTTATGCTGTCCTGAATCATCCACATAATTTAAAAACAATTCGTAGTTGAAAGCAATATTTGTCTGCGCTTTGATCTTAATTTCCGCCCAAACATATTGGGTTGTTTCTTTATTGAAAGTCTTTAAATATTTCCTTTGGCGCTGATTCCAGCCGTCAATATCGCCATGAAATAATTTTACATGCTCTATACTGAAGTAAGGATTTACATTTTTAGTAACCAAACCCACGCCTTCTACATGGAAGCGTTGTGTGCCCACTATTTCTCCGTCAATTAACGCTACCCATTGATACGTTCCCTTTTTCCAAAAAGTATCTGGTGTTGGTGTTCCCCAGCCATCTCTGACATATGCAATGTTATCTTCTTTGCTAACTTTTAATTCTGAATCGAGCGTGCAAATGTTAACATTGCCTGTTAATATAACTTCTTCGCAACGTACGCTCACTTTTGCAGTCCAGTCTTCTTCATCAAATAGTTTGTTAAATACGGCAAGCTCAAAACGTAAATAAGTTGTTTCGGCTTTATCAAATACGGTACGATAGCGTTTTGTTGAGTTTGCCATCCATTCATCTGATGAATAAACGGACAGGTGTTTAAATTTAAAACGTTTTTCCATTGTAAAATTAATCTTTTAGTTTTTTTCTCCGGCAAGTTGCAATTGCCATTTCCATGCACTTAACATCATTTCATCCAAATTATATTTTGGATTCCAGTTCAGTTCTTTTTTTACTAAATCGTTATTCGCGTATATATTAATAACATCTCCTGCTCTTCGCGGTCCGATCTCATAATTTAATTTTTGACCGGTTACTTTTTCGAAGGAGTGAACCGCTTCCAGCACGCTAACTCCATTACCTGTCCCTAAATTAAAAACAGATGTAGGGTACAATTGTTTACTCTCGATCAGATAATTAAGAGCCTTTACATGCGCATCGGCTATATCGCTTACATGGATATAATCTCTGATACAGGATCCGTCACGTGTATCGTAATCATCGCCAAATACAGTTAATTTTTGCAGGATACCGGCTGCAGTTTGCGTGATGTATGGAACTAAATTATCAGGTCTGCCACGCGGGTATTCTCCATTTAGACCGCTGCTATGGGCACCAACCGGATTAAAATATCTTAAAAGCACCGATTTGAAAAATGACTGGCTTTTTGTGAAATTTGACACAATGTCTTCGCCCATTTGTTTAGTTTGCGCATAAGGCGATTCAGCAACCGCAAACGGTGTTTCTTCTGTTACGGGCAATTTGTCCACATTTCCATAAACAGAACAGGAAGATGAGAAAATAAAGTTTGAAATACTCAGTTTCTTACAAATTTTAAGGATATTAATCAGCGATCCCAAATTATTTTGATAATACATTAACGGGTCAGAAACCGATTGAGGGACCGATTTAAAAGCAGCAAAATGAATAACACCAATAGGATTTTTTACAGAGCCCAATGCCAATTCCAAGGCTTCCAAATTACAGATATCTACATTCAAATTTTTGACTCTTTTACCTGTTATACTTTCAATTCTGTCAAAAGTATCTGTATTTGAATTGGAAAAATTATCTATAGAAACAATCGTATAATTGGTTTGCTGCAATAACTCAATAATAGTGTGCGAGCCTATATATCCTGCCCCGCCAGTAACGATAATTGTTGGTATATGTTGATTTGCCATAATATAATTTTTAAATAAACGAGCTATAAACCGCAGTATATTTCTCTACACCATCTTTTAATGAAAAGTATCGATTTGCAGCATTCACAGTATTACTCATATACAAGTTACGATTTTCTATTAAATTTAAAACTGCTTGTTGATATTCTTTTTGGTTAAAATCTGATATAATAACCCCACATTTTGTCTCTTTAATGATGCTGTCAACATCACCCACTCCTGCATTAGTAACAACCGGCACTTCCATAGAGAGCAGTTCTCCCATCTTTGTAGGTGACGATGCTGATTTGGAAAATGATGGTTTAATGAAAAATATAGAGGCGGTTGATAATGAGATAAAATAAGGCATATCCGCCCTCGAAGATGAAACCACCGTTAATTGGTTACCAGAAACATCATGCTTTTTTGCAGCCTTGTGTACCAGCTCTTCGCTATCTTTTGTAATAAACAAAAAATGACTCTCCGTTTTTTGCGATAATTGTTTGTAGAACGCCAACATCTCATCTGCCATATACCAGGTTCCCAACGAACCCACATAACTTAAAACAAATTTATCTTTTAATTGTGGGTAGGCATTTTGAAATGATGCTAGTTTATGGTTATCAACAGAGACTTTCGAAAAAAAATTAAGATCTGCGCAACAAGGTATAACAGTTATTTTAGCTTTGGCAATTCCCAAACCCCAATCTAAAATAATAGATTTGGCGCGGTTTGTTAATGAAATAATAGCGTCAGATTGAACCAACATTTCCTTTTCCTTTTTTTTGAAATAAGAATATAAAAAAGAGCCTATAGGATTTGTTTTGCTCCATATTCCACCTTCAATTCGTTCGTCGGCCCAAAAACCACGCATATCAAATATAAATCCCGTGTTAAACTTTTTTTTACAATAAAGTCCTATCAAACCTGGCAAATAACTTCTACAATGCAATACGGAATTAGCTTCAGAAATCATTGAAATGACAATTTTCTTTAATGCCAAAAAATTTTGCAACTGGGACACAAATGGAGTTGTTGTTTTGTAAAAACCATAATTCCATTCTATCCCCGCTTTATCTACAATAGCCTGAATGGTTTTGTGATGTAGTGTCCAATTTTCTTTTTTTTCACAACTTACGATCTTTACCTTGTAACCCTTTTCCACTAATCCAAGCATATAGGGCAAAACCTGAGATTGGCCTAAAGGATCGGTCATCCCATCAATTGAAACAAATATAAAGCTTTTGGTAGTGGCCATAATTGAAGTAAAAATAGTATTTTTATGGTTGCGTGAGCCATGCTATTACTTAAAAATGTAAAAAGTAAAGCGTATTGTGTCAATTTTAAATGCCGTAGTATTAATGAATGATTCTCTTACTATTCTTGATTTATTACTACCGCCATTCTATATATTGGCAGCAATAGCTTATGGTTATTGGGTCACCAAAAAAAATATCAGAACAAATCCCGAATACGCTTATTTTACGAGAGGATTACTGGTTAGAATTGGGGGAGCTATTGCACTGGGGCTAATTTATTTTTTCTATTACGACGGCGGCGATACTACAAACTATCATCAAAGTGCATCTGCCTATTCAAATTTGTTTTTTAAAGATCAGGGAGATTTCTGGACAGCCTGGTTTGGGGATGCCAAAGGTAAATATTTTGCTTTTGATGATTCTACCGGCTATCCTGTTTATGGCGGTAGAGATAGCCACGCCTATTTTGTGGTACGCCTTCTCATCCCCATTGTTTCAGTAGGTTTTCATTCATATTTCTCGAGTGCTATTTTAGTAGCTTGGTTTACATATGGAGGTATGTGGAAATTGTATCAAACATTTTTAACCGAATTTCCCGATCTGAAAAGAGAATTTGCCATTGCTTGTTTGTTTATTCCATCCTGCATTTTCTGGGGATCAGGCTTAATGAAAGACTCATTCACATTATCAGCAGTTGGTTGGTTTACCTATGCATTCTACAATTTTTTCATAAAAAAACAACGAAAAATGTCGTTTGGAATTTACCTGTTTATTTCTTCTTTCATGATTCTGGCGATTAAGCCTTATATTTTCTTTGCCCTATTGCCAGGATCTATATTGTGGCTGAGTAACAATTTAGTAAAAAAAATAAATCATGGTTTTGTTAGGATTGTTGCTACACCGATTATTTTAACTTTGGGTGGCGTAACGGGTTATCTGGCTTTAGATAATATGGGCGATAACTTAGGTCAATATAAGGTTGATCAGGTATTGGATAAAGCTGTAGTAACGCAACAAGATATGAAAGCCGATTACTATGGTGGAAAAAGCTACGACATTGGAGAATTTGATGCGACTATTGGGGGCATCGCTGCAAAAGCACCTATTGCCATTTTTTCCGGAATTTTCAGGCCAGCTCTATGGGATGTAAGAAACCCGGTTATGTTTATATCCTCTTTGGAGAATACTTATTTATTAATTCTTACTGTATTTCTTCTTTTTAAACTAAAATTTATCGGATTCTTTTCGTTAATCAGAAAAAATCCAATGCTCTTATTTTGCATGTTATTTTCAATTTTTTTCGCGTTTTCTGTTGGGTTAACAGTTGCCAATTTCGGATCCCTTGTTCGGTTAAGGATTCCGGAACTCCCGTTTTTTGTAGCGGGTATATTTATGTTAAGACATTTATACGAAAAACAAAGCGGTACAAAAATGAAATTTTAAAGAGATTCTTTTACTTTAATTCCATTCTTTTTAATAATAACAGCAGGAACCCCGACTACCACGCAGTTGTCCGGCACATTTTTAACTACTACAGAATTTGCACCCACTACTGAATTATTGCCAATGATGACGTTTCCGATTACTTTTGCACCCGCTGTGATGGTAACATTATCCAAAATAGTTGGACAATCTTTTGAATTAGAGAATCCAATCGTAACTTGCTGATTGATCCAACAATTATCGCCTATACTGTTGGCTTCGATAATTGTTGCAAAACCGTGCTGAATGAATAAACCACGACCAATAGTTGAACAATTAATAAAAAGGGTATTCATTTTAGGGCATAAAAAATAAACATATTTTGAGGCACCATGCCCAACACGGTAATAAAATAAATTTCTAAATTCAGGATAAAACAACATTAACTTAAAAAAACCAATTTTCAAATTACCGTTGATCTTAAGTACCTCCATCCACCGTGTGATGTCATAGGATATGAGGGTATTTTGCTTACTAAAATGAAATAAAACGAAATGAGGGAGTAGCCTGATGCTTCTAATAAAAAATAAGAAATTGTAAACCATCCTTTTCATTTTAATGTAAATATAATAAAACTAAATCAGAAGGCTCGATCAATTTCTACTCCATCCACTTTTCATACCACATTTGGAACATCAGTAAATACCATATTTTTAGAGCATATTCTTTTCGCCCCGAGTAAAAATCATTTTTTAATTTCTGTACTGTTAACGCATTAAAAATGCCTTGAGTGTTAATTCGTTCGAACTTCAAATAGTGTAACACCTGATCCTTTAAATCAATGCTTAGCCAGTTTTCAATGGGTATAGCAAACCCCATTTTTGGCCTATCCATTAATTCTTTTGGGATGTATTGATGAACAATTTCCTTTAATATATACTTTTTAATTCCTTTATTATACTTATAATTATCAGGCAACTGTGCGGCCCACTCAATCACCCGATGATCTAAAAACGGCTCTCTTCCCTCTAAACTTACCGACATTGCAGCACGGTCAACTTTTTGTAAAATATCATCCAATAAATAAGTTTGGTAATCAATTGCCATCATATAGGATAACGGAGTGTGATATTGTTTGAGTAAATTATCACTTTGGTAAGCTGTTTCAATCGTGTTCGAATGGGACGTCAATAATTTGGAAACTTCTTGTTCATCAAATTGTTGGCTTAAACTTAACATGATGTTTTTTGGAGACGGATCTTTTAACAGTGATTTCAGTTTCTCATACCTGTTATGGAAATTATATTTCTTGCGCATTATGGGAATATGATCTGCTGAAATAAGATTCATCAAACCCGCGGTGCTTCTTCTCATAAATGCAGGAATTTGATTGAGCATATCTCCATGCTTCATTATGTAATCATACCGGTTGTATCCTGCAAAAACCTCGTCACCTGCGTCGGCACTTAAGGCTACTGTTACTTGTTGTTTTGCCATTTTACAAACAAGAGTTGTGGGTAGGGCGCTTTGATCACCAAATGGCTCATCATAATAATAAGGGAGTTCCGGAAGCAATTCTAAAGCATCCTTTTCGGTACATTGATATTCATAGTGGTCGGTCCCTAAATAATTCGCCACCTCTTTGGCGTATTTTGATTCATCCAATCCAATATCTGGAACGCCAATGGTAAACGTTTTTAATTTTTCAGGCCGGTCTTTCTGCAGTATTGCGGTCAAACTAGCGCTATCGTACCCTCCACTTAAAAAAACTCCCACCGGAACGTCAGAGATCATTCTTAAATCGAATGCCGATTTTAAAATTTTCTCCGTTTCAGTTTTTGCCTCATCAAATGAAATATCCAATTTAGGCTTATTGTAAGCATCGTAAACATCCCAATATTTTTGAATACTATATTGCCTTGTCGAATTTTCGAATTTCAGAATATGCCCGGGTTTCAGTTTATAACAATTTTTAAAAATACAATGAGGAGTTGGTACATTTCCATATTGCATAAATGCGGCCACTGCATCTATATTAATTTCCTTAAAAAAAGATGGATGAGCGTGAAACGCCTTTAATTCAGATGCAAATAAAAACAATCCGTTATACCAATAATAAAAAAATGGTTTAACGCCTGCTCTGTCTCTCACACAATATATTTCATCCTTTTCGGTATCATAAATTACAAAAGCAAACATGCCGATGAATTTGTCGACGCATGCAATTCCCCACTCCATAAATGCGTGAATAATAACTTCTGTATCTGAATGTCCCAAAAAAACATGTCCTTTTAGTGAAAGGTCAGCTTTTATCGACTGATAATTGTAAACTTCTCCATTAAATGTAATCCACAAATGCTTGAATTGCATCGGTTGCTTGCCGGATTCTGATAAATCAATAATTGATAGCCTTCTATGACCCAGACCTATTTTTGCATGTTCAGCTTCAATTATCTGATAGCCGGAAGCTTCAGGGCCCCTGTGATAAAGTGTATCTGTCATTTTATACAGGTCTTCAGTAGAAGAGTTTTTACTGAAATCTATAAATCCTGATATTCCGCACATATTAATGAATCACCTTTAAATACAATTAGAACAAAGATACTAATATGTTATTTTAATTTTGATTTAAAAGCAACTGTTTTTACACTCGCCTGTTTTAACTTATAATCGTTGGAAGCAACCACGGCGCTAAATTTTTTGAAATTTTTTAGTAAGTTTAATTTTTGACTAATATTCCATTCTTTTGTATAATAAGTTTTCCCTTTACCTATTTCCTCCTGCTTTACATTTGAAAATTCACCACTAACTATTAAGTTGATCGCATTTAAATAAAGTGCATGCGCATGTTCCATCACCTTTAGGTGAACATCATTCAAAGATTCATGACCGGTAAATGGGGTGCATTCGGTTGCAACTATGTTACCTGAGTCAATTCCTTTATCTATCCACATAACAGTATTTCCAATTAGATACATTTCGTTGTTGGAAATACACCAATTTGTACAATTTGGCCCACCTTTTACGTATGGAGACAGTCCTGTATGCAGATTTAGCAAACCAATTTGAGGATCAAGTGACAAATGCCGCTCTTTGATCATACTCGTGCCTGATACTATAATCAAATGAGGGTCAGCAACGTTTGTTTCGTGATAAACAATCTCACTATTAATATTTTCTACATACACCCTTCTTACTTCGGGATAATCAACAAATTTTCTATTATAATAGCTTAGCATATATTCCCATGCCCGGTTTATAGAAGAAAACAATAATTTATCAGCTATCCGGTTAAACATTTTTTTAAACGTAACTCCACCTACCGACTTTTTATTTTCTATCACAATGAGATCAATTTTATATCTCTCATGTATTTTATTAGCCAAAGCCTTTTGGTTAGCCCCGTTTCCTATCCATAAAACAATCCTCATCTATACTTTACTATTTTTTTTATGTGTTCTAACGTATGGCTAATTCTTAATTTGGTTTTAAACCAAGACTCGTTATACAATTCGATTCGTGGTATTTCATAAACACTGTCGCGCTGCGGAATAAAAACATCTTGATTTACTGCTAATCCTATCTTGTAACCAACAGCTTTACTTAAGCGGATGGTTGTGTCGTTATAGCTTCCGACAGGATAAGATATTGTATCCGGAAAAAATCCAAGTCTCTTTTCAATTTCCAACGCGGAGGCCTTCAACTCATACTCTATTTGTGTTTCATCGGTCATCGTTCCTAACATACAATGTGAAACAGTATGAGACCCTACAAGATGTCCTTTACTTTTCAATATCTCCAGGTCATTCCAACTCATCATTAAATCAGGTATAGTAACATCATTTAACACAGAAATTACTTCATTTAAAACTAAAGTTCGCTGGTCATGGTTAAGAATTTTTAAAGCAGGCTTTAATTTTTTTACGATAGTGATTCGGGCAGCGCTGGTATCTATGTTATTTTCTCTAAACTCTTTATTGATAAAATCAAAGTCAAGATGTATTTTAATTTTCCGTGTATGATTAAAAAGATAATCTAAAATGTAAGTCCAGGTAGGGATATTATTATTTATGCAGTCTGTAACGATGTAAAAAGAAGCTTTAACGCCGTAGGTTTCCAATATGGGCAGTGCATAGATAATATTATCTTTATATCCGTCGTCGAAAGATATAGTTGCATATTTTTTACCGGGCGATAACCGTGGAAGACTTTCAATTGTAACCACATCATAATTTCTGCTGATATAGCGGATGCATTTATCAAATAACTTAACGTCCATGGGATCCCACAAAACATCACGTTCCGGGCTAACTCTGTGAAATAGAAAATTTTTAACCATATACTAACTGAAGATAGTCATTAATTAAAAAAATTATTAATTAACAATGGAAAATTATTAAATATGTTTCCGTTTTCTGTAAAACCACAAAAACAACAGTAAAAAGAAAACAGGAAGAACATACGTGATTATCTTAGTGAATTTTTGAAATATATACATATTGTGAGCAGGAAATTTATTGGGCACTCCATACGATATTTTTTTTATCATCGTGTCAATAGTTGATTTTGGGAGCCTACCGTCGTATATTTTATATAACTCTTCTTTATTTTTCAATAACAATTCAAGGCTTTCGTGGTTAAAAACCGTCGCCTTCCAATTAGGCTCCACATCCACATCGTACAAATGCCAACCATTGTTATAACGCACTTCACATAAAAAGTGGCCAGGACCTTCCTCAACCCCTAAGCCTACCGTTCTGGTAGTAATTCCTTTCTTCCTCAATACCTCCATAAAAATTATGTTTTGCTGACTACATAATCCTTCCGGATATCCAAGAATATCGTCAGGGTTAACAATTGCTGAAATATGTGACCAGCATATTTCACCTAACGTATAACATATCCAGTTTTGTGATAAAGAATAACAGGATAATCCATGGTAAAAACGCCTCTTGACTGTTCCACTCACCACTTTCACATATCGGGTGGTATCAAAGTCAGCTAAGTTAAGCGCCAAATAAACACTATCAGCGTAATTATAAACCGCATCGGTTGAATTCAGTCGTTTAAGCTCAGGCAAAAACATTTCTTTACTAGCCGCCGAATAATTAATGCGATAAGGCACGGGTTTATCTATAAGAAGTAAACCGCTAGTAACACAAAAAAGCACAAAAGAAATGATCAGTTTAATTTTCAGGTTCTCTATCACTTTAATTATTTAATATATACAAACCTAAAAAGATCATAAAAAGTCCAAATTATAATGGAAAAATGAATATTGAATAAAGCCTAAAAATAATACTTTATTTTTAAAAATAAATAGTAAAACAAATATTCTATAGGCAAAATCACCCAATCATTTTACTGAGTAATTTCCGCATTTGCTTAAAATCCAGTAAAAAAAACGACTGAGTTAGAAAAAGAATATTGCGCAAACCCAATATTTGAAAACCGACTTTATTTGCTTGAACGATCATATTTAATTTATGACTAGATAAATAGGCCTTGATTTCATCTATCTCATCCGGTGATGCGCTTTGTTTTATCGAACGCATACACCCATCGAACACTAAAAAAGCCTGCTTCATCTGTTTTATCGAAATCGGGTTCTTTATCCTGCAGCCTAATAATCCAATAATAGTAGACTCCATTGAAATGTTCATCTTTAAAAATTGGTAAATATTCCTTTGAATGATCTTCACGTTAGTCTGAAATTGAATGTTATTATATTTGGCAGAAACACTCTCCTGGTGAATTCTAACCCAATAAAGTGAGTCTCGGAGTGTTGCAATCCTTACCCCGTTCCAAACCAATCTGGAAAATAGTTCAAAATCCTCGGCATGAGGATAATCAGAATCGTAAACATATTGCCCGGAACGCACAATCGAAGTTTTTCCTAGTATAGAAGCATGAGTTAACGGGGTAGAAAATAGAGATAAGAATCGTAACGAGTTTAGTTTACTTGCTATCGGAGCTACGTATCGTCCTGGGATACTATCAATTTCAAAATAATTATACGCAGACGATACGATATCAACCTCAGGATTCAATTCCATAAATTTCATCTGAGTACTTATTCTATTTGGCGTTGAATAGTCATCGGCATCCATTCTTGCAAAATAACTTCCACTAATAAATTTCAATGCCCTATTTAACGATTCTATCAGTCCAAGATTTAACTCGTTATTAATAATAACTATTCGATCATCCCTTTTTTTATATTTCTCTAATATAATTAGTGTAGAATCTGTGGAGCCATCATTGATACATAATATTTGCAAATTTTGATAGTCCTGAGTTAAAATGCTCTCCAACGAATATTTCAAATATTTTTCGGCATTGTAACAAGGAAATAATATGGACACGAGAGGCTGCATAATTAGCAAATTTAATCAAAAAATGCGATACCGGTAAAGAGCAAGTAACCATTAAAACACTATCTTAGTGACTGCATGGGCATCATACGTAAAACTGAATTAGATTTTTTGAGAGGAATAGCAATTATATTAGTTGTTTTTTTTCACTTCGATGTAATTATTCCTTTTGGATGGATAGCAGTTGACTTGTTTTTTGTATTAAGCGGGTATTTAATATCAACTTTACTTTTCACTGAATTTCAAAAAAATAATACTGTAAATATTAAGCGATTCTTAATAAGAAGAGGTTTTAAATTATATCCCTTATTTTACTTTTTTATACTTGTTACTGTAATTATAAAATTATTGATGAAGGAAGAATTAAGCTTAAAATTACTACTATACGAATCAACGTTTACAAGGAATTATTTTGGGGGTTTTTGGGCTCATACCTGGTCGCTTTGCGTAGAAGAACATTTTTACATTTTATTTGCATTTATAATATTTTTGGTATGCAATAAAACAAAATACATCCACCACATAAAAACAATTAATAGTTGCCTCATTTTTATATTTATAGTATCCTTATGCCTAAGGATATTCTCTGTTTTTATGGAGCGATATTATGGACAAAACCATTTTTTTAATCCATGGGCAAGGTTTGCGCACACACACCACCGCATGGATTCAATACTCTTCGGAGTGTTTATAGCCTACAATCTTTCTTTTAATGCAAAAAAAACAATCGCTTTCTATCAAAAAAACAGAAAAATTTTGCTTTACAGTGCCCTGATTCTAATAACTACGGTTGTAGCCTTTATGAAAATCGATGTTTTTAAAACAACGATCTCGCTTACATTTTTATTTATTGCCTTTGGAATTATTCTTACTGACTTTTTGCTCAACAATCCTCTCGGCACAATACGTTCAAAATGGCTTTCGAAATTAATATCAGTTACTGCCCTTATAGGATGTAATTCATACGCCATTTATCTATGGCATAATTTAATCAGAGATTATGTTGCCAATAACCCATACATTTTAAATCACACTAATTTTTTTGTGCAATTTCTGATTTATATTATCCTATCCATCTCTGTTGGCTATTTAACAACGAAATATGTAGAAAATTACTTCCTTAAAATACGCGAAAAAGTTGCGAAATAGCTTACTACAATGTTCTGTATAAGTTAAAAATAGATTGATTTTTCCTTTCAATACTGAAATTTTCAGTCACTGTTTCGAGTCCATTTGACACTATTGTTGAAGCTAACTCATTATCTTTCGTCAATTTTAACAACGCGTTCCATATGGTTTCTGAATCAGAATATTCCACTATTAAAGAATTATGTCCATCTTTCAATATTCTATTTCCAATTCCGGATTTGGTAAATATGCACGGCACACTTGATGCCAGTGCTTCAATATATACCTGCCCAAAAGCTTCTACTGAAGGCGACATAGGCACGTGAACAAAAAAATCAAATAATTGAAATAAGGTTGCCGAATCAGCTTCAAAAGAAATCAAGCGATAAGATTTTTCCGGAAGATCTTTTAACAATTCTAAAATTTGTGATTTATATTCTCCATTAGCATTTGCTAAAACCAAAACAGAATTAGGATATATTGCCAGGTATTTTTTGAACGCAGGAATAATATATTGTACACCCTTCCAAATTGTAAACCGTGATACAACACCAACAACTTTAGCCTGGGATGAAATTTTATATTTACACTTCATCGCCTTTATACGTTCAAGATCAATATTTTCTTTTTTAAACATTTCCAGGTTAACAGCATGCTCAATCGTAGAAACTTTACTTTCTTTTACCTGTTCCTGTTCAATTAGTATTTTTCTTACAACATCACTCACAGCAATGATGTGGGTTGAGCATCTATTTATTAAAAGATCATACTTAACAGCATTAGGAAAATAAACATGGTGGAAATCTGAATGATGCCTGGTATATATTCTTCTTCGAATTCCAGCCAGTTTCCCAGCAATTAATCCAATTAAGGACGCTTCGAACAAGTGACAGTGAACAAAATGATATCTTTTAAAAATCATTTTAACGAAGAAAAAAAATATATAAAACGGGATAAAAAATTTTGACTTCAGGAAGTAGTTCGTACACTTGAATCCCTTACCAGATATAAAGGAGAAAAGATCAGAATTTTCTGAATTAAATAAAACAAATTCCAAGTCAAACTCATTTTTATCAACTGATTCACAAAACCACTCGTGTTCAAGGGCTTTTTGCACATTCGAAATAAATATAATGCCTTTAATTTTCTTCATTATACGTTACAAATGAAACTATTTTTTGATAAAAGTAGTGAATAAATCCTTGGTATATCGGGTCGATCCTAGATCGTTTAAATGGGTTTCGTCTTTAAAATATTCAATACTTTCATAATTTAAAGAAAAGTCCTGCATTTCAACAGCCTTGAATTTTTCGGAAATCGAGTTATCAATTTTCCTATAAAACTCATCTATCTTATTTCTATCATAATATGTTGCTAAAAAAGGACCTTGAATAATACTCACCTCTATACTATTTGATGTACACAAATCCAGAATTCTGCATAATTGAATTTCCCCGGTTTTTAAGTCAATTTTAGATACATCAAAATCCAGTTCAGTTGGCACAAATTGACGTTTTAGCAAACAAAACCCTTTATAATTAAACACATTTACGTCCGGTTTCTTTTTAGTAAATAATCCTTTAACAGCCTTTAGCCTGGTATAGTCGTCAAACTCAGACACTAACGAATAAGGCAGCCATTTCCATACTATCGCTTTTTTACCAGATATTTTTTTAAAATTAAAATACAGGGAATCATTGTCAAAATAATGAGCCATATATATTTTGTTATAAATAGACGACTCCTTGTAATCGAAAGAGTGAGGATCGAGCATCAAAAACAATTTTTGTGGTTTAGGGTGAACGAACAGATATGCCTTTAATGCAAGTTCCATTTCATTCAACTTCGCCCCTTCTAATCCCATATTTACAACCGTTTTACCGCTAAGTTGCTCTAATAATAAAGGGTTAACCCCATAGTAAGTTCTGGATGAACCAAGTATAACAATATCCTGGGCAGAATTATCTTTAAATAGGAGATCAAATTTTTCATAGATGGCTCGATCATAATACACTAAGCCTTTCGTGACAAAATAATAAATTCCCAACATTAAACAATGAAATAAGATTAAACCAACTGATATGCTAATGATTCTTTTTCTCATTAAAATTGAAAATAAATAAATGATTGGCTATTAAACAACCCACATATAAAAATGAATATAAAATTAACAACCAGTAATAACACTCCGCCTCTTGACTTATGCTTTCGATATTGCATGTTCAAACACATTAAGTAAATCAATCCAATTAGAAACAATAAAAAACTGAATACGCTAAAATTAGGATTGTTAAACAAGTTGAACTGTCCCAAATTAAAAGTCGTCATTTTCTTAAACACAGCCTGAGCCGTTTCAAAATCAGGTGCTCTAAAAAACACCCAAAGTAGTGATACAAGCATAAAATTGAACACAACATCAAAAAGCCATAGCCGACTATACTTTTTGCTGAAACTCCAATCAAAGTAAAAAGATATGTAAACCAAAATGCCATGTAATATTCCCCAAATAACAAAGTTCCAGCTTGCTCCATGCCAAAGCCCGCTTAAAGAAAACACCACGATTACATTCCTAAAATGTTTCACTCTGCCTACCCTGCTTCCGCCCAAAGGAATAAAAATATAATCCTTGAACCAGGTTGATAAAGAAATATGCCAGCGCGACCAAAACTCTTTTATTGATCTTGAATAATAAGGCAAATTAAAATTTTTCATCAGATCTATACCTAGGCATTTTGCTGAACCAATAGCGATATCAGAATATCCCGAAAAATCAAAATATATTTGGATAGAGAACAAAATAACAGACAGCATTACCTGGTAAGGTGATGAATGATCGACATCCGAATAAATGTTATCGACATACAAGCTTATTCTATCAGCAATAACAGATTTTTTTATCAAACCAATTGAAATGTACCGCAGCCCCTCCACAATATTATCATACTCTAATTTTTTAAATATTTTAAGCTGATGGATTATATTTTGAGGTCGCTCAATTGGACCAGCAACCAATTGCGGAAAAAACAATACGTATAATGCAAACACGTCTAATCTTTTCTCTGCTTCAAAATTTCCCCTGTAAACTTCAATGACATAACTTAACGACTGAAACGTATGAAAAGAAAGCCCTATGGGTAAAATAATATTCAATTTATCATAAGACAGACCGGTTACAATTTGCAGATTCTCAATATAAAAATTGAAATATTTGAAGAAAAAAAGTATGCATAAGTTTGAAGTGATACTAAAAGCTAAAAATAGTTTCTTTAAACCGCTTCTCTTCGATACCGATATGGAGAGACCTGAAAAATAATCAATTAAAATAACTACCAATAAAATTAAAATGAACTTTGGAATAAAGAACATATAGAAATAAGCACTTCCCAATAAAAGCCAAATTATCCTTAGCCTTTGTGTTGGTAAGCAATAATAGACACATAAGGATATTACAAAAAAAATAAAATATTCAAACGAGTTAAAAAGCATACCTATAAAGTTGACATTATTTTGATTAATGAACTTTGTAATGAATTTTCAGCTAAATATTTGTCTGAAAAAATTGTCGTATTAGGAATAGATCCGTTTAGAGCGTGTTTTACCTTATCCACAAACTGGCTTGAATCGACACAATTAAAGATACATTTACCCGACAATTCAGTTATCTCGCAATCTATATTAGTGATTACCGGTATATTACTAACCAGATAATTTAATGCTTTTAAAGGCGAGCAAACCTTTGACCTTCGATCTTCGTTGTAGACAATCAATCCTGCCTTTGCTTTACTCAATATTGGATAAAATTCCTCAGGCGACAAAACACCTAAATATTCAGCATTTGAATGATTAAATACTATTTCCGATATGCTTTTTGATTTTACAAGTCCCGTAGATTTTCCAATAATAACAACCCTAATATTTATTTCAAGAAGATTTAAAATCCAATCAAAATCAATGTCATCTGATATTGTTCCAAGCAAAACTACAAAGGGCAAATCAGGTTTCAAAAACGCATGCTGCCTACCATTTAATAATGTTTGCTGTAATTGTATATCAAGACTTTGAGGAATATTTATTACTTTATTTTTAAAGTCAGAATAGTATCCATTATTTCTTGGGCTGGTTATCACAATTGAATTTGCAACCTTGCAAAGCCAACGATCGATAGGATTTTTATAAAAAGGATCTATGACATGATAAATTCTGGTTATCGTGAAATTATTGTCAAAAAAAGCATGGGAAAAAGAACTTCGGTATGAATCAAAATGCCAAAGCAATATTTTTTTATACCCTCCGTTTTTTAACAATGCTCCCATTTTACGTTCATTGTAGGCATCGTTATATTTGTTTCGATCTAAAAATGATGGCAATCTATTTATATAATGAAGTACCTGCAGCTTTTTACTTTGTTTAAGTGTTTTAAATGAATTTTCGAAAATGTTTTTCAACTTCCATTTTTTCGGAGGAGCTATATAAAATACAGTGTTACTTTTGGATAGGTACTCTGTATAAATAAGTTGCGTATGCCACATTTTAGAATAAGGCTCATCAGAAGTTATGATAATGGCATCAAAATCTAATTTCATTTTTTTACGATCACAAGGGTAATTTTATTCTCAAAATCATTTAAATAATAGTCTTCAATCGCGTGTTCAAGTGATTTCAGAAGAAAATAAATCTCATCATAAACATCTTTTTTACTTAAGTATTGTTCTTTAAAAAGAGATGTTAAACGTATCGGCACATTCATCAGTTCGAACCCCGCATTAAGTGATGTTATGAACTTAAAAATTGTTGAGTGACTGGGATAATTATGTTCAGATAATTCGATTTCGTATTTGAGGGTTTTAACACTCAAATGATTTGTAAGATCATTTAAAATACAATGGCGGATATGAAGTTTACGGCCATGGAGTTTTCGAAAAACAATATCATTATTTTTTAAAACATCCAACGATGGTCTCAATCGTGGCCATTGTAATTGCTTTAAACCGTTAAATTCCCCATTAAACTCAAAAAACTGATCGTTATAATCTTTCAAATATTGTTGCCAACCGGCAGGAAGATTTGCTCCATTTGACACGGGGTGGTATTGATGAAGCATTAATATTTCTTTGTCAACAAAACCCGTTTTTAAGCCAGCGTTTTCAATTCTTCTCTTTATGTCATTATCTTCAATTCCCCATATTGCATAAAAAGAATTATAGCCATTTATCCTTTCTATTACTTCTTTTGAAACAAACATCATCCCTAATGCATAATTTTCACTTCGTGTAAAAGTCAATTTTTCGAGTTGCCTAATAGTTAAAAGATTGCTTTGTTTTTCGTTTAAATATCCCACAGCAAAAAAATAAGCACTTAACTCATCCGTTTTTAAAGCAAGTAAATACGAAATAAAATTGTTCTTATAAACCATATCTATGTCCGACGTAAAAACATAAGGTGCGTCCGACAACTTAAAACCATAGTTCAACGCATCACCTCTGTTCCACATTTGGCCTAGTGAATTAACATACCGATAGTTGCAAAATGCATATTGCTGACATAAATTTTCAATTTTTTCAGCAAAAACCGAATCACTCCCATAATCAATAAATATAACCCGAAATGCCTTATTATCCTGAATAGACAAAGAATCCAACGATTTTTTAACCCTCGATATATCTTTATTTTTATAACAATATATAATATCTATAAGGGGTGTCATATTTTTTCACCGATCAATAGAATATTGAGTCCGTACATTTTTTTATTGAGTGAAGCAATTTTGCTGTTATACAACCCCAGCAATTTTAATCCCTTGCGATACAACGCTGAAGAATTAACATCCACCTTGGGTTGTAAAGCAAATATCCACTCAGACTGAAAGGTTGTACAAAGAATTTTAGATATGCCTGTTTTTTTTGTCAAAGAAACCAACTGCTCTGGGGTTCGCCAGTTTTCAATAGGTTGTTTCCATTGGTCCCTTCCATCGCAATAAAAGGCATTAAACCAACTTCCATTTGGCGTTGTAATAACCAATTTTCCACCTTTTTTTAATAACTTATAAATATTTCGCAGGTAATTCTCCTGATCGTCTATGTGCTCAATGACCTCCGAAGAAACAACTAAATCAAACTGCTCACAAAATACAGAAGGGATATCCTGTGACGCATCGAGGCACATAAACGTATTATGAGGAAAAGATTTTTTCGCATTTTCAACGGAAAGCTCAGAGATATCAAACCCCGTTACTTGTCCAAATTCTGAAAGCTTATGCGACAACCATCCTCTACCGCAGCCAAAATCAGCAATTTTTAATGTTCCAATTTCTTTAATTGCCGAAATATTTGCAGATAAAATCTTCCATCTGATCTGTTCTTCTTCATTTAAATTTTGAGACAAATCTCCGAAACGGTTATTATAATATTCTTTGGTTATCTCTTTTTTATTTTCCTGCATAATTTACAAAGGAGTAATTTCCCAATTAGTAGATTTGATAATAAAAGAATTTATTTTCGGTTCCGGGTTTTTTCCATTAAGGAAAATATTTTCATCCTGAACTTCAAATTGAATTAGATTTTCAAGTTGGTGATGATCAGTTATTCCATCACCGATATAAAGATCAACCGTATAGTACCCCGGTGTTAAAGAAGGACTGTGCAATTTAATTTCGAAATTATTATTCTTTAATTTACCTAGGTCCACGCCATAGGTTTTATTATTGATTCCAATCACTGGAACATTAAATACATTCCGAATTACTATTCCCAGAGTTGGTTTTTGGATGGACTCTTTAATGTTTATTTTTCCCTTAATAACAATATCATTAAACGGCAAAATTTCTTTTCCTTGTTTACTTCCCGAATTTACTTCTACTTCCGTAACTATGTCTGAGCCGGTTTTTCCTGATTGATTGGTATATAACGAAATGTACTGACTCACAACGTCTTTGATTTCACCTTCCAAAAGCAACTTACCTTTATTTAACAAAATTCCCTTTTTACAAAGTGACTCAATGGCAGATAATTGGTGGCTCACAAATAAAATCGTCTTCCCGCTTTTACTCACGTCTTCCATTTTACCCATGCATTTTCTTTGAAATTCCGAATCACCTACTGCTAAAACCTCGTCGATTATCAATATTTCATTTTCGAGAAAAGCAGCCACGGCAAAAGCTAACCGAAGCTGCATGCCACTGCTGTAGTGCTTTATTGGTGTATCTATAAATTTTTCGATTCCCGAAAAATCAACAATAGCATCAAAATTTTTTAGGATCTCTGTTTTTCTCATGCCCAAAATACTTCCATTTAAAAAAATATTTTCTCGTCCACTTAATTCCGGATGAAAACCGGTACCCACTTCCAATAAACTGGCAATTCTTCCTCTAACTTTTATATTACCTGTACTGGGCGGGGTAATGCGTGATAAAATTTTAAGTAAGGTTGATTTACCAGCGCCATTTTTACCTATAATGCCAACCGTTTCGCCAGGATATACATCAAAACTTATATCATCAAGGGCAAGAAAATTGTCTTTCTTAACACCTAACCCTTTTTTTAAAGCATTGGTAACTACATCCCTAAAATTCAGGTATGGCTCTTTCGTCTCATTGATATGATACTGCTTAGATATATTCTTAACTTCTAAAATAGGTTTCATTAGGCGATATCAGCGAAGTAACTTTCTGTTTTTTTAAAGTAAAATATTCCAACGATCAGAAGCAAAAAATTGCTTAATAAACTAATTTTGATAGCGTTCCACTGTGGTTCATAACCTAAAAATGCGGATCGGAATAATTCAATTCCGGCTGTAACCGGGTTTAATTGTAATAAGAAATTCAATAAACTGTTGTTTGTTTGCTCAGAATATATTACCGGACTCAAAAACAACATCGCTTGTATTAAAAAAGGAATAATATATCTGAAATCACGATATTTTACATTTAAAGCAGATAAAAATGTACCCAAACCTAACGCTGAAATACCAGAAACAATAATAGCTAAAGGCCACAGCCAAATAACGCTGGAGTTTAAAGACACGTGATAATAAAATATAGCCGCTACCAAAATGATAACTCCAAATAACATATCAAACAGAGACGTCAAAATAGACGAAACGGGGATGATTAATCTCGGAAAATAGATCTTCTTAATTATATTGGCGTTAGAAACCATGCTGTTACCGGCATTCATGATAGCAGAAGAAAACATAGTCCAGATAACGAGCCCACTTAAAACAAAAATAGGGTAAGGAATAACTGAAGACTTATTATTTAAAGATTTAAAAAAAACAGAAAAAAGAAGTGTCATAATTAAAGGTTGGAGAATAACCCATAATACTCCCAAAGACGTTTGTTTGTATTTTACCTTTATGTCTCGCCAGGTAAAAAACATAAATAACTCCCTGTATTCCCACAACTCTTTAAATCCAATCGTTAATTTACCTTTCGGGCGGATATCATATTCCATAAATCTTACAATAGCTTTCTCATCAATAAGCAAAAATAGTTTATTTATGCCACAAAAACTATCTACTTTGTGGATTTGTAGCTATTTATGAACGCTCTGAATGGTTGTTAAAATTCAGTAAGCCGTTGATTTTGAGCTATTATTTAGTATCTTTATATACTTTTAAATTATTTGCATGAGAATTGGCTTATCTTTTCTAATTATTACATTTTTTTATCAGATTGGTTTTTCTCAAAATTTGCAAAGCCCGGCTGTTTTCTCGCCAAACTCTACCAATGTTTCTGTAAATCAAATTTTATCTTTTTCACAAATTAAGCTTTGGCTACGTGCTGATACTTTAATCTCATTAAATTCCGATTCAACTGTCAGCTCATGGAACGACATTGTTTCCAATAAAACCTTTTCTGCTTCAGCTACCCAGCAACCTACATTAACACTTTCTCCGTTGTTACCCGCACATCCGGTCGTACGTTTTGACGGTGTCAATGATGGATTAGTATCATCTTCACCTATAGCCCTTAGAAATAAAAAAACAACTGTATTGATGATCGGAAAGATTATTAATCCTGTAGCTTATGGGCACTTGGTTTGTTACGGTACGGGACAGACTGGTGACTGGAATTTCAGGGAATCTACAGATGGCGCTGGTGCCATTTCCTTTATAAACAGTAGTAATAATTCAGGGGCATTTTCACCAAATATCACCCATACCGTTTCAGAATTTTGTTTCTTCATGGCAACCGGCGACCCGGTTACATCCACCCTCGAAGTATTTGAAAATTTCAGTCCTGCAAACATTGCAACCGGTGTTAATTTTAGTAATCTGCCTTCTAATCCCATTACGTTGGGGTATAGATCGGATGCGTTCCCCATTTTCCTTGCAAATTTCGATATGAGCGAATTAATGATATTTGATTCAATCCTTCCACTTAGCCAATTTGATTTGATCAATTCGTATTTAGTTGACAGGTACTCGACAAAAGTAGATCTCGGATCGGATATCAATGAGCCATATAGTTTTTGTCCTAAAATATTATCCACTAATATTCCTTACCAGGAATATCTTTGGAGCAATGGCCTTACTACCCCCACTATTTCGGTAAATGAAACTGGTACTTATTATGTGCAAACAAAAGATAAATACGGGTTGTATTCGCGGGATACGATAGTTGTTACTTTTCCTAATGCTCATAATCCCGGAGATTCGGTGATTTGTCCCGGCAATTCTTTTGTTTGGAATACGCTACTTGATAAAACAGGTTATACCTTTCAGTGGCAGGATAACAGTACTGATTCCTTATTAATTATAAACAGTGCCGGAGTTTACTCTGTGACCATTACCGACTCATTTAGCTGTACTTCTACTCAATCACTCAGTGCAACCGTAGATATGTTTGCCTCGCAGGTGTCGCTGGGCCCTGATGTATCACTGTGTGGAGGTAATTCAATTACTTTGGTATCAGGGGCAAGCCAGGCGGTGAACTATTTGTGGAATACTTTATCTACCAACGATTCCATTATAGTAACCGCAACAGGACAGTATTCTGTAGTGGTAACCAACACTAATAATTGTACTGGAATTGATAGTATTTATGTTGACATCCAAGGTCAGGCACCTTTTGCCAATTTTTCTTTTGGCATAGGCTGCAAAAACGCAGCTGTTCCTTTTACCAATTTATCTGTAGCTCCTTCAACACTTACGCCAATTGATAGCACCATATGGAATTTTGGAGATCCGGCTTCATTAACTGCAAATTCATCGATACTGACAAATCCGTCGCATACGTTTTCGGACACTGGTACTTATATCGTTAGCCTACGCGTTGTAACCTCTGCCGGTTGCGAGCAAATGATCATAAAATCTATACATATTGCGCCAACTCCATTTTCTAATTTTT
>JAZKDT010000019.1:115530-154960 GCA_040387475.1 Bacteroidota bacterium | reverse complement strand
CCGGCATTTCTTGTCAAAATGATACAACTGCCTTTATTAATCAAAGTACGATTACACCCGGCTATCCTATTACCTCTCTGTTGTGGAATTTTGGCGATCCCGGCCCAAATAATACATCCGTTTTAAATAACCCTAAACATGTATTTGGTAATCACTCAAATTACTATGTAACATTGATAGCAACCAATAATGCGGGATGCTCTTCAGATACCACTAAATCTGTAAACGTAAATGCAGAGGTAAAGGCAGATTTTATTTACAGCGCACCTTGCTCAAATGTTCCAACATTTTTTCAAAGCACCTCCATCGGCCCCGGCACTACAACCTATACCTGGACCTTTGTAAACAGTACAGCTACCACTCAAAATGCCATGAAAACATTTACGAGCTCAGGCGTATTTCCGGTTACGCTTTTTGTGGACGGTAACAATCTTTGTACCTCAACCATTACTAAATACATCAATGTTTTTCTTTCCCCGATACCTGGTTTTTCTATTCCTTCCTTTTGCTCAAAAGATACGATTCAGATTACCAATTCATCCACTGCTCAAAGTGGCATACTATCGGTGTATAACTGGAAATTAAATAACACCGTATTTTCATCCATCCAAAGCCCCACTCTTTCCTTAACAACAGCCGGAAGTTACTCGGTTATGCTGAAAGTTGTGAACTCATTTGGGTGCAGAGACTCTACAGTAAAAACATTTACAGTATTTCCATTACCAAATGTTGATTTTACAACAAATCCCGCTACATATTATTACACTAACTCTCCTGTCAATTTCATTCCCTCTATTACAAATGCCAGCGTTTATAGCTGGAATATTGCCGGATCGTCAACTTTAACGTCGCAGAGTCCCAGTATCATATTCGATACCATTGGCACATACTCTGTTTCTTTAAATCTCAAAGACCAGAATGGATGTAAGAATTCTAAAATTAAAAACATAACTGTTTTAAAGCGTTATTTGGATTTGGCGATTTTAAATGTAATAACACAAAAAGATGGCGATGGTTTCATGAATGTAAAGGTAGATATGGCCAATTACGGTTCAGTGCCAATTACTACCTTTGATATGCATTACCAAATAAGCGATGGAGGGAATATTAAAGAGACCTGGAACGGCATTTTAAATCCTTATTCTTTTTACTCATATAGTTTTGTATCGAAAACTGCCAGTACTCAAAGTAGCATTAATAACATAACCTGTGTGGAGATTGAAAAAGTTAATTCAGTGGATGATGAAAATTTAACCAATAACAAATTATGTGGTACGTTAAATACAAATGATATATCTGTTTCAAATCCATTACCTAACCCAACTCAGGGCGATATTGTACTGCCGGTAACCCTCAACAGAAATATTGATTATACAATTGCGATCTATAATTCGATCGGCCAAATTCAATACGAGGAAGTAACTGAAAAAGGAGTTGAAGGATTAAATTTCGTGTCGTTACCAACGACTTCTTATGCCAGAGGCTGCTATATAATAAAGGTGATGATAGATGGAAAAACTTATATCAAGAAATTTATTAAAATTAGTTCAGAATAATTATGCAGTTGATTTTTGCTACCCATAATAAAAACAAATTAAAAGAAGTTAAGAGTTTGACTTCTGATCATATAGATGTTTTAAGCCTCGATGATATTCACTTGTTTGAGGAGATAGAAGAAACCTCATTAACAATTGAGGGCAATGCTTTACTGAAGGCAAAGACTATTTACCAGCAAACACAAATCAATTGTTTTGCCGACGATAGTGGTTTATTAGTTGACGCTTTAAATGGAGAACCGGGCGTATACTCTGCCAGGTATGCAGGTGAACAGAAAAATGATAATGATAATATTGAGAAATTATTACAAGAACTATCCGGAAAAGAAAACAGGAATGCTCACTTTAAAACGGCGATTGCTTTAGTTATTGGAAGTAAAGAGTACCTTTTTGAAGGCATTATTAATGGAAAGATAATCGCCGAAAAAAAAGGAACCGATGGCTTTGGCTATGATCCTGTTTTTATACCCGACGGTTATACAGAAACATTTGCTCAAATGAGTTCAGAAACGAAAAATGCCATTTCTCATCGCAGTATTGCCGTAAAAAAAATGATTGCCTTTTTAAACTCCCTGTAAATTATTCATGCCTATCTTGCTTGGATGCTTTTTTAGAACCGCTATACATTTCATATTTTAGCAACTTACATTCCAGTGAAGCATTAAACAACGTCATTTTTTTACTAGGGTGCAAGCCAATGGATTTTATGGCTTCCATATTAGACGAAATGATCCAACAGGTCCAGCCCCCAAAATCTTTTTTCAATTTATCGCCTATCTGTTTATAAAAAGCATTTGTATCTTCCATTTTTATACGCTCATCATACGGAGGATTCAATAAAATAGTACCGTGAGGTTTTGTGGGCATCAGGTCGAAAAAAGAAATATGTTCGTACTGGATAACATCGTCTACCTTAGCAACAGCACCGTTGCGTTTAGCCATTTCTAAAGGAATAATATCAATATCGCTTGAAATAATATTTGGCATATCGTCTTTAATGCGATTAATGGTGCTTTCATAAATCGTGTCCCATAACGCCTTATCGTAATCGTGCCATTTCATAAAGCCAAATTCTTCCCTAAAAACGCCCGGCGGAATATTATTTGCAAATAAAGCAGCTTCAACACCTAATGTGCCACTACCGCACATACCATCAATTAAAGGCAAATGAGGCTGCCAGTTAGATAATAACACCATTCCTGCTGCCAATACTTCTTTCATGGGCGCTGTATCAATATCAACGCGATAACCCCGTTTAAATAGTGAATCGCCGCTGCTATCCAAACTTACATTTACCTGGTTACGAAAAATATGAACATAAATTCTTACTGTGGGTCTATCGAGATCCACGTTTGGTCTAACATCAAATTTATCTACAAAACGATCGCAAATAGCATCCTTTGTTTTTTGGGACACATATAATGAGTGATTGAATTCGTCTGAATTAACGGTAGCATTAATAGCTAAAGTATCATCCGTATTCAGTAATTCTTCCCATTCATACTCTTTCATTTTATCATACAACTCGTGTTCGTTGTTAGCCGTGAATGAATATATTGGAACTAATACTTTTAACGCAGTGCGCAGGCACAAATTAGCTTTATACATAAACCCTTTATCGCCGGTAAATGATACGCCGCGTTTAAATGGAACTATATCGCGGGCTCCCAACTTCATAAGTTCGTTAACTAACACGTCTTCCAGTCCATGAAAGGTAGTGGCTTTCATTTCAAAATCATGTTCGGTATTTTTTTTATCTTTCAATGACAGAGGTTTTAAATGCGACAAATATACTGTTACTCATTTTTAAAAGCCTTATTCTTAGGATTTAAAATACTTCTTAAAATATAGTATTTTTTTTTCTAAAAAATTAAATGACAGGTAACTAAAGGCAACGGTCAAAAGTAACGAAAAAATAATTTTAAACAGGTATGATTTGAAATCATTTTCTGCCATTCCGCTTTTACCAATAAAATAAAAGGTCACAGGAAAAAAAAGCATGTGGTAAGCGTACAGACCAAATGATATTTTTCCAAGATATCCAAACACCTTTATTCTACCCAGTTTAAAAAACGATTGGTTTGAAAAATTTTGCTCCAAAATAATAAACCCAAATATGCAGGAGAATAAAATAGATTCGAAACAATAATATATAGCATAAATTTTTTCGCCAAAAACAAAGGAGAATCCTCTGAGCGGCGCAATCATAAAAAATAATAGATATACAAACGCAGTTTTACTTTTGCTTATCGTTTTAAAAAAATCAAGAAATACCGGACAATATAAAGCGTAATAAGCTATCAATCCGCCAATAGCCAGGTCAGACATAACTTCGGGCGTTGAATAGTAAGTTTGTAAAGTATAGCGGGAAACGAAAGAAATGATAATAAGCAAATAACATATGAAGGGGAAAAACTCTTTTTTCGCCAGCAAAAAAATCAACGGCCAAACGATGTAAAATTGCTCTTCAACAGCTACCGACCATAACACACTTAGTAAAAGACTCGAAATTCCATTTAAAACCAAATCATAGTTTGCCAAAAAGAATATATAAAATTTTAATTGTTCAATATTGATGCTGTAATTAAATTGAAGTGCGTTTAATAATTCAAAATCATGTGTACCAATCACAAATCCAACCGTAACCACAATAAAATATACAGGCCATATCCGAAGAACTCTTCTCATATAGAAATGCCCGATATGTATTCTGCCGTTCTGATCTTTCTCAGTAAATAACAACCAGGTTATTAAAAACCCACTTAATACAAAGAAAAACCCTACTCCTAAATTCCCATTTCTAAAAACATGTTTGTGTAATAATTCAAGATATTTATTGTCGAATTTATAAGCGAAGAAACTACTGCAGTGGGCTAAAAACACACTTAAAAAAGCAAAAAATCTTAATGCATCCAGATTTTCAAAATAAGATTTATTGATACGACTTTCCATAGTAACAGGTCTACTGTGATTTTAATTCTATAAACTAACCACTCCGTGAAAATCTGAAAAATAATTTACCTGTTTTTTACAGCATTAAATACTTCCTTCATGAAACCCGATGCAAACACAAAATCAACTAATTCAGGATTGGTAGTTTTCAATATATCTTTGCTGTTACCCGTCCACCATGGCTTACCCTTATAAATGTAGAGTATTTTCTCGCCAATCTCCACTACCGAATTCATATCATGAGTAATAACGATGGTAGTGATGTTAAACTCGTGTGTTAAGCTTTGAATTAAATTATCGATGACAATAGAAGTTTTAGGGTCCAAACCGGAGTTAGGTTCATCACAAAATAAATACTGTGGATTGTTGGCTATTGCCCTGGCAAGAGCAGCCCGTTTTTTCATACCACCTGATAACTCGCCCGGGTATAATTTATTTTTACCGGTAAGCTGTACCTTTTCGAGGCAAAAATTCACACGTTCCAGTTTTTCTTCCTTGGTCATGGTTGTGAACATATCCAAAGGGAAACGTACATTTTCTTCCAAGGTTTGAGAGTCAAACAAAGCACCTCCCTGAAATAACATGCCAATCTTTTTTCTGACCTCCTGTTTTTCTTTTACTCCTAATACCGGAAAATTTTGCCCGTCGTAGAGGATCTCACCCGAATCAATTTCGTGCAATCCAACCATCAGTTTCATAACCGTTGTTTTACCACTTCCGCTCTCTCCGATGATCAAATTAGTTTTACCTTGTTCAAATACAAAAGATACATCGTCGATGACTTTATGATCGCCAAAGCTTTTATGAATGTTCTTAATCTCGATCATGTGTAGAACAATTGAGTGATGAGGAAATTGAAGATCAGGATCAGGATACTACTGTAAACAACAGCTGACGTACTGCTTTTTCCAACTTCTAAAGCCCCTCCGTGCGTATAATATCCAAAATAAGAAGAGATAGATGTGATCAAAAAAGCAAACGTGATAACCTTCGTAAAGGAATAATATAATTTCCAGGGCTCAAAAAAAGCCTGTATGCCAAAAACATATTCATATGAACTAACTGCACCTACAGCTATACCCATGATATATCCGCCAGCAATACCTAGAAACATACTGATAGCAATCAGGAAAGGCATAATGAGAACACCTGCAGCTATTTTGGGAAGAATGAGATAACCGGCCGAATTGATCCCCATAATCTCCAGCGCATCAATTTGCTCTGTAATACGCATAGAGCCTATCTCGGAAGCAATATTAGAACCCACTTTCCCTGCAAGAATAAGCGAAACAATAGTAGGACAAAACTCAGACAACATGGATTCACGGACAGTAAAACCTACCGCATAAAGCGGAACGAGGTTGCTCGTAAATCCAAAAGCAGATTGAATGGTAATGACGCCACCCATAAAAAAAGAAATAATGGCAATAATGGGTAATGAACTGATGCCGATATTATCGATCTCATGAATAATTTGTTTCATGTACACCGACAATTTTTCAGGCTTACTAAACACGCGTTTAATAAGAATAAAATATCTGCCAAGATGAAAAAATAAATTCATAATTAAGAAGGGCTAATATACGACTATGCGTCGTAATTAAAAAACGCCACACTCAAGAGGTGGCGTTTAAAAATATAGAGTTTGTTAACTATAATCCTGTTCCAAAGTGGTTTAAACTCACTTTTTTAGATGGATTAATGGTCATAACCGGCAAATTACTAATATCAACTACTTTCTGAGCTTCCGTACCACTAAAAAACTCTTTAATACTCAAAGTAGGTTTATTCATAATCACGATCAAATCAGATTCAATTTTGTTGGCATACTCTACTATGGTATCTGCAACGCTATCGCTTGCTAATGATTTATTAGAACAGGAAATTCCTTTTCCTTTGATATATTGCTTTACCTGATGGGAATAAGCTAATAATTGGTTTTCATAAGCTGCATCTGATAAGCTAAATACGCCTAAAATACGAATAGAAGCTCCAAAATAGTGCGCAAATTGAACTGCAACATCTACTTTTTCGCGGGATTCGCGGGAAAGATCCAATGGTAATAAGATGTTTTCACAACCGTCTTTGTGGTCTTTTCCTCTGATAGAAATGACAGGGCAACCGCACTCCCTAATCATTTTAGATGCACTGGAACCTACAATGTTTTTTGAGCTCATATGGCTTTCAAGCCCGACAATTACCAACGTAGCTTCAATTTCTTCGGCAACACGGGGTACTTCCGCGTAAATATCACCTTTAACATTCATAAACTCAGTGGGAACACCACTTTCAGCTTCTGTTTGTTTGGTTAAGGCCTTTAATTCTTCGTATCTTTCTTCCCCTACTTTTTCGTAGGAATGAAGTAAAACGATCTTTGAATGAGTGTATTTAGCCAGGTTATAGGCTTGCTTAATCGCCAAAAGTGATTGTTCTGTAAAGTCAATGGGGATTAAAAGGGTACCTCTTTCTTGTAATTTCATATATTAAATGATTTTTAACATACAAAATTAGTCAAATTAATGATATTTAGGCCTTTATAAAAATAATTTTTAAGAACTGTCTGTTAATTAAATTAATTTACCGATATTTGCAGCCCAAACTTAAAAAATAATAAAATGGCAGTAAAGATTAGACTACAAAGACACGGAAAGAAAGACGCAGCGTTTTTCCACGTGGTAGCAGCGGATGGTCGTGCACCAAGAGATGGAGCTTTTATCGAAAAATTAGGAACTTACAACCCTAACACCAACCCGGCAACTATTGATTTAAATTTCGAAAACACCTTAAAATGGTTACAAAACGGTGCTGTACCTACAGATACTTGTAAAGCTATTTTATCTTACAAAGGTATTTTGATGAAAAAACACTTATTAGACGGTGTTAAAAAAGGTGCTTTAACTGAAGCGCAGGTTGAAGAACGTTTTGCCAAATGGCAGGATGAAAAAGCAGGTAAAATCAACACTAAAAAAGATAATTTATCTGCAGCTGAGAAAAAAGCAATTGCTGACAAAGCTAAAGCTGAAACAGCTTCTAAAGATGCAAAAGCAGCTAAAATTGCAGCTAAAACAGCAGTTGTTGAAGAAACTCCAGCAGTTGAAGAAACAGCAGCTCCTGAAACTGATGCTCCGGCAGCAGATACTACAGAAGCATAGTTTTATATTACATACTATAAAAAAACCGATACAAATTGTATCGGTTTTTTTTTGTTAAGTCTTCACTCACCTAATGAATATGTGTATTAAAGCCAGATCAGCTATTGTTTACCTAATGAATTTAAGCCTTCAACGGCTGGCTCATAATTTGGCTTTAATTGTAAGCACATTTGATAATCTGCCGAAGCATTGTCATTATCTTTTAAATCCTGGTAACATACCGCTCTTCCAAAATAAGCTTCTGCATATTTGGGATTTGCATTGATAGCTTTTGTAAAATATTCCATCGCTAACTTCGGGTTTTCATTGATTCCAAATTCAATAGCACCCAAATTATACATCGAAAATACGTGTTGTGGATCCATTTTTAAGATCTGGTTATACAAGGCTACTGCTTCCTTAATCTGGTTCAAATCCTGCAGTAATTTTGCTTTTGCATATAATGCCTCTGGATTTGCCGGTTGAAGGCCAATAGCATTATTGTAATATTCAAAGGCCAATGGATTTCTTTTCGCTGCATAAATAATCCCGAGATCCAAAAACGCACCGTAATTTTTATTATCCTGTTCTATAGCCGTTTCCAAACTGGATACTGCTTTACCGGTATCACCAATCTCTCTATAAATACTTCCTTTTAGATAATATCCTTTTGCCAGATTTTGATTAACTTTTAAAGCCTGGTTAATTTTAGCAAAGGCGTTTTCATATTGCTTCACAAAAAAGTAAAGCTCAGCTAGTTTCAATAAACCTTCCGTGTTTTCAGGGAATTTAGCAGTTACCTTCTCTAATACATCCTTTGCGTTACGGGTTTCGTTTGCAGCAAAAAAGATATCAGCTTCTGTTAAATAATATTTAGCATTACTTGAGTCAATTCTTATCGAACGTTTAGAATCACTTACTGCTTCTTCAAATTGTTTGAACTGCAAATATAATCTGGCACGCTCATCATATAAATTAGCATCCTCAGGGCTATCCAGAATTTGTTTATTGACAGCAGTCAATTCAGGAGAGTTGATTATTTTCATCAATGAATCTGCGCGATGATTATCTTCTGAAATACCCGTTTCTTTTGGGCCACAGGACAATAAGACAACCGAACTAAAAAGAAAAAGTACTATATTTTTCATAGGGTTATTATAGATCGTTAGCCGAAGCGATTAACTCTGCCACATCCAATACTTTGGTTTGGTCTTCTTTATTAAAATGTTTCACACCATCAGTCATCATTGTATTGCAAAACGGGCAACCAACAGCAATAATGTCAGGATTATGCGAAAGAGCTTCATCGGCGCGTTCCACATTTACCTCCTTAGTTCCTTTTTCTGCTTCTTTAAACATTTGCGCTCCACCTGCTCCACAGCATAGTCCATTGGCTTTACTGCGTTTCATTTCAACTAATTCAGCATCCAGTTTTGAGATCACATCCCTTGGTGCCTCATATACATTGTTTGCTCTTCCCAGATAACACGGATCGTGGAATACAATTTTTTTTCCTTTAAAGGCGCCACCCTGTACTTTTAATTTTCCTTCATCAATTAATTGTTGCACTAACTGGGTATGATGAATTACTTCATACTTACCACCTAATTCAGGATATTCATTTTTAATGGTATTAAAGCAGTGCGGACAACCTGTTACGATCTTCTTCACATCATAGCCATTTAAGATGGTGATGTTTTGCATGGCCTGCATTTGAAATAAAAATTCATTGCCGGCACGTTTTGCTGGATCTCCGGTACAAGACTCTTCAACGCCAAGTACAGCAAAGTTAGCGCCTACATGATTTAAAATACGCACAATGGCTTTGGTGATCTTTTTTGCACGGTCATCAAAACTACCACTGCAACCTACCCAGAATAAAATATCAGGAGTTTCGCCATTGGCGATCTTTTCCTGCATTGTCGGTACTTTTATAGTTGTATCACTCATAATTTCTTAGTTTTCGGTTATCCAATTCGCTCTGTCGGAAGGACTAAATTGCCATGGCGCTCCATTGTTTTCTAAATTAGAGAACATGCCATTTAACTCGTTTGGTGCTGAACTTTGTTCTAATACCAATTGCTGGCGAAGCCCCATAATAATTGCGAGCGGATCAATATTTACCGGGCACTCCTGTACACAGGCATTACAGGTATTGCAAGCCCAAATCTCTTCATGTTTGATATAATCACCCAAAAGTGTTTTTCCATCGTCAACAAAAGTACCGCCATTCTTATCCATGTTCTTACCAACTTCTTCCATACGATCTCTCGTATCCATCATGATTTTACGGGGCGACAATGCTTTACCGGTTATATTTTGCGGACAAGCAGATGTACAACGACCACACTCCGTACAAGAATAAGCATCCAATAAGTTTTTCCAGTTAAGGTCCTTAACATCCTTTACACCAAATCCAATTACTGCATTAGGATCCAAAACAGGTTGATAAGAAGGATCAAAATTTGGTTTTACCACATCTGTAACTTCAAACAAATTTTTGAATTCTCCCTTAGGTTTTAAATTAGAGAAATACGTATTTGGAAAGGCCAATAAAATATGTAAGTGTTTTGAGAACGGTAAATAATTTAAAAAGCTAAATACCATAATGATATGTCCCCACCAACCAATACGCTCTATAACATGCAAACCCGGTGTTGGCATACCGCTGTAGAGTAAAGGCCCAATGTACTGGCTAATGGATAAACGAAGCGACCCGTCACCCAAATTTTCGGCATGTGACTGACCCCTGGAATACAATACTTCATCTGCTCCATTCATCATAAAAATAAAACAGATCAGGATAAATTCCATGATCAAAATAATATTGGCATCTAATTTTGGCCAGCCATTCAATTCACTTTTAACCAGGCGTGGTACTTTTAATAAATTTCTTCTGGATAAAAAAGCAATGGTTCCAATGAAAGCCAGTACCGATAAGATTTCGATAAAACTCACTATAAAGGTATAAAACCCACCTAAAGATTCGCGAAAAGCACGGTGATGCCCTGTGATCCCATCATAAACAATTTCAACCAATTCGATCTGTGTTATAACGAAAGCCGTATATAAAAATAAATGTAAAATTGCCGGAATGGGTCTGGTAAACATTTTCTTTTGACCCAAAGCCACAAGGATCATCGTTTTTAAACGTTCGCCCTTGTTATCGGTAATTGATATATCTTTTCCCAGGAGGATATTCCGGCGAATTTTTTTTGCATTCATGAAAAAAAACACGCTTGATCCAATTAAGAGAGCAATAAAAATGATGGATGAGATCATATAACAAATTTAAAGTTTAGGTTTGTTTTTATCTTTTCTGCCAAATACAGAGAAATGAATATAACGTTCTGGGTTTATGCGAAGGTCTTTCATTAATTTATCCAAATCGTCACTTGCCTTGTTTAGGTTATTGTATAACGAATCATTTTTAGCGAGTTTACCCAAACTTCCTTGTCCTGAATTGATCTGAGCTACTAATTTATTTAACTCTGCCAATGTTTTATCGGCTTCATCAATAGCGCCTTTTAAATTCGATTTGGCCAAACTATCCGAAAGTGTGCTGAAATTTCCAATGATATTATCGATCTTACCTGTATTTTTTTCAAGCATGCCGGCCAAACCATTGAGTTTAGTCAAAATAGAAGAAATCTTTGCTTTTTCGGATGCAACCAGATCATCGAGTTTATACGCAGTTTGTTCTAAACTTTGAATAGCGAGCTTAATGCTTTCAAACGACTTACTTAAATTTTCTCTTGTTTTATCATTCAATACTACCTGAACAACTGTCATCACCGAATCTACTGATGATAACAACCCTTCAATTTTTTTCTGAAGTGGCGCCAATTGTTTGCTCACGGCGGTTTTCAGGCCTTCCTCTGTTTCTGCAATCAACGTATCACCTGAATTTACAAACTCTGTTTCATTACTGTAAACAATTTCAACAGCTTTTGATCCCAATAAATCTGAACTTACCGCACGAGCAATAGAGTGTTTAGGAATTTGTACATCTTCCGTCAATAAAAATTTAACCAATACGCCATATTCTCCGTTCTTATCTTTTAGTAAGGAAATTTTGTTGATCTGCCCAACTTTAAAGCCGTTAACCAAAAGAGGATTGGCTTCGATCAAACCATCTATCTTCGGGTAAACTGCATATAATTCATATTTATGACTAAACAGGTCATGGCCTTTCAGGAAATTAAATCCCCAGATAAATAAACCAATAGCAGCAGTAACAATGATACCTATTTTAAATTCTTTTGAGATCTTCACAAGCCGTTTTTTGAAGCCCTAATATACAGATTTATATTTAATTAAAAAGAGGGCGAAAGCACGTTTAAGCGCTTATTTCTTAACAGGCATAACGGATTTAACTATACCCTGAAAAGAAGTAATATTGAGTGGAAATTCTAAAAAAACATGTAAAAAACTTAAAAAATACAGTGCTTTTAGTCCAATATTGTAGTCAATGACGTATAATATTACTGAAAATATCCAAAGCCCTATTGTAATATAGAGCGTTTTTTTGGGCACTTTATGCCATTGAATAACGGATGTTTTTGAAAACCAATTGAGATAATGATACGTATAGGAAAAGGCGATAAAACGCATAATGATAAAACCGGCATTGGTTTTATATACCAATGTCAGGTCGTCGGTTACACGTGTTTCCAAACCAAATAAATCAATCAAAAATTTGTTCAACAAATAAAACAGCTCGTAACTTTTTCCGACATAAGCAGACACTTCGTATTGAAGCCCGGGCGCTTTGATCACAAAAAAGGAAATGGCAATTACAACTAAAGCCACAATAGACATGTAGCCCGAAAAAGATTTATTTTTTAAAACGCCATACAACATAAATGCCCAGGTAAAAACAAATACATGGATAATGGTTGGCAAAAATATACCTACCCACACAAAATAGTGAAAGCCAAGCGTAGACATAGATATACCAATCACAGCCAGTATAGCCAATACTACCCTGTATAAATTATCCTTTACAAAAACGAAAATTAATGATAATAAAACCCCGTATAATATAACATTAGGAATAAGCCTCTCCGATCTTGTTGGATTGACATAAGAAAAATAAAACACCAAAACACAAAGTAAACTCAAAAACAAAAAGTCATATTTTCCTTTGGTAAAATAGCTTTTTTTATGCAACCATCCTATTTCAGTGAGATAATGCAAAGGTCCTAATACCGCGTAAGAAAAAAGGAAAAGCTCAAACGGCAAAATGAAAGCCAGTATAGCAGACAATATCATTAACCCAATATTAACGTAGTTGATCTGATTGTTGTTTAATTCTGAAAGCTTAAGCAAGGTCGTACATTTTATATTTCACAAATATCTGTTTTTTTTAGAGATTTGATCATTAATTAACGATTAGTTTTTTTGTACATGAACTCCCTTTGCTTTCTACAGTAATAAAGTATACTCCCGGTTTGAATTTGGTATTTTCACCCACCGCAAATGTGTAACTTGTATCAGCTCCGTTTCTCTTTGCAAACTCATAAACCTGCCCCAGTACATCGGTAATATATACTTTATCACATGTTTCGTTAAAAGAAATACTCACTGTTTCCGAAGCGGGATTAGGAAATATAGTGTAAGCGATATTACTGGCGAATACATTCAATCCGGTAGAACTGGAAATATTAATGTCATCTATAAATACATTGTTCGCTCCCGAAATAGTGTCGCGACTATACATGAACTTGAACTTCACATGTGTGGAACCGGCAACCGGCGATAAATTAATGATCTCGTTTCGCCACTCGCTTAAGAATACCGGCAAAAAAGGATTTGTGGTTGAAGGCGTTGTAACAAGATTAGAACCCGTTTTACTATACAGCTGTATCCAGGAATTTTCGCAATCAGTAGAAGCCAACACTTTTAAATTATTCACATGGTCAGGATTGCTTTCCGCTGTAGCCAGTCTAAACATTAACTGTGGCGACGTTGTTGCCGAAATGTTAAACGCCGGGCTCACCATAGAGGCAACTGCTAAACGGGTATTATTGGTTGATGGCAATTTTGCCGAAAAGGAACCGGAGTAAGCAGCGTCAAAAGACTGAACCCAGTTTGAACCACCACTCGAGTTAAAAACATCCCAGTCGTTATTAGGAATTGTAGCGGTTTCAAAACCTTCAGTAAAAGGCGAGCTATAAGTTGCCACGTTGTTAATGACAGTTATAATATTTGTTTTGGTAACAGGAATTGAAGTTCCCGCCGAGTTACCTGATTGATAGGTTACCGAGTAAACCCCCGGCGTATTGTAGGTGATCGACGGTGCCGATAAATTTGACGCAGCCGGCGTTCCACCCGGAAACGACCATGTGTAAGAAGTAGCAGCACCGTTGGTTGATGCATCCGCAAAAGTAACAGGCGTTCCCACACAGGTCTCAGAACGGTTATGCCTAAAATCGGCTTCGGGAACACAGGCAAGGTTAGGACTAATAACACCGGTATTGACCAAATTGGCATTCGAAACTAAAATGTCGCGTCCCGAAATGCCTGATACCAATGTACTTTGCATAACATACCCCTGCTCCTGGGTAAACATTTTCACGCAATAAGAATAATCCATATAGTTCTGATAGTTCTCGCTAACACCCGGCGTGCAGATCTGATATGATGAAGGATTGGAAGCATTTGGGCAACTTAAATAACCTTGAGTTGGAGGCGTATCTGATACAAAATCATCGCCCGAACAGTCCACACCGGCGCCATTGGTATATCCAAATACATGATACAATCCCAACCAATGCCCAACTTCATGAGTTAATACCCTGGATAAAAATGGATTACCGGTTCCTATGGAGCCAAAATAATTATTTAATAAAACAATGGCATCAGCGGGCGAGCTCGTAGGCAAACTACCCGGGAAATAAGTATATCCCGCGGCACCAAAACCACTACTCAGGGTAATTGATTTTACTACATACACATTCATATACATCGTTGGATCCCAGGTATATTGGTATAAGGTAGAAGACGCATCATCCCAATCAGTGTCAGGATCGCTATAATGAATAATGCCATTCGTGCAATTTCCATTAGGATCTTTTGTAGCCAAAGCAAATTGAATTTTTGTAGAATCAGCGAGCGATTTAAATTCAGGAATCAGATATAGTGTGTCGCCATTTTTCTTTGCGAAATCCCTGTTCAAAATATACAATGCGTCTACTACCTGTGCGTCTGAAATATTTTCTGGTCCGCCGTTATGCAATATATGAAACACAACCGGAATGACATATGAAGCGGCATTGGTTCGTTTATTCTTATGTTGTTTAACCCGATCCAGATCAGCCATTCTTTTTTTTGCTTCGATCTCGGGATGTGAGGCATAGTATTTTTTCATGATCACATCTGTTGCACAATGCTGATCAGCTTGTGCAAATTGATTAAGAAAAGAAAAAACTGAAAGGGAGAATAAAATGTATTTCATATGATTTCAATTTATTATCAGTTGCCATCTGGTGTAACGGCTTATATTTCAATAAACCAGCTTATTTAAGGCAACCTGTTTTTGCTACACTAAGTTACTAAAATAATTGATGATCGCACGTAGTGTTACTTCTTCTCGTTTTCAAACTGGCCTGTTTTTTTATTGTAGCCGTAGGGGCAGTGTTTGCAACCGTTTTTACAACAATAACCGCGTTTTAAGTGATATTTTTCCGTAAAAACAATATAACCCTCCGGGCTATAATAAAAATCTTCCGGATCTAAATTTTTATTGAACATCTTAATACAAAGATATTGTATTCTGTCTTACATTTTAATTTAAATTTGAGATTCATAAAATTTCAGTGTCAGAGATAATTACATATAACCCTATTATTGATACCATTGAGTATAAGGAACACCGTCTTGGCATTTTACGGCTTGATCTGATACATCCCGAGATTTCCGGAAATAAATGGTTCAAATTAAAATACAATTTACAACAGGCAAAAAACCTAAATAAAAATTCGATCATCACATTCGGCGGAGCTTTTTCCAACCACATTGCGGCGACAGCAGTTGCCTGTAAATTAAATCATCTGAAAAGCATCGGAATCATCCGCGGCGAAGAAACGTCTATCAACAACTCAACTCTCGCACTGGCGAAGCAACACGGGATGGAATTGTTGTTTATAAGCCGTACAGAGTACTCTCAAAAAACCGACAGTGGTTATTTACAACGATTGCATTATATGTATCCTGAAGCGTATATTATTCCGGAAGGTGGAGATAATACTCTTGGTCAAAAAGGCTGCGAAGACATTCTTACCGATGATATGAAAGATTATACGGATATTTTTTGTGCCTATGGAACAGGTACTACTTTCAAAGGCTTATCCGCAACTTTATCTCAAACACAAAAACTTACGGCTATAAATGTGTTGAATTATGAGGCAAATACAACTAACTTTCACACACATATTTTAAATAACTACCATTTTGGTGGCTACGCTAAACATACAAAGGAGTTGTTGCAATTTAAATCGTGGTTCGAAGAAATTTATCACATCGAACTGGACTATGTATATACCACCAAATTATTTTATGCAGTATTTGATCTCATCAATCAATTTAAACTAGAAAAACAAAAAAAGATACTGATCATTCACAGCGGTGGCTTACAAGGGAATAAAGGATACGAAGAACGTTATAACCTGAATCCCAAACGCCAGGTAAATGATCCCCAGGGATAAACCTGTTTAGTGTCAAGTCCTCCGCGGGTAGCATACTTTTCGGATAGTTTAAAGAATCCAACCCCAAATGCTATAGTGCTGGTCATTTTTTTACCACTGCTTTTAAATATGCCGTTTTGTATCTGAAAAGTCAATCCTTCTATACCGCCTAAAGTCATATCTGTTCCGTAACGTACTCGTGGACCAAAAAAATATTTCAACTGCGGTTTTAGATCATGATAATAATTAACATCAATGCCGGTTATAAAGCCTGTACCTCTGTTACGTTTTACAGGAGCATTATTAGTATTGTTATTATTAGTGTTTGTAGAATTAGTATTGGTGCTGGTTGAATTAGTATTTGTATTGGTTGAATTATTGGAAGAAAACTCAGCCAGGGCTCCAAGTCCGTCATACGTTAAGCTAAACGGAATTTTTACGCCCATTGATTTGTTTGCCAATAACCGTTCGTATGAAACTGTTAACCGGCCTAATATTAATTCAGGAATGTAGAAACCTAAAATATTATTGGGCAACAAGGCTTCTTTTTCTTTCCATTCTTTCATCTTTCGATCGGCCCGTTGTTGTCTTGTTTCATTAACGTCGGGTGTAGCCGAAGCACTTAAGGGTTTGTTTACCACATTAAATTCAGGTTGCGCTTTACTGAACATATAAATAGTTTCTGATTGATATTCGGCAAGCAACACGTCATTTTTTGATAAGGTAATGAGAGCTGAATTTGGAATTGTATCTCTGTAACTAATTGTTTTTTCTGAAATAGCAACAATCTTGCAGGGTATTACCTTTCCGTCTCTTAAAAACACTTTATCCTGTGCCACAGCAAATGCCGAAACAAAAAGTAACACAAACAAAACAATATGTGAGTAATATTTCATTTTTTAAAAACGGTAGCCAAAGCAATAGCCCAAATACACTTTTGGATAGCCTGAATAATCTGTTGCACCCCTTGAAGTTCCATTTGTAAGAGGCACCGAATTAATTTGTCCACCAATAGCACCAAATAATTTAAAGCTGAAATTAGGGCCTACTCTAAAAACCCATCCGTTTGAGATCATAATAGCCGTTTGAGAAGCACTGGCCTTTTCATAATTTTTTTGATTATTGGTTGTGTCAACCACATTCAAATAATCATAAGCCATATGTTTGGCTAAAATTCCTACAAAATATTGAACGCGGCGTGTGTTACGCGGCATAAAATTAACTCCAAAACCGGCATCGTATTTTTTCTTAGCGCCATCTTTTGAATCTGCAATAAAAAGATTTAATGCACCCATCCGTGGATTAAAACTATACCCTCCCAAAAAGGTTAACGACATTCGGCTATTCAATAATTCCCGATCATACATAATGGTGACATCACCATTAGCCAGAGCCAAAGCATTAATGGATAACATATTTTTATTGAGATAATATAAATTGAAATCTTTTTTCTCTTCTTTTTTATTTTTGCCGTAGGGATCATTTTTATCAAATGCAGGCGTTTTATCAGCAGGTTTAGAAGCAGTGGGCGTTACGGTTTCTGAAATTTTTGGCGCCAATGTGGCAGGATTATCGTTAATCACTTCAATTGTACCATTTGAATATTGTATCAGTACTACATCCGTTTTGGCAATCACATACGTAGGTCCTTCGGGATTAGCAAAGTCTTTATACTTTATATCTTTAACGTTGATCTCGGTTACCCTGGCCTTAAGCTTATTACCAGCAGTCGTATACAAAATATCCTGGCTATATGCCGGCAAAGCAAATAAAATCAGGAAAAATAATACGGATACAAGTGGACGCATTTAAGATTAAATTAATCAATGCTAAAAATAGGGAATAAATACCGATATAAAAACAATTTAACAGCATCACACGCACATTAAATAATCAAATAATTACAGCAATTTCCTTAATTTAGTGGTCTTATTTTTTACCATGCTTAAACTTAAAAACTACATCAATGGTGAGTTAGTTGATCCTATCTCAAACCAACATATAGATAATTACGATCCTTCACGAGGCGTTGTTTATTCACTAATTCCCGACAGCGATGAACGTGATGCCGAACAAGCAATTGCCGCTGCAAAAGAGGCATTTAAAAGCTGGAGCATTACACCTAAGGAAACCCGTTCAAAATACCTGCTAAAGATTGCTTCACTCATCGAAAATCAATTACATGATTTAGCTGTTGCCGAGAGTTTGGATAATGGCAAGCCTTTACACTTAGCTAAAACCGTTGATATACCTCGAGCGGCAGCGAATTTTCATTTCTATGGAACCGGTATTTTACATTACGCTGCTCATGCACATAGCATGGAAGATACTGCTATTAATTATACCCTCCGCCAACCGGTGGGTGTGGCTGGCTGTATTTCTCCCTGGAATTTGCCACTCTATTTATTCTCGTGGAAAATTGCTCCTGCTTTAGCTGCGGGTTGCACCGTAGTAGCAAAGCCTTCCGAAATTACACCTATGACCGCTTACCTCTTGTCTGAAATTTGTATTCAGGCCGGGTTGCCAAAAGGGGTATTAAATATTGTGCACGGTTACGGACATAAAGTTGGCAATGCCATGGTAAGCAGTAAAGATGTTCCTTTAATTTCGTTTACAGGAGGCACAAAAACCGGCGCGGGTATTGCGAGCATCGCAGCGCCTATGTTCAAAAAATTATCTTTGGAATTGGGCGGCAAAAATCCTAACATTATTTTTGCTGATTGCGATTATGATAAAATGTTATCTACAACCATGTTATCATCCTTTGCCAACCAGGGACAAATATGTTTATGCGGCTCAAGGATTTTTGTAGAACGTTCTATTTACGAAAAATTTAAAACCGACTTTGTTGCCAAAACTCAAAAATTATTAGTTGGCGCTCCGTTAGAAGAGAAAACAAAAATTGGCGCGGTAGTTTCAAAACCACACATGGAAAAAATTCTGTCATATGTGGAACTTGCTAAACAGGAAGGTGGCACCGTATTATGTGGTGGTAAACAAGCTAAAGTTGAGGGCGAATTTGAAAACGGCTATTATTTAGAGCCAACTATCATTGAAGGATTAACTTACGATTGCCGTACCAACCAGGAAGAAATATTTGGCCCTGTTGTTACTATCATGCCTTTTGATACCGAAGAAGAAGTACTGATGTTCGCCAACTCAACACAATATGGTTTGGCATCTACGGTATGGACACAGGACATCACCAAAGCAAATCGCGTGGCCATGGATTTACATACAGGCATTGTATGGATCAACTGCTGGCTATTACGTGACTTAAGAACACCATTTGGCGGCGTTAAATCATCGGGCGTTGGAAGAGAAGGTGGCTTTGAAGCGCTGGACTTTTTTACTGAGCCTAAGAATGTTTGCGTGAAACTTAAATAAAACAGATTAAAGATAAAAGACTCAAGATATAAGATTGCTTATCTTAAACTTTGAGTCTTTGTGCCTTGTGGCAAACTAAAATAATAATTATGCTAGAAAATACAGGAAGAACAGAATTAACAACATTAGGAGAGTTTGGATTAATTAAACATTTAACCGAACATGTTGAGATACATAATACTTCATCCATCAAAGGCGTAGGCGACGATGCTGCGGTTATTAAATATGACGGCGAAAAACATACCCTGATCTCTACCGACATGCTGGTGGAAGGCGTGCATTTCGACATGAGTTATGTGCCTTTAAAACATTTAGGATATAAAGCCATCACCGTTAATTTATCTGATATATGCGCCATGAACGGTACACCAAAACAGGTTACGGTGAGCATTGCCGCATCCAATCGCTTTTCGGTAGAAGCACTGGAAGAGCTATACGCCGGGATGATCTTTGCCTGCAATAAATACAATGTGGATTTGGTTGGCGGAGATACAACATCAACAACCAGTGGTTTAGTGATCAGTGTCACTGTAGTTGGCGAGGCTAATAAAGAAGATATTGTTTACCGCAATGGCGCCAAAGAAAAAGACCTGTTATGCGTAAGTGGCGATTTAGGAGGAGCTTACATGGGACTGCAGATATTAGAAAGAGAGAAATTCGTATTTAAAGATAATCCGAATGTGCAACCTGACTTAGAGGGCAACGATTATATTTTAGAGCGTCAGTTAAAACCGGAAGCTCGCGTGGATATCATTGAATTATTAAAAGGCCTTAACGTAAAACCAACCAGCATGATCGATGTGAGTGATGGCCTGGCATCTGAGATCATGCACATTTGTTCTCAATCTGATGTAGGTTGCGAATTGTATGAAGAGAAAATTCCTTTGGATCCTCAAACATTTGATCGTGCCCGTGAGTTCAATTTGGACCCAACGGTTTGTGCATTGAATGGTGGTGAAGATTATGAATTATTGTTTACCATTTCAATGGCAGATTATGATAAAATAAAGCACCTGCCCGACTTTACCATCATTGGCCACATGACAGCAAAAACAAGCGGCATTAATTTAATTGCTAAAGCCGGAACCTCTCATCCCATTTCTGCACAAGGCTGGAATGCTTTTAAACAAAACTAATGAAAAAACTTTTTTTAATCATATTAACAAGCGTCAGCATTTTTGCCTGCGATTCTAAAAAAACAAGTATTGCCGGAACCGTTGTTAATAAAACAAACGGAGAAGCAGTTCCTAATGTATTGGTAAGTTATATTGAATGTAAAGAAAATGGCGATAATTGCACCGAGGTAATCATTGGGCAAATGTATACCTTACCCGACGGCAGTTTTAAAATAGATCAAAAGCGTGCAGGGAAATCAAAAACAAAATGGGTCACTGTACATAGCGGAACAAAAAAGGTCGCCCAGGTTGATAATATTGGGCTAACCGATAAAAGCATCCGGATAGAAGTAACACCTTAATTTACAAAACGATTTAACTTTCTAAACATTCATAACTTTAAACTTTCAAAACTTAATACATGAGCACAGAACAATCGATAGAATCATCCAAAGCACCTGAGCCGGTTGGCTTGTATCCTCACGCACGTCGTGTTGGTAATTTATTATTTTTAAGCGGTGTTGGTCCGCGCGAACGCGGTACTAAAAAAATACCGGGAGTAGAACTGGATGAGAATGGAAATATTACTTCCTATGATATCGCCACGCAATGCCACTCGGTATTTCGTAACATCAAATATATTTTAGAAGACTCTGGCAGCAGCTGGGATAAAATAGTGGACGTACAGGTTTTTTTAACCAACATGAAAGACGACTTTAAAACGTATAATGCTATTTGGGCCGAATACTTTAAAGAAAATCCTCCCTGCCGCACAACCATCGAGATCAATTGCCTCCCTACTCCTATTGCCATTGAGTTGAAGGTAATTGCAACGGTTGACTAGGATGAACTTTGAAATACATATCTTTAAAGACAATATTGACTCAGATATTTCCAATGCAAATGAATACGTGGATCGACTTCATGATTCAAAGATGGATGCTTTAGTCTCTCAATTAGAAGAACCAGAGCTTACTCTACATGAAGAAGAGGAAAAACATAATGAAACTCAACTAGAATATTATTTGCAGTCAATAGAACTAAAATTAACCTTTGCTTTTGACTATTTGAAATTAGAGAAACTTTATCAAAATTTTCAAGTTGATTTAAAAAAAAGTGATAATTCAGACATAATAAGCTACTACCCTTATATAGGCGTAATTTATTCTCCAAAACTTACAATATTAAGGCAATACTTAAATGCGATAACAAGTGTTATATCACAACCAGTCAACGAAAAAAATGATGTAGAAATTAGACTTTTAGAAAGAGTTTTAAAAGGAACACCAAAAATAATTCATGACAATAAATTAAATCCAGAGAATGAGAATGATATTCAAAAAGCAGTATATAACCAATTAATACACATATTTCCAGATACTGTTAGAGAATTTACGCTACCAAATATTGCAAAAAACTATAAACCTGATTTAGGAATAAGGAGTCTAAAAATAGCTATTGAATATAAATTTGTTGATTCCGAATTAGAGGCAAAAAAATTTAGTGGAGAAATTTTTGAAGATGTTCATGCTTACGATGGCTTTGAAGACTGGAATGTATTTTATGCTGTAATATATATGACAGAAGCATTCATGACTCAAGATCAACTTGAAATGGAATTTAAAATTTCGAAAGTTCCTAAAAACTGGAAGCCAATAATTGTTTATGGAAAAGGAGGAAGGAAGAATAAAAAACAATGAACCAATCCCTCGCCCATATCGCCCTTATCGTAAATGACTACGACGAAGCCATTAAATTCTACACAGAAAAATTACAGTTTACGCTGGTAGAAGACACCATTTTGACTCCCGATAAACGCTGGGTGAGAGTTTCGCCTCCGGGAATTACCGGAACAACTTTATTATTAGCAAAGGCAAGCACTGACGACCAGCATAGCAGGGTTGGCAACCAAACCGGCGGACGTGTGTTCTTATTTTTATATACAGATGATATTGAGAGGGATCATAAAAACTTACTCAATAAACACGTCACCATTGTACGTGAACCGGTAGCTCAACCTTACGGAACAGTGTTAGTATTTGCTGACTTGTATGGCAATTTGTGGGATTTAATTGAGCCCAAAACGGGTAAATAGGGCGTGGAATTATTTCTACAAACAGTATTTTTTAAAACAATTCAACACCGTTAAAATTATAAGTTCCTGATTATCTTATATTTAAAAATTAACAAATTATGGAATACTAATGGTAAGAATAGTTCTGTTAAACTAATCCTGGCATGTCGATCCATAAACTTCATTTAAAGAATTTTGAACAATTTTATGACATGCATTCTCCCTGTCTATACACGTTTATCTCATCTATTATCGGAGACAATTATGAGGCCGAAAAACTTCTAAATCATATTCTTTTAAAAACATGGAATAAAACAGATGCCCGTTTTTTCAAAACAACAGCCCTTCAATTAGATCTAATGAAACAAGCAACAGCCCTGCTTATCAAAACGACGCCCTATAAAAAGGAAATGAAATTAAAGATCGTGAATTACATTCGGCAGATCAGATCAAAAAATTTAGTGAGTGATTTCAATTTCCACGCTGAACACAGGGCCTTTACAACTGCTAATTAATTTTTTACTCTTCCCATTACTTATTTTACACTTTATAAAGACAGTAGCAATTATCAACTATATTTCCCTCTATAATCTACCGGCGACATGCCCGTTACTTTTTTAAACACATCTCTAAAAGCTTTGGTATCCGTATAACCAACGTCATACATCACTTCGTTCACTGTCTTCCGACCGGCTTCTAATTGCTGTTTGGCAGCTTCCATTTTTACCCGCTGCATATATTCAACCACGGTATTGGCGGTTGCTTTTTTAAATCGTCTTTCAAATGTTCTCCGCCCAATGCCAAACTGGGTCGCCAAATCATCTACCGTTAATTTAGCATTGTAATGCTTTTCAATAAATTCCTGTGCCTTTACAATTTCAATATCCTCATGATCTTTTTGTCCTTTGAACATGATAAATGGCGATTGCGTGTGACGACCCATTTCCAATAAAAAAAATTTTGAAGCCATAATTGCCATCTCCCGGCTGGTATATTTCTCTACAAGGTATAATAAAAGTGTCCAGTAAGATGTAGCACCTCCACTTGAATACAAGCCATTTTGTTCGGTCACAATTTTATCGCTTACCAAATTCACATCCGGAAACATATCCTTAAAATCGTTTGCAAACAACCAGTGTGTTGAACACTCTTTACCTTTAAGTAATCCAGTAGAGGCTAGTATAAACGCGCCAATGCATAAACTGGCCGCCTCTGCGCCATTTTTATATTGATCAGTGATCCAGGGAATAAATTCCTTATTCTTTTTAATGGCGGTTTTCACATCACCACCGATGGCTGGAATAATAATCAGATCCGTCTTCTTTACGTCTTTTAGCAACACATCCGGATAAACAGATAATGATCCATCATTTAATTTCACTTCATTGGTAAGTCCGACCAATTGTACCTTAAAAAAAGGCTGATGTCCTGCGCTTTTATAAAATTCATTTACCGCCGTAAACATATAACGCGGATCAACAATGGCCGCCGGAACAGCCGTTTCTAAAACTAAGATACTAATGGTTTTCATATAAATATTTTTTTACGAATTGTCTGTTCACACCGAAGTCGAAAACAATTTCATGCTGCAAACATACATAAATCACCTGTCGCAATCAACCCGCGAGTTTGTCGTTTTTACACAGGCTAAAATAGGTGTAATGACCGTAATTTTGTATCATAAAAATGAATTATATTTAATTATGCAATTTTATAGCCTCGAAAAAGATATTTCTGTGTTTTGCGTAACAGCAAGCTCTTTCCCTGAGGGTGTACTCGCAGCGCATCAAAAATTACATAGTTACGTGTCGTTTAATGAAAACAGAAACTACTTCGGCATTTCAGCTCCCGACAAAACAGGAACCATTGTATACAAGTCGGCCGCAGAAGAAATGGAGCCTTCAGAATTGAGCAAACATAATCTGGAGCCGTTTGTTATAAAAAAAGGAAGTTACAGTTATATAGATATCCGGGATTTTGAAAAAAATATTCCAGCTATCAAAAAAGCATTTGATGAATTGATTACCAACCCTGACATTGACCCACAGGGTTGTTGCGTGGAATGGTACTTAAAATCAAACTTGGTAAGATGCATGATAAGATTAAAAGATATTAATTAAAAACATAAACAATGACAAAGAACATTTTTGTAAACCTCCCGGTGAAAGACCTAAAAAAATCAATGGATTTTTATGCAGCATTAGGATTTAGCAATAATCCTCAATTCTCAGATGAATCAGGAGCATGTATGGTGATCAGCGAAAACATATATGTGATGCTTTTGACGTATGGCAAGTTTAAAGGATTCACCAAAAAAGAAATTGCCGACGCCACAAAAACTACCCAGGTATTATTGTGTATCGATGCGGAGAGTAAAGAAAAAGTAATAGAACTCGTTAATACAGCAAAAAACTCAGGTGGCTCAACTTATATGGACGCTTCTGATCATGGCTGGATGTATCAGCATAGTTTTGCCGATATAGACGGACATCAATGGGAAGTAGCTTATATGGACCTGAGCAAATTTCCTCAACAATAATGGTGAGCATTGATATGTTCAGAAAAATGGCTTTTGCTTTTGAAGAAGCTGAGGAGTTACCTCATTTTGAAAAAGCCTCTTTTAGAGTGAATAAAAAGATATTCGCCACTCTGAATGTGTCTAAAAAAACCGCCGTTCTTAAGTTTTCGGAAATAGAACAATCTGTTTTTAGCGCTTTCGATAAAGCATTATTTATCCTGTTGCCGGCGCCTGGGGAAAACAAGGCTGGACCATTGTTGAACTATCAACTGTAAAAAAGGAAGTTTTAAAAGATGCGCTCACAACATCCTACTGCAATGTAGCTCCTAAAAAACTTTCAGATAAATATAAAAAGTAACATGGCAAAAACAGTTAAACCCGACTCGGAATTAGTCACAGAATTTATTGCTTCTTTAAAGCCCGACTATAAAGAAATAGCCGAAGCACTCAGAACACTGATCTTAAAAACTGATAAAACGATTGGCGAGCAGATCAAATGGAACGTGCCTGCTTTTTATTATACCGGAGATATGAAACCATTTGATCCGAAAGAATATAAACGCGATATCATCGTAACCCACTTCCGGCAAAAGGACCATGTGTTACTGGTATTACCAACCGGAGCTATATTAGCTAATGAAGTCGGATTGCTTGAAGGCGAATATAAAGATGGAAGAAGAATGATAAAAATATACGATTTGAAGGATCTGAAATCAAAAGAAAAAGAAATTAAAAAAACAATAAAGGAATGGATCTCATTAATTGATAAATAATTAAAACCTATACATCATGGAAACAATTCAATTTAAAATTACTATCGACGCTAACAAACAAAAAGTTTGGGAGACGATGTTGAACGACAAAACTTACCGCCAATGGACAGAGGCATTCCACGCAGGTTCTTACTATGAAGGCAGCTGGGACAAAGGCAGTGAAATTAAGTTTATGGGTCCGGATAATGAAGGAAAGACCTCCGGCATGTATGCCAAAATAAAAGAGAATAGAAAACACGAATTTATCTCAATTGAACATTTGGGTGAAATCAATGATGGTGTTATTGATACCACCAGTGAACGGATAAAAAAATGGGCGCCATCTTTTGAAAATTATACGTTCAAAGAAAAAGGAGCTCAGACAGAACTCATCGTTGATATGCAGACTGTCCCCGAATATAAAGCCATGTTTGAAGAGATGTGGCCAAAGGCATTGAAATCATTGAAAGAACTAAGCGAAAAATAAACACTTTAAAACCAAAATCTATGAGTAACACACAAAAAATGACCATCTGCCTTTGGTTTGACAAACAGGGAGAAGATGCGGTGAATTTTTACACCTCTATTTTTAAAAATTCATCGATAGGCAGTATCAGTCGTTACGGAAAACAAGGATACGAGTTTCACGGCATGCCTGAAGGAACGGCTTTGGTTGTACCTTTTACACTAAACGGCATGAACTTTAGCGCCTTAAATGGTGGACCACGCTTTACCTTCAACGAATCGATGTCGGTTGTGGTGAGCTGCGACACGCAGGAAGAAATTGATCATTACTGGAATAACTTAACCGCTGATGGAGGAAAAGAAAGCCAGTGTGGCTGGTTAAAAGATAAATTTGGTGTATCCTGGCAAATTGTACCATCTATGTTGGGAGCATTAATGAGCGATCCGGAAAAAGCCGGAAGAGTTACCGCAGCCTTCATGCAAATGAAAAAACTGAATATTGAAATTCTAAAAAATGCTTAATTACACTAATGTCAGTTCGAGCGTAGTCGAGAACAAATAAAAATTTACGGAGAACGATTTTAGACTTCGCTTGAAGTGACACCTGATTAATAAAACTAAAAAAACAAACACATGAGCAAACCGGTAATTACAGTAGATGCTATGGTACATGCACCAATCAATAAAGTATGGGAACAATGGAACTCTCCCGAACACATTAAACAATGGTGCGCAGCCTCCGACGACTGGCATGCGCCCGATGCCACCAACGATCTCAAAAAAGGCGGAAGATTTACAACACGCATGGAAGCTAAAGACAAAAGTTTTGGTTTTGATTTTGGCGGAGTATACGATAATGTGGATCTAAATAAACGAATTGAGTACACGATGGATGACGGCAGAAAAGTACATATTACATTTACCGAAACAGATGGTGGCGTAAAGATCAGTGAATCATTTGAGGCAGAAGAGCAAAATCCGCTGGAAATGCAACAGGCCGGATGGCAGATGATCTTAAATAATTTTAAAAAATACGCAGAAAAGTAGTTTAGGCTAAAATGAAACACTTTAAAGATATTGATAGTTACATTGAGGCGCAAACACCCGACGTAAAAGAACGCTTGTCACTTATACGACAGGCGGTACAGACATCGGCACCAAAAGCCGAAGAAATGATCAGCTACGGCATGCCGGCTTTTAAATTCCACGGCATGTTGGTTTATTTTGCTGCCTTCAAAAAACATATCGGATTTTACGCACTACCGTCTGGTAACGAAGCTTTTCAAAAAGAGCTGTCGGTTTACAAACAAGGAAAAGGTTCGATTCAGTTTCCATTGGATGAAAAATTACCATTAACACTTATCAAAAAAATAGTGAAGTTTAGGGTAAAAGAAAATTTAGATAAAGAAGTTTTGAAAGCCTCTGCCGCCAAAACTCCAAAGAAAACGCCATCAAAAAACAAAACCACAAAAAAATAACCATATGAAAAAAGACAAGATCATTTTTTGGATAGCCACCAGTATCATTTTTCTGTTTGAAGGTGTAATGCCCGCTTTAACAAGCCAAAGCGAATTAGCAAAAGAAGGCATCAGGCATTTAGGATACCCCGATTATTTTGGAGTGATGTTAACCGTATTTAAAGTAACAGGTGCCCTGGTTTTAATAATTCCTCAAATTCCAGCTCGCGTTAAAGAGTGGGCTTATGCCGGCTTTACATTTAGCCTTATTTCTGCTTGTGTAAGCCACCTCGTTGTCAGCGGGTTTGTTGGTTTATCATTCTTTCCTCTTGTTATAATAGGTATACTGGCTATATCCTATATCTACTTTCATAAACTTAAAAACACCCATTAACTTCATACTTATGCTACAAATTATTTTAATCTCTATCGCTGCCATTATCATTTTTGTATTGATCCTCGCTGCTATCATGCCAAAGAATAATACACTCACGTCCGAAATTACCATTAATCGTTCAAAAAATGACGTATTTAATTTTGTAAAACATCTTAAAAATCAGGAACGCTATAGCAAATGGGTTATGAAAGATCCTCATGTAAAATTGGTGTATACGGGAATAGATGGTACAGTTGGTTTTAAAGCAGCCTGGGCAAGTGAGGATAAAAACGTTGGTGTAGGCGAACAGGAAATAACTTCGATAAAAGAAGGCCAGGGTTATGACGTGGAAATTCGTTTTGAAAAACCATTTAAGGGAACTAATCATGCTTCAACAACAACGCAGGCAATCTCCGAAAATCAAACAAAAGTAGTTACGATTTTTAGCGGAAAAACGCCTTTTCCCATGAACATCATGGCACCTATATTCCTAAAGATGCTGCAAAAGGATATGGATCAAAATTCTGCGACTTTAAAAATGGTATTGGAAAAATAAATGGTTAAGCATGGTTGAAGTATTTAAAACAGATATCCACACCGAGTCACAGGCAAAGGAAGTTTTGGTGGAATTAACTTTACTTATTCCATCAGCCATCATTAACTTTGATTTAAACGATTGCGATCGCATCCTGAGAGTGGAATCTAAAGATGATATCACCAACCGAGTCCTTATCTTTTCTAAAAATTCAGGATTCTTTTGCGAGGTCCTGGATGATGAGCCATCTATCTCCTGAAGTTTTTCTGCACGACTGATCTTAACTATTTTTAATAAACCGTAAACAGGTTAAACTAAAAATAATCTTCATATTTGGCCGGTTAACAAAAAGGACGATGAGAACGATTATACTTTTATTATTTATAGGATTCCATATTACAGTTAAAGCTCAAAACACGCGTATTATCGATTTCAATTCCATAGGCTGGTACAACGCCTTTATTACCAAAAAAATCACAAAAAAATGGAGTGCTCATCTGGAATACCAATGGCGAAGGACCAATGTGGTTACCGACTGGCAACAAAGTTTATTACGCGCAGGCCTCAATTACCGTGTTAATAAAAAACTCATGTTCAGGGCCGGCTATGGCTGGATAGAAACGTTCCCATACGGCGATATTCCTTTACAGGCTGCTGGAAAAACGTTTACCGAGCACCGGTCGTTTCAGGCTATATTCTTAGATGATACATTAGGGCCGCTGGATATACAGCACCGTTTTATGTTAGAACAAAGATGGGTGGGTCGCTATTTAAATCCGGGTATTTCGATTGAAGATGATTATGTTTTTACAAACCGGTTGCGGTATATGTTACGTCTACAAATTCGGCTTGGTAAAAAACGAATGGAAGACCGCACCTTTTACGCGGCTTTTTACGATGAAATATTCATCCAGTTTGGTAATAACGTTCAGGAAAATATTTTTGATCAAAACAGAATTTGCGGCTTGTTAGGATACCGTATCAATAAAACATTCAGGCTTGAAGCAGGGTATTTATCTCAGTTTGTCATGTTCGGCCGAGAAATCAAAGGAAATAATGTTCTTCAAAAAAATAATGGATTGATTGTAAATACCTACTTCAATTTTTAGATAAACCATGATTGTGATTTTATATTAATAGTAAAATGTAAAGCGCGTTAAAAGTATTTTTAAGTAAAAAAATTGCATCAATTTTTATTGTTTTTCTACTGATTTAGAATGTGTTTCATGCCCGATCAACATAGCAAATTTTTGCTGTAATGTTTATACGGAAAATTTTAAACTGTATGAACGCAAAGTTAGATCATCGCGATTATTTCATTTCAAACTTGGCAAATAATCTAATACCTGACATCAAATAGCCTCCACTTTAACATCCTATAATTGAACCTTAAATTAAAGTGGCGAAAAAAGAACATAAACGGGCATATTTTAGTCATTAAATATCCTTGCTTCCTATAGAAATTGAGTATATTTAACCTTCAAAATTTTAAACTAATCAGATTAAACCGATATGGAAAAAGTATTAAAGTCATTAGGAATTAAAGAAGTAAACGACGGATGCGCTACTGGTAAAAATTATTTTGCGAGCGGAGATGTAATCGAATCTTACAGTCCGGTTGACGGAAAATTAATTGCAAAAGTAAGAGTTGCTAACGAGAAGGATTATGAAAAAGTAGTTCAGGTTGCTTCTGAAGCATTTAAAGTATGGCGTGACATTCCGGCACCAAAACGTGGAGAAATCGTTCGTCAGTATGGAGAAAAATTACGCGCAAAGAAAAATGATCTTGGTAAGTTAGTTTCTTATGAAATGGGGAAATCCTTACAGGAAGGTTTAGGTGAAGTTCAGGAAATGATTGACATTTGCGATTTCGCTGTTGGTGTATCCCGCCAGTTATATGGTTTAACTATGCATTCTGAAAGAGAGAGCCACCGCATGTATGAGCAATGGCATCCGCTGGGAATTGTCGGTATTATTTCTGCTTTCAATTTCCCGGTAGCGGTGTGGAACTGGAATACTGCGTTAGCCTGGATCTGTGGAGATGTTTGTATCTGGAAACCATCAAGTAAAGTACCTTTATGCGCTGTAGCTTGTCATAACATCTGGAACGAAGTTGCCGCAGCCAATAATTTGCCTGAAGGTGTATCGTGTTTGTTAGTAAGTCCGGGATCTATTGGAGAAAAAATGTGTGAAGACGGACGTGTTCCTTTAGTATCTGCAACAGGATCAACACGCGTAGGCCGTATTGTAGGCACAAAGGTAGCGAGTCGTTTTGGCCGTTCAATTTTAGAATTAGGAGGCAACAACGCTGTTATCATTACGCCCAACGCTGATTTAAAAGCTGTATTACCGGGATTGGTATTTGGCGCTGTAGGTACGGCCGGACAACGTTGTACCTCAACCCGTCGTTTAATTATCCATGAAGATATTTACGAAGATGTGAAACAGAAATTGGTGAGCGCTTATAAGCAATTAGTAATCGGCGATCCATTAAACGAAAAAAATCATGTTGGGCCGTTAATTGATAAAGGAGCTGTGAAAGATTACATGGTATCTATTGAACGCGTAATTGCTGAAGGTGGAAAGATATTAGTACCGGGTGGTGTATTGGAAGGGAAAGGTTATGAAAGCGGATGTTATGTAAAACCTTGCATTGCAGAGGCAAATAATGACTTTGAGATTGTACAGCATGAAACCTTTGCTCCTATTTTATATATCATGAAATATAAAACAATTGAAGAGGCAATCGCTTTGCAAAATGGTGTTCCTCAGGGATTATCGTCATCAATCATGACACTGAACATGCGTGAAGCAGAGCAATTCTTATCCGCTTCAGGAAGTGATTGCGGTATCGCTAACGTAAATATTGGCACCAGCGGTGCTGAAATTGGGGGTGCTTTTGGCGGCGAAAAAGAAACAGGTGGAGGACGTGAAAGCGGATCTGATAGCTGGAAAGCCTACATGCGTCGTCAAACCAACACTATTAACTACGGAACCAAATTAACGCTGGCGCAAGGCATCAAATTTGATTTCTAAAATTATTTCCCGCGGATCTCGCTAATCCTGTGGGTAGATATTTGCAAATAGCAAACTTCTAACTAACAAAAGTATAATCTGTGGAATCAGCGAAATCTACGGGCAAAAACATTAACCAATGACAATTGATAAAAACAAAGTAGTAGCGGTAAATTATCATTTATCCTCTCACATCGACAACGAGGCTCCTCAGTTAGTTGAGCAAACATCTACGGAAAATCCTTTCACCTTTATCTTTGGTGTTGGGCAATTATTACCTGATTTTGAGAAAAATTTAGAGGGCAAAAAAGTAGGAGATAAATTTGATTTTAAAGTAACGCCTGTAAATGGTTATGGTGTTTCTGATAAAGAAATGATCGCTCGTATTCCGAAAGAAGCTTTTCATGTAGATGGAGAATTTGATTCGGAGCGCGTAAAAGAAGGAGAAGAATTAATGATGAATGATGCTGACGGAAACCAGTTAATGGGTTTTGTAGAGGAAATTGGAGCGGATTTCGTTGTCATGGATTTTAACCATCCTTTAGCTGATCACAATTTACATTTTGTAGGCGAAGTTTTAGATGTAAGAGAAGCTACATCTGAAGAATTAGATCATGGTCACGTTCACGGACCAGGTGGACACCACCACTAATAATTAATAATAATTGAAAAGCCATCCACGAGTCCGCGGATGGCTTTTTTTATGATATAAATTCAATTAACTAAGTTTTTTCAGTAACGACAAAATCTTTTTTTTCGATTTTTTCAGATAATTTATGCCACCTGAATAAAAAAATGTTTTTTAAAACCGCCATAATCTTGCCAAATGAATTTGGTTTGGAAACATATAAACTTGCGCCTGCATTATATGTGTCTTCCACATCTTTGTCGGAATTTGATGTAGAATAAATAACCACCGGAATATCTTTCAATTCATCGTCGGATTTAATTTCAGCAATGCATTCTTTACCACTTTTATTGGGCATATTCAGATCCAAAAAAATAATATCAGGGTTAGGAATTTCCGGATCGTGTAGTTTGTCCATTAATTGCTTGCCATCATCTGCAGTCATCAACTCTGTATCAACCGGCGTTTTATCCAAGGCTTCTTCAAACAAAAACTGATCATCTTTGTCGTCGTCGGCAAGCATGACTTTAATAGGGTCCTGTTTTTTATTATCATCAGGCACATTTGTATTGGAATCGTGGGGTTGGCTCATTACCCAGCAAATTTAAGGTAAAGATCAGAAAGTGTCAACTATTTGCGGATTTTAACATTTTTGTTCGCCTTAATCTAGGTTTTCAAGCCATGAGTACGTTTATTTTCATAAAAAAAGCCCCGCATCAATAAACTGACACGGGGCTTTTAATGAGCAAGAACTATTGTTTAATTAACCTCACTGTTTTTGTAATCCCTTTGCTTTCTGCTTTCAAAGTATAAATACCTGCTGAAACCGAAGAAAGGTTAAAGGAAGCATTATGAGAATTCATAGATTCCTTCAATACAACCTGACCAATAGCGTTTGTTATTGTAATAACAGTTGTTTCCAGATTCCAGTTTTCCAATTGAACTGTAACTATTCCGTTGGTTGGATTTGGGTAAACATTTAAACCTGTTGCCGACGCGCTTGATAATTGTGAAACACCCGTACAAAGACTAACATCCTGTATAAAGGTCATAGCATTTGAACATCCGTTTCCATCTGTACCATCAACTATATACGTTGTTTGAGTTGTTGGAGACACGGCTATGTCAGCTGTCGTTTCAGTTGTGCTCCACGTATAAGAAGTTGCACCTGTGACGGATAAAGTTGCTGTTTCACCAGAACACATTAATGTATTGGTAGTACTCACCATTAAAACCGGCAAGGCATTAACTGTTACAGATGCTATTGCCATGTTTTCGCAACCATTTACATCTGTACCTGTTATTGTATACGTTTCATCAGCTGTTGGCATTGCCACATTGCTTCCGTTTGAGTAAGCATAAGTAACTGCCCCGTTAGGAACCATTGTAAAAGATTGCCCCGCACAAATTGCGTCACTGTTTACTGTAATAGTAGGTAAAACATTTACGGTTACTGACACAATTGCCATGTTCTCGCAACCGTTAGCATCTGTTCCTGTTACTGTATAAGTTGCGTCTGCCGTTGGCATTACTATATCACTTCCATTAGAAAACGTGTAAGTATCAGCACCTGAAGGTGTCATTGTATATGATTGACCTGTGCAAATAGCAGCGCCGTTTACATAGATCGTTGGTAATGTATTTACGACTACGGTATTAGTAGCAGTATTCGTACAACCAACGGCATCTATTCCTGTTACAGTATACGTTTCTGTTGTTGTTGGAGAAAATGCCGCGCCATCGCTCACACCATTTGTCCAGGTATAAGTTACAGCACCTGTACCAATTAGGGTAGTTGAGTTTCCATTACAGATAACAGAATTTGTAACCGTTGATCCTACTACAGGAGGAGCCAAACTAACGGAATATCCGTTAGCAACTGCGCCGGGAGCGATCCAGTTTGATGTTGAACCTGTTAATGCAAAACTATGAAGTGTTCCTGTATTAGAATTTCCGGAAGCATCGGTTAATGAAGTAACCGATGGATTTGTAAAATTATCTATACCTTGGTTAAAGTGGTAATTTACTACTAAACCTGCAGCCGATGATGGTATTTCGCAATTCATAAAGGTATTGATCTCACATTCAGACCTGGTTGTATTCCAAATGCGGAACTCATCCATTGTTCCATCAAAAAAGCGTTGACCATCCCAACCGCCAATTTCAAATTGCGCGTTTGCTGCCGTTGCAATGGCCGTCGTGTAAGCATAAGTATCAACTAAAACCCCGTTTACGTAAAACTTTAAATATTGATTTGCTGATGAATAAACTGCAGCAATGTGATACCATTGATTTGGTGTAAATACCATGGTCGTGTTCTGATCTGCAGGGCTGTTTCCGTTTATTGCAAAGCCTAATTCGCCGGATGGCCGTAATTGAAAATGAACCAAACCGTTATACCAATTACTGTTATTAAGAATCACGTTGAAATTACTGATCGATTCAGGATAGATCCATGTTTCAATCGTCATATCGGCCATTGATGGTAAACCGTTGGGCAATGAAACAACATCATTGGTACCATCAAAATTTAAACCTGCCGCATATGCGCAAACCACTGGTGCGCTAAAACCTGAAGCGACAGCACCTGGTGCAACCCAGTTAGAAGAAGTACCTGCTAAAACAAAATTAACAAGAGTGCCTGTATTCAAATTACCACTAGCGTCAGCCAGGTTTATTGCCGTTGGATTAGAATTGGAAGCAACCCCCTGATTAAAATGGTAATTAGCAACTAAACCCGCAGCGGCTGTTGGAATTTCACAGTCTTTATATGAAATGATGTCACACTGTGTACGAACAACATTCCAAACACGTACCTCATCAATATCTCCATTAAAAAAAGCATTGTGGTTTCTTTCGGCACCAATATTTAATTGAGAATTGACAGTCATTGTACCTAGAGTGCCATTATTAAACGCCGAGGTGTTTTCAAGATTGCCGTCTACATAAAAAAGCAAGTTAGTTCCATCAAAGCTTACCGCTATATGGTGCCAGGCTCCCACTAAGGACGTGTTTCCGTCATACCATTTATTATTGCCCGCGTCATCTACGATTTCAGCTCTAAGAGCTCCAACGTTATTAAGCGCTATTTGCACCCATTGCTGTTCACCCGATAGAGATGAAGTAGTCATAATACCGCCCCATTGATTGGCAGACATTGGATTGATCCAAGCTTCATAAGTAAATTGATTACCATGAGTGATGTTTGAACCGCTCATTACATAATCATTAACTCCGTCGAAATTAAGAGCTGCAGCCAAAGTACAGGTTGAAGGCGTTACACTACCGGTAGTTACGGCCCCGGGAGCAACCCAGTTAGACATTGCGCCGTTTAAAGCGAAACCAGATAATGTTCCTGTGTTAGAATTACCTGAATCATCCGTTAAACTCGTAACTCCTGAATTGTTGGAAGCGTTAATACCCTGATTAAAATGATAATTCGCTATTAGCCCGGTTGCTGAACCGGAAACTTCACAATTTTTGTAGGATATAATATCACACTGGGTAAGTGCTTTGGACCAGATTCTTACTTCATCAATACTTCCACCGAAAGGTTCGGGATAAAAATTTCTTCCAATCACAACAGGATTGGAACTGCTTGCAAAACTAGGTCCGTTTACTCCTGTAGTTGTGCCCACTAGAACACCATCAATATATAAGTAAAGCGAAGAACCGTCCCAAACACCTGCAAGGTGTTGCCATGTGTTGGTGATCACAGAGCCCGCTGCGGAACCTACCATTTCAAATCCATTCCCATCATCAACCCAAAACGAATAGCTGTCACCATCTCTTCTCAATAAAAATTGCATGCCAGTGGACGATGTATAATAATTTCCAACAATTACGCCGTTAAAAAGCGTGTTGGATGAGTTAACCCAGGCCTCGACTGTGATCGTATTCAACGGATCTAAAACTGAACTGATGGAGTTAGAAATAATCACCTGATCATTTGACCCATCAAAATTGAGGGCTTCGCCTGTTTGCGATTGAGATTGAATACTTACCAGAAGTATTAAAAAAAGAAATAGTAATTGTTTTTTCATGTTTGTTTAATTTTTTCGTCAATGCTACAGAATTTCTACCATTTTATAAAAATTGTGGGACAAACAGTCATTTAAAGTATATGAACGACATGGAAACATGTTACAAAAAAATGCACTTAAGATTTGTCAACTAACGATATAGTCGTACAAATAATTTTTCTATCAATTGTCTAAAAAAATAAAAAGGCTACTTCGAAATGAAGTAGCCTTTTTACGGGAACCGTTGTTGTTTAATTTATTGAGTTACAATCACTTTTTGTTTTACAGATAGATGAGTGGTTTGACCAGTTATGAAATAAATTCCATTCTCCACAACGTCAACCATTACTTGATGATCATTAGAGAAATTTAGTTGTATAACCTGAATCACTTGCCCTAATGCATTTATTACTTGAAGCTCCATGTCAATATCAGATTTAACGGTAAATGAACCGTGATTTGGATTAGGATAAACACTCAGCATTACCGCTGATGCGTTTGACGCTTGTGCAATACCTGTACAAAGACTAACGTCCTGTGTAAACGTCGTAACATTTGAGCATCCGTTTCCATCTGTACCGTCAACTGTATAAGTAGTTTGAGTGGTTGGCGATACAGCGATATCTGCCGTGGTTTCAGTTGTACTCCATGTATACGAAGTTGCGCCTGTAACGGATAAGGTCGCTGTTTCACCAGAACACATTAATGTATTAGTAGTACTCACCATTAAAATAGGAAGCGTGTTAACTGTTACTGATGATGTAGCAGTGTTCTCACAACCATTTGCATCTGTTCCGGTTACAGTATAAGTAGCATCCACTGTTGGCACTGCAACATCGCTTCCGTTTGAGTAAGTATATGTTACAGCACCATTTGGTGTCATTGTGAAAGACTGCCCGGCGCAAATTGTGCCGTTGTTCACGGAAACCGTTGGTAAAATATTGATCATAATATCCGTAGTGATCGTACTATCGCAACCATTTATCAGGGATGCAATAACATCAGTAAACGTACCTGCTGCAGAATAAGTACTTGTGGCTACTGTTACAAATTGTCCCTGACATAAGGTGAAAGATTGCGCGCTGGTAATTACTGCCGGTTCTGTAATAGAAACTGAAGTAGTTGCAGTACAACCGTTAGCATCTGTTACTGTATACGTTTGAGTTCCAGCCAGGGCAGTAAACGTTCCGACACCTGTATAATAAGTGATACCTCCATTTGCAGTTACATTTATTGTACTGATACCACCGTTGCAAATAATTGAAGATGCTGTTGCGTTAGCAACTAAAACTGATGGTTCTGAAATAGAAATCGAAGTTGTTGCCGAACATCCGTTCGCATCTGTAACTGTAAAGCTTTGTACACCTGCCATTGCCGTGAACGTTCCGACACCTGAATAAGAAGGTGTTCCATCAGTTGCAGTTACATTTATTGTACTCATACCACCATTACAAAGAATAGGAGTAGCTGTTGCATTGGCACCCAAAATGATCGGTTCCGAAATAGAAACCGAAGTGGTTGCGGAGCAGCCGTTAGCATCTGTTACTGTGTACGTATGAGTTCCTGCTAGTGCCGTAAATGTTCCGAGTCCTAAATAAGAAGGAGTTCCACCCGTTGCAGTTACATTTACTGTACTCATGCCTCCATTACATAGAATAGAAGAAGACGTTGAATTTGCAACTAATATTGTTGGTTCAGTAATTGTTGCGGTTACAACCACTGCACAGCCATTATTACCTGTTACTGTACAATTGTATACGCCAGCACAAAGGCCCGTTGCATTTACAATTGCATTTCCATTAGACCATAGGTAAGTATAAGGTGCCGATCCACCGCTTGCAGATACTGATGCAGTTCCATTACAAAGTGAATTACAAGTCACATGTGATACAGAAGTAACAGTTGCAGTTGGTGCTCCTGAAGTGGTGATAGAAATTGTTTTTGTTAAGGCACACAAATTTGCGTCTTTAATTAAACAGCTATACGTTCCAATACCGAGTGAAGTTGCCGTTGCTCCTGTTCCTCCACTTGGTGACCATGAGTATGTATAAACTCCCGTTCCGCCTGACGCAACAACCGAAGCAGCACCACTATTGATTGCGCATCCCGTATTAGTTGATGTGATTGTTGATGCTATAGATGACGGCTGAGTAACTGTTGCAGCTTTAATACTTGTACAAGAATTGGCATCTGTTACCGTTGCTGTGTAAACGCCAGCTAATAAACCAGTGATAGCAGAAGTTGTTCCACCATTTGACCATAAATAGGTATAAGAAGTTGTTCCACCTGAAGCATTAATACTTGCCACACCATTAGAACCACCATTACAAGCAACATTAGTAACTGCTGTTGTGGTTACCAACGCTGAGGGCTGAGTAACTGTTGCAGCTTTAATACTTGTACAAGAATTAGCATCTGTTACCGTTGCTGTGTAAACGCCAGCTAATAAACCAGTGATAGCTGAAGTCGTTCCACCATTTGACCATAAATAAGTATAAGAAGTTGTTCCACCTGAAGCAGTAATACTTGCCACACCGTTGGAGCCACTATTACAAGACACGTTAGTAACTGCTGTTGCAGTTGCTAAAGCTGAGGGCTGAGTAACTGTTGCAGCTTTAATACTTGTACAAGAGTTGGCATCCGTTACGGTTGCTGTATAAGCACCAGCTAATAAACCTGTGATAGCAGAAGTTGTTCCGCCATTGGACCATAAATAAGTATAAGAAGTTGTTCCACCTGAAGCAGTAATACTTGCCACAC
>JAZKDT010000019.1:74143-115430 GCA_040387475.1 Bacteroidota bacterium | reverse complement strand
GACCATAAATAAGTATAAGAAGTTGTTCCACCTGAAGCAGTAATACTTGCCACACCGTTGGAGCCACTATTACAAGACACGTTAGTAACTGCTGTTGCAGTTGCTAAAGCTGAGGGCTGAGTAACTGTTGCAGCTTTAATACTTGTACAAGAGTTGGCATCCGTTACGGTTGCTGTATAAGCACCAGCTAATAAACCTGTGATAGCAGAAGTTGTTCCGCCATTGGACCATAAATAAGTATAACCACCTGCCCCGCCTGAAGCTGTAATTGAAGCTACTCCATTAGAACCACCATTACAAGCCACGTTAGTTACTGCGGTTGATGTTACTATCGCTGGTGGATTTGTAATTGTGACCGTATTTGTCCTTGAGCAGTTATTAGCATCTGTTACCCTAACGGTATATGTTCCAGCAGATAAGGTTGGCTCAACTGAGGTAGTTGGGGAAGATGACCACAAATAGGAATAACTTCCAACGCCCCCACTGGCCGTAATGGTAGCACTTCCCAGACCTCCGTTACATACAGGATTTGTGATGGAAGTTGTGGTGACTATAGCTGCAGGCTGAGAAATATTGATCGTTCTTGTATTACTGGCACAGCCGTTTGCATCTGTAGCCCTAACTGTATAAGATCCTGCAGTTAAACCTGTAATTGCAGATATACCAGTCATAGGCCCTGCTGTTACTCCGGTAGACCATGTATAGGTATATGGAGATGTTCCGCCGCTAGCAATAACGGTGGCGCTTCCTGTTGCGTCTCCGTTACAAAACACAGTAGTATAACCGGTGGAAGTACTTACAGCTGAAGGCTGTGTTATGGTTACTGATGATGTCTTCGAACAATTATTGGCATCTGTTACTTTTACAGTATATGTTCCGGCCAATAATGTTGGCTCAACAGAAGTAGTAGGTCCTGATGACCAAGTATAACTATAAGCTCCTGTCCCACCACTTGCTGTGACTGTAGCACTTCCATTTGATCCATTGCATAAAGGAGATGTCATGGCGGTTGATGTAATAATAGCTGAAGGTTGAGTAACCGTTGCCACTTTAATATCTGTACAAGAATTTGCATCGGTTACAGTTGCAGAATAAGCACCTGCTAATAAACCAGTAATAGCGGAAGTTGTTGCGCCGTTGGACCATAAGTAAGTGTAGCCAGTAGTACCGCCCGAAGCTGTAATTGAAGCTACACCGTTCGAGCCTCCATTACAAGCTATATTAGTAACCGCCGTTGTGGTTACCAAAGCTGAAGGCTGAGTAATAGTTGCTGTAGTGGTAAACGTGCAGCTGGCAGCATCTGTTACAGTTGCCGTATATGTTCCCGCAGCAACATTTGTTATGAATGATGTTGTAGCACCCGTTGACCATACATATGAATAAGAAGATGTGCCTCCCGTAGTAGTTGCTAAAACTGTGGCATTCGCTCCTCCATTACAGGAAACATTTGTAGTGGTTAATATGGATGAAGGAAGTGTTAAAGGCGTAGAAAAATTGTTTACGATGGCGCCTGGTGAAATCCAGTTAGAAGTTGCGCCCGTTAATGCAAAGTTAGTTACAGTACCGGTATTAGAATTTCCGGAAACATCCGTGAGTGAAGTGACAGTCGTATTATTATCGCTAGCATATCCCTGATTAAAATGATAATTTGCTAACAAACCGGCTGCCGTAGTGGGTATTTCGCTATTTTTAAAAGTGTTTATTTCACATTGCGTACGGGCAACGTTCCAGATACGAACTTCATCGATAGATCCCTGGAAAAAGTTTGCAGCACTTGGGCCGTATTGCCCTATAGCAATCGCATCATTTGTATATCCTGAAGTTGTTGTTGTGGAATTTACGAGAACGCCATTTTTATATAACTTGAACGAAGAATTAGTGGCATTAAAGGTAACTGCCACATGCACCCATTGATTAAGAGGGAAAGCGGCGGGATCTGAAAGTACAGCTCCGCCATTGTTAAAGGCACTTAATTTTCCACCGGCTAACCAAAATGCTGCCGAACCGGAGCTGATGATATTATTGGAACCTGAGGCATTGGCATAAACCCAGGCTTCTTTCGTATATGATGAATTTAAGGGAATTACTGTACCAATAGACACATAATCATTTGCTCCATCAAAATTTAAAGCAGATCCTTGTGGTGTCACGGAAAAATTAGAAATAGTCAAAACACCTCGTCCACAGCAGTTATCATAATTAGATACTCGGAAACTGAACACATCACCCGTATGTACTATGATGTTTGCTAATGAACCACTGCCGGAAGTCGTTATATTTGTAACAGAGCTATTAATCACGTATTGGGCATCGTCGATATCAAAATTTGAGTGACTGTAGTTAAAGCTGATTTTACCTTCAGCGGGTATAGTGATACTATATTGTTCGTAACCTCCGCCGACGCCGTTATCACTTCCATTTAAAATAATGTATGATGGTGCTCCGGAAGTATTCACCGAACCATCGCCGCCTGCCGTTGTTGTATTAAAATTCCAGTTAGCCGGTGCAAACGCTCCCGAAAATTGAGAAAATCCTTTAATGCCGAAAACCAACATCACCAATAAGCAAAGTGTTTTTTGTAAGTAAAATTTATTTTTCATTCGTATTTGTTTTAGAGATTATTAAACCATTTTTTGCTTTTTTTAATTCAGCATAACGCGAAGCTAATTCCTCTTGCGTTTTTCCTAAAGAGATCCTCAAATCAATTTGTTTCTGAATTTTCTCGATTTGAAGATTTTTTTCTTCCACACTCTCGAAAACAAGTGGAGAATCCTGAATTTTTTCGTTTTTAGCAACATCCTTTGATTCCGTGTGAACCTGGGACTTCACTACAGAACAAAAAGTCATAAAGACTAAAATGGCTAAGTTGTATTTTCTCATAGTTAAGTATTTTGCGCAAAAATGACGTAAATATTCAATTTTCGAAAAAAAATGTGATGAACAGCGCATTAATGTATGTGAACTACTTCAACACCTTAATTAGTTAATGAACTAACAAGAAGTTATTTGAATATGTCGAGATTGGACTGATAGGTTCTACCCACAGGCAATTCCATCCCGTTAATAATTAATGAACCAGAACGCATTTCAGTAACATGCTTTCTATTAACAATATATGATTTATGAATCCTTGTAAAATTGGCAACGAGTTGTTCTTCCAGTTCCGACAATGTTATTCTTACTACACGTCTTTCATTATCTTTTAAAAAAATGGTGGTGTAATTACCGTCTGCCTCGAGCCACAATATGTTTGTATGATATAACCTCACTAATGCTCTTCCATCTTTAATAATTAACTCTTCATCACCTTCGCTTTTTAAGGGCTGATGATTTGTGTTATAGAGACCAAGTTCAATAGCTATTAAAAGATCCTCCTTTTTAAATGGCTTTACAATGTAAGCGCTGGGGCGGGTATGCTTGGCTTTATCAATCATTGCCTTATCGGCATGAGAGGTAATATATATAAACGGAATATGATATTTGGTATTTAGCAAATTGCCCAAATCAATTCCATTTCTTTCTTTCCCGAGAGCAATATCGGTTAGGACAAAATCCACTTTATTTGATTCGATAAATGACAAGGCGTCTTCAACAGAATCTACAATCTTTATTTTTTCGCAACCTTCTTTTTCGAGAAATTGAGAAATAGTTTCTGCAATTAATAATTCGTCTTCAACGATCAAAAAATGGGACAAAGGAATCATGGAACATTATATTTTTGGGCCATTAAATATAACATTAAAAAACGCTCCGTTTTCGTTTTTTGAGATCAATGTGCCACCAATTTGCCTGGTCATAATTCCTACCAATTTAAGTCCCAAACTGTCTTTTCTTTTTTGACTTTCGGGTGGCATACCTTTTCCATTATCTGCTATGGAAATAAACCAGTTATTGTCAGTTGCATTTTTACCCAATGTAACTTTTATGATTCCTGATGGTAAGCCTTTAAAGGCATATTTTAATGAATTGGTAACCAACTCATTTATAATAAGTGCCAACGGTACCGCCAATTTTGTGGGGAATTTTACATCTTCTACTTCCGTTTGAATAGTTATATTTTCAGCTAATGTTTTAGCCACTTCCCTATGAAAATCCAATATTTTTTCAAGATAATCTGTCATTTTTATTTCAAGTGGAGAATTTGTATCATATAACAGTTCGTGTAATGCTGAAAGGGACTGAATACGATTCTGACTTTGCATTAAATACTCAGACAGTTGATCATTATCAGCACTATTCGCCTGCAAGGTTAATAAGCTTGAAATGATCTGGAGATTATTATTGATCCGGTGATGAACTTCCTGTAAAAGAACCTCTTTTCGTTTATCTTCCTCAGCAAGGATTTTTGCAAGCTTATTTTTATTGTCGAAAGCCCGCTTCATAAAAAACAAACCTACACATGCCAAAAGAATCACAAGTATGAAAAATATACGCCATTGCTTTTGCAACTTATTTTCAGATTCAAGCTTGTAAACGATCCTATCATTCTCAAATTTTATAGCTGCCTGTTTTTTATCGAATTCGTAATTCATTTCGGTACGCGTAAGTGAATTACTGTTCTCTTTATTAAACATACTATCCCTGAACAACACATAATTTTTATAATACCCAAGTGCTTCCTGATGGCGACCGGTAAGTTGATAAAACTCGCTTGCGCCCTGGTAAGCATTCATTAAAAAATAATGAGAGCGTGTTTTTTTAGCGATGTCGAGGGCTTGGGCATAGCAAAGTTCGGCTAATTTATTTTGTCCGGTATGAGAATAGGATTGGCCTAAAAGTGTCAGGCAAAACGATTGTTCTGCATTTAAATCCTGTTCCTTATACAATTCCAATGCCCGCAATAAATAAGGGAGACTTCCTTGATAGTTCTCAACATTTGAATAAATGATTCCAATATTTTCGAGACAGGCCGCGATGTTATCCTTGTCTGAAACTTTTTCTGAGAGCCCGATTGCGTTTTGGAAATAATATAAAGCTGTATCCTGATATTGAAGCGATAACTTTGTGTTTCCTGCATCAGAAGCCGAATCACACAAGAATTTATAGTGGTGAGCAATATTCCCGATAAAAACGGCTGTTGATCCGTCATCGCCTATTTTTTCACTTATGTCTTTTGCTTTAACGAAATATATAAGTGCCTTTGTGTGATCACCAATATCGCTATATAGGGCGCCAATATTATTCAACTCAATTGCCACGTGTTTTTTATCGCCCAATTGCTCCTGAATATTCAGCGCTTTAAAATTATATTCCAGTGACTCTTTGTAATTACCTATGCCTGAAAAAGTAGCGGATATATTAGAGAGGACCACTCCTGCATTGCTTTTATCTTTAACAGCCATATATAAATTATACGACCGAAAAAAATTAGCATTTGCCTGTAAATAGTTGCTTTGCTTTTTAAATACGTTTCCAATATGATTAAAATATGCAGCTTCGGCTTTCTTACCGGCGAATTCAATAGCCGGTGTATTTGACAGCTTCATTTTTTCTGAAAGCAGTTTTAACTGATGATTGTATAAGAGTGTATTTGTGAAATCACTTAAGTCGTAATAAGCATTAACAAGCAAAGTTAACGAGTTTAGCTTGGCTGTATCTGATTTAGAATTAAAGTATACATATTTGAGTTCATTTATTTTTCTCAATGTAAATTTTTCATCCTGACCGTAATCATTGAAAGGAAATAGAATTAAAAAAGCAAAAAACAGCAAAAAAAACTTCATGGTACTAAATTAAACGAATATGTGATATTATTGCATTAATTTAAATAGAATAAACTGTAAGCTGGAAATGATCAGTAGGTAAATAAGAAATAAAAAGAAACGATATTTATAAGGAATAACAAGGGAATTACAATCCTAAACTTCTTCTTAGCCGCCTTGTGGTACAGCGGAGTTTTCATTCCCATATAAATTCCGAAAGACCCTAGCAAAAAAGCCAACAGGATTAGCTTATTTTCAGAGATGCGTTGTCCTTTTACTTTGGATTTGTATTTATCAAACCACATGACACAGTAACTCATGACATTTAATACAAGTGCGCAGCCAATTAGTATTTTTTGATGTTCTGTCATTTCATTTACATAAAAAAACCTTTCTTTTCAGAAAGGTTTTGCTAAACGGCTGATATACAAATTATTTTTTTAGTGAATCCCGGATTTCCATTAACAATGCTTCCTGAACAGTTGGCTCAGCAGGTGCGGCGGGTAATTCCGCTTCTTTTTTCTTCATTCGGTTAATTGCCTTAATCAACATAAACATCACAAAAGCCACGATCACAAATTCAATAGTTACCGTAATAAATGTTCCGTATTTAACGGCTACTTCTGCAGCTACTTCTTTTCCATCAACACCAATCTGAGCAGGTTTTAACACCCATTTCCATTCGTTAAAATCCTTGCCCTGAATCATTCCAACTAAGGGCATAACCATGCCATTAATAAAAGCAGTAGTAATTTTAGTGAATGCAGCACCCATTACAAAACCAACTGCCAAATCAACTAAATTGCCTTTCATGGCAAAATCTTTAAACTCTTTTACAAATCCCATAATTTTTATTTATTATTAATTACTACCCAATACTTTTAACAATTCGTCTAACTTAGGAGTTAAAATAAGCTCTGTTCTTCGGTTCTTTTTTCTTGCTTCAGGTGTTTTTGCAGGATCTAAAGGAAAGAACTCTCCTCTACCCGCCGACGTAATACGCGTTGGATCGGTTTTAGAATTTTGCAATATAATTTTTGTTACGGAAGTTGCGCGGATCACACTTAAATCCCAGTTATCCTTGATTTCGCCTTTACCAGCCATTGGCACATCATCTGTATGGCCTTCTACCAAAATATTAATTTCAGGATTTTGTTCCAGTACTTTTGCCACATTTTTTAAAGCGTCTATTCCTTTAGGCTGAACAGCAGTTTTTCCGCTTTCAAACAATAACGATTCATCCATACTTACGTACACTTTCCCGTTTTTTTGAGTAATTGTTAAACCTTTACCTTCAAAACCCAATAAAGCATCCTGCAATTTCTTTTTCAAATCGGCAGTTGCCTGGTCTTTGTTTTTCAAAATAGATTCCAGCTCATTAACGCGGGCTTCACGTCTTTTCAATTCCGCTGATAGGGCGTCTAAATCCTGTTGTTGCTTATTTAAACGTAATTCTAATGCCCTTAACTCATCTTCTTTTTTCAATAACTGCTCCTGGGTCATTTGCAATTTCCCACTCAAAGCAGCATTATCTTTTTCGGAACCAGCCAACATACGGTTATATTTATCCAACAACTGATCGTTTACTAAATTTAGTTTATCATATTTATTGGATAATAATCTCAGGTTAGTACCCAATATAGCAGTATCTCTTTTTAAACCTGTGAGATCTTTTTCATCTTTAGCAATAGTTTCCCTCATTTCTGAGTTCTTTGCTTCAGTTTCTGTCGCTAGTTTTTTAGCTGCAGCCGATTCTGTTTCACACGTGGTTAATTTTGCTTTTGTTTCCTCCATCATACGTTGAGGAACACAGGATGACAGTACTAACGCGACAATACAAGCGGTGAAATAATTATTTTTCATATCTAAATTATTATTTTTTAACGATGATATACAATACTATGCATTTCCCATAAATACAGGTTAGGCATTCGGTACTTTAATAAAGCAAAAATAAATGTATTGGAAAGAGTTAAAAGGGTATTAAATTGTATTTATTAACAAAAAGAATGTGTTAAAAAGCTCATTATTTAACCACCATTGCTTTATCGATGCGACTGGCAACAATATCGGCTAGTTGAGCGAAATACGTATTAATGATTTTTGTGGGATTATTTACATTGGCGGGCAAATTTACTTCAGCAACGCCGGAATTAATTTCTTTGGCATCAACTGTATAAACCGTATAATGCAGAATTATTTTTCGACTTGCCGTTGCGTTAAGATCTCCGGGCATTCCGTTTAAAGCTTTTATATCCAGTTCATTAAAAAACAAAAATAAATCTGTTTTATATTTGCCGCTTAGATAGGGAACAAGTGTGGCATTCTTTAACTTAGCGTTCATAAAACGGGCATCACTGTTGCTTTCCACGGTGAGCTGTCCATTATTGATCGTTTTCTCGTCCTTTTCTTTAACCGGTGGTTTATAGTTAGTTTGGTCTGGAACCTTTACATACTGATATGCTAAATACTGGTATATATTCTGGAGATCAGCCTTTGTTTTAGCCGTGTCATCCAACAGATCCACTACTGCTATTTTTCCTTTTAACTTTTTATAAAATTGTTCGTTCAAGCCATCCCTCATGGTAGCTTTAATCTGTTTAGCGTTAAGCTTCGACTCTTTATTGATCAGGAAATCAATCTCGCTCAGGTACATTCGGTTTTCAAATGGTATCAGCATAATTTTATGCTTTGTATTTGCCAAGGGTGCAGTAGGTTTGTTGCCTGAGTTAATAGTTTTATCCTGTGCCTCTATACTAAGACAAAAGAGGCAAGAGACAAGACAAAAGATGGATCTCATTTTATATTTAAAATTAAATTTCCTCACCTAAACTATAACGTTGAACTATACATAAGTTACTTAAAAAAATGAACAAAGTCATTCAAGTTAGCGTACAGCATTAAGAATAATAAAATACCCATACCTACATACTGTGCATAAGTTAAAACTTTAACACTGGGAGCACGGCGCGTTATCATTTCATACAACGTAAACACCACATGCCCACCATCTAATGCAGGAATCGGTAATAAATTCATAAATGCCAATACAACGGAAAGAAAAGCAGTACGGCTCCAGAAGTCTTCCCAGATCCATTCTTCGCCAAACATTTTAGACATTGATTTAAATCCTCCAATATGCTTGTATCCGCCGGTACTTGGCGTAAATATCAATTTGAACTGACGTACATAGAAATCCAGTTTGTCAAAAGTCATAGCAACACCAGCGGGAAACGATTCAAAAAATCCGAAGGTTTTAGTTTCATAGGTAACAACGCCTGCTTTTTCAAGATCGTCAAACGTTTTTGCGCCAATGACCGCACCCATTTTTCCCAGTTCATTTACCTGAATAGGTACAGCTATTTTTTCGGAACCACGCTCCACATTGAGGGTTACTTTTTTTCCTTTAAATGATTTTAGTGCGGAAACAAGCTCATCATTGAACTGAATAGGCAAAGAATCATTTAGGGCAACTATTTTATCCTGCGCTTTTAGATCTGCATTTTTATTAATAGATTCTGTTGCAAACTCCATAAAAGTTGCGGGTGTACGAGGATTCCCAAATCCGAATTTTTCTGAAGTAGCAATTTGGTCAAGGAAATTTTTAGGTAATGTAATTTCAACCTGTTCTCCTCCTCTATCTATTTGAACCTTACTTCCAAGTAGCACTTCTATGCGCAAATCATCTAAATATTTAACGGGCTTTCCATCTACAGAAATAATCTTATCACCTGTCCTAAATCCTACTGCCATTCCTAACGAATCTGAACATTCGATGCCATTTTTTAAACTACTCATCGGTACTTTTTGTTCGCCCCAGGTAAAGAGAATCATTGCATAAATAATAAATGCCAGCAATATGTTTACGATGATACCTCCTAACATAACAATTAAACGTTGCCATGCCGGATGCGCCCTGAATTCCCATGGTTCTGCCGGTTTATTCATTTGCTCGGTATCGAGATTTTCATCGATCATTCCAGCTATCTGCACGTAACCGCCCATCGGAAACCAGCCAATGCCATACTCAGTATCACCTATTTTCTTTTTAAATAACGCGAAATTTAAAACACCCGGTAAAGGAAACAAGAAATCGAAGAACATATAAAATTTGTCAACACGAATCTTGAACATTCGCGCTGTGATAAAGTGTCCGAATTCGTGCAATAAAATAAGTAAGCCTAGGCTGGTTATAAATTGTGCGATATTGATAAAGGTACCCATAGTTATTTTTTAATTAATTCTGTTGTTAGTAGTCGTGTTTCTTTGTCGCATTGAATATAATCTTCAATCCCAGGTGTTTTTATAAATGGCATTTTATCCATTGCTTTGGCAATCACATCGCTCATTTGTAAAAATCCCATCTTGTCCTCTAAAAACGCCTGTACTACAATTTCGTTGGCAGCATTTAAAACACAAGGCATATTTCCGCCTTTTTCCATTGCTTTAAAAGCCAACGCTAAGTTAGTAAAGGTTTCGGTATCCGGTTTCTCAAATGTGAGCTGAGGATAGTTAAAAAAATCAAAACGCGGAAAATTAGTTTTAATCCGATCCGGGTACGTAAAAGCGTACTGAATAGGTAACTTCATGTCAGGCAGGCCCATTTGCGCTTTCATACTGCCATCTGTAAACTGCACAATGCTATGAACAATGCTTTGCGGATGCACTATCACATCAATCTGATCGGATTTTAAATTAAATAGCCATTTTGCCTCAATTACTTCTAATCCTTTGTTCATTAAACTCGCTGAATCAATGGTAATTTTGGCGCCCATTACCCAATTTGGATGTTTAAGAGCCTGTTCCTTTTTTACGGATTCCAAAAATGCCCGATCTTTACCACGGAAAGGGCCACCTGAAGCGGTTAAATATATTTTCTCAATCTGATTATCAAATTCACCAGCCAAACATTGAAAAATAGCGGAATGTTCCGAATCCACGGGGTATAAATTGACAGCATTTTCAAAAGCCAGCTTAGTAACAATATCACCTGCAACTACAAGTGTTTCCTTATTAGCAAGAGCAATTGCTTTTTTATGTTTAATCGCATTGACCGTAGATGCCAGTCCCGCATACCCTACTATAGAAGCTAACACCATATCAATGGTCTCCATTTCCACAATCTGTTCTATTGACTTTGCTCCGGCAAACACCTTTATATCATGGTCAAGCAATACATCTTTCACGTAGTTGTATTTACTTTCATCGCCAATTACTACCGCATTCGGCTTAAACTCAAGTGCTTGTTTAATTAAGAGGTCTGCATTGGAATGAGCTACTAAAACTTCAGCTTCAAAATGAGCCGGATTATCCCGAATAACATCTAATGCTTGTGTACCAATACTACCCGTGCTACCCATAACGGCAATGCGTTTAGGTGATTTTTCAGTGTTCCGGTCTTTGTCCATTTAGCCGGTAAAAATGGCGAAAATTTTAGGATTTAGGAAATATTCTTTTAGATATACAGAAGGTAGAAAAGTTTGCCGGTAAACAGCGGTTATGGTATAAATCAGATAAAGCAAACAATTTGAATAATCTTGTGTTACTATCTTTGCGAACTCTGCTAAAAAAAATAACTTTGCGGTTAAGTCATTAACACATGAAACAAAAAACAGCTGTTCTTCTTTTAAATCTTGGGACACCAGACAGTCCAAAAAAAGGAGACGTAAGAAAATACCTCACTCAATTTTTAAATGATGAACGCGTCATTGATATCCCCTGGCTATCACGTACATTATTGGTTAATGGCATTATTGTGCCTTTCAGATCTGGCAACTCATCTAAGTTATACAAAGCTATTTGGGATGAACAAACAGGTTCCCCTTTATTAAAACACAGTCTCGAACTTCAAAAAAAATTACAGGCGTCGGTTGGTAATGATATAAAAGTAGAACTTGCAATGCGTTACCAAAGTCCGAGTATGGAAAGTGTTTTAGAGCGCATGAAAAAAGAAGGCTATCATAAAATTATTGTTTTCCCTTTATTTCCTCAATATGCATCAAGTAGCACCGGAAGTGCGTTGCAGCGGTTTATGGAAATTGTAAGTAAATGGTGGGTCATTCCGGAGTTGAAGATAGTCAGTCAGTATTATGATAACGCTGATTATCTAAATTGCATCGTAAACAGAGGAAAATTACATGACATAGCAACATACGATCATGTAATTTTTAGCTATCATGGTTTACCTGAAAGACAGGTTGACAAAGTATACGAAGATGGATACCTATGTAAAGACCATCATTGTGAAGATGAGCTCACAGATACAAACTACTACTGTTATAAAGCCGCTTGTTATCAAACCACCAAAGCTGTTGTTGAAAAATTAAATATTCCGGAGGGAAAATATACCGTTAGCTTTCAAAGCCGTTTAAATGATAAATGGCTAATGCCTTTTAGCGATAAGGTGGTTGAAGACCTTGCCAAAAAAGGAACAAAAAATGTATTGGTGTTTTCACCTGCCTTTACAGCCGACTGTTTGGAAACTATTTATGAAATTGGAATTGAATACCAGGAGATATTTGAAAAACATGGGGGCCATAACATACAATTGGTAGAAAGCTTAAATAGTGGTGATGACTGGGTGGAAACCATTAAAAAGATAATTAACGCATAAGATCAGTAACAAGGATTTTCTTGCTAATCTTTTTTTCCTCACCATTATAAACTGAAACATAATACAGCGCATTTGAAATATCAGTCAAATCGACGTGAATGTTGTTTGGTCCTTTCAATGCTTTTATCTCTTTCTCCTGCACTAATTGCCCTAAAGCATTGTGAACGTATAATTGCAAATTTTGATCAGTTAAAGAATTTAAAATTACGCCTACTTGGTTAGAGCCGTCATTGGTTATTAAAATATTTTCGCCTTCGCTGTTACACCCTGCTACAGAGATTATCTTAGACGCATTCTTCATTCCGTACTTATCGGTGGTGATCAATTTAAAATAAGAAATTTCTGAGACAGATGACGACAGATATTTATAGCAATGCTTTTGATTGGTTGTTCCATTCCCAAATAGTTGACCAATTGGCAAGAAATTAATACCATCGGCAGATTGTTCGACTGTGAAATAGCTATTATCTTTTTCTGAAGAGGTACACCATTCCACTGCAATTTCGTTCGTTAAACATACCGCATTAAAGTCTAATAATTCTACCGGTAATGGCGCCAAAGCTAAAGACAACACCCAGGGGCAAAATGAACTTAAATTATTTGCAGTAACAGCACCAACTCCTGATGTTACCGAGGCCGCAGAACCAATCGTAGAATTGTTGGGCATCCAGGCTGTACCATCCCAATACTGTGCTCCAATGGCCGCGCCAGCAAAATATAAAGGATCATTTAACGTGTTCTCCGATCCGCGATAACTAAAAGTAACGTTCGCTAAAACGGCGTGGCTATTGGTAATATCCCACCATCTGTCTACTACAGACGGAATGGAACCATCAACAGATATTGGAGGATTAGGGGAATACATATGCCCAACGCCGGCCACATTACTAGGTCCGGCCCATGGCTGATTATCAGCGGCTGCTGTAGAGCGTGTTGAAACATCTACATAAGCAGAGGCATTAGTCATAGGAACTGTGATATCGAACGTAAAAGGAATATAGGAACCCGCCACTCCAAAAGGATAAATTTTTGTTCCTCCAACAAGGCGGTGATACCATCTTATAATGCTTGGGTTAACACCCGCGTTGGTCTCACTAATGATATAGCCGCTAGAACGTGTTATGGCGCTTGCCAAAGCATTCGTTACATCCAATCGGTTTCCATTTAAATCTAACGTAGATGAACCAACACCTAATGCACCCGTAAATAACGATTGACCACCAACCGTTGTAGAGTTAACCGCTAATGTTTTGATACCGTTGCCAGCCAGTGATAAATTATAAAAGGCAGTGGCATTACTTCCATTTATAGTTTGTGCCGTTCCTGCTAAAACCACTCCACCCCCATCGCTGGTAAAGGCAACGTTGGCGGAATTATTTGTCCAGTTTCCCAAAAGTGTAATACTTGACGTAGCACTTGGTGTAATAGAACCAGATGATTGACTGAGGTAATTACCTGTGGAGCCATCGATATACATTTGTGCAGCTCCGACAAAAACAATACGTGCGCCATTGTTTATCAAACCTTGCGAGAAAGCAAACAACGGGAACAATACTATTATTATTATTTTTTTCATTTAATGTCGCGACAATCAGTTGCCTATTTTTTTGGATCTACGTCTATTTTTACTGGTTTTGTTTCAATTAGTTCACTGTCTTTTAAATTAGCTGGGTGTGCTGGATGACCTTGACTAGCCGACTTAGAATCCTGCATAGATAATTTCGGCTGACTATTTTGGTTTTTCCTGTTTAACGAATCACTGGCAAAAGATCCAGAATTTGCTAAAACCGGGCTGCTGTCCTTCGATGATTGTGCTTTTGTAAAAAAACTCAACATAATAATAAAAAACACGTATACACTTTTCAATTTCATAGGAAGTTTACATTAAATATTTTATGGAAACACGGTCAGCGTTAAGTGGTGACTGTCTGGGTTGGTTCCTGCATATATAACTGCATCAAGAGTACCCCAAATACCACTTCTCTGGCCTTGAACAATTAATGTATAACTCGTTCCGGGTGTTAGTCCTGTTATATTTTTCGAAAATGCGCAACTCCAGGGTGTTATAGTTCCCCGGGTGTCATCATAGGATTGCATATTCGTATTTGTCCCTCCACAAGAAGTACCGGTGGTGCTATTAAAAACCCTGAAAAATACGCTAGCCATAGAATTTGTATAAGCAAAACCTGAACTGGTTAACTGCACTAACGCAGTAGTTTTCGTGGCAACAAATGTAACTGACATGCCCGTCACAGTGGCAAATGCTGCAGTATTAACAATATAATCACTAGCTAATGAAACACATACCGGGCTGTTTGCAGAACTTAATATCTCTGTCCAGGCTTGCGCGGCATTGGAGTTGGTTTTTCTAAAAAACAACTTTTGATCAAAAAAGCTTCCGGAAATCTGTAATGCATAATTGTTTCCGGAATTACTATGTCTTGTATCTATTAAATGCCACCAACTTGTTGCTCCGGCAGGATAGTTTGTTGGAGTGGACGTTTCAAAAAAACCGGATTGAGCACCCGCGTTACCCTGTAGCCCTGCATCATTTCTGCTTTCTGTTCTGGAATTAGCATTACCAAAACCAAATGTTCCATTATTTAAGTCCAATGTGTAAACCGGTGCGGTGGTACCAATTCCCACGTTTCCATTAGTAAGAATTCGCATTCTATTTATGTTGTTGGTTCTAAAATCCAATGCCTGATTATCGGTAGTTCCTAAAAAATTAGTGCCTGCTACTGTCCCTGAATTTCCTAGTAAAGCCCATTCCTTTCCGCCATTTCCGGAAAATGCTATCCATTTAGCTCCGTCCCAATAGTAAAAACCGGGTGTAACGTTGTTGGGAGAAGCTCCTGCTGTAGCTGTATTATAAACAATTAAACTAACAGCAGGCGTTGTTACCGGTGCTGCTACTGTTAAATCTGATAATGCAATTCGTGGGACTAATAGTCCCTGGTTAGTTGAAACAATATCTAACATAGCACTCGTATTTGGTGTTGCACCGGTTGCATTGATACCAACATTTTGCGCTTTTATAAAATGGGATAGAAATGAAATTGCTAAAAGTAGGATGATTTTTTTCATAGAATCTTTATTACGTAATGAATTTACAAAAAAAATACAAAAAGACAAATCGAATTCCCTCAATAATATCCAAAGTTTTACTCAGTCTGATCCATCCTTCACCAAATGTTAAATTAATTTATCGATTTAGGTTTTTATTACTTGATTATGTTGTCATTACAATTTTATACATATTACATTTGCAGTTGCTAAAAAAATATCCTTATAAACACTATTCAAACCTATATCGCCAATTATAAATATGTAAGCATATTTCAATCTCATCAAAATGCATTTGGTTTTGATAATAAAATTTTGCTGTCTAATAAAGAACCTGAAAAGCAAATTGAATCCGGGAAAGATTATCTTGTTTTTCTTAATTATGATCATAAAAACAGCATTGAATCTTTTTTGTTAAAGCACAATAATCCACTTGAGTTTAGGGAGCAACTGGTAATTGAGGTAGAAGAAAATAGAGAAATTCCCGCCGATTTTTTTGAGTCTGTTAATACTCAACCGCAAGCCCTGGAAATTAAATCAACTGTTCATAAACAGGATTATATACAAACAGTAAACGCTCTCAAAAAACACATACAACAAGGCGACATTTATGAAATAAATTATTGCATTACTTTTGAAGCTTATACAACAATTGACCCTTTAACGATTTATCAAAAACTAAGTAGTATTAGCCACGCACCTTATTCAGCTTTAGTAAAGTTCAACTCTCAGTATATAATTTCGTCGAGTCCCGAATTATTTTTAACCAAAACCGGCAACAAGCTTTTAACCAAGCCTATTAAAGGAACAGCGAAACGCGGTATAACCGAAGAGGAAGATAAAGCGATTATTGAAGAACTTCAATCTAATTTAAAAGAAAGAACCGAAAATGTAATGATTGTTGATGTGGCAAGAAATGACCTGTCACGCATTGCACAAAAAGGAACTGTGAACGTGGATAAATTATGTGCGATTGAAACTTATGAGCAGGTTCACCAAATGGTAAGTACTGTGAGTTGTGACTTAAAAGAAAACACCTCTTTCAATGATATTATAAACGCCACATTTCCTATGGCAAGTATGACGGGAGCGCCAAAAATAAAGGCGATGCAATTGATTGATACTCATGAATTGTATAATCGTGGCCCTTATTCCGGTGCTCTGGGATATATAGATTCAAAAGGTGATTTTGTTTTGAGTGTTTTAATTCGCAGTATTTTTTACGATGAAAAAAAGCAGTACCTAAGTTTTACAGTTGGGAGTGCTATCACAGCTATGTGCAACCCGGAAGATGAATATGAAGAATGTTTACTAAAGGCAAAAGCTATGGTTCATGCTTTAAGCTAACAAACCGTTAATCAACTATAAATATTTTACTCGAAAGCGTTTGGCTATTTTCAATCATATTGATGACATAACTGCCGCGGGACATGTTGCTGATATCGATTTCTGTTGATTGATTGATTTTATCAATCTGTTTGACAGGTTTTCCCTGCATATCGTATATGATAAAATGAAAACTGTTTTTGATCTTATAATTATCGATAGTTACGGTAATAACTCCTGATGCAGGATTTGGGAAGACATTTAACGCCATCAATTGCTTTTGATTTTTAACGGATGTGAGAATGTTACTATGCCCGTTAGCAAAAACATACTCACCGAACTTTAAGGTATCTGCCGTCAACAGCCCGGTTTTTGATCCGATCTTTATTTTGGTGTAGCTGTTTACTTCTTTCCAGTCATCACCGGCATTTTTGCGATACAATAAAATAATGCTATCCCCATTCACAATTGTTAAACAAGTATCCAGGTAACTATTTCCCGACATGGTTTTAGTTCCGTCATAATTAAACCTGAGTTTACCAACAAATCCTGAAGATAATATTCCATCCACTTTCCAATAGTGCTGAGAATTTAAACGAAAATTATAGGGGTTATTTTGAAAAGGATCAGGTGCAGCAAAATTATGTTCTATCCTCACATACGAAGAATCTACGCCTTTATTCAACACAAAAACAGTTGCCCTGCCAAGCGTGTAATTAAGAGTGGTGTTGGTTTTAATTATTTTAACTTCAGATGAAACAGCATCACTGATTTTCGACTCAACATTCATACCTGCATAAACAGGCATAACGTTAGTTTGAATTGTGAAAGATTTTGCTGCCCCCGTCATGTTAAGTGTTTTAACTTCTTTGTTCCAGGAAGCATCCATAAAGCTAACTTCCAAAGGCACGTTTGAAAATAAAGCCGGTGCGCCAAATAACTTTTGTTTAACATATATTACCGAAGTATAAGGCGAGCCGCTGCCCGTGGTATTAACCGAATCGATAGAAAAGTGAGGCCAACCTCCATTTAACACCCAGTTATCAAAAAAATCGTTCAGGTTTTGTCCGGAAGAAGCAGCCAATAAATCCCTAAATTCAATACTATTCATATTTTTAAAAGCCTTTTGTTGCATTACATATTTTAACCCCGCAAAAAACGCGGCATCTCCCATGTAACTTCTTAAGGTATGTGCAACGTCGGCCCCTTTTTTGTAAACATGATCCCCATAAGTATATTGATGTGGCACTCCCGAAATTGCCCTGAAACCCTTTTCCCTTAGGTGAATATACTTTACAATATCATCATGTATACTTTTTACCTCAGCGATATATTTTCCGTAATTGTAAGTCCATTCCAGAAACATGCGTTCGCTGTAACTAGCCATTCCTTCATTAAGCCACATATCTTCCTGCGTCTCACAGGTCATCAAATCGCCCCACCAATGGTGTGATAGTTCGTGAGCCATTAATTGAGACTCATAAACAATGCTCGTGGCAGCCTGCGGATAAGAAATATTAGTAGCGTGCTCCATTGCCCCACTGTTGAACGGAACAAGGCAATATCCCACCCTGTTCCAAACATAAGGTCCATAATAATTTTCGAAACCCAAAACAGCATTTGGCAAATGGATGAATCCATTTTTTAATCCTATTGTGTCAGAAGCCCTCGCAGCGAGTGTTACCGGCAAATTACCGTTAGCTGCCGCAATGCTCCAGTTCACCTGTGTATAATCTGCAACTGCTACTGACGCCAAATAAGAAGGAATTTCCTTATTTAAAACCCATTTACGGGTATGTAAACCACCATTTGTAATATCTGACATCAAGGCGCCGTTACAAAAAGAAGTTTTCGCTAAAACAGTGGTAATATTAAATTCATAAATTGACTTCTCTACAAAATTATCAAAGCAAGGAAACCATACTCTTCCATAATTATGTGGTTTGGCGCCAAAACCCACTCCAAGATTATAGGCATAATTTCCGCTAAATGAAAAACCGCCCCAGCCAGAAGGATCTCCTTGTGGCGTACCGTGGTAATAGATATACACATCAGCTGTATCAATAATATTCATTGTGGAGGGAAGAGTTATTTTTAGCAACGTATCGTTATAAACGTATGTAAGTAAAGTGGAGGCCTGCTTAACGCTATCGATAACCATTTTTAAAAGGTCAAGACTTAGCTTACTTTGTGCATTTAATTTTGGGGCAAAACGAACGATTGTGTGCCCGCTGATTTTTTGATTTGCAAAATCTGTGATATTGAGATTAATGGTATATTTCAAAATATCAAATGTATCACTTCTTAGATTTTCCGGTGAGTAATAGATTGAGCTAGCCATAGCGCCGGACTTATGAGATTGACAGTTAGTGATTTGAGCATAACCGCTAATTAGGAATACAATAAAAAGGAAAGAATAAATTGTTTTCATTTAACCAATTTTTAAATAAAGTTAATTAAAATTAGTTAATTAGTATAATCAATTAGGAGTTCTATAATATTCTGTTAAAATTGTATTGCTAATATGAACTTAATTTCCAACAGGGATTTATTTGATCTTGTTAAATCCTTATCTAAATCCGAAAAACGTTTTCTAAAACTAACTGCTTCAGCCAGCGATCTGAACCCAAATTTAATTACGTTATTTAATACCATTGAAGGAGCAACCGATTTTAAAGAAGATTTTTATGCTAAAACCGCTAAATCAAAAACAGATACACTTCAAACTAAAAGTCATACCTCTGAAAATCTCTATAATTTTATTTTAAAATGCCTTAGGTCTTTCCATGCCGAGAGTAGCGCATCCTATGTTATAAAAGACGAGATTACAAATATTTTAAATTTATTTGACAAGGCACAGTATAAACAATGCCGAAAAATCCTCAATAAACAAAAACAAGAGGCATACCGCTTTGAGCGCTTTCATTTCATTTTAGAACTCATTGGTCTTGAAAAATTACTAATCTCCATTGAAACTCAATTCAACATTAAAAACAATACTATTGAAAATCTGGTGAAAGAAGAACTGGACGTAATTGAAAAAGCCAAGAATTTAGGCACTTATACCCTTTTATATTCCAAAATCAATTTAAATACCCGCCAAAAAAATAAAGCAAAAACCGAACAGGACCTGGAAGTGATCAGTTCGTTTTTAAAATCCCCCATGTTAAAAAATGATAAGCTAATCAAATCAACCAAAGCATTGATCATTTATCACCATTGTCGTTCTATCTTATTTTGCAGGTGCCAGGATAACCAAAGCCGAGAGGAAGAATGCCAATTGGTATTAAATCTAATGGATACAAACAAGGAGCTTATTGAGGAGATGCCAAGCAGGTATATAACTACCTTAAGTAACTTAATAAATATTGCTTACGAAGAAAAAAAATACAAAAGCTGTTCGATTAGAATAGGCCAACTTGAAGAGAAAACCAGTTTAAAAGCCTTTAATACAACCGACTTACAACTAAAAATATTAACAGCAGTTTTAAATGGCAAGTTGATACTCAATACAAACAGTGGTAAATTAAAAGAAGCCACAGAAAATGTGGTGGAAATAGAAAAAGCGCTTCTTGAATTTAAAGGAAAAATAAACAAGGAAGAAGAACTGGTTTTTTATTACAACATTGCTATTATGAATACTTATTTTGGCGATTATAAAAAAGCACAGCACTATATTTCGTTGATCTTAAGTGAAGGAAATAACTTGTTAAGAGAGGATTTACAGTCGTTCGCACGAATTCTGAATATAGGTTTGCATTATGAGTTGAATAATTTTAAACAGCTCGGATACATTATTTCAACTATCAAAAATTATTATAAAACTCAGATTTCATATTTTAAAACCGAAAAACTTATCCTTTCCTATTTCGAAAAATTATCAGAGATGAAGGTAAGAGATAAAGAAAATGAAAAAGAAATATTTTCAAGCTTTAAAAAAGATTTGGATGACGTCATGAAAGATCCTCATGAGAAAAATGTAAGTTTTTATTTTGATATAGAAGCTTATATTGAATCCAAAATAAATCAAACACCCATGGATAAGCTCATGCAGAAAAAATACGCCAAGGCCTGGGCAAACTAACTTATTATGAAATACCCATATTTACCTAAAGCAAAAAAGCGAATAACTAACCGGGTACACCATGTGGCCATAAAATAATAAAGTCGACCCATGAAACCAACTAATCAATTATTTGACATTATTAAGTCCTTAACTCCGGAAGAGGAAAAGAAATTTATTTTACTCTCTTCATTACAGCAGGGTGACAAAAATTATATTAAACTCTATAATTTCATTCATAAACAAGATAACTACGATGAGGACCTTGTAAAAAATCATTTTAAGAACGAGATATTTGTTCAACATTTTGCCTCCGAAAAAAATCAATTATTACATCACATTTTAAAAAGTTTACGGTTTCACCGACAGGAAACAAGCGCGAGTGCTAAAATTGACGAGGAGATCAAGAATATTCAGTTACTTTTCAATAAGTCGCTTTATAAACAATCCCGAAAGCAATTAAGCATCATCAAAAAAATGGCCCAGGATTATGAGCTGTTTTACAGTTTACTGGAGATTGTAGAACTTGAAAAAGTGTTAGTTGATATGGAAGCGCATTTTGGCGACATTAATTACCGTACACTGGATGAATTGATTGAAGAAGAAAACGCGTTGTTTGGTAAAATTGAAAATTATGCTGCCTATGAATTGCAGTTAGCTAAATTGAATGCACTCTCATCAAGGTTAATGATTGCCCGCAGCAAAGAGGATGTAAAAGAAATTACGGATATTATTAAAGAAACCAGACGCTTTGCAGAACAAAATGGTTTTTTATCAAATAAATCAAAAATCATTTGCCTGTTTATTATCGGGGTAGCACACATGTTGCTAAATGAAATGGATGAAGTAAATAAATCGTTATCCGAGCTCATCATCGAACTTGAAAATAAGCCGGAGATCATCTCCGAAATGCCTTATTATTACATAGTTTCACACGGTTACCTCGTAAGGTATTGCGCCATTAAAAAGCAATATAATGACGGCTTTAAAATGATTGATAAACTAAAATCATTGTCTTTGAATGAAATGTTTAAGGCTACAGATTTACAGATCACAATCTTTACGCAATCATATATAACCGAAATGGTTTTATACTCTTATATAGGGCAGCATGACAAGGCAACCAACATCATTCCGTATGTTATTAAAGGTTTGGATAAATATGAGTCAAAAATTAATAATGAAGATCTGGTGAGAATATACCACACTATCAGTATGGTTTACTTTGGTGTGGGAGAATACAATAAATGTTTGCATTGGTTAAACAGGATCATCAACACCAATTATGAAGATTTAAGGCAAGACGTCATTCGTATATCGAAATTGATTAACCTAATTGTTCATTTTGAGCTTGGCAACGATGATCTTTTGACCTATATCTACAAGTCGAGTGTGCGTTTTTTCAACCAACAGGAAAAACAATACAAATTTGAAAGTGTGTTTTTAGACTATTTTAAAAAGATTGCTTTGTCAAAAAGAGACAGCAAGCAAAAAGAAACTTATGTTAAATTTAAAGATGAACTCGAAAAAGTGTTTAAAGACAAATATGAAAAAAATGCTCTGGAATATTTTAACTTCTATGCCTGGCTTGATTCAAAAATACACAACATAAGCTTTGCAGATGCCATTAAGATACGCCGGCAAAATATTTAGTTCACCAATCCTGTTTCTTCTCCCATTCTAAAGGCGTGCCTGTCAATTTCTTTGCCTTTTTCGTCGTACCAAAACCATAAACTGTCCTTTAGGTCATTTTTATACCATCCCGAAAATTTAAGTTCACCGTTTGGATGATACACCATGGTTGCGCCGTGTTTTTTACCCTTATCATAAAAGCACTCGCTCCATTTAAGACCATTTTCATAAAAAGCCATCCATTGCCCGTGACGTAATCCAAATCTAAAAAAGCCGGTGAACTTGATAACGCCATTAGAATATTTATCCACATAATCGCCTGTATAATCAGGATCGGGTGGCTGTATCATGTATTTATTTAATTCATTGGCAACTTTTGCCGAATCTTCTTTTGAAATAGATTTTGCTTTGTTTTGCGAGGTTGTTTCAACAGTTGAACTTCCATCGGACTTACAGCCTGAAAGGAAGACCGCAAAGAAAATCACAAAACATACAGGAGTTAAAACCGATCTTATCATATTTTTATTTTTTTCGTTCGATTGAATAATTGACTAATTGTATTAAACTTTGTTTGGAAGGACTATCGACAACTGTATTCAGTATTTCAAGTGCTTTTTGTTTGTACTGATGCATTACTTTTTCTGCATACTGTATGCCACCCTTTTGTATCACAAAATTAATCACCTCACTTACTTTCTTAGGATCATCGTTATGATTTTTAACAATATTAATGATCTTTCTTTTTTCTAACCAAGTGCTATTGCTTAACGCATAAATCAGAGGAAGAGTCATCTTCTTTTCTTTAATATCAATACCGGTTGGTTTACCTATAGAGGTATCGTCTCCAAAGTCAAACAAATCGTCCTTTATCTGAAAAGCAATTCCTGTATTAATGCCAAACTCCTTGAATTGTTGGATCACTTTTTCATCACTGGTAACTGAGGCTACACCTGCAGCACAACAAGCGGCAATTAAAGCTGCTGTCTTTTTCGTAATGATCTCAAAATAAATTTCTTCAGATATATCCAGTTTACGGGCTTTCTCAATTTGAAGAAGCTCTCCCTCACTCATATCCCTAACAGCACTGCTAACAATCTTCAATAAATGAAAATCATTATTATCTAACGATAACAATAAACCACTGGATAATAAAAAATCACCAATTAAAACGGCGATCTTATTTTTCCATAATGCGTTTACACTGAAAAAACCACGGCGCTCGTTACTATCGTCTACCACATCATCATGAACTAACGTGGCGGTGTGCAATAATTCGATGAGAGAAGCTGCCCTGTAAGTACTATCATTAATAACTCCGGCGCTCTGAGCACTCAAAAAAACAAACATAGGGCGAATCTGTTTTCCTTTACGCTTAACAATGTAATTGGTGATCTTATCCAATAAGGGCACATTGCTTTTCATGGACTGTTTGAATTTAATTTCAAACTCATCCATGTGTTTGCTAATTGGTGCTTTTATTTGGTCTACAGCGTTACTCACTTTATAAAGTGATGTAAATATATGGTTTAAAAAATAGATTTTTTAATACTTACGCTCTTATTTAAACAAAAGGTGGTAAATGCCACAAAACAAAAAATCCCCTCATTTCTGAGAGGATCTTAACGCAATTTATAAAAGTTTAACCCTTAATTATACCCTAGTCAATTGCTTATCTTAATTTAAATTAATTGCAGGAATTTTTCCTTCTTTAATTAAATTCAATGTTTTTTGTTTGTGATCTTCAAAACTTCCAAAGGCCAATGCGTCCAACATCTCTGAACGAGACATATTTGGATTTCCGAATTGTTTTTTGATATCTTCTGAGCAACGGTCAACATATTTTTCAAATTTATTCGGAGCCCATAAATAATCTTTCTTTATAGCTTCTTTTTCAATTTTAAATTCTTCCGGTAAACCACCTTCGATCTTTGATTTAATATCCAAACCTTCGTATGATTTTGGTAACTGACGGTTATCAAATAAAAACGGCTTGGAAATCATAATAACGTGTTTCTTACGTTTTGGGTCTATCATAGATAAACCTTCAATTCTTAATCCCTTTTTTTTAAGGGAACCGAATTTACTTTCAAAGTTTTTTAAAATCTCGAACATGGTACTTGGAGTTTACAGTTATTAACAAAGGTACGTTGACAATTGTTAATAAACTAACTTATTAGACGAATGACCGTCTTTTATAGTACCAAAAAATGTTCAAAATATGTTTCTTACTTGTTTATAACACGTTAATTAACGGTTAATTAAAGGTTAAACGTACTGATAATCACCTATATACAAATCTTTTTTTAGTCGGTTAATAACCCACGGTAGACTTAAGCAAAAGTGACTGCTTTTTGAGCGCCAAATTCCAAAATTCGATCAATGAAATTATAAGGTTTGTAGCCATTAATTGCAGCCTGGTGATAAATGCAGGTTGCAGGTGTCATGCCTGGTAAAGAGTTTACTTCAATAAAAACAACTTCTACATGGTCGATATCAAATATGCGCACAAAGGCGTCGATTCGACAGTAACCAACGATATTTAACACCCGGGCTGCTGCACCTAACGTTTCTTTAACCTTATTGGAGATCATTTGTCGCTCTATCTCGTCTCTGGAATAACGCGCCGGTGTTATATTTTGCCCTTGTCCTGCTAAAAATTTCTCTTCCAGGCTTAAAATCTCGCCACTGGCTAGTGCTTCTGATGCTTCAAACACCTCATACTCCACTTCTCCTTTTGCGTTCAGCTTAGTTAACATGCCGCCGGTAATTTCCAGGAAATGTTTCGCCCCGTTTTTACTAATCAACTCTTCTACCAATAAAACTGTTTTTTGAGGAAACTCTTCCTTGTCTTTTATACGAAGTATTTCAGCTGCTTTTGCATCAAAGGCTTCAGTAGTTCTGAATATCAAAGTGGCAAAGGCTTCAAACTCCCCGAAATTTTTTATCATTTTAACGGCACTGCTGCAACCATCATCGACAGGTTTTGCAATTAGCGGATATACATATTCGTTTTGTAATTTTTGTTTAACCTGATCTTTATTATTTTTCCAATCGTCGGTTGTAATTAAACAATGTTTTGCCGCAAGAAAACCATGTTGCATTAAAATTTCATTAGTTCGGTATTTATCTATCGTAATAGACGAACTTTCTTTACCAGAACCATTATAGGTTAAACCAACTGTTTCCAGTTTTTCCTGTATGGCGCCATCTTCACCAGGACGACCATGTAAGGCAATAAAAACCTGTTTTACTTCCTTCGCAAGATCGTCATAGGTTAACTGTTTGGGGGCAATTAAATTGTTTGGCGATCCGTACTTATCTGTAATCGTTTTACATTGAACTATAATATCTTTAATAACAGGATGTATTTTCCAATTGTTGATCTTATCTTTAATATCATCTGCATTATCTTTCAACAAAGCATTGATGGGTATCTGGTACATCAAATGATTAGTGTTATCCCCTGTCAGAAAAACGGGGATTGGCGCATACTTTTCTGAAGAAGCTAACTTCTCAAAAATATTTCTACCGCTTTCAACGGAGATATGGCGCTCAGATGAATAGCCTCCTAATATAACAGCCACCGGCATTTTATTATTACTCGCATTTTTCTCGTCATGTAAAAACGAATCCAGCTTATCTAGTAATGGTTCATAAATAGACGCGCCTTTTGAATTTTGAATGCGCTTACTTAAAGAAGTGCGGATAATGTAGGTTAGAAACTGAGAAGGTGTTAAACCAATTTCCGCTGCCTGGTGAAAGAAGAAAGATGATGGCATCATTCCAGACGTGGTATTTGGATCATTTAAAAATACCCGGCCATCTGTACTTAAAAAGCCATCAATACGGGCGTAAACATCAAACGATAATTCAGAAAATAACCGTTCACATTCTTTACGGATAGCATTTATTTGCTCATCAGTTGCTTCAATGGGAGTTATTTTACGAGACAATCCAGGTAAATACTTACTGCGGTAGTCAAATAATTCTTTCCCTTTTCTAATTTCAGTAGGTGGTAACGCGATGGTTTTGTTATTAGAGTCAGTATCTTCCAACACAATGCACGAAAATTCTTTTCCTTCAATAAACGCTTCAATGATTACTGTACTCTCTCCATCCAGTGCTTCTAATAAAACATTAGTTAGGTTGTTGCAATGAGCATTTAAAAAATTAATTAATTCGTATTGATTGTAAAAAAACATTTCGCCGCTTTCAAAATCATTTTTGCTAACCCTAATTTTTACTGGCATTCCAATACCTTCACGAATGTCTGAAACAGTGCGTATATATTCAATTTTAGCTGCATCGGTTAAAGATTGCCAATAAGTGCCGTCAATCCATTTTAAAAATAATGCTTTTTCAATGGTTGATATAAATAACAATTCGGCTTCAGTATTTAATATAGAAATTCCGATAGATGAACCCTGGTTTGCCGGTTTAATAACCATGGGAAAACCAATTTCAGATTTAGCCTTTTCCCAAACACCTTTTACATTTCCGCTGATCCAATCAGTTCTTTGTATGGTGAAATATTTCGGACTATTGAATCCGGCATTAACCATTAATCTTTTTTGCACACTTTTATCAATTCCAATGGAGCTTGGCAAAATACCGCTTCCCGAGTATGGAACATGTAAATACTCTAAAAGTCCCTGGATACGGCCATCTTCGCCATACGGACCATGTAACGCTAAAAATGCAAAATCAATTAACGAACTTAATTCATTTACTTCTATTTTTTTTCCGATTTTAGAAATTAATTCATCCTGTTGTTTAACAGTTAAATTTCCCAGATTTTCGGCGTAATATTGAAAATCGGTATTAGTTGAAGGAATAAATTCAACCGGTGGATAAAAATCTCTGATGGTACCTTTGTAAACAAAATTCCAATCCAACAACACAAAATTTCCGAATGAATCAACAAATAACGGAACAGCTTCAAAAATAGATTTATTTAAATTATCATACACAGTTCTTCCACCAGCAAAAGAAATTTCACGTTCTTTTGAACGACCACCAAACAAAATTCCGACTTTAATTTTTGACATATAAAAAGTGATTAGTTATAAGTGACTAGTGATTATCTAATCAAGACTTAAAGTTAATACAGGCAGAAGAAATTTATGTTTAATGGCAGAGAAACTATGAACTAAAGAATGTTAAAATGTAGGTTAAGCATTATGCTAAACCATCTCTTTTTAACCAGCCCGTGATACTCATCCTCTGTTTTTGAGTCACTAAAACCTCGTGTTGCAACTCATTGCTTTTAAATAAAACAGTTTTGCCCTGCGTGGGGGCAATATTTTTATTGTTATAAGTTTGATACACCACTAACTCGCCTCCATCATTTTTTTGCCAATTGTCATTTAAATAGCTGATCATAGAATATTTACGGCTCGAATTATCCTGAAACTGATCAATATGTCTTCTATAAAAGCCACCAATTTCGTATACCGAATAATGAAATTCATATCCCGTAATACCGGCAAAGCAACTTCTATTGAGGTATTTTATAAAATCATCAATCTGATCCAGAAAATCATTTTCATGTTCATTTTCATGTTTTCGATCCAGCCAATAAATAGAATCACTCCTTACACTATCATCGAATATCAATTTATTATCATTTCCTATACCCGCTTTCGCCAGCTGATTTTTTTCAAGAAGTGATAATAAATTTTGTTTCAGATTTCCTGTAAGTTCGTCGCTTAAAAAGTGGTTAGCGATTCCTACTTTTTCACTAATAAAACTACTGATTAAAATTTCAAATTCATTTTCCACAGGCATAAAAGCCTGATTAGACAGACAGATACTAAAGGTAGTTGAATTAATGAGTAAAAAGGATATTATATTCTGTTACAAGCAAATTTTACTCAACTAAAAACACTCCCCGATGGTGAAATACAACCCTTTATTGTAATTATCAGAATAGCCGTAGTCGATTCTTAAATTCAGTTTTTCTTTTTCAAGAATAGAAATTCTTAAACCACCACCAAAACTGCTCTTTAAACTACCAATATTAATATCTTTGGGTTTGCTGTAAACATCACCCACACCTCCAAATACACAAGCGCTAAAACGCCACCAAATTGGTAATCGGTATTCAACTATGGCAGAATACATGCAGTTATCCCTGAATCTACCCTGGTAAAAACCTCTCATACCACCTGCTCCGCCCAATGATGCCATAGAGCGATACGGGGTTTCTCCAAACGTTGCATAGTTGTATAAGTGTCCGGCAACAACGTGGTTTTTAAATACTTTTTTAAATAAGCGAATCTCTGCAGTCCATTTATTGAACGAATAAGTAGAAGCAAATTCTTTATTATAGGTCGTAAAATGTGTTTGCATAAAAACGCCTTTTGTGGGCCAAAACGTTGAATTACGGGTATCGTAACTGACCGTTGCGCCAAGCCCGGTGATATTGTAATTTGTTTTACCGTAGAAGAAGGTCGAATCCATTAGACCGCCTTCTGTATATTGTATCCTGAACACATTTTGATAATCAGCCAGAAGCCCAAAAAAGGTGTGCTTCCAGAATTTTTTCTTCAAGTGCGGACTAACCGCCACCTGTTCAAACACGTAGCGTTCTACATCTGTGTTTTTTGAATCCTGTCCAATACCCCAAAAATTATCGGGAAAGTAACTATGTGACGAATTAAAATACAGGATAAATATTTCCTTAGGAAAGTAAATGGTTGCATCCAGACCTTGAACGTTTTGCTGGCGTTCAGAAAAAATACCCAGTGCAGTGATAACAGAAGTGCGAGTAGCTGTATCATTTTTGTGGGATGTTTTAAAATTGGCTGAACCCGACAGTCCGTAAGCCCAGCCAGTTTCCGGCGTTCTGAATAATATCGGAATGGCCAGATAATTTACCCGTTTTGCCGTATCAATTCTGAACTGCGCATAAAAAAAGGCGGGGAATAGACAAACAAGTATGGTTATTTTTAATTGCATTAATTGTTATCGATCCACTTTACTTTTAAAAAAATTCAACAACTGGTAAGTAACGAGGGCATCCATTTCACAATAGTCTATCAACTGTTGTTTAATATGTTCTCCTTCAATTTCATTTTGCTTCAGTAAACTTTCGTAAATATACATGGCACTGATACCAGATTGAATATCCAGATTATCAAAGCCTGACTCTTTGTTTACAAGTGGTGCAATACTTTTTAGCGTAAAATTTCCTTTCATATCTGGATGATAATAGTTGCCCTTTCTAATTGGTTCAGCCAGATCAATGATCTTATTTTTAAGTATATTAATATCACTAATATACTCCGGATATAATGTTGCCAGTTGATTTAAAACAGTTTCTTCCAAAGATTTATCAAACATCAAAATAGACTGAAAATCCCTGGTGGCCGATAAAATCGTTTCCAAAAATTGTTTCCGTAAGTCTTCTTCAATAGGCTTAAAATAACTGTAGCGCTTGACCTCACCATCCTGTTCAAAGATCATAGAGAATAAAAACGGAATTTGTTGAAATGGTTTCGTTCCATTATAATAAGGAATAGCAGGCATCCAAACTTCTATATCCAAACTACAAACAGGGTGTTTTATATCTGCGATGAATTGTCGGACATCCTCTTTAACGACCTGTTCTTGCTGCTCAATAGCCGCTTTTACCTGTATCTTAACCTCTTTATGCTGTATCGTACCAATGTCGATTTCATCAATTCGTTTGATATTTTGATCATATAACTCAAACATAGCCTGCTTCGTTAATTTACCCAAGGTCAATACTGAGTTAGGTTCATTGATGTTTTTCCAACAGGTTCCTAAAAAATCGCATTCATAGGGCTGAAAGCAATGCGCGCCGATTTTAATATCCGGTATTTTATTTTGCTCTAAGGTTAGTTTAGCTATTTTTGTTTTATGCGCGAAATACTCTACATTCTTTAAAGCATCCTTCATTATTGAAGTTGCTTTAAAGAGTTTTCCAATCTCTAATTCACCAGCCAAAACATATTTAGAATTTAAAGTCAGCAAATTAAAATCACTAAGCTCCGGCAAACAATTTTTGATAACGTAGTATTGAAAGCAAGCATCCTTTACATAAGTTTCAGTAATTTTTAGAGAGCTTTTTACTTCATAAGCGATCCAATGATCTTCCTTTTTATGAAGAATATCAACCATTACCAAAAGTCCGTCGAATATGAAAGTAGCCTCGTAAATCGTTTTAACGCCCTGACCTATCAGGTGTTTTGTTTTCTCCGCAAATAATTGCTGATCTCTTTTTTCGCCAGCGGTTACATCAACACCGCCTGGAAATAATTGTTGAGCAAAGATCCCTACATCGGTTCCGCGCTTAAAGATAAATTGTTTTTCTTTCGACAAAGAGTCACGCAAATAAGGATGATTTTTATAAAGATAAAAATGCTTTAAGCATTGTTCAGCTTTAATAAAGGCTGATTTACTAATGGGCGAGCTCATAAACATTGCGTGATACTGTGCCAAAGCAGGTTTGCCGATTTATCCCAGGAAAAGCAATCCTTCCTGTTCTTTCCATTTTGAATTAACTGCAAACGTAAATCTTTGTTATGGTACATCTCAATCAAACCCCTGGCAATATCATTGACTTCGAATGGATTTACCAATATACCGGCATCTCCCAAAATTTCGGGCATACTTGTAGTATTACTACATATTAAAGGTGTTTCACATTGCATGGCTTCCACAATAGGAATTCCAAAACCTTCGAAATAAGGCACAAAAGCCAATGCAAAGGCACTTGCCATGATCCTTTCTAATTCTTCCTGCGGCTGCCGGCCGGTAAAAATAATATCATTTTTATAAGTTGACTTATCTATCACGCGTTTAACATCCCCTTCATTGGAATAAACCGCTCCAACTAAAACCAATTTATATTCGGATTGCGTTTGCGTCTTAAATAAATCAAAAGCCGCAATTAAACGATTCAAATTTTTGCGAGGACTTTGAGAGCCAACGAATAAAAAGTAGGGCTTTCCCTGAGCTATTTTTTCTCTCGTGCTTTGCTTATCAATTTCATTTAAGGGCTTAAAGCCCTCATTAATTCCATTATACACAACATCAATTTTATTTGGATCTATGTGATAATGTTTAGATATATCTATTTTACTATATTCAGACACTGTTGCTATTCGGGTAGCTAATTGCGCGTATTTAGGAAAAAAATGATTATAATATCTACTCGTTAACGAATTCAGATCCTTGGGATTATGCAGGAAATTAATATCGTGAATTACGGGCAGTTGCTTACACTTCGCCCCAGGAGACAAAAAACCATCGGGAGATAAAAACAAATCCGGCTTTAACCGGTTTAACACACTTTTAACCGAAAAATGAAACCAGGCATAATACAAAAAGGGATGCCGCGCCTGCGGTCCCATAACCAAAGGAGTAATATTGTCCGAAAACACAAACTCGTCATCGTAATCACGATCGAATAAAAAAACAAAATGCACATTTGGATTATTTTGGGTAATACGTTTTAGCGTTTGATAACTAAACCACCCAATGCCATCTAATTTATTTTTTAGTAATAAGCGAGTATTGACTACAATCTGCAAGTATTGAATTTTACTGCAAAATAAGGGATTTTTTAAACTTAAAAAATTGATTTGTCGAGTTTTATAAACAAATACTTACACTAATACTAATGGGATATTGATCTTATGCCTTACGCTCTCAACAGTTGTACCAAATAATAAGTCTTTAAAAGTGGTATGACCATGAGTTCCCATAACCAGCAGGTCGCAGGTTTTAACCAGGTCGGGGATAACTGTTTTTGGACTTCCGAAGCCTAATTGAAATTCACAATGATAGCCCTGTTCGATTAACTGGGCTTTATAAGCAGATAAGTTTTCGCTATCTTCTGTTCTTTCAAGATCATTCGTATCTGCACCGTACATAACGGCGTTTGTGCTTTCCAAAACGTGAATTAACACATAATGTGCAGATTTTCCTCCCAACTGTAACGCTTTATTAATAGCCTTATTATCACTGGTACTGAAATCAACTGTAATAGCAATGCTAGAGTAAGGTCTTTGTTCCTCAAATTGAATTTTAGATACTTCGCCATGAAACTGGGAAGGCACCTTGTGCTTGACCTTTTTAAACAACGGTTCAAATGTAATATATAGCAGGATACCTAAGCATATCAGCATAAATGGAATAACAATAACGCCTATCCAAATTGCATGTTCAGATTCTGACAGCCATTCTCGTACTTTATTGAATAGCATTTGGCAATTTAAAAATACGATCACTGTAACGGAGATCCACGAAGCAATTTTCTGCCACAGCGGAATAGTGAATTCTCCCATACGCTTTTTATTACTCACAAAATGAATTAAAGGAATAATGGCGAAGCCTAACTGCAAACTCAAGATTACCTGGCTTAACACTAAAAGATCTCCGGTTTTATCCTCTCCTAAAAAATAGATTGTTAAAAATGCAGGGACAATGGCAATTAAACGCGTTAATAAGCGGCGAATCCATGGCTGTAATCTCAAATTCAGATAGCCTTCCATGATGATCTGGCCGGCCAGGGTACCCGTAACCGTCGAACTCTGTCCGGCGGCAATTAAAGCAATAGCAAATAATAAAGGCGCTAAAGTACTTCCCAACATGGGTGCCATCATTTTATGGGCGTCCTGTATCTCTGTAACTTCTACACCGGTGTTAAAAAAAGTAGTAGCGGCAATAATTAAAATAGCGGCATTCACAAACAAAGCAAGATTCAACGCAACAGCACTATCTATGATATTAAAGCGAATGGCTTTTTTAATCTCTACCGGTGATCTTTCAAATTGCCGCGTTTGCACCAGCGAGGAATGTAGATATAAATTGTGAGGCATGACAGTAGCGCCAATGATGCCGATAGCTATATACAAAGCATTTTGATTGGTAAAGCCAGGAATCAATCCTTTTGAGATTTCTACCACGTCGGGTTTTGCAATAATTAGCTGAATAAAAAACGATACACCAATAATTGCCACCAGGGAAATGATAAAGGCTTCCAGTTTTCTAATTCCTGCATTTAATAAAAACAGCAACACAAAACTATCCAGTACCGTAATACACACACCACCCAAAATAGAGATTGATGGGAACAGTAAATGGATACCGATGGCCATACCTACAACCTCTGCCAAATCGCAGGCTGCAATGGCAATTTCGGCAAGGATATATAAAAAATAATTAATGAACTTTGAATAATGATCCTTGGATGCCTGGGCAAGATCTCTTCCGGAAACCACACCCAAACGGATACAATGACTTTGCAACAATAAAGCAATGAGATTACTCATTACTAAAACCCAAATCAAACTATAACCATACTTGCTTCCGCCTTCAATATCAGTAGCCCAGTTTCCCGGATCCATGTAACCTACACTGATCATGTAAGCAGGCCCAATAAACGCGAGTAATTTCCTGAAACCACCCTTACCTGAGGTATTTACAGAAGCATGAACTTCATCCAGCGATTTATGGTTATTACCCGACAAGATTACTTCCTTAGCTCAAAATTAGCACCCAGGTAAACACGCCTCACCATTTCATCGTTGGCCAAATCTTCTGCCGAACCTGACTTAATAACCTCTCCGGCATACAATAAATAAGTTCGGTCAGTAATATTTAATGTTTCATGTACATTGTGATCCGTAATTAAAATACCGATGTTCTTGTTTTTCAATGTACGAACTACGCTTTGAATATCTTCAACGGCAATTGGATCAACGCCCGCAAAAGGCTCATCCAATAAAATGAATTTTGGATCTGTAGCTAACGCGCGCGCAATCTCCGTTCTCCTTCTTTCTCCACCCGAGAGCTGATCTCCCAGGTTTTTACGCACATGATGTAAAGCAAATTCATCCAGCAAACTTTCTACTTTATGCTCTTGCTCCGCCTTCGTTTTTTTGGTCATTTGCAAAACCGCGCGCAAATTATCTTCTATACTTAACTTCCTGAAAACGGAAGCTTCCTGTGGCAAATACCCAACTCCCAGCTGAGCTCTTTTATACATAGGCTCAGCGGTAATATCCTTATCATCCAAAAATATTTTTCCTGAATTCGGTTTCACCATCCCTACAATCATATAAAACGACGTGGTTTTTCCGGCACCATTTGGTCCCAGCAACCCCACAATTTCACCTTGCTGTACCTGAACACTCACGTTATTGGCAACGGTTCTGCTTTTATATTTTTTTACTAAATTTTCTGAACGAAGTATCATGGCTTTAAAACTATATCTATCAAATATAACTAAAGATTAGCGAAGCAAAATTATAAAAAATGTGAAGTATTTATTCAGCTTTTTTGGAAGACCAAAAAGATTTTTTTGGCGCAAAGTGATTACCCTAAAATCGGGTTAAAATGCCAGTTGGAAACCAAATTTTACTCCAAAATTATCGATAGCTTTCGGTCGGTGGTAAGTTGAACGCCATAAAGCATCAATTCTGAACACCTTAAAAATATTTTCAATCCCGGCGCTTACCTCTACGTAAGGCTCACTGCCCAAAGCATTTAAAGTTGTCGGGAATATCAGTGTTTTTCTGTTTTTATCATTGACGCTTCCCCAAAGCGCTTTACAGGTAACAACTTCACGCCATCTTAATTTTTTAAGCAATGGCACCTTATTGAACAGTAAACCCTCGAAATGATGAAACACACCTACAGATGCGTATTGATCACTGGCAAACTCATAATATTTCATCATATTAAACGACATATAATCATACACATAAGTTTCATTACCACCATGTAATTCCATTAAAGGATAAGGAACGGCTCCAAATATTTTTCCCACTTCTCCCGAATAGTCTGTATATCCAAGTAACGACACGAGACGTACCCGATCAAATAAATTCAAGACCACTTTTTGATAATCGTACTCGCCACGAAATGCATTCTGGAGTGATTTAGCATAGGTTACCTGTAATATAGGCCACTTAGTGCCCAAACTGATCCTGCTAAAATCGCCACTAATGAACTTTTCTTTATACGCAAACCGTATGTTCAACCGGGCTTCCGTGTTCCTGATATTTTCCTTTGTAGCAATGCTACCATCATTGCGATAATATTTATAAGCATTGGAAACCAAAGGTGTAATGGTTCGCCCAATCAATGTTACTTTTGAAGTTAGTCCATCGAGCCACTCTCTTTCGTACCAGGCAAAAGTTTGATCAACACGGGTCAGGTTGGTTAAAGGACTTGTTCTAAACAAAGAAGCAAAAATATTATCCTGAGAAAACCCGTTTTGGCTTTGGCCCAGGATCTCGTAATCACTTTTATAAGTCATTCCTATAAGCTGCCTGTGCGGCTTCTTTGTTATAAAGCTTTTAAATCCTAAACTATACTTAAATTTTTCGTCCTTAAATCCGTAAGCTACATAGCCCTGTAGTTCGTACCAACGGCTAAATTTACTGCTGGTTCTTCCGCCAAACCGGGTTCTCAAACCTTCCACCTTATTATAACTTACCAGGTTAAAATAAGGTCCGATTTCAAAATTATTTACTACTTTATATCCCGAAACAAAAATGGTCAAAATATCCACCCAGGTGCGATATACCGGTAACGTTTTGATGGTGTCGATCATGTGATAAATCTTCTTTTCACGCACCGACAAACTATCATGGCGGCTCTTGTTCCAAAACTCATCGGTGTATAACAAAGCCGAATCTTCAACTACTATCTTATCGCCCACCCCATAAAATTTGACATCCTTAGGTTGATTAATCTTGAAATCTTTGTAAGAAGTTGTTTTTCTACCATAAATACCCACCTGATTTTTATTCATAGCAAAATCAATCACCAACCTGTCTTTACTTAACATCCAGGTACTATCAATTTTTTCAAATTCCTGTACAACATTAGCAGCATTGATAAAATTGATATTAGCATCTTTTGGAATACTCATTTCCAATCGTTTTATAGCCCAGGTAGAATCGGAGATCCACATGTTTCCGCTAAAACAAAGCTCCTGGGGACGTTTTGATTTAAAACGAATCTGGTAACAACGTGTATTTCCAATAAATAAACTGTCTTCCAGATAATATTTATAGTAGAAAAATCCGTTATCTGAAATAGGGCTCACAAAGTCTTTATTGAATACCAGAATATGATTATCATACACGTTAATATTCTGGTACATATCTCCCATTACTGAAGTAACACTTGTGTTTTCGATGCCGGTTATTTTATTAGCCTTAATCACTTCTTTTTTGAGCGTTGGGTTACTTCTGTAGTAAACATCAGAAATAGCTTCGGTGATAAATATGGGCAATGACGGTTTTTCACCTGAGTTAGCGCTATCTACATTGTCAAATACAAATTGAATTGGCTTAAATATCTTTCGGTCACGCATCTCTTTCGGGATACGGTTCAAATCAAATTCAACCTTATTGTAAGTCTCGTACTGATAAGCATCCAACTTACGTTTGTTATTAAATTCTTTATTGGCAATAACATTCCGGATGATTCTATGAGCAGGGTTTTCACCTGCTTTTACCACTACTTCCAATAAATTTACGCCTTCCAAAACCATGGGCATATTAATGGTTTGGTTTTCACCACGTTTTATAGGTCTTGTAAGTTTTTTGTAGCTTACATAAGATGATACGATGGAATCGCCCAATACGGAAGTAGTAATTGAATAGTTACCATCAAAGTCAGTGGTAGCACCAGTTGTTGTTCCCTTTATTAAAACCGGAACAAAGGGTAAAGGTTCTTTTGACTCAGAATCGAACACTTTACCGCTAATTGTATAACTCTGGGCAAACGAAAGAACACTGTAGAAAAAAAGAAATAAAAAATAGTAATAGTGTATCTTCTTAATCATTAAATTTATTATCTTTTAAAAGTAACAATAACTACTAAAATATCAAATTATATTATTCAAAAGAGGGAACGGGATTTGTTAAATTATGAGTAAGTACGACGTAGTAATAATAGGGAGTGGTTTAGGTGGCTTATGCACGGCATATATTTTAGCCAAACACGGCATGAAAGTTTGTGTGCTTGAAAAAAACAGGCAGATAGGCGGCTCATTGCAGATATACAGCAGGGACAAAACTATTTTTGAAACAGGCGTTCATTATCTTGGAGGGTTAGACGAAGGGCAAAATTTACATAGCTATTTCAACTATTTTAATATTTTAAAAGACCTCAAGTTACAGAAATTGGATGAGGACGGATTTGATGTCATATCTTTTGCAGGAGATGAGCAGCTATATCCACATGCGCAGGGATATGATAATTTTGTGGAAAGATTGGCCGCAATATTTCCTCATGAACGAGAAGCTTTAAAGTTATACATTCAAAAAGTGAGGGAAACCTGTGCGGATTTTCCGATGTATAATTTATCGAGTAACAAAAAAGATTTTACCAACGCCTGGCATTTATTGACTCTCAAACTTATATCAATTCTATTTTCAAAGATCCCAAATTACAAAAAGTAATCGGCGGCAATAATATGCTTTACGCTGGCGTTGCCGGAAAATCTCCCTTTTACGTACATGCCTTGGTTGTAAATTCTTACATTGAAAGTTCGTATAGATGCATTGATGGTAGCTCTCAGATTGCTAAAATAATGAGTGCAAATATTAAAGCAATGGGCGGGGAAATTTTAAATTATCACGAAGCGACGCGGTTTAATTTTAACGGAAGTGATATTGAGTCTGTAGAATTAACAACAGGAGAGCGTATCGAAGGAAACACATTTGTATCGGCCATTGACCTTGCTAAAACCATTGACATGGTTGAAGGACCCCAGTTGCGATCTGCTTATAAAAACCGATTGAAAGGTTTGGAGAGCACTGTATCCGCCTTTTTATTAAATGTAGTGTTGAAACCAAATTCCATGGAACACTTAAACCACAATATTTATCACCTGCAAAATCATGATGTATGGGCCGGTCCATTTTACGAAGTAAACAATTGGCCCGAGTCAGTTGCCGTATTTGGAAATACAACTTCCAAAAATCCAAAATATACTGAGAATTTTACGGCGATGGGCTATATGCGTTTTGAAGAATGCGAAAAATGGTGGGACACCAAAAGCATCATTCCAAATGATGTGAATTACCGTGGCGACGACTATCTCGCTTTCAAAATTGAAAAATCAGAAAAACTACTTGATCTTTTAGAGAAACGTATGCCTGGCATCCGATCTAAAGTGCAATCTTACACTAGCGCTACACCTATAACCTACAGGGATTATATTGGCAGTAAGGACGGGTCGTTATATGGCGCTATCAAAGATTATAAAGAACCGCTAAAAACTTTTATCACACCGCGTACCAAAGTAAATAATTTGTTTTTAACTGGACAAAATCTAAACCTGCATGGTGTGTTAGGTGTAACCGTAAGTTCAGTAGTTACCTGTACCGAAATTTTAGGCGACCCTTTACTCATTGATAAAATCAGAGATTGCAAATAGCGCTCTTTTTATACTTTTAAACCATATAATTATGCTTAGTTTATCTCCCAACGACATTCCTGTTCCGCAATTACACCAATATCTATTAGGCGCCGTAGGTCCGCGTCCTATCTGTTTTGCAAGCACAGTCGATGCAGCAGGAAATCACAATCTCGCACCTTTCAGTTTCTTCAATGTGTTTTCAGCGAAACCACCCATTGCCATTTTTTCGCCGAACTTAAGCGGAAGAACCGGAGAAGCAAAAGACACACATTTAAATATTAAAGAAGTGCCTGAGTGTGTTATCAATATTGTAAATTATAATATGGTTCACCAAATGAGCCTTGCAAGTAGCCCATATCCAAAAGGCACAAGCGAATTTATTAAAGCCGGATTTACTGCGATTACATCCGACCTGGTAAAACCAATGCGGGTGAAAGAAAGTCCGGTTCAACTGGAATGTAAAGTATTTGAGTTAAAAGAAATTGGCAATTGCAATTTAGTGATGTGTGAAATAGTAAAAATACATATCGATGAGGCTGTACTTAACGAGCACAAATTAATTGACCAGCAAAAGATAGACCTCGTTGCCCGCATGGGCGGTAACTGGTATTGTCGCGCACATGGCGACGCCTTATTTGAAATCGAAAAACCGATTACAACAATTGGTGTAGGTGTGGACGCTATTCCAGCAAGTATTAAAAACAGTCATATACTGACCGGTAATAACCTTGGGCAACTCGGAAACCTTGAAATATTGCCGAGTACGGAAGAAATTGAAAGTTACAATCAAACTTTAACACAAACCTTTTCAACTGAAATTGAAAAACATCAGTATGCTAAAGTGTTGCTTGACATGAATAAAGTGAAGGAAGCCTGGTGTGTATTAATGAATTAATTTTAACTTTAATATACATAATAATTAACCTGCAAAAAATATGAAAAAACTAACTATTCTTTTATTTTCTTTATCAATAATACTAACCATTCATACACGTGCACAGGAAGCGTTTGACAAAGGAAAAACCGTTGTTACAATTGGATATGGAGTTCCCAATTTAGCACGTGTAGGCTTACGTTTTATTTATGGTGGTTATGCAGGTTATTCTGTAAGCGGATTCGGCCCTATTTTAGTAAAAGGAGATTACGGCGTGTTAAAAAACCTCGGTGTAGGGGCTGTCATCGGGTACTCAAGTACTAAACTTTCGTTCGATCAAACAGATAGCTATTATGATTATAATTCCGGTTATAGCCAGACTTACACTTATCGCGAATCTTTAACGTGGACAAGTTTATCACTTGGCGCTCATGCCAATTATCATTTTGTGAGGAAAGAAAAAGTGGATGTATATGTTGGAGGTGGATTAGGATACACGATTAATAACATTACTTATACTAATAACGATCCATACAATCAAAATCCGGGAAGTTACGTGGCTTATAATCCAAATGCCGTTTTTTATGCGGTAACTATTGGCATGCGGTATTATTTTACACAAAATATTGGCATTTATGCTGAAGGTGGCATTGAAAAAGGTGCTCTTTTACAAGGTGGATTGGCTCTTAAATTTTAGCCTCGACATTTTAAATTGAACAGTTTCTGGTTAAACCTAATAATGCATAATGAAACCTATTTCGTTTACAACACACATTGATAAACTCAGTTACCTAAAAACTTTTTACCTGGAAATACCGGCAGCGGTAGTTAAAAAAATTGGTGGTATTGGTAAACAAAGGCTATTGTGTGAAGTAAATAAACAAATCACATTTCAATGTGGCTTAATGTCACTACCCGAAGGTAAAGCCTATATTTCCATCAACAGCAAGCGCATGAAAGAACTGGGAATTGGAATGGGAGATAGTGCAAACGTTGTTTTAACCGAAGATAATAGCGAATATGGTGTGGATGTACCCGAAGAACTTACCGAATTATTTAAGCAGGACGCCGAAGGTAAACGGCGATTCGATGTATTGAAACCCGGTATGCAACGTTACATTTTAAATCATGTGGGAACGGTAAAAAACCCTCAATTAAAATTGGAACGAGCCTTTACCCTTATTACAAATTTAAAAAATTTAACCGAGGGTAAGGAAACGTTCAGAGAAATTTTGGGTAAATAATTGCAGATAATAATCGCCGTTTACTTTCCTGCTATTGCTGTCACAGGCCTTTACCATCAGATTACAGATTAATGCCGGTTAGCATGTAATTTGCATATCTTTACTTTACCTAAATTTAAAACTATGAAAAAAATTTACATGTTATTTACTGCAGTTTTGTGCAATACTTTTTTACAAGCACAAACTTACAACTCATCAACCGTTGTTACAGGCTTGCAATATCCTGTGGCATTTGATGTTGCCCCTGATGGAAGATTTTTTGTAACAGAAAAAGGCGATGGCTCGAACACCGTATCGCAAAAAGCAAGAATTCGCACTTACTCCGCCACCGGTACTTTGCTTGGCACATTTTA
>JAZKDT010000019.1:66600-74133 GCA_040387475.1 Bacteroidota bacterium | reverse complement strand
GACCTGAGTGATTCCACAAATTCCGATTTTGAAAGAGGGGTTCTGGGAATATCACTTGATCCTGATTTTGCAACTAATCATCATGTATATGTTTATTACAACCATTTATATAATAGCGATGAACGGATTCGGATTGTGCGCTTCACCGAAGTTTCCAATGTAGGCACAAACCCTACCATCATTTTTGACCTTGATGTTGCCAACAACATTGCGGGCAATCACGTGGGCGGAAATTTACATTTCAGACCATCACAACCGAATCACATTTATTTTACCATCGGCGACTTAGCCTACCAACAAAGTAACCCCACGCTTAACTACGCTAACAAATTAACCAATCCCTACGGCAAAATTCTCCGTATTCATAAAAACGGAACAGTGCCAACCGATAATCCTTTTTACGACAACGGAGATCCTTTAACTACTAATTGCGATTGGATATGGAGTTACGGACATAGAAATCCTTTCGACTTTTGTTTTAGTCCTGTAAACGATAGCATGTATTGTTCAGAAAATGGATTAAATAAATGGGATGAAGCAAACCTCATTGCTAAAGGATCTTTTTACGGTTGGGCAAATTGCGAAGGAAATTATGTCAACAATTCAACTACTGTATTGTGTTCAACCTCGGGTGCTGTGTCGCCAATCATTACCTGGGGAGTACCTTTACCATCGGTAACCGGAATTTTATATTACTCGGGTACTACATGGAGCGCTATGAATAATCATTTATTAGTTGCAGAAAACAATAACGGGATTTTATACGATTGTACTTTGGGTAATGCGCCGGCATATAATACCGTTACCAATATGGTTCAGGTAGGAGATTTAACAACATCCGGCGGCCTAACAACGCTGAAGCAAACTGCTGATGGCTGTGTATATGCCATGAAAGGCGGATACACCACTAATGGGCAAATCTATAAAATATGCCCGTTAAGTATTGGCATTGAAGAAAAAAATTCTTCTGAATCTGTTATATCTGTATTTCCCAATCCTGCTAAAAATTATTTAAACATTAAACTATTCTTACCCCTGACAAAAAACCTTTACGTACAGTTAACCGATGTTTGTGGTAAGGTCATTCTTACTGATATGTCAGTATCTCATTCAGGTAATTCGGAAATTACACTAGATCTCAAAACTGAATGGAATGGATTTTATTTTTTACAGGTTGTAGATCCGGATTCAAAGCAAATTTTAAGCACTAAAAAAGTTGTTATAGAATAAAAAAAGGGAAGATAAAATCTTCCCTTTTTCGTTAACGATAATTTTTTTCATCCCTATATTTTGTCTTTACAATTCCCCATTTACAATATTTTAGTTTTTTTTGCGTTGAAACCTTATTATTCACCAACAAAACTAAAAATGTTTTCATCCATCAAATTAAAACTTGTTTGCATCATACTTGTCCATACAAGTTTTATTAGCTTTTCACAAACACGAAAACCGCTGCCAAAAACAGATGATAAAAGCAATGCTGACAGTTCTGATTTCCTGAAATTTACCCATCGCAATGCCAAAAAAGGAAACCTGCCTTATTTTATACATCGCCACCTTGTAACCACATCATCCCCTTCTTTTAAAATAGAAAATAGCATTACACGTGAATTAAGTACGCAAGAGCTTGAAGAAATAATGGCTTGCAAACCATTCATTAATTCTGATTTTGAAATCTCGTCTTCATACGGAACCTCCCGATCAGAGACATTTGTATATAAAAAAGTAACGCCCATACGATTAAACTCAAAAACTAATAAATACGAATACCTTGAAAGCTACACGCCTGTGTGGGATGAGCAAAATACTACTACCTTAAATGAAAATCAAATCAAAAGAAATCAAAAGGTTTCCGCAGCCAATTCCTCTGTTTTATCAAGTGGTAAATGGTATAAAATAGCTGTAACTCAAAATGGAGTTTATAAAATAGATAAAGCAATGCTTACTACTTTAGGTTTGGATGTAGCCAATACAGATCCCCGAAACATTCGCATATATGGCAATGGAGGAAAACTAATGCCGGAAAAAAATGCACTATTTAGGTATGACGATCTGTTAGAAAATGCCATTACCATTGTAGGGGAAAACGATGGTGTTTTCGATGCAACCGACTACATCCTGTTTTATGGACAAAGTACTGACTCATGGAAACATATACCTGGCTCAAAAATGCCTGTTGATCATCAAATTCATTATTTCAGTGACACCTCTTTTTACTTTATCACGGCAGATATAGGAATAGGAAAAAGGATTACTTCTCAGGCATCTCTTTTAAACACACCTACATCAACTACTAACAAACAAGATTACTACGGTTTTCATGAGCAAAATATCATGAATCCAGTAAAAAGCGGTAGAGAATTTTATGGAGAAAAATTTGATGTCACCACTAGCTACAATTTCTCATTTTTAATTCCTGATGCAGCTATTGGTGACAGCGTATATGTTCAGGCAAGTTGCCTTGGGAGAAGTGCAACTGCTTCAAACTATAACGTAAACTTTAATACAGGAACATTTGCAATTTCATGTGCATCCACATCTATAACCTACTACCTGGCCGATTTTGGATATGTGGGGAGCAACTCCAAAGGCGGTTTACTAAGCTCGCCATATTTGTCTGTTTCGGTGTCAAAGTTGACCTCACAAGCCACGGGTTGGCTTGACAACATTACTTTTAATGCCAGGAGAAATCTCATTTTTAGTCAATCGCAGTTTGTTTTCCGGGACAGAAAAACAGTTTTGGGCATTAATACTTTCGCAAAGTACGTCGTTACAAATAACAATTCAAATCCTCCAACTATCTGGGATATTACCAATCCATTTGAGATTAAAGACCAACTTTATAATTCTATTTCAAACACGTTGGAGTTTACAGGCACATCGGATTCGTTAAGAGAGTATGCGATTTTTACAAATAGCCAGGCTCTAAATCCCAAGGCATATGGCATTATTCCCAATCAAAATTTACACAGTGTGCAACAAGCCGATTTTGTCATCATCACTCATCCCTTGTTTCTTGCTGAAGCACAAAGAATAGCAGCCATCCACCAGCAATACGATACACTTACATATGCTATTGCAACAACACAGGAAGTATATAACGAATTTTCATCAGGCACTCCTGACATAGGAGCAATCAGGGATTTTGTAAAAATGCTTTATAAAAGGCCATCTGACCCGGATAAAGCCACAAAATACTTGTTGTTAATTGGCGATGGTTCGTACAGAAATAAAGACATTAGCATCTCCTCGAACTCCGCCCTGATTCCAACTTATGAAACTCCGGAATCTGCATCATTTACCAGATCCTATGTTAGCGATGATTATTTTGGAATGATGGATGATGCGGAAGGAGATTTAGTTGCAGATGATATAGTTGATATAGGCGTGGGTAGATTTCCAATTAAAAATAAAGCAGAAGCAATAGCGGTAACCAATAAAATAGAAAATTATTACAAACGAAATTTTAGTTTTAACGCAAATGCCATAGAATCATCCTGTGCTACTGAAAATGACTATCCTCAGGGAGATTGGCGTAACTGGGTATGTTTTGTAGCTGATGATGAAGATGGCAATGGCCACCTGAATGAAGCAAATACGTTAGCAAGCATTGTTTACAATGGAAATAAACGATACAATGTGGACAAAATATACCTGGATTCATATGTTCAAACATCGACGCCAGGTGGAGACAGGTATCTGGTTGCTGTTGACGACTTAAACCGAAGAGTAGAGAAAGGCGCGTTAATTGTTAATTACACAGGCCACGGTGGCGAATTAGGATTGGCCGAAGAGCGCATAGTAGAAGTTTCTCAAATCCTAAACTGGAAAAACAAAAACAACCTGCCTTTATTTGTAACGGCAACTTGTGAATTTAGCAGATTTGACGATCCGGATAGAACTTCAGCCGGAGAATACTGTCTTTTAAATGAAAATGGAGGTGCTATTGGCCTTATAACAACGGTGAGAGTTGCCTATTCATCTTCCAACTTAACATTAAATACCTGCTTTTATAACCACGCTTTTATTCCAATGGCTAATGGGAGAATGCCTCATATCGGAGATCTATACCGACTTACAAAAATTGACATTGGATTTGCCGAGCAGTATATGAACTTTGTTATTTTAGGCGATCCGGCTCTAAAATTATCCTATCCTGAACAGCGTGTTTATACCTCTACCATCAATACTCAAACCCTCAATACCACCTCCAGTGACACTTTAAAAGCGCTGTCATTAATTACAGTAACAGGTTTTGTTGGCGATGTGAGTGGAAATAAATTAACTAATTTCAACGGTGTTGTTTACCCATCGGTTTTTGATAAAGCGGTAACCGTAACTACTTTAGGAAATGACCCGCCACGTCCGGGCTTTTCAGGGTCCTACCCCACAGGCTTTTTACAACAAAAAAATAGTATTTACAGAGGCAAATCCGAGGTCATCAATGGTGAATTTTCGTTTTCCTTTTTAGTTCCAAAAGATATTTCCTATAATTTTGGAGCTGGAAAAATAAGCTATTACGCTCATAATGGCATACATGATGCCAACGGTTATTACGACAAAATTATAATTGGCGGGTCTAATCCAAATGCTGTGAGTGATAACAACGGACCACTCATTAATTTGTATATGAACGATGAAAAATTTGTATCAGGCGGACTCACTAATGAAAGCCCCAAGGTATATGCTAAAGTTTCGGATATTAGTGGAATCAATACTATTGGAACAGGAATTGGCCATGACATTGTTGCTATACTCGATGAAAAAAGCAAAGACGCTTTAGTATTGAACGACTATTATGTGTCTGATCTAAATACCTATCAGTCCGGCAAAATCAGATACCCTTTGAATGAATTACCGGAAGGGCAACATACCCTAAGTTTAAAAGTATGGGATGTACAAAATAACGCCTCGTCCTCCTACCTTGATTTTGTGGTATCGAGCCAGGCAGATTTGGCGTTGACTCATGTCTTAAATTATCCAAATCCGTTTACTACCAAAACTAATTTTTTTATTGAACATAATCAATGTTGCATTAACTTAAAAATAATGATTCAAATTTATACGATTAGTGGTAAAGTGGTAAAATCAATTAATCAAACCGTAAATAATGAAGGCTTTCGGTTTGCCGGTATCGAATGGGATGGAAAAGACGAATTTGGAGATAAGCTGGCGAGAGGCGTATACATTTACAGAGTCTCGGTAACAGACGGCTCAAAAAAGAAAGCAGAAAAAATAGAAAAACTGGTAATTTTGAATTAATAAAAAAAGGGAAGAAAATCTTCCCTTTTTTTATTAATAATTTTTCCAATTAATTTTCGACCGGCAAAAAGCTATATTTTTTTCCGTACTCCATCATTTGCGTTGTAAAACTTGTGGGATATTCTACTTTTACATTAATGATCTTGCCATCTTTCATTACCGGAACCAATTTAGGCTGAATAAAGCCCTGATAAGGCGCCATGGCCAGTTTTTTATAACGTTCCAAAACTTCAGCATGTAAAGCCGGATCAACCTTTACACCATAATTTTCAATAAGATCCTTTCCTGCTTTATAATCACCCTGGGATTTGATACGTTGGATTTCTTTTAGCAATTCACCAAACAATACACGCAGTTTTAAATAGTCTGTAATCACAAAATAAGTCTTGCCATTTTCTACCTTTTTCTCAATGACGTTCTCCTTTTTACCTTTCTCATAAGCCCAGGCAGCAACCATCTGGCGATTACGCATATGAGCTTCTTCTATATTATCTCCTAACTTCAACCGGGATAACTGAACCATTAACCCTTTGGTAATATACTCATCATAAGAAGCTTTACCGTAATCCAATGACGGCATTACTCCAAGATCAACCAGTTTCTGATCCATCAAATAATATAAAGCTACCAGATCAGCACGACCTTCTTCTAAAGCCGATGCATAATTTTTCAGAGTTTCATGAGGTTGTCCAACACCGTCTTCAATTTGTCCGCTGGCATGACCAATTACTTCATGCATATCCGTATGTAATTTATCTGCTAAACCTGCGTACGCTAATACATTCTTTTTAATGGCATCATTATAATAAAATTCATTTACAACGCTTCCACCGGCCGCCTGATCATAGGCTTCCACAATGTTTCCTAAATTAACCGACTTTGAACCGTGTGTTTCCCTGATCCACTCATTGTTTGGCAAATTAATACCAATTGGCGTGGATGGTGATGAATCACCGCTTTCCATAACCGCATTAATTACCTTTGCAGAAATTCCCTTTACATTTTTCTTTTTATGCTCAGGTAACAAGGTAGAGTTATCTTCAAACCATTGCGCATTGTCGCCAATGGTAGCGATGCGTTTGGAAGCTTCAAAATCTTTAATAGAAACCACTGATTCAAAAGATCCTTTTTTACCTAATGGATCTTCGTACACTTCTATAAATCCATTCACAACATCTACAGCACTCTGCGTATCCTTTACCCAGGCGATATTGTATTCATCAAAATCCTTTAGCGAGCCCGTTTTGTAGAATACAACTAATTTTTCAAGTGCATCCTTTTGTTGCGGATTCTCGGCAACGGTCACTGCTTTCTCCAACCAGTAAACAATCTTTTCGATAGCTTTGGTGTACATGCCCCCTACCTTCCAAACCTTCTCCACAATAACTCCATTCTCTTTCACCAATTTACTATTTAAACCAACCATGACTGGCATTTTGTCTTTTTTATCAGTCATTTTCTCATAAAAAGCAATGGCCTCTTCCTGAGTAACACCTTCATAAAAATTAACAGCCGATGTTGTAATCATATCTTTGGTGGCATCCAATACTACTTTTTTAGCAGCGATTTTTTCATCAAATAAAATTGGTGTTAGCCGCGCGATAAAAGCTGCTTTAGTTTCCCCCGATTTTAAAGGCAACGCTGCTGTAGACTCATTTATTAATTTTGCAAAATATGTTTGACTGAACTCAGGCATAATTTTATCACTGCTGTAGTGATGGTGAATACCATTGCTAAACCAAACGCGCTTAGTATAAACTAAGAATTTTTTATAATCCTCCGATTTTACATCGCCTTTATACCCCGAAATAATAGCTTCTAATGTTTTACGAATGGTCAAATTATATTTATAATTTTGATCGTAGCTCATATCCCTTCCTGCTAATGCAGCTTCGGATAAATAATATAATAACTCCTTTTGTTGCAGTGTGAGCTGATCAAATCCCGGAATTTCGTATCGCAAAACGCGCAGATCAGAAAATTGTTCGCTTACATATTCGAATTTATCCATAGCAGGCTTTTTGGTTTGACCAGATACAGTAAGTGTAAATCCTAATGCAAGTGGCAAAATTAAATGTTTTGTATTCATAGTTCATGTGTGTTTTAGTGTGACAAGAATAACATAAAAAACAGTGTTTTGCAAGCGGTTTTTACTTTGTTTGATTAATGGTTATATTTGTGTTTAATGGGTAAAAGGCTTCACATAATTACTATATCATTACTGGTAGTTTTGTGCCATATACACATGAAAAGTCAAAGTGTAAAACAAGC
>JAZKDT010000019.1:54726-66590 GCA_040387475.1 Bacteroidota bacterium | reverse complement strand
GCCTTGTTATTAGCCAATACGCTTTCTTATCACCAAAAACTATATGTATACGGCTACGAGCAATCCAAATCCAATCTCCTGTTCAAATGCTTTTCATTTAACTATCAATTGCAGCTAAAAGATAGTGTTATACATAACCTTGGAAAACATACGACCGCGGATTACCTCGAGATTAGTGTAGACACCCTGCATGACGTGTTGAATTTTTATTTTCAATTAGCTAATCAAAAAAATATGGTAAGCCTACTGAGGCTAAATGATTCTCTGGCTAAGATAACTTCGGTAGAAGATTATGATGCAAATCATATCAATTCGCTTGCTGCATTTGATGACGAAAAATATACATTTAAAGAAGATTTGTATACTATAAGAACAAACACCGACTCTTCAGGAAAACAATTTTATTTATCAAAGTATCAGGTTAAGGACATGAAAAAGCCTTTTGAATACGATTATAAATGGCAATTTGCATTTGAGAGAAAGTACATACACCGTGCATCGGTAATGTACGCCGACAGTAGCCAGGTTATTGTTTATGCGCAGGTATTTGATGGCTTAAAAAAAGGGCAATGGATATTGCGTATTAATGCCAATAACGGGGAAATAATCAGAGGCAGTAAACTGAGCGCGAAAGGCGATTCCCGGAATTTTCTAATGTCAAATATCACCTTTGATAAAAAGTTAAAAAGCATTGATGTGATTGGCAGCATCTATGACTCTCAAATGATCGATCTGAAAAACAAAACATTCAATTTTACAAACCAATCAAAAGCCCACAAGTTGTTCTTAGTATGCATTGATAGTTTGGGTGATGTGGTAACAAGAGTGGAAAAACCTTTTCCCATGCCAATACAAACAAAATCTGTAGAAGGACTAAAATCATTTCATGTAAAAGTGAGAGAATTTAAAAAATTAAAAGATAATAACTTTGACGTATGGCTCGACATATACGAACAAAGCAAGCCTTTGATGTTTTGCTATTACAGCTCCTGGCACATTTCAATAAGCCAGGATGATGTTGACTATTCTTTTACCCCCTCTAAATTCTGGATCAGCACGAACGCTATTCCTGGTTTTATAAGTTTTGTAAAAGGAGATACCTACGCCAAATTTATTTTAAGTGACATCGGTGAATATGATAAATTCAAATACAGGCAACCCTTAAATCCCTTTGTAATACGAACGGATTTGGACGATTTAGGAAATTCGTCTTATCTCCTGAAAAAAACCGATCTAATGACTGCCACGAAATCTTATAATTATATTGCGATGGCTAAAAAAGGTTTAGAAAATAAAATATTGCTAAAGTCCGAGCAAGGGCAAAAAGCCTCGATGCTTTTTTACAAAAAATCAGGATACATTAGTTTCACAACTAATACGGCAAATACTGAGTTTGAATTGAAGCTGAACAGTCTGTAGTTCCTAAATTTCTAAAACATTCAATTGTTTAACGGCTCTCATTTCCATAGGAATTACAGATAATATCGTATCCTTTAACGATTGGATCAAAGTAGCTTTTAAAAATTCCCGATGCGTTACAATACTAATCTCTCGGGCAGGCGACGGTGTCTTAAAAATTCGTAAGCGCTTTTTCTGCGAAACATTCAAATTAAAGGTTGCTAATTCCGGAATAATGGTCATCCCGAAATTAGTATCCACCATGTTCCGTAATGTTTCAATACTACCGGCGTTGTAATGAAATTGTTCCTCTAGCTCCTTTTGTTTTTTTAAAGTACAAAAATTGAGAATCTGGGAACGCATGCAATGCCCTTCTTCAAGCAACCATAACCGGTTAACATCAATATCCTTGGGTAACACATAATGTTTGTCAAATCCTCTTTCCCTAGCGTTCACATATAAAAAATATTTTTCATAAAACATAACCTGCTCTTTTAAGCCGGGATCATTTAAGGGAGTAGCAAGGATCCCGGCATCCAGTTCACCTGCTTTTAGTTTTTGATCGATCACATCGGTTGTGTATTCATTAATAATCAATTTTACCAAAGGAAACTCGGTCATAAACTGCTTGATAAATAAAGGTAATAAATAAGGCGCTAAAGTTGGAATGATACCAATTCTTAACTCCCCCGTTACAATTCCTTTTTCCTCGGCTATTATTTCCTTTAAATATTTGGCCTCTGAAATGATCTTTCTGGCCTGCTGAATAATCTTTTGGCCTATCTCCGTAGTTCTGACAGGTTGCTTACTTCTATCAAATACTTTCGCTTCTAATTCTTCTTCCAGCTTTTTGATCATCATACTCAATGTGGCTTGTGTAACAAAGCAAGCCTCGGCGGCTTTCACAAAATTCTTAAGGCGGTCAACGGCAATAATATATTCCAACTGTTGCAAATTCATACTATAGATTTTATCTATACAAATATAGTAAATATCAGTTTTGTTTATGAAGAAAAAAACTACAAATTTGTTTCACTAAATTAAATTAAACACTCAATCCATGGAAAATAAATCAAATACAGGTGGCAAATGCCCTTTTCATTTTGGCAGAAAAAAATCAAGCGTGAGTGGCGGTGGCACTCAAAATCAAAATTGGTGGCCAAACCAATTAAAATTAAATACGCTACGCCAGCATTCTACGCTATCTAACCCATTAAGTGGAGGCTTTAATTATTCAGAAGAATTTAAAAAGCTTGATATGGATGCGCTAAAAAAAGATCTTTTTGCATTAATGACTGATTCAAAAGAATGGTGGCCTGCTGATTTTGGGCATTATGGTCCGTTTTTTATACGCATGGCCTGGCATAGTGCCGGAACCTATCGTACAGGAGATGGTCGTGGAGGCGCCAGTGCAGGTCAGCAGCGTTTTGCGCCTTTAAATAGTTGGCCCGATAATGGAAACCTGGATAAGGCGAGAAGACTGCTATTACCTATTAAATTAAAATATGGACAAAAAATTTCGTGGGCAGATTTAATCGTTTTGACGGGAAACATTGCACTAGAATCCATGGGATTTAAAACGTTTGGTTTTGCAGGAGGACGTGAAGATGTTTGGGAGCCTGAGCAAGATGTATACTGGGGTACAGAAGGTAAGTGGCTTGATAATGAGCGACGCACAGAAGAAGGAGATTTAGAGAATCCGCTAGCTGCTGTGCAGATGGGACTGATTTATGTGAATCCGGAAGGTCCTAACGGAAATCCAGACCCTATTGCCGCGGCAAAAGATATTAGAGAAACCTTCGCCCGCATGGCTATGAACGACGAAGAAACTGTAGCATTAATTGCAGGCGGTCACTCTTTTGGTAAAACACATGGCGCGGGAGATGCCAGTTTAGTTGGCGCCGAACCTGAAGCAGAGGCAATAGAACACCAGGGCTTTGGCTGGTTAAATAAATTTTTGACCGGAAAAGGTGCTCATACAACTACCAGCGGGTTAGAGGTTACGTGGACACAAACTCCCACGAAATGGAGTAATCATTTTTTTGAAAATCTATTCGCTAATGATTGGGAATTATCGAAAAGCCCGGCCGGAGCGCATCAGTGGATAGCTAAAAATGGAAAGGCGACTATTCCCGACGCCTATGATTCTTCCAAGAAACACCTGCCAACGATGCTAACTACAGATTTGTCTTTGAGATTCGACCCTGCGTACGAAAAAATTTCCCGGCATTTTCTTTCAAACCCCGATGCTTTTGCGGATGCTTTTGCGCGTGCCTGGTTTAAATTGACCCATCGCGACATGGGGCCGCGAAGCCGTTATTTAGGAGCAGATGTTCTTAACGAAGATTTATTATGGCAAGACCCTATCCCCGCAGTTAACCATCCATTGATAAATGAAACGGATATGACTGAGTTAAAAAATATCATATCACATTCCGGTTTGTCAATTTCGCAATTAGTTTCTACAGCCTGGGCTTCCGCATCTACTTTCAGAGGCTCTGATAAGCGTGGTGGAGCCAATGGAGCAAGAGTTGCTCTAGCTCCCCAAAAAAACTGGGAAGCAAATAATCCTAAACAACTGGATATGGTTTTATCGAAACTTAAAATGATCCAAAACGAATTTAATGATAAACAAAGAGATGATAAAAAAATCTCATTGGCTGATTTAATTGTATTGGCCGGCACCTTGGCTATTGAGAAAGCCGCCCAAAACGCGGGTCATTCAATATCAATTCCATTCACCCCGGGGCGTATGGATGCTACACAACAACAAACCGACATTGAGTCGTTTGATGTGTTAGAACCCATTGCCGATGGTTTTCGCAACTATCAAAAAGTAAATTATAGCATTTCGACTGAAGAACTATTATTGGACAAAGCTCAACTTTTAACATTAACCGCACCTGAAATGACTGTGCTTGTAGGTGGTTTAAGAGTTTTAAGAACCAACTTTAATAACTCGGCACATGGAGTTTTTACAAAAAAAGATAATGCATTAACGAATGACTTTTTTGTAAACCTGCTGGACATGAATATTTCGTGGAAAGCAACAAATGAGAGTCAGCTCGAATTTGAAGGACGCGATTTAAAAACCAATGCCGTCGTTTGGACGGGGACACGCGCTGATTTAATTTTTGGTTCAAATTCTGAATTAAGAGCCATTGCAGAGGTATATGCCAGTTCGGATGCAACTGATAAATTCATCAGAGACTTTGGTGCTGTATGGAATAAAATAATGAACCTTGACAGATTTGATATTCATAATTAGACTATTTTTATATGACAGATTAATTATGGGGAAAGAATTCTTCAACATGAATAGTTATGGAATAATTGCTGTATTACGGTTGAAGAGATTTGGTGATTCCATATAAAAAAGAATTTGCACTACACATCAATAAATAAAAAATCAAAAGGTTAGGTATATGTTTTGCCTGATTAATTATAAATCAAATCGACAAATTATGAAAAGAACAGCAAAAGCCCATTGGGAAGGAACCCTGAAAGAAGGCAAAGGAACAATTTCGACACCAAGTGGTATTTTAGAGAATACGAACTACAGTTTCAAAACGCGTTTTGAAGAAGGTGAAAAAGGAACAAACCCGGAAGAATTACTGGCTGCAGCGCACGCTGGTTGCTTTACTATGGCTGTAAGCGCAATGCTTACCGCTAAAGGATTTAAGCCAACTACACTGGATACCGAAGCTATCGTAAGCATGGAAGGACTAGCCGTTACAGGCGTTCACTTAATCATGAATGGTGGCCCAGAAGGAATAAGTATAGCCGATTTTGAGGCCGTTGTAAAAGAAGCCGAGAAAACCTGTATTATTTCCAAAGTTTTAAGCGTTCCTATCACTTCTGAAGTAAGATTTATTTAACTAGTGACTTTATTAAAAAAGCCCGTTCAACAACTTGAACCGGCTTTTTATATTTTAGAATTTTAAAGTTCTAAGTTAGCTCATAGGTTAGATTACCAATTTTATCCAATTCATTCATTAATTCTGTACTTACAGCTATTTTCTGAGATTTTGAGAATAGCTTAACGCTTAAATTTTCTGTAGTGTCTTCCACAAAAAATTCTACGCTACATTTACCTTGTGACGAATTAAAAATAGATTCGATATTAGTGATCAGCTCATCATCAATAGCATTTACATCGAGTTTCAATTTCATGGTAGAAAAAATATTCTCTTTCACATTCTCCAGTAATTCAATCTTCTGAACTTTGACTTCTAAACTTCCAGGCTGACCGTAACGCTCCTGGATCTTAGCTTTTACGTAAACAAACAAGGAATTTACCATGAATTTATTGTACTCTACAAAATCCTTCCCAAATAACATGAGTTCCAATGCACCATGATAATCTTCGATAATTAACTTCCCAAAAGCATTTCCGGTTTTACTGGTACGTTGTTCTGATCCAGTAATGATACCGCCAAACGTTACATCTTTACCTTTAAATTGTTCAAGGTTTGCTTTCATTTGCGCGCAATTGGCATTACACTTATGTTCGATAATTAATTTATATGGATCTAATGGATGCCCTGAAATAAAGAAACCAACAACCTCTTTTTCTCTCGCTAATTCTTCCAGTTTACCCCAGGCTTCGATTTTTTGTGGTAGTTGTGGTTCTGTAATTTCTACTTCATCATCGCCCCCAAACAAACTTGCCTGTGAGGTATCATTTCCCAAACTCATTTGATTGCTATACTTGATCATCCGGTCTGTCAAGGTCAAATTATCTGATGGATCGGGAGTGAAAAACATCGCGCGATGTACGCCCTCAAAGCTGTCAAATCCTCCTGCTAAAGCTAAACCTTCTAATGATTTTTTATTAACGCACTTACTTTCCAGGCGTTTTGCCAAATCAAAAACTGATGTGTACTTCCCATTTTCGTTACGTTCATTGATAATATTTTCAACTGTGTTTTCGCCAACACCTTTGATCGACGCCATTCCAAAACGAATATCTGTACCCCCCGGAATTACGGCAAATTTTGCAAAACCCTCATTGATATCCGGCCCCAAAACTTTGACACCCATGCGCTTACACTCTTCCATTAAAAACGAAATGGAATCAATGCTACCAGCATGATTTAAAACAGAAGCCATAAACTCTGACGGGTAATGGGCTTTGATATAAGCAGTTTGAAAAGCCACATAGGCATAACAAGTCGAGTGCGATTTATTGAAAGCGTAACTTGCAAATGCCTCCCAATCCTTCCATACTTTTTCGGCTACAGTGGTATCATGTCCGTTGGTTTTGCAATTGTCAATGAACTTCCCTTTCATTTTATCAAGTGTAGCCCTGTCTTTTTTTCCCATTGCCTTACGCAATGTATCTGCATCACCTTTGGTAAAATTGGCCAGTTTTTGAGACAATCGCATTACCTGTTCCTGGTAAACGGTAATACCATAGGTCTCGCCAAGATATTCATCCATTCCTTCCAAATCAAAAGTAATAGGTTCGCGGCCGTGCTTACGATTAATGTAGTTTGGAATGTATGCAATTGGTCCCGGGCGATACAAGGCATTCATGGCAATTAAATCGTTGAAAGAATCGGGTTTCAGATCCTTTAGTGATTTTTGCATACCTGCACTTTCATACTGGAACACTGCATTTGTTTCGCCCCGTTGAAATAATTCGTAGGTCTTCTTATCTTCCAAATCAATAGCGTCAATATCAATATCGACACCGTGATTTTGTTTGATATACCGTAAGGCATCTTTAATAATGGTTAAAGTTCTTAAACCCAGGAAGTCCATTTTTAGCAAGCCTGCATTTTCGGCTACAGAGTTGTCAAACTGTGTAACCAGCATGTCACTATCTTTAGCTTTGGTAACCGGCACAAACTTTACCATGTCATCCGGCGTAATAATTACACCGCAGGCGTGGATACCAACGTTTCTTAAACAGCCCTCTAATTCATAGGCTTGTTTTAACACAGCGGCCTGTGGCGAATTCCCTTCTGCCAACTTTCTGAAATTATGAGATTGTTCAACTACCTCGCGTTTATCTTTAATACCATCTAAATATTTCTGATCGATACCTCCTGGCTTTAAAAGCTTTTTTAATTTAGCATCTAAACTATCGGGAAATGCTTTTGATAAATTGTTAGAATCTTCCAATGGCAGGTCTAAAACCCTTGCGGTATCCTTAATAGCGGATTTACCGCCCATGGTGCCGTAAGTGATAATTTGAGCTACCTGATTGGCGCCATATTTATTGATTACATAATCAATTACTAAGCCCCGTCCCTCATCATCAAAGTCAATATCAATATCGGGCATGCTGATACGATCCGGATTTAAGAAACGCTCAAATAGTAAATCGAACTTAATGGGATCGACATTAGTAATCCATAAACAGTAAGCAATGGCAGAACCGGCGGCAGAACCACGGCCAGGACCAACGGCTACGCCCATTTCACGGGCTTTGGAAATGAAATCAGCAACAATCAAAAAATAGCCCGGATATCCCATCCGCTCGATGGTAGCCAACTCAAACTCAATACGCTCCTTGGTTTCCGCAGGCATTTCGGGATAGCGCTTGTGGGCGCCCTGCCAGGTTAAATGTGACATGTAAATAAACTGCTCTGCAATCACACGCATTTCTGCTTTTTGTACATCTATAGCATCAGCAGATAAGTTTTTCTCTTCCCAACCTTTTTCTTTTAAGGCATTAATTCGTTGATGAGACGCTTGTATTTCCGCTTCGTTAGTTTCGATAAATGAAGTAGCAATTTCAAATTTTGGCAATAAAATATCACGTCCTAATTTAAACTGCTCTATTTTCGAAACGATTTCGCCGGTTGCTTCAATAGCTTCGGGCATATCGCTAAACAAAGCGATCATTTCTTTAGGCGACTTGAAATAAAATTCCTTATTCTGCAAGCCGTATCTAAAACCACGGCCTTTTCCAACAGGGGTTGCTTTTTTCTCGCCGTCTTTTACACACAACAAAATGTCATGCGCATCAAATCCATTTTTATTTAAATAGTAATTACTGTTTGCTGCAAAATACTTCACTTCATATTTCGCAGCAAAGCGCATTAAAACATCATTCACATGATTTTCGTCGGGCAGATCATGTCGGTTTAATTCCACGTAAAAATCTCCGCCAAACAAATCTTTGTACCATACAAACGCTTCTTCTGCTTGTTCCTCACCAACATTCAAAATAAGATTAGGAATTTCAGCTGATAAAGATCCCGTTGTAGCGATTAATCCGTCCTTGTATTTTACCAATAAATCCTTGTCGATACGGGGGACGTAATAGGCACCATCAATTAAACCGATGGAACTTAAGCGGGATAAATTTTCGTAACCCAATCTGTTCTTAGCAATTAAAACCTGGGTATAACCGTTATCCTGTTTGGATTTATCCTTATGATCCTTGCAAATAAACAACTCGCAACCGATGATGCATTTTAACTCTGCCTTTTTATCTTCGGTCTTTTCCCCTTTACCAACCGCTTCATTATGGGATTTAACACCTTTATTATGTTTGTCAATCGCCTGCCAGAATAAAAATGCACCATACATATTACCATGATCGGTTAACGCAACAGCCGGCATATTATATTCGATAGCTTTTTTTACTAAATCAGCGACATCGCTGGTTGATTGAAGCACAGAAAACTGAGTATGGTTATGCAGATGTGAAAATTTCAGATTTGACACATCTACTTCTGTTAACTTCTCAACTCCACCTGAAGTGACTGAAGGTTCCGATTTTTTATTTTTCCTTTCTTTCCAGACCTGCTCGTGTTTGTATAATTCTGTTAGATCAGGCGCCACATAGTTAATTGCCGGAAGTTCAGTCGTAGGAATTTCGGCAACCCTGGTAATTCCTCTTTTAATGATCTCGAAGAAAACTTTACCTGTTGCCAATACATCGAATGCTGCATTGTGAGCTTCCTCAAACGATGCATTAAATAATTTAGTATAAAGTTCTGTTAAGGTTGGCCACTTGAATTTGCCTCCTCTTCCACCGGGAATAGCGCAGTACTCTGTCGTTTGATCGTTTTTTGTATCAATAAAAGACTTTGCTGCCAGCACATTTTCCAACCCACAACGTAATAACTCCGCGCCGATGATATTATTATCAAACTCAATATTATGTCCGCATAAATACTTTGACTGATTAACTACATTAACAAATTCTGCTAACACAGTTTTTAGATCCTGGCCTTCTTCAATAGCGCGTTCGTTTGTGATGCCATGTATTTGAACGGCGTTAAAGGGAATTGTATATCCCTCAGGCTTAATGATAATGGAATTATTATTGATTAAATTACCGTGTACATCGTGTAGCTGCCAGGCAACCTGCACCATGCGCGGCCAGTTATCAAAATCCGTTAAGGGTGCGTTATAATTACGCGGTAAACCTGTTGTTTCGGTATCAAATATTAAAAACATCTATATTAGTTGTGAGTGTTAAGTTATTTTTGATTACCCATTTATTACGAATATACGAATCTGGGTATGCGCGATTCGTATATTCGTAATAATTTGTAATTCTTATTTTTTTAAAGCGTTTTTTATTTCAATTAATTCGTTTTTAATGTCGGTCAGTAATTGAGTATTATCAATCGCCGGGCTTTGTTGTTGATTAACGTTAACATTTCCATAACCGTGTTTTTGGTTAATGACTTTCTCGCGCTGCTGCAAAATTTGAGTCTTGAAACTCTCAGCATCATTAATTCCGAGCATGCTCATCATGCTTTGAGCGTGTGGCCCGCCACCGCCGCCGGCAGTTTCAATTTTGATTAAAGTTAAACCAAAATAACGCAATATAGGCCCTCCAACAAAAGACAGATCCTGAATATTTTCTACCGGGATTGTTTTCTCGATGTGTAAAATCAAACCTTTAGAAAATTTTAAATTTTTATTGGTTATCTGACAAGACAATGTTTTAAAATACTTTCCACTTAACCATTGACCTAAGCCAAAGATCCAGAATGGAATTACGATCCATCCTATAATGGTTGTAAATAATACCCCTAATACTACAAAAAAAATATAGGTTTTTACTCTTGGACTAAACGTGGCTTCTCTTAAAACTATTTCTTCGGTCATAGTTTTAAAGATACGAAATTAGAAAATGAGCGTTCTAAATTGTTAATATTTGCTCAGAAATTAGAGGCGGATTCCTATAACACAAATATCATCTACCTGCTCCAATCCGCCTTTCCAATCACTAAGTTCCTTTTCAACCAACGTAAACTGTTCATTTAAAGACAGTTCTTTAGTTGACATCAATAATTGTTCGAATTGTTTGTATTTCAACTTTTTCCCTTTTGGCCCACCAAATTGATCAGCATATCCATCCGTAAATAAATACATGGTATCTCCCCTCTTCAAGTTGATCTGATGGGTTGTAAATGGTAACGGATTATCTGTTTTCCCTATCGGTTGTTTATCGGCTTTGACTTCTTTTAACAGGCTATCGTTGTAAGGAATATACCATAAAGGATTGTTGGCTCCGGCCCATTTTACTTCACTGTCTTTAATGCTTATTAAAGAAATATCCATGCCGTCTTTGATATCCCCACCGCTTTTAGAAAAGGACTCCAAAACTAATTCCCGGGTTTTATCTAAAATTCTTCCGGGTTCAGTTTCCTGAAATTCCTTCACGCTCCTATTGAGTGCATTACAGCAAACAACAGATACCAAAGCCCCGGGCACACCGTGACCTGTGCAATCCGCAGCCGCAATGTAAAATGTTTCACCGATTTTCTCGGCCCAATAAAAATCACCGGCTACAATATCTTTGGGTTGATAATATAAAAAAGAATCCGGCAAATGCGTTTTAATAAACTCACGTGACGGTAAAATGGCTTCCTGGATCCTTTTGGCGTAATTGATACTATCTGTGATTTCCTTTTGCTTTTCCTCAACTTCATATAATGTTTCTTTCAACTTTAGTTCGGCGACCAATCTTAATTTTACTTCTTTTCTGAATGAAACGTTCCAAAATATAAAGGTGATGGCAAGCATTACAATACCAGCCTGAATAAGCAATAAGCCCCCCGGCCAATGCATGACCTTAAATAGAAGTCCATTAATAATTAAAACGAAAGAGATCATATCAGCAATACTCAGCACAAGAGTTTTTTCAGATAATAATGTCTTTCGGTTTTCGTAGCGGGACTTCATAATAAGTGGCAAAGCACCAAAAGAAAACAACAAACTTGAAACTATGATGGATAATGCTGCACCCGGCCAGTGCATAAATTTAAAAGCCCAACCAATCGCAAAAATAGAACTGCAAATAATCACAATTGCTTTACTTGCTTTTTTTCTTTTTACAATCGGTGAATTGTAGAATATGAGCGAAAAACTAAAACAAAATAAAAGATAAGAACCAAGCAATAAGGTAATCCCAACGATTTCGGATACGTTAGAAAAAACCATAAGCAGCAATGATATTACAAAAACCGGAGCGCTAACCAAGAGGATAT
>JAZKDT010000019.1:36994-54716 GCA_040387475.1 Bacteroidota bacterium | reverse complement strand
TTCCATTTCTATTTAAATTCATTGTCGTATTTTTTAATTTTATCAGCTATAATTAGCCAATCAAAATTGAACTATAAATTTCATATAACAAAAATTAAATTTTATTAAACTGATTATCAATAACTTATAAATATATTTAAACCTAATAGTCAGATACATTAGATTCTTATGTATCTTTGTCTTAAGTATAAAGTTATAATATCATGATTTACTCTTCAGAACTACTAAAAGGCACACTTAAAACTATTGTTTTAAAATTATTGGCCGACAATAAAAAAATGTATGGTTACGAAATTACCCAAAAGGTAAAAGAATTGACCTTAGATAAAATTCAAATTACGGAAGGCGCCTTATATCCAACTTTGCATGCTTTGGAAAGTGATGGTTTAGTTACCACCGAAACTGAATTTATTGGAAAGAGAGTAAGAAAATATTACAGTTTAAGTCCGAGTGGTAAAACCAAAACTAAAGAAAAGGTAAGTGAGTTAGCTGACTTTATGGATACGATGAAATTTTTATTAGACATTAAACCGAAAACGGCTTAATATGTACCAACTCAGTGATCAACAAATAGATTATATTTTCGACGACATTAGTGCACGTGGCGTTGAGATGGAGAGCCTGCAGCAAAACCTCCTCGATCATGTTTGTTGTATCATAGAGCAAGATCTCGAAGCAAATGGAGACTTCGAGAGCTTCTACAAAAAAACCATTAAAACGTTCTATAAAGATGAACTATGGGAAATTGAAGAAGAAACTCTCCTGTTATTAACCTACAAAAACTATTACACTATGAAAAAGATAATGATCAATAGCGGAATCACTGCAGCAACATTTTTTATAATTGGCTCCTTCTTCAAATTTATGCATTGGCCTGGAGCGGCAGTACTAATACTCTTGGGAATGGTAATTGGCGCACTTGTTTATTTGCCCTTACTATTTTTATTCAAAAAAAATGAAACAATAGAAAGCCGATCAAAATTTGTGCTGGCCATAGGAACTATTAATGGCATACTATTTTGTATACAGTCGTTATTTAAGGTGTTTCATTGGCCTGGGGCAAATACAATGTGGTTTGTTACACTCGGACTATTTGCTTTAGTATTTATTCCTTTGTACTTTTTCAATGGAATAAAAAATCCGGCAAATAAGATCAATACAATAACAACAACTCTCATATTGATCATTTTGGCTGGTGTATTCTTTTTACAAACAAGTTTAAGGCCACGTTTTTCTGTCCAGAAAAAAACAATTCAGAGCGATCAACACATGGAAGACAGTTATCATTATGCTTCCGAACAAAATCAAATAAGTTATAATTTATCGGCAACAGACAGTTCAAACAATAAAGAATCACACGAAAAATTGAAATTGACCTGTAATAATTTATGTACTAAAATTGAAAAACTAAAGTTCTATTTTATTCAACAAATGGAAGGCGACAGTTCAATTAGTACAATAAGCTATCAAAATCTGGAAAATAGCGGAAATAGTTCAAATTATGATTTCCCAACAAGCGTAATGTTTACTGAAAATGGAGATCCGAAACAAGCTTTGAAAACTCTCAAAGAAGATTTGATAAACTTTAATTCTTACATTTCTTCAACTTACGAACAAAACAGTTCAAAGCTCATTAATCTTTCATCTCAGGAAGATGAAGAAGGAATCACTGGAAGTTGGGAAAAAGTAAAATTTTATCGCACACCTTTATTATGTGTTTTAAGAAATCTCACACAATTACAATTGGATATTCGATTCATAGAATCAAGTTGTATAAAACATCACTGTAATTAGGTTTTAATTAAACAACAATAAAACCTAAGGCTCTGTCGGAATTTAAACGCCGGCAGGGCCAATTACATAATTTTAGATACTCCAATTAACAGAGCTATAATTCCCATACAAAAAACAAAAGCGTACAAACCAACACCTTCACAAAACATAACCGATTGTGTTGGATCAGTTGGGTTTACATATACACTCATTGTTTGATCGATCTTATTCAACGTACTCTCAGCTGTTTTCTTCATATGATTGGTTTGCCCGCCAATTAGCTCCAATAAATAAACTTTATTGCCTGTATACATTGAATTATTTATTTGGTAGTTGTACTCAACTTTTAATCCATAGGGAGAACGGGAAGTAGAATATTTAGGGTGAATGAATAGTTCTTTTGAAGTAACAGTTGCACTAATCCTGTTCCACTTTCTAACCTTTAAGTATAAACGAATGAATTTAATACTGAACCATATAGCAGCTAAGCCAATAACCGTTGCGAAAATAAATGTAACGTAGTTCATGAAATTATAAACTTGTCCAGGTGGTTAAACCCTGTTGTGTGAATTTAAACGACTGCACTCTTCCTCCTAAACCTTCAATAGCCTTAGCTACTTTTATTTTAGTTACAGCAGGGCAATAAAAAAACATAAAACCTCCCCCACCTGCTCCGGAGATCTTACCGCCAGTAGCACCCGTATAAATGGCAGTTGTATAAACCTTGTCAATTAAATCATTACTAATAGATTGAGCCATTTGCTTTTTATTGGTCCAGCCAAAATGCAGGATCTCGCCTATTTTATTTAAATCACCCCGAAGCAAACATTCTTTCATTTGCTGGGCCTGCTCTTTTAAATGATGCATAGCATCTAATGACTTCGTATTATTTTCCTTTACATTCTTTACCTGTTCATTGATGATAGTTGCTGATAAACGTTGAGTAGCAGTAAAGTATAACAGCAAATTAAATTCCAGTTCGTAAAGCACTTCGTCCTTTAATTGCAGGGGATTAACTATCACATTGTCATCGGCTAAAAACTCCATATAATTAATTCCGCCAAAGGTAGCAGCATATTGATCCTGCTTACCGCCACTCATCCCCAGATCCTTACGTTCTATTTCATAAGCTAAACGGGCAATGTCATATTTACCCAAAGGCAATTTCAGCCATTCAACAAAAGCACCCAATAAAGAAACCACAATAGTAGACGATGTTCCTAATCCTGATCCTTGAGGCGCTTCTATATTAGAAGTCAAACGAAATGATAAAGGGTTTAAGTCATAATCTTTAATGAGGCGATTATATACTCCGATAAATAATTCGAAGCCTTCAACCAATTGTAATTCTTTTTCTGATTTTACGGACAGACACATATCTGTGCCATCAATGCAAAACTCGATCTTGCCGTTATCCAATGGCTCCAAACTTGCGTAGGCATATAGATCAATTGTAGCATTTAAAATAGCTCCGCCATAAATATCGCTGTAAGGAGAAACATCTGTTCCACCACCTGCTAAACCAATGCGTAAAGGTGCTTTACTTCTTATTATCATTTTAATCCTTTATATAAATCAATGACTTCATCCACAAAAATTTTCCAATCGTATTTTTGTTTTTCTTTTTTCATGCCTTCTGTAAATGCCGGCATGCGGTTATTCTCAAAATAATCTTTAATACCTTCAGCAATCGCTTTTCCATTTGGTTCCACTACATAGCCTGCTTTTTTATCCGGGATAATCTCACCCAATCCACCCACATTGGTAACTAAAGTTGGCACCTCAAAATGAAATGATACTTGTGTAACGCCACTCTGCGTGGCAGTTCTATAAGGTAAAGCAACCAGGTCAGCTGCTGAGAAATACAATTTCACGTCTTCGTTAGCAATGAATTTTCCATGCAAAATAACCTGATCTTCGATACCATGTTTTTTAATAAGATCCAGGTAAGGTTGTTTGTCTTCGTAAAACTCTCCTGCTATTACTAGGTTAATATTTTTGTCAAACTTCAATTCATATATCGCATCCAATAACATATCAAGTCCTTTATAATTTCTGATCAAGCCAAAAAATAACACTAACTGTTTATCCGAAGCAAGACCTAATTTTTCTCTGGCTACAGTTTTATTTAACTTCTCGCCAAAAGACGTGTATAAAGGGTGCAGTAAATATTTTTTATGAGAAGTATCTGTGAATTTTTCCAGATCCTTCATCACCGCTTTACTCATGGTTACAAAACCGTCGCAGGCTCTGATAAAATATTTGGCAAAAGCTACATCGCCCGGTCGCGTTTCATGAGGAATAACATTATCTGTAATTGCCAGTACTTTAACTCCACTCTTTCTCACCATACGGGCAATACTTCCCAAAGCCGGGCCCATGAAAGGAATCCAAAACCGAAAGACAATAAAATCCGGTTTTTGTTTTTTGATGAAGCGCGCTGTTTTGATCCACGATAAAGGGTTAACAGAGTTGATTAAAGTATGTATTTTTATTCCGGCAGGCGCATTGCCACTCATATCAAATTGGGTACTTCCCGGAAACAAAAAATTAGGGTACTGTAAACTATAGGAAATGATCTCACAATCATGCCCTTGTTCATTGAATGCTTTACAGAACAATTCATCAAAAGTAGCTAAACCACCTCTTAGGGGATATGCCGGGCCTATTATGAAAACCTTCGCCACCTGATCTTATTTTTTTCCGACAACCAATTCTATTAAATCTTCTTCCTTTAAATATTTATTCGCCATCGCTTTAATATCCTCGGGTGTTATCGTTTTTACAGCTTCAAAATATTTTTCGAAATAATCGTAGCCCATATTAAACTCCCATATAGCTTTGAATTTATCCGCCAATGAATAGGGGCCATCCACACTTCTCAAAAACTGACCCAGTATATAATTTCTTACAGTTTCTAATTCCTCTGTATCTACCAGTTCCTCACGCAAAATGGCGATTTCTTTATAAATTTCTTTTAAAGTATCGTTGGTCACATCTACCCCTACTTCGGTTGAAATGAAAAAATAACCTGCATTTACCAAGGAGGCTAATCCGCTTCCTATGCCATAGGTGTAACCTTTGTCCTCGCGAATGTTAGCCATTAAACGAGAACCGAAGTAGCCGCCCAATATGGTATTTAATACCTGGAATTTAAAATAATCCGGATCTTTTTTATTGAACAATAACCGTCCCACTTTAACAGCAGATTGAATAGCATCTTGCTTCTCAATAAAATGCTTTTGCTGATTGCTTGTATCGACTGATACTTTTGGAACAGGAATTTCCTGAACTTTACCCCAGCTTTCTTTCCCAAAAAAATTATTGAGAATCTCCACTAAGTTAGTTGATAGTTTTCCGGAAGCGATAATACTGCAATTACCCGAATGATAAAATGTATGATAAAACTCTTTTACTTTATCAATCGTTAGCCGATCAAAGTCTTCGTTTTTTACATCTCTTCCATAGGGGTGCTGCTCGCCAAAAACCAGTTCAGAAAAACGGCGACGCGCTAATACGCTTACCTTTTCAGTATTAACCAGATGTTTTTGTTTTTTATTGGACAGATAAATATCAAATTCATCCTTTGGAAAGGTTGGATTTTTAATAATATCCTCCACAAAGTGCAAGCTCTTATCCAAATACCTATTCAGGCTAAATAATGCTAACGACGCAAAATCCTGCTCTACAGAGCACTCAAAAAAAGAACCAAAAAAATCGATTTTGTCCGAAAGTTCGTTTGCAGAATAATTTTTTGTACCTGTTTCCAATAAATTATTAGTAGCAGATGCTAATAAAGGCTGAGATTGGTAATACATTCCCGCTTTAAACAAAAATTCGATCTTGGTTAATTCCTGGGAACCACTATCAATTGTATATACTTGAATGCCGTTATCTAATGTATGCGAAACAGCGTGTTGAATATTGATCTTATCAATTGTTTTAAAATCCGGAGCTAATTTTCTGTTCAAGGTCATATGAGTTTTTACTTTTCTAAAATGTCATATAGCCTGTTTATCTAATAATAGATTTGGCTATTTCATGGTTTAAATTTACAGAAATTAGTGGGCTTTTAGCCTTAATCTATTTACAATTTGTGAAATTTTGATAGTTTTAAAGAAATTTTTGGGTGTTTCTGCAAGCCGGCGGATGAGGCTTTGCACTCCATGTTTCTGAAAAAAAGAAAGAAAAAATAATGATCGCTGTCATCCCTAAAGCGGAAACAGCTGCCTAATTTATAGGGAATTTTTAATCTTCAAAAGCTGCTCTTTAATATGTTTCAATTTGTCAATGACCTCAACTTTTACCTGGTCAGACTCCTTAAGCCCGCCCTTTAATTTATCTTTGGCGCCCTGAAGTGTGTAGCCCTTTTCTTTAACAAAATGAAAGATCAGCTTAAAATTTTCAATATCCTTTTTTGTAAAAAGGCGGTTGCCTTTTTTATTTTTTGAGGGTGTAATGACATCAAATTCCTTTTCCCAAAAACGAATCAATGAAGTGTTTACATCAAACATCTCAGCAACTTCGCCAATAGAGTAAAATAATTTTTCGGTTTCTTTTTCCAGTAAAGCCATTATTCAAATATAATTAACTAAAAGCGGGGGGAGTTTAAAGTTTTTCAACAAAACGAGGAAAGGAATTAACAAATCATTTTTTATCACTTACCACCTCAAAAGGTATATTAAGTGTTTCTCCTGCATTATCTGATAAAGAAAGCATATGTTTTCCTTTGGAAGGATTGAGTCCTAATTGATGAATATCCCGTGTAGTGCCAACGAGTGCACCATCAACATGCCAGTAAACGGTATTTGATGGCACACGATGGGCAATTTCAAAAATGGTTTTTCCCTGTTCACCACTTAATTCGTAAGGAATATAAATGACCGTTCCGGCTTTAGGATAAATCATTTGCATCGAACGTTCCATTTCAGGTTCACAACCGGTTTTGTATGGCGGTAATGATTTGTAAGTGGGATTTTTAGTTTTATAATAATATTCCTGCACTGGCGGAAGTACAAACCAGGAAACAGTGGTCATATCCAGGGGCGAAACACAGGCATCTGTTACCCTGTATTGTGCTGTAAGATCCATGTGAATAGGCTTATGATAGGTACAGGCAATGGCTACATTACTTAGTTTTGGAATCCATTCATTTTTTGTTTCGTTACAATACATAGATGCCAAACAACCGCTTTGCTTACACACTATAACGCTTTTTAAATCGTTAAAAGGCATTTTAAACCAATCTGATTTGGGTAATGATCCAAAAATCTCAAATAATACGGGCGCTGCTGCAGAAATACCTGTTAATCCTGGACGACCTTCTCCGTCTGCATTTCCAACCCACACGCCTACCACATAATTGCCCGAAACACCTATTGCCCAGCCATCCCTGAATCCAAAACTGGTTCCGGTTTTCCACGCAATTTTCTGTGCATTTCCAAGGCGTTTCCAACTCGCGTCAATATCAGGACGGTTAACCTCGGCCATCGCTTCAAATGTTAACCAAATTGAAGCCGCTGAAATAAAAGGGTCGGTATCGGATTTTTGCTCTTGCTTTTTGGAACGAATTAAATAATCCGGCTTGTTCCAATCTTCAGAATCGTACTTTTTATAATCAGTATACTTATTTAATACTCTTGCCATTCCAGCGTAAGCAGAACACATATCCCATAGTTTGGATTCACCGCCGCCAAGTATCAAAGACAATCCATAATTATCGGCTGAACGGTTCATAGTTGACAACCCAATTTGCCTCAGCCGATCCAAAAATTTATCAATCGTATATTGCTGTAACATTTTCACTGCAGGAATATTTAAACTTCTAGATAAGGCTTGTTTAGCCGGTACGGCGCCGTCATATGTAAAATCAAAATTTTGCGGCACGTAACCTGCAATCTGTGTAGGGATATCGGGCACTAACATATTAGGCAACAGCTGGCCATCGTTAAGCATAAATCCGTATAAATAAGGTTTTAATAAACTCCCCGTGCTGCGATTGGCGACAATAACATCTACATCTTCGCCATGAGGCTCTTTATCTTTTAGTGGTGTGTTGCCAACATACGAGATTACCTGATTCTTCCGGATATCCAACACCAGTGCGCACACATTATGAATTTCATTTTGCTTAAGCGCCGAAGCATGCTTGGTTAATATATCCAAAACTTTATTCTGAATTTCATTTTGAATGGTTGTATTAAAATTATTTTCCGAATTATTTTCCGTAATAGCCCTATTCAATAAATGCCTTGCCTTATTGGGAAGCGGAAAAGGCTTCATGGGTAAAGGTTCCTGGATGGCTAACTGATATGTTTCTGTATCGATTTTTCTTAAAGTTAATAGTTTATATAAAAGCTTATCACGTTTTTTTTTCAATCTATCCTGATTTTTTCCGGGATAAATAATAGAAGGAGAATTAGGAAGAACCGCCAGTGTAGCACATTCAGCCCAGGAAAGTTGAGAAAGTTCGCGGCCAAAATATCGCCATGAAGCGGCATCAACACCAACAACGTTAGTTCCAAATGGAGCGTGCGAACAATATAAATTTAAGATCTCTGATTTAGAGTAAGTCAGTTCCACACGCAAAGCCATGATCAACTCAATCAACTTTTCAAAATATGTTCGTTTTTGGTTTCTTCTGATGAGTCGGGTAAGTTGCATGGTAATAGTACTTCCTCCGCTTACTACTTTTCCGGCTTTACTGTTCTGTTTAACCGCGCGCCAGATGGAAACAGGATTGACACCCGGATGTTTGTAAAAATATTCGTCCTCAAAAGCCAAAATGCTGGTTTCCAGTTTTGAGTTAAGTTCTTTACTTTCAGGAAATCGCCACTGGCCGTCTTTAGCAATTTGTGCGGATAATAAATTACCTTCACTGTCATTTAAAATAACTGAATAAGAATCGAGAAATAACGGGCTTGGTAGACAGCATAAAAACCACACACATAATGCTGCACAAACGAAGAATGCAATGGATTTTTTTTTATGTTGCCTGAATAAATACAAAAAGAGTCGGGTTTAAAGCCCGACTCAAATTTAATTATAATATAGTATAAAATTAGTTTAAACCATGTTCGCGCTTACGTTTGAACAAGGCGTCATCCAACGACATAAATTTAAGGTACACTTCAAATCCACCATTCAAATTACTTACCCGTTTGTATTTAGAGATATTAAGGTCATAGGCAACGCCAATGGCGTATTTCCCCATATCTAAATTTAACTGAGGAATGATAGCATCATTAACCCTATAATATACGCCAATATTCAACCCTGTTTCAGACTTAACACCAGTAACTTTGGTTGGATTTTTAAAACGGTATCGCAAATGTGTACCTACTGTAATTTCTGAAGCCACACCTTGCCTTAAATAAATGACACTTGGCAAAATCGCTACTTTTGTACCTTTGATGTCAATTCTTGCCTGAATATTTCCCACAAAACGCATGGGAAGTTTATAAGTTGAACCAGACGCAAATTTTTGAACCGGTTGATTTAAATGATGGGCTGCAGCACCAATTTTTAATGAAAAAATATCGTCGCGCAACATGTCAACATTTGATGATGAGAATTCATAATTCAGTCCGGCGCCTACATCGGTATTAACAAAAGAGGCAAAGGCCGCAGCTTCTCCACTTCCCAATGCAGGATCAATATCTTTCCCATCGTATTGATTGGCGAATGTTAACGATGCATAGCTGGCGCTGTTTTGATTGAAACCTACATATACTGCTCCGGCCAATTTACTTTTTTTACTGGTTTTAAGAATAGCATTTATATGCAGTTGGGCTTGCGTACTGCCCATTTTTGCAACGCCTGCTCTGTCATTAAATACGAATAAGCCCATTCCTAAATACGCTTTATTCTTTTTTGTTTTTAACATAGATGCGTCCACAGAAATAGCCATTGTTTGGTAAGCTTTTCCCATAGAAGCCCATTGACTTCTGTAATTGGCAACCGCTCTGAAATAACCATCCATAAAACCGGCATTGGCAGGATTTAACCATAAAGGCGATTCCTGAATTTGCGAAAAATGTATATCCTGGGCAAAGCTCAGAGATGATATGAATAAGGTAACGATGTATAAATATTTTTTCATACGTGAAATTGTTGTTTTTTAGTGATCGTATGGTTTATCCATGTTATTTTTACAAGTGTTGTAGGAGTGTAGCATGAATAGTTCATAAATTTATATTAAGAAAAACTAATCTGAATAAATTATCTAATTAACGTGACATTCCCTTTCAGGACTTTATCTTCATTGCCAGTAGTTGTGTATTTTACCAGGTAAGCATACACACCTGTTTGAGAAGCTGTTCCCTGGAAATTTCCATCCCAGCCTTTAGTTGGATCAGAAGAATTAAACACTTGTTGTCCCCAACGATTCCATACTTCTAAGGTCATGTTTTTTACATACCTGATCCCAAGCGGAGCGAACACATCATTTCTTCCATCTCCGTTTGGTGTAAATCCGGAAGGAAATTTAACTTCTTCTGCTTTTTCTCTGTAATGCGCTATGATGTTGTCGCTTGCAGCTAACACAATAGTTACGCTATCATTTAGTGTATTTGGCGATGGAATGTGATTTTGAAATTCCCAATGATCAAATTCATATAAGGCGGTATCCGAAACTGTTTCAATAAAAGTCATCTGCACACCTCCAAAATATTTACCTGACCACACATAATTATTTAAATTCAACGAGTTCAATTTTACATTCCCTGCTCCCGGAGGTTGAACGTCAACTGTGATGTCGTAAGGTCCAGTAACATTGTAGCAACTCACAATGGCCGACTCAATGTATGTACAACGCCTGTTTATTTTAGCTTCCAGTGTATCCATATTCTTATTCCACTCTACCATAGTTCCGCCCCATTTAGCAATTTGACGAGGCATTTCAGGTGTTAAAATAGTTTTAAAATAATTAAAGTGCGGCATGATCTTATCGCATTTTAGAGCGGTGTTAATCAAATCAGCATATCGGTTAATGTAGTAAGCTTTAAAATCAGGATTAGTTAATAGTTTTTCTAAAATATCGGGATGACCCTGATTGGGTCCTGCATTTTGAAACACATTGGTGTAATCACAAGGATCTGAATTCATATCTGTAGTTGGTAAACCAGAGAAATTTTCCCCCAAATCGTAAACATTATCCATGTCCCAACTCCAGTAACGCCACTTCTTTTTATCCCCTTGCGTTGCTCTTCCTCTCCACCAGGCAGAGTTCCAGTTAATAAAATCTGAATTTACAACGTATGAATTGTAAACCATATAATCTACCAGACTCTTAAAATTCAATTTACTATCTACATATGCATAATTAGCCACATTGGTCATGGAATTTGCCATAATGAAATTGTAAAGATTTACCCAGCCGGTATCGCTTCCATTCCTGATTTGTAAACCACCCCAAAAAGCTAGATTATCAATACTGTCTTTTGGCTGATCGTAGTAATATTCTGTATAATCAGCTTCAAAAGCTTCCCTTAGCTCATATAATCCCCAATAAGCGCCGTTTTTAAAAACGATCACGTGTTTATTTCTTCTTCCGTCTAATTCCAGTCCACTCTTAAATTGGTAAGACTGGACAAAGGCATCGCGCATATGACAAGAAGGTTTTGAGCCGTTATTAGACGAAGAATAATTATCCGATGCTGCGGCTTTTAAAATAATATGCTGAAATTCTGTACGTGAACTCACGTCATTCATGTTTGCATCTGTAAAAAACTGATGTTTGTATGCATTGTTGTAACCATATTGATCGAACGTTTCCACATCAATTCCTCTTTGTTGATAAGCCCATGAATCATTACCGTGCTTGTTTGCGCTACCGTAGCCTTCTGTCTTAAATGTATTTCCTTCAAAATATTCTAAATGAGTTGCTGGCGTATTCTGCGTACCTCCCAATAACTGATTTAAAGGCGTACCCCCAGAAACGGAAACAACCCCATAATGTGAATCAATAGTCTCATTGATAAAATATGTATTAGTTTCCATAAAACTTGGCAAAATAGAGGCGTTGCTGCTTACCGCATAAGCCCGGATAACAGATGTTGTGCTTGTGCTGATAGGTGTGGAAACATATGCGGTTGAGCCTGTAGTAGGCTCAGAGCCATCAATGGTATAATAAATTGTTAAGCTATTGGAAGGCGTTACGCTTAATGCAACAAGCTTGGTGCCTGAATAGAATCCGGCCGGAACACTCATTACCGGCGTTGGTGCGTATGCTGTATAACCTGTTCCGCCATTAGTTGCGTTTGGAGTTGGAGAGGTAAAAATATTCCAGGTAGCTGCGCCGTCCGGTTTTCTGCCCATAGCGTGGGAATTTTGAGTTCTCCTCATTTGAATAGAATCCTTAATAGAAGAACCGTTGGCCAAAATAATCCAATCCCCGTTACACTGAGTCAATTTGAAATTTGCGTGCGTGTGCCCCACTGCGTCTGCCGGAGAACCTTTTCCACTACACCAAATTCTTAAAAAACCACTGGGTGCAATAGTTGTTCCCGACGGAAACGTATACTTAATAAGATTAGATGGATTGTCGCTTAAATGCCAACCACCGAGGTTAACAGCCGCAGCGCCTGTGTTATATAATTCAACCCAATCCGGATAATCACCGGTATTATCCGCAAAAGACGATGTATTTGATGCAGAATATTCATTAATTTTTACCTGAGCAGTTAACTGGCTCATTACAAAAACTAATGATAACGATGTAAGTATTTTTTTTAACATAAGTTATTCATTTAACAACCTTAAATATACGCGTTTTAAATGACAACACAAAATACAGATATTCTACATTTTATCAGTTAAAATTGGGTTCTTAATCTAATAGTTTAAAACTAATACATATAAAACCCAACTAAATTGTAAATTTGTACCCTGAAATTATGAGCGATAAAATAGAACATGAATGCGGCGTAGCTTTAATCAGATTGTTAAAGCCCTTAAGTTTTTATAAAGAAAAATACGGTAGTAGCAGGTACGGTTTACACAAAATGTATCAGCTCATGGATAAAATGATCAACCGCGGACAGGATGGTGCGGGTATCGCTACCATCAAATTAGATGTAGAGGCCGGAACGCCATATATAGATAGGCTTAGATCAATTGAACCGAAAGCCACGCAGGATATTTTTTCGCAAATAAATGATCTTTACATCAACGCAAAACAAAAAAATCCTGAAGCTTACAGCGACATAGAATGGCAGAAGAAAAACATTCCTTTTATGGGAGAACTTATTTTAGGTCATTTACGTTATGGAACCTATGGCGGAAATAATATTCAAAGTTGTCACCCTTTCCGTCGTCAAAATAACTGGATGGCCCGTAATTTATTAGTGGCCGGCAACTTTAACCTAACCAACGTAGACGAATTACTGGAGCATCTGGTGGAATTAGGTCAGCACCCTACGGTAAAAGCCGATACAGTAACGGTAATGGAAAAAATAGGTCATTTTTTAGATAAGGAAAACGACCGTTTATTTAAATTATTTAAAGAGCAGGGACTTAATAATTTTGAGATCTCTAAAGAAATTCAGAAAAACATTGATGTTGCGTCTATTTTAATTGAAAGCAGCAAACGCTGGGACGGTGGATATGTGATGGCAGGAATGATGGGACATGGCGATGCTTTTGTATTGCGCGATCCAAATGGAATTCGTCCTGCTTATGTTTATAAAGACGACGAAGTATTGGTTGTTGCAAGCGAAAGGCCGGTTATTCAAACCGTATTTAATGTAGATATTAATGATGTAACCGAGTTAAAGCCTGGCTTTGCAGCGATCATAAAAAAAGACGGAACTTTTACGGAACAGGAAATTATTGAGCCGTTAGAAAGAAAAGCCTGTTCGTTTGAACGCATTTATTTTAGCCGGGGTAATGATGCCGATATTTATCATGAGCGTCAGCAACTGGGGCGTTATTTAGTGCCGCAGGTTTTAAAAGCAATCGATTATGATCTTGATAATACGGTTTTTAGTTATATTCCTAACACAGCCGAAGTAGCATTTGGTGGACTTGTTGAAGGAATTGATGAACATGTCAATAAATTAAAAGCAACCGAAATTTTAAAGCTGGGTGCCAATGTTTCGGAGCCAACTTTAAGCAAAATATTAGCGAGACATCCGCGCATTCATAAGGTTATTTTAAAAGATGCCAAACAGCGTACTTTTATTACTGATGATGAAAGCCGCGATAATTTAGTGAATCTTGTTTATGATATTACCTATAACACCGTAAAAAAGGATGTTGATACATTGGTTGTTTTAGACGACAGTATTGTAAGGGGTACTACCTTAAAGCAGAGTATATTAAGAATATTAGACAGATTGCATCCTAAAAAAATAGTGATCATTTCTTCTGCCCCACAAATTCGTTATCCTGACTGCTATGGAATAGATATGGCGATCCTTAGTAAATTCATTGCCTTTGATGCCGCTATTTCATTAATAAAAGAAACAGGCAAAGAATCTATTTTAAATAATTTATACGAAAAAGCGAAAGCCGAATTATTGAAACCAAAAGAAGAGCAGATCAATGTTGTACAAGAAATATACAGAACGTTTACAAACGAAGAAATTTCTCAAAAGATTGGCGATCTTTTAAAACCCAAAGATCTTAAAGCTGAATTGCAAATCATTTACCAAACAATTGAAGGCTTACATCAGTCGTGCCCGCATAACCTGGGAGATTGGTATTTTACCGGGAACTATCCTACACCAGGAGGAAACAAAGTTGCTAATAAAGCTTTTGTTAACTTTATGGAAGGCAAAAACGAAAGAGCTTATTAAAGCTTCGATTTAAACATTACCGAAGCCATTAACTCGTTTGTTAATGGCTTTTTTGTTAGCTATAGATGTTATTCAATAATTAATTTCCTGGCTGACACCTTATCACCTAAGTATGTTTTCATAATATATACACCCACGGGAAGGTCAGATATTGGAATGTTTTGAGATAGGCTGGCTGCGTTTCCCAATTTAACCATCCTGACGATTCTTCCGGTAGAGTTAATGATCTCTGCATTACAATCAGCATTGTTCTCATTACTAAGATTTATGGTAACTGTATTGTTTGCCGGATTTGGGAATATATTAAACGATGCATCGAAATTTAAATCATTTATTCCCACGATAACTGCGGAGTTAAATTTGATTGATACTTCATAATCTGTATAAGCACCGGTAATATCCAGATAAGATACCATGACTAAAGGAAACTTATGCGTAGCATCATAGTAAGTGTAATCAGTTGCTTTTAAATTTGCGGAAGCTGCCCCAAACAAGAAACTGGCAACAGCATTTAATCTCGTTTTCACCTGTAGTATGCCTGTAAAAACAACGTTGCCAGGAAGAATTAAAGTCCCTGTTCCGGCAGCCGCAGTTATCATATTTCCCGAAACTGTTCCACTCATGCCACTTGCGGACGCAGTTCCCGAAAAAGCATCGTTTTTAGTATAACCATATCCAATGGGCCAAACAAATTGAATAGCACTGTTACTACTAAAGTTCAATTGAAAATCTGGATTTTCAATTCCCACTAATTCGTAATTGGTGAAAGACGCTTTCATATACATGTATGTCTGCGAATACGACTCTACGATATTAGAACCAGTATAAGAAGAACCATTGGGAGACGACACGGCTGAGATATAATTACTTACCTCGGTAATTGATTTGGGTGTGAAATTTGAAAAATCCCATAATTGATTAGTGCCGATAGATTGCGGAACAATACCCACTGAATCATATATTTCTTTACTATAGGTATTGGTAACAAGAGGTTGATTAAATGCTTTTGTTAACGATGTTTGCGCGCGACCAGAAAACGCTAACGCAAGTACACTAATAAATAAGAATTGATTTTTCATGTAAAAAATTTTTAGTGCTCATTAAAGTTATGTCAAAAATGAAGCTTTACCGTATATTTAACACAAAAGCCCATCCGCTTGTTCGCGAATGGGCTCTTTTTCTTTAAAAATACAATTATTCTACAATAAGTTTCTTTACAGAAATTTTATTTCCTAAACTTGTCTTAACAAAATAGATTCCGGCAGATAAGTCAGATATCGATACATTACCTTCAATCTCAGTTTCATTTCCTAAATTAATTACTTTCGCTGTTTGACCAATAGCATTCATTATTTCAATATTGCAAACCGCGTTAGTTTGGTTATGCAGCTTTACATTGAAGTTATTTTTTGCAGGATTTGGAAACATGCTAAAGGATGCATCAAAATTAACATCGTTAATTCCGGTTAGTATCAAACTATTTGCTTTGATCGTAGCACTTGTGCTTGGGAATGATCCTGTTATATCGCTATAAGTTACTGTTAGTAAAGGAAATTTTTGAGAAGCATGGTAGTAGTTATAATCAATAGTAGTAAGTGTTGCGGTGAAAGCACCAAAACTCAAACTAACATCTACTTTTTGATTAGCCTGCACCTTCAATACATTTGTAAACACTGCGCCGCCGGGAGCAATTAATGTTCCTGTACCGGTTGCACTGGTGGTAATAGTACCCGTTGCTGTTCCCGAACCCGCGAATGATGAATTTGCTGTTCCGGCGAAAACATCAGTATTGGTATAACCCATAGTTACCGGCCAAATTGCAATAACGGCGGTGTTTGAAAAGCTCAAAGCTATTATCGGATCAACCAAGCCAACCATTTCATACTGCGTAGCTGTGGGTTTATAATAAGTGTATGCACCAGCACCATCAGAATCGGCTAAAGTAGCGCTAGGGAACGCTGACGCACTTGGTGTCGACGCAACTGTTGTAAATGTAACCACATCAAGAGTTCCACTTGCAGTTAAGCCTGAAAAATCCCAAACCTGACCTGTTCCGCTTCCGTTTGGCAAGACAGCCGTAGAGTCGAAAATTTCTTTTGAATTAACATCACCTAAAACAGGCTCGTTGAATGCTTTTGTTAAGCTTAATTGCGCATTTGCATTAATAGTACATGCAATTACTAAAATTGATAAGTAGATTTTTTTCATATAAAATTGGTTTTATGTTTAGGTAAATTTATACTAAATATTTTAGTATAAGGACTTTAAGCAAAATTTTAACAAAAAAAAGCCCATTTACCGGTTGATAAATGGGCTTCAAATAGTTTTTTTATTAGTGATGAGCTTCTTCAGCGTGCTCAGCAGCATGTTCTTCGCCATGAGCCCCGGTGGCAGCAGCATCATGGTGCCCGTGACCTGCTTTCAAATCTAATTGTTGTTTGATCAAAATAGGATCAACCGTTGTTCTATTTTGAGGATCACCACTGTAAACACCCTCATCTAAAATAATAAAAATACCGTATGAGATAAAAATGATGTACGGTGCTAATATCGCATATTTCATAAATGTTACTTCATGACCTAAGTGCATAAAAGCCATTACAATAAAACCAGCCTTTACAATCGTTAAACCTATGAATAAAAATTTAAGCCCTAAAGTACCACTCCATCCTTGCGCCGGAGCCATAGAACCTATAACTAATTCGAAAATAGTGATAGCCAACATGTACCAAAACACTCTCCATAATGTTTTTCGTGTTTTTTTTCCTTCTTCTTCGCTATGGTGAGCCATATGCTCATATGATGGATAATCGTCGTGAAATTCTGACATAATAATTTTAATTTGAGAGTTTGTGAATTATTGAGTTTATGAATTTGAATATGTTACAATAAGTAGAAGAAGGTAAATACGAATACCCAAACTAAATCTACAAAATGCCAGTACAATCCAACTTTTTCTACCATTTCGTAATGGCCGCGTTTAGCATAAGTTCCTTTTAATACATTTAAGAAAATAACTAAATTAATTACTACGCCCGAAAAAACGTGGAATCCGTGAAATCCGGTAATAAAGAAGAAGTAATTAGCGAACTGAGGAACACCATATTCATTAACGGTCATATTGGCTCCATAAACAGTTTGCTCCACATAGG
>JAZKDT010000019.1:0-36984 GCA_040387475.1 Bacteroidota bacterium | reverse complement strand
TAAAGCACCTACATCAGTACCAACAATGAAATGATACCACTCCCATGCCTGAGAACCTACAAATGTAGCCCCACCAACAATAGTCCAAAACATCCAAACTGTAACTTTACGTCTGTCATTTCTGTGTCCGGCTTCAACGGCTAAAACCATTGTTACAGAAGACATGATCAGAATGAACGTCATTAGACCAACATAGGCTAAAGGCAAATGTTGTTCAATAAAAGGAAAGTGGGTAAACACGTTTTCAGCTTTTGGCCAAACATCAACATATTTGTGACGGATAAAGCCGTAAGACACTAATAAACCACCAAAGGTTAAAGCATCGGAAACAAGGAAAAACCACATCATCATTTTTCCGTAGCTTACGCGAAACGGTGACTGGCCGCCATCCCAAGCGTGTTTTGAATCGATTTGTGTACTGTGAGACATAAGTAAAATTTACGTTTTAACGATTTTTATAAATTATGATGCAAGTTTAACGAATAAAATAGAAAAATAAAAACAAATACACCCATAAAATATCAAGAAAATGCCAATAAATGGAACAAAGTTCTAAACCGAGGGCGTTTTTAGAGGTATAATTACCTTTAATTCCGTTTTTAAGGGTTATCAATACCACAATTAAGCCTGCGAACAAATGCAACAAATGCATAAAAGTGATCAAATATAAAAATGAGCCTGATGCATTTGAGGCTTTGCCTCCGGGTATAATATGTTTACTTAATAGCTCGCCGTACCCCAGGAACTGGCAGTATGTAAAAGCCAATCCTAAGATAAAGGTTGCAAGCAAGCCTAAAATAATACCTTTTTTATTATCTTTTTTAGCCATCTGTAAGGCAAAAAACAGGGTAATACTACTTGTTACGATAACCGCGGTGCTCAAATAAAAGGCATTAGGCAAATTAAAGATCAACCAGCTTCCATTATCCGCTCTCACCACATAGGCGCTTGTAAAGCCGGCAAACAACATTACAATACTGATGATTCCCACCCACACTAACTGTTTGGAGGATTTATTATATGCTTCTTTTAATTCTGCTTTATAAGTCGGACTTGGTTTAAATTTTTCTTCCATGATGTTATATTAAAAATCGATGCCCTATCATTAGCGTTAATTGAACTAAAGGCAAATAAATAAATGATCCAAACATTAATTTTCGGGCATCTGCAATGGTACCTGATCTATATAAATTATAGGCTTGTATAATAAATACCAAACCCATGCAACTTACTACTGTAGCAGATATCCAACCAGAAAAATTAAAAATAAAAGGGGTCAATGCGATAGGGAACAATGATAAAGTATAAATTAAAATTTGTGAACGTGAACTTTTATCCCGGCCACCTTTAGATGGCAACATGAAAAAACCTGCTTTCTGGTAATCATCGTGGCTTACCCAGGCAATAGCCCAAAAATGAGGAAACTGCCAAAAGAACTGCACAAAAAACAGCAACATTGCAAAAAACGTAACATGCCCAAAACCATCGGTGGCAGCAATCGCCCCTATTAAGGTTGGCAATGCGCCGGGAATTGCTCCCACAAATACCGAAAATGGCGTTACTCTTTTTAACGGCGTATAAACCAATGCATATAAAATAATGGAAACAAAACCAATGATACCACATAGTGGATTGGTAAAAATCCATAACATAACTGTACCAATAAGCCCCACAACAGTGCAAAACGCAAATGCCTGTAATGAACTTAAATTACCGGTAGGGAGAGGTCTTAAACGGGTTCTGTTCATTAATTTATCAAGGTCTTTTTCAATGATCTGGTTAAAGCCGTTAGCTGCTACTGTTACCAAAAAACCGCCCAAAGAAATCGCTAATACCTGTTTCCAGTTGAAGGTTTCGGCAACTGTAAAAAAAGTGATCACTGCCGATAAAACAACCAATGCTGAAAGAGTAAACTTTGTGAGTTTAAAAAAAGACTTTGCTTTACTATAAATAATAGTTTCGGGATTAGAAATATGAGTATCCGTTTGCAAGCAGCGCAAATTTATGAAATATATTGCCATTTGATAAACTCTTATGGTTTATATTTGTTATAACACAAAACTAAACCCTACCCATGAAAAAATTATTTGCAATCACCCTCGCAGCAATTGCTATGGCATTTACAACTTCCGGCACAAAAAACCTTCACCAGTTTAAAGTTAAAACGTTAGAAGGCGCAGATTTTAATTTTGCTGATTTGAAAGGCAAAAAAGTATTAATTGTTAATACAGCGTCAGAATGTGGATATACTCCGCAGTACAAAGACCTGGAAGCCTTGTATGAAAAATATAAAGCGAAAAATTTTGTAATTGTCGGCTTTCCGTGCAACGATTTTGGTGGCCAAGAGCCGGGAACAGGTGCTGAAATTAAAGCTTTTTGTACTAAAAACTTTGGAGTAACATTTCCTTTAATGGAAAAGGTGGCCATTGAAACAAGTCCGGTTTACCAATGGTTAACGCATAAAACCGAAAACGGCGTTTTAGATGCTAAAGTAAAATGGAACTTTAATAAATTTTTGGTTGATGAGAAAGGAAATCTGGTAAAGTACCTTGACTCGAAAGTAAAACCAATGGATGCAGAAATTACAAGTTGGATAGAAGGATAACCATCACTTATCTTTAAAACCTCACCACTTATTAGCCCAAACCAGCCAATTGCTAGTTTGGGCTTTTTATGATATGTAATGAAGCTAGCTTTGTATTAGAAACCAATTAATACGACTGCCATGAAAACAACATTACTATTATTTGCCAGCCTGATCACAGGTTTAGCTCATGCCCAAACTTTCGATTATTTAGACATTAACCAGGTAAAAGCCCGTGTGAATGCTGGTGGCGATTTACATTACGATTCTACTTATATGTCGCCAACTTACCAATGCCCGATTGGCAGCAACAAAAACTGGGGAGGTCTTGGAAGTTTATGGATCGGTGGATTAGATATTGGCGGGCAATTAAAACTGGCGGCACAAACGTATCATCAAGGTGGTGTAGATTATTGGCCTGGCCCATTGTCTACTGTTGATGCAACCACCAATTCTTCAGTAGTAAATCAATATAAACGTGTATGGAAAATCAATAAATCAGATATAGATTTGTTTTTAGTAAATGTTGCCAACGGTAATGTACAAAATGGAACCTTTACAATTCCTAACAGCATTTTGAACTGGCCTGGTAATGGCGATATCTCCCAAAATCAGGATCAGCTTTTAGCGCCATTTATGGATGTGGATGGAGATAATGTTTATACACCAAGCGCGGGCGACTATCCATTAATAAAAGGAGATCAGGCAATTTTTACTGTTTATAATGATAATTATTTGCCTCACGGTTCAGGCGGTGCTGCACTAGGACTGGAGATTCGTTTAATGGCCTATGCTTTTGGACCCTGCACTATTACTAGCAGTAATCCATTTTTAAATTATACCACTTTTTATAATTACCAGATCATTAATAGGAGCGCTTTTGCATTTTTAGATGTGTATGCAAATTTGTTTACAGATATTGACATGAGTTTAAATGCTACTTCGCCTAACGATTACGCAGGCTGTGACGTGCAGGATGGTTACGCATACAATTATAATAGTCAGTTTGCTAACAATCCTGCTATAGGAGTTGTACAATTAAAAGGTCCCATAAACACCCATAATAGTATTGATGATAACGGTGATGGTATGATTGATGAGCCTTTCGAAAATATGGGAATGACCAACTTCATGTATACGAATAATTCCTTGCCGGGAGTTGCATTGCCAACAACAGATCCAGCTAATGCTGCGCAACATTATCAATACATGACAGGATTCTGGAGAGATGGTACTCCCCTTACCTGCGGAGGAAATGGTTACGGAGGATCAACCCCCACTAAATTCGCTTATCCGGGTAATACATATCCAACCGGGCCTTGTGGGTCTTCAAACTGGTCTGAAACGGGAACAGGGTCCGACAAACGATTACTGATTGGTTCCGGACCTTTCATTCTACAGCCTGGGGCAGTAAATTATTTAGAGTATGCTTATATTTCTTCATTTGATAGCATCACTAATAATCCGTTAAATAAGTTAGAACAGGACGTGCAAGCTTTAAAAGCCATATACAACACCACTTTAAACCAGTGTCTAACTACCGGAGTGAAAGAAGAAAATTTAAATAATAGCGATTTTAATATTTCGCCAAATCCAACTAACGGTTTATTGACTATTAATTCTTCTAAAATAAATACACTGGCAACTATTGAAGTGATTGATGCGTTAGGCAAAGTATTGCTAGCGGAAGACTATAAGGAATTTAGTTCTGCATCAATTAATATAGGCGACCTTTCTTGCGGAATTTATTTTATAAAAATAACATCGGGACACAATACAATCACCAAAAAAATTATTAAAAATTAGTTTTTTATTCATGCCAGAAATAACACACTCAGCTCACCCGAAGGCTACCAAATGGTAGCCTTCGTTATTTAATACTCAACTCCTCTGCCCTGCACTCTGCATTTTGCAGTGCTTTTATAATCACCTCTCCCACATGATTATCATTAAATGTCTTTAATGCGGCCTCAGTTGTTCCACCTTTTGAAGCAACCGAAGTAATATATTCGTCCAATGTTTTTTGTCCGTTATTAATTAAATGAAATGCTCCCAACATCGTTTGTTTAGCTAAAATATTAGATACATGTTCGTCTAGTCCCATAGCCACACCTGCATCTACCAAATGTTTCATAAAGTAAAAAAAGTAAGCGGGTCCGCTGCCACTTAACGCTGTTACGGCATTTAACTGTTGTTCGTCTTTTAGATATAAAGTTCTTCCCGTGGTCGACAGTAAATTTTCCACCAGCATGATCATATCGTGTGGCAGGTTGGCTGAAGCGCTAAAGGCTGTCATTCCCATACTGATTTCAACCGGTAAATTAGGCATCGCCCGTACAATAAATTTATGCTCTAAAGCCGACTGAATAAATGAAATTTCTGTACCCGCCATGATAGACAGAATTACGCCATTGGGATTTAAGACTTTTTTCAAACTACCCGACAGTTCTTTGAAATCTTGTGGTTTTACTGCCAGAATAACAATATTGCAATCAGCTATCGACTGGTCATCAGTGGTAACCACCTTTCCAATATTCATATCAGATAACTTATGCTGACGCTCTGCATTTTTTTCAACCAACAATAAATTATTTTTTGTAACGATCTTATATCTTAAAAAAGAATTGGCATATATGAGGCCCATGTTACCGCATCCAATAATAGCTATTTTATTCATTTTGTTTTTATTAAAACGTGGTTGTATTCTTCTTCCGTTGATAATTCGGCCGTATTGCCGATGTCGTGTAACAAATCGGATATGAAATTTCTATCCGGTAAAATTTTAGCCAGGTGTTTGTTTACACTGGCTTTTTCACCTATAAAACTAATTTCATCAAATTCATTCTCACTGATGACTTTGAAAAAATGTTTATGGTTTTTATACTTTCTATACTGCGGGAATATCATATTTCATCAAGGCAATGCCCGACACGAAAGTACATCTTAGTTAATAATGAAAAAAGATTTTCTGAAACTATTGTTTCATCTTTTGCAATTCGGTCATATCGTAGCCTTTTTCGCGGAAACGTTTTACTATATCATTATATAATGTTTCATCCATTTTCCCGGTTCGGTTCATGATATATAAAAATTTCTTTTTAGGATGACCAACTACTGTATAGCTATACTTGTCATCGACTTCTTCAATCAGGTAGTCGGCTTTAAACGGCCATACAAACTGTACTTTCCATTTAACATTATGAGATTTTTCATCAGGAAACCCTTTTGATGTGACTGACTTAACTTCTGTTTTACCTTGTTTTATATATGTTGTGAAAACATCAATATTCTTTTTTTTATTTAACGTATACGTTTCTGTTGTGTATTCCCAATCTTTGTCGAAACGAGTTGGGATAAATCCTATAACATACCATTTGCCCGAAAATTTGTTAAGGTCGACAGTTGCAGGAGGTGTTTGTGCGTTGATGGAAGCAATATTCATAAACATTGTATATAGAAATAAATAACCAATAAGTTTCATTTACAAAGTGATGCAAAATCAATTCCATGAAGTTTTAGTGAAATACAGGTTATTTGAGGTTTAATTTCCTCAGAACAGACCAAAAAAAAAGCGCTCCGAAGAACGCTTTTTTAAAAGTTACATACTGCCAGGTTGCATTTGCCCCTGGGGCTGTTGTTGTTCTTCGGGCATTAGCTCTTCCATTGGTACTATGGCCGTTAATCGTTTCATCAATTCTTTTGAATGCGCTTCCTGTTTAAATTGTTCAGCTAACATGACCAAACGACGCATGATTTCTTTGGCCTGTCCTGTTTCTCTGTTGAAAGCGGCGCGGTGAATAGGGGTTTGCGAATTATAAACGCGCAGATCATTTTCAAAAATATCAAACAATTTAGCCGATAAATCGGTTGCTTTCTTCATATTTCCTACTTGATAATAACCGGCAATGATTGTATAAAGAGTCGCTTCAAAACGCACATTTTCATCAGGCATTTTTTCAATACACAGATCCAGTACTTTTTCAGCCTTTTGCTTTTGTCCTTTATTAATCAGAGCTCCTGCCAAAGTTGCCATTTGCATACGCATATTAGATGCCATACGTGAACAGTTCTCATCTAAACTCACACCTGGCTTATCCAATCCACCCCATGCAAACTTATTCATGAGATTATCATACATGATATCTGTATTCACACGGCCCCCTTGCGCCATCTCATCTTTAGTATTTTTAATAGGAGTTAAACGATATGCCAAACCTTCCAGCTGAAAATATTCTTCCAAACCTAAGTAGGCATCCGCACCTGTGGTCACAGCAAAGTAGATAGGTCGTTTCCAATTGTTGTGAGCGATCAGATCTAACACCATTAAATCATTTTTAGTTAAGTACTGGCGGTTGATCGTCCATTTGATAGATTTTGCCAAACGAGCTGTATCCTTAACCATAATTACTTTTTCACGCATCACCTGAGCTGAATCTACAGGCACGTAGAATGATTTAGAAGGAAAATAATCTAAAGGTCGCCCGTTACCATAATCCAGTTTATTTTCCATGTCGTCAGACACCACAAAATCAATGGCTTTCTTAAGGCTCATGGCTCCTGTTCCTTTATCCATCAAATAAACCACTTCGCGTTTGCTTTGTGTATATTTTTCGGCAGGAATTGTAAACGGCACCGGTGCTGATTCATATGCTGCACGGCGTTGTTGATTAATGTACCAATCTGTTTGCAATAAACTTAAATTTACAACACGAACATCTGTTCTTACACCTTCTACTTCCTGCGCATACCAAAGCGGGAATGTATCATTATCTCCGTTTGTAAATAAAATGGCATTTGGCGCGCATGTATTTAAGTAATTAATCGCAAAATCTCTGCTCATCGTACGTTTTGAACGATTGTGATCATCCCAGCCTTCAGCAGCCATTAATGCAGGAATTACCAGGCCAATAACCGTTGCAACCATGGCTCCGGTTTTGGCATTGGTTTTTTTACTTAAGAAATCAAAAATAAATAATACGCCTAACCCGATGAATATGGCAAAGGCGTAAAAGGACGCCACGTAAGCATAATCACGTTCACGCGGCTGATATGGATATTGATTCAAATAAATAACAACGGCTACGCCATTTAATAAGAACAATAAACTAACCACCCACATGTCGTTTTTATTGTTTTTTACATGAAATACGAAGCCAAGTAAACCTAAAATAAACGGCAACGCATAAAATGAGTTACTTGCCATATTATTAGACGCTGAATGCGTAACCATTGATGTATCTGAATCCAACATGATATCATCAACTGCTTTAATCCCTGTTTTCCAGTTTCCTTCCAAAGGATTACCATTTAAACCCTGGATATCATTTTGGCGACCTATAAAGTTCCAGGCAAAATAACGCAGATACATATAGTTAACCTGATAACGGAAAAAATACGTGATGTTAGCTAAGAACGATGGAATTTGAACTTCTTCCATTTGACCCGTTTGGTCATTCATCAATTGTTTTGTTTTGTGGTGACTTTGCACCTCTCCCCAATAACGGTAAGCGGCCTCATGATTTGCCTGTTGGCTCCACATACGTGGGAATGGCGTGCAATACTCTTTTTGATACGCGGGGATAGATTTTTTTCTATCGTCTACTATTTTGTATTTTTTAGAAGTTTCGTCTTTAGCATAAACGGGCTCTCCATCTTTAAAATTAGCATTATCGGTTGGCGCATTGTAGTACTGACCATAGGTTAAAGGCCAATCACCATACTGCTCACGATTTAGGTAGGATAGCATGGTGATCGCATTTTCAGGATCATTTTCATCCATTGGCGGATTTGCCTGCGAACGGATTACCAAAATAAAGAAGGATGAATAACCGATTAGTAAGGTTGTAAAACTTACTAAAAGTACGTTTAACGTATTGATATTTTTAGATTTCAAATAGTTGATTCCGTATAAAAAACCACCTAATACAAGTGCACGGGTAAACATGGATCCTAGTGTCTTGCCTGAAATGACAGCAATAACCACAAATAAAATAGCGGTATAAAACCCGAGTTTATAATAAGATTCTTTCTTTTTTACGGTATAAAGGATCAACGCAGTAAGCGCTGTAAATAACACAATAAAGTAAAAGGCAGACCCAATGTTAAAGCCCATTCCCAAATTGTTAACGAAAAATATTTCGTAATCGGCCGCGAATTTCACGATTTTAGGAATCATGATATTCTGGATACCACCTAAAATCACTAAAGAGATCAGGCCTGTAATAAAAAAAGATTTCCAGGTAAATTTGTGTTTTTTGAAATAGTAAATAAAACAAATGGCCGGAATTGCTAACAAGTTTAATAAATGGACACCAATGGATAATCCCATTAAGTAAGCAATAACAACAAACCAACGCATGGCTCCAACCGGATTGGTTGTATCTTCTTCTTCCCACTTTAGAATGGCCCAAAATACCAGTGCTGTAAAGAAGGAAGACATCGCGTAAACCTCACCTTCAACGGCAGAGAACCAAAAAGAATCAGAAAAAGTATAAGCTAGCCCGCCAACAATACCAGCGCCTAACACTGCCCATTGTTTAGCCGAGGTAAACTCTTCTCCTGCTTTAACAATCGCTTTAATTCCAATACGGGTAATTGTCCAGAATAAAAATAAAATAGTGAATGAACTACACAAAGCAGACATGATGTTGATCATTTTTCCTGCTATGGCCGGATCAGCACCGCCTAAAAGGCAGAAAAAACGTCCTACAATGAAAAAGAAAGGAGCTCCGGGCGGATGTCCTACCTCTAATTTGTAAGCTCCGGCGATGTATTCGCCGCAATCCCAGAAGCTGGCAGTAGGCTCAATAGTTGCGACATACGTAAAAGTGGCAATGGCGAAAACGATCCAGCCAATAATGTTGTTTAATTTTTTAAACTGCATATTTTAATTTTAAAAACAGATAAGATGCGAATTTAACTAAAAAAGGGTGTTAAACAGAATGAATATTTTTTTTTATGAATTTTTTGTAAATGCAGATATTTTACTATTTTTGTGCCCCGAACTTTTAATTAAGTTCAGATTGTCCGATGGTGTAACTGGCAACACGACTGATTTTGGTTCAGTAGAGTCTAGGTTCGAGCCCTAGTCGGACAACAAAAAGCCCTGATAACTCAGGGCTTTTTTAATTACCGGCGATTTTTAAGTGCAATTTTTCTTTAATAACACTTTGTACCGTTCGATTCTCGATCTTGCTTTCCAGCCAAGATATGATGTCGAAGTACAAAAATGCCCGTTTCTCAAACTTATTTTCTTTTAAAGATTCCATTTGCTCCTTCAGCGCTATAAAACGATTTTTGACATGCCTGATCCTTGTTTCCATTAATAAGCTTTTCAAAAAATCGAGGATATATGTTTGGTACAAAGATAAGTCACCCTTCTTGGTAAAATACCGGTAAGTAGACTTAATGTAAGACTCTACGAGATCATCGTTACCTAGTTCGAAATGGCAGATAAGAGAAAGAATGCGTGCAAAAGAATGCAGATCCTCACGCAAAGCAATTTCGCGCTCATTGGTAATTTTATTTAGCCAGGTTAAAGCTGTTCGGTAATTCCCACTACCAAAATACAAACAGGCGATTTTATAATACAACAATAAAATAGAGTGTTTATCAAGCTTAGTAATAAAATTGGTTAACTCATTCTCTAATGCTGCCACTATACGGGTACCCGATTTAAAATCTCCGAGCATAAAATGACGGTTTATTTCATGAACATAAATGGCCCTGAATAAATTCAGGTTTAAATTTTCAGTTAAAATAATCTGTTTATCCCGCTTTATGGCCACTAACTGTTTTAGTGTATCGGCAAACTCGGTATACTTATACAATTTATTTTGTGCTGATAATAAACTGTTCAAGGCCTTGATGTACAATTCAGGTTTTAAAGCCTTCATCTCGGGCTGTTCTTCAAATAAAACCACCCACTTATTAGCAAAACTATACCCCTGCTTAAAATCCTGAATAAAAAAATAATAACCTACAAAAGATTTATAGAGATATAATTTCTCCTGAAAGGAAAGTTTGTCAATCTCATAATCGGGCAAACTCGAATTGAAAAAACCGGTCACTTTCTCTAACCCTTTTTTATTTCTTACAAAACCAAGTTGGTTGTAATAAGAATCGAGTTTGATAGAAAGATTGGAGAACAGATTAATATTTTTGATACTCTCGGTTACCTTTAGTGTTTCTTCAATGATCTGATTTACCCTTTCTTCATTGCCTGCGTCAAGCGTTTTAGAGATGACCAGTTTTTCCAATTCCAAAATTTCCAATTGAAAAATAGATTGATCATAGCTCACAGCCATTCGCTTGGCTTTATCCAACATTTTAACACACTCTTTATACAAACATTTACTGTACAGCAAGCGTGCATAATCAATGAGTTCCATCACTTCGATACTTCTCAAACTATTACTGTTACAAAGTCTCAAACTTTTAAGTAATTGAAAATACAAATGCGTTTTTAAGTTAGGAAGCTGCTTTGGCGTCAAAACGGGTTCGCGCTGCAGTATTTTTTCTTCATTATATATTTTTTGTTTTTCTATAGCATCAAACAACATGACGAATTTCATATTGTCTGTGTTTCCCAAACGAGCAACATATAATTTAAAAAACCGTTTCTCACCTTTGGATAAGGTTTTGATAAGGTTAAATAATTGTTCTGATTTTACGTTAGACATCGTATTTATAAAATAATATAGTATGCTGTTTTAAGCATAAATAATTCATTAAGACTACAAATGTATCATTTACACATCATATATTCATTTCATTTTAATACACAAAGTATGTAACCGTGAAATACCTTTGTAGCTCTAATACTTAAACTCATTTAAAATGAAAATAACTGCAGCAATAACCGGAGTATCGCATTATGTTCCAGAGTATATTTTAACTAACAAAATATTAGAGACCATGATGGATACCAGCGACGAGTGGATCATGGCACGTTCAGGTATTGCTGAACGCCGCATCTTAAAGGATAAAGATAAGGCAACTGCATTTATGGCTGCAGAATCAGCAAAAAAATTATTGGCGAAGAAAAATTTGTCGCCTTTAGATATCGACCTCATCATAGTGGCTACCGTTACTCCCGATTATCAATATCCGGCAACAGCTAATATTGTGGCCGATATGATAGGTGCCACAAGCTCCTGGGGATTTGATGTGCAAGCTGCCTGTTCCAGTTTTATTTATGCTTTAACCACTGCGTCTAAATTTATTGAAACGGGTGCTCATAAACGAGTAATGGTGATTGGAGCTGATAAAATGAGCAGTATTATGGATTACACCGATCGTACAACCTCTATTTTATTTGGCGACGCGGCCGCAGCGGTTTTACTGGAACCAACTACTGATGGAACAGGCATTTTAGATAGCAGAATGTATGTTGATGGCGCCGGCCAAAAATCCCTATATCAACCTGCAGGTGGAAGTCTAATTCCATCATCCATTGAATCGGTAACCAATAAACAACATTTTGTATCAATGGATGGACAAGCTGTGTTTAAAGTAGCCGTTATAAAAATGGCCGATGTTGCTGCTGAAATGATGGAACGCAACGATCTTAAGGCGGAGGATGTAGCTTTTTTAGTACCACACCAGGCCAATAAACGCATCATTGAAGCTACTGCCAAACGCATGCATATTGGCATGGATAAAGTGATGATGAATATTGAAAAATATGGTAATACCACCTCGGCAACGTTACCGTTGTGCCTGTCTGAATGGGAAAATCAACTCAAAAAAGGAGATAATCTGATTCTCACAACCTTTGGCGCCGGCTACACATGGGGCGGCATTTATTTGAAGTGGAGCTATTAATTTTTATTTAAAAAAATGCACCGACTTTTCAATCGGTGCACAAATAAAATTATAAGTAGTCCTAATTTTTGATGAATTTTTGAGTTTTAACTGCTTTACCTTTTTTGTCGATCAATTGAACAAAATAAACACCATTTGTTAATTCTGATACCGAGATCACTTCAGGCCTATCACCTTCAATTCTAATAGTCTCTCCAAGTGAGTTTATAATCCTAATACTTTTATAATCAACCAAAGTAGAAATGTTCAACTCAGAAATTGCAGGATTTGGATAGATCAGCGTATTTTTTGTTTGTGATAGGTTCTCAATGCCTGTAGCAACGGTTGAAGAATAATGGTATGTGCTATCTCCTGAAATAACGGATGTCCCCGATGCGTTCCATGTTTTATGTATCTCCATTTGCAAAAATCCGTTCGGATTATAAACCTGGTCATATTTAGCGGTAGTTGTCCATACCGTATTATTCCACTGTTGAAGTACGCTGTTAGTCAAGATAGTATTATTTAGACCACCCCACGTATAAAGTTTTTTAACGTTGTTTTCCCATGTAGCTGCTGTCCATATTTGATAAATTTCACTGGCCAGGGTGTTGTTAGCGTTAAAATTTGCAACTATGCTCTGTTCGTTTACCCAGGTACCGGCTGTGTCCCAAACCTGTATAAGGGAGGTAGTTTGATTACCGTTGTAGTTATAAGCGGTTTGCTCAACGTTTAACCAAGCGGTATTGTTCCATTGTTGAGATAAACTGGTTACTTTTTTGTTATTTGTGTCGTATGTGTAAGTTATCTTCTCATCATTTTTCCATGCCCCTGATACCCAGTTTTGCGAAATATCGGTTAACATATTAGCGTTTGCATCGTAAGTATATGATTCGTTTCTAACATTTACCCAGGCCGTTCCATTCCATGTTTGTCTTAATAAGTAAGTGTTCATATTATTTGTAAAGGTGTAAACTTCTTTATCTGACATTTCCCAGATGCTATCACTACCTGTTTCAAATAGATATGCAATTTTATTATTGTTAGCGTCATAACTGTATGTGTATCTAAAGTTATTTACCCATTTGGTGCCATTCCACGACAAGTTAGACGTACTGGTAAGGTTGTTGTTTAAGTCGTAAGTGTAACTATATTTAAAATTGTCGATCCACGTGCTACCCACCAAACTTTTTTTAGTATATCCTAAAATGTCATTATTTGCATTATAGGTATAATTAACAGCTTTAGATTGCACATAAACTTGCCAGTCATTATTAGCCTGACTCCAATAACTATAATCGCTACTGTCTCTTTGCTCCAGGCTAGTTGATTGCGTTGTTTTCGCATGCGAGGACCCGGAAATTTTATGAGAATTGCTTTTCTTTCCTTCCTCAAAAAGATCATTTAATTGTTGAGAATCTAGTTGAGCTAAGGCTGAAAAAGAAATAAATATCGCAAAGAGTATAGTTGTTTTCATGTTTTCGGGTATTAAAGGATTTGTCTTACAACAACCTTATTAATTTCATGCCAAGGCCAATTCCACACATTTTGCGATAGTTTAGCGTGCTTAAATTCTAGCTCATGCGGCAAAAACGGCGCTATTAAGCCTTTTCGGATCATGTTTCGTTTTTACGCTATTTTAAAGGCTACCGATTTTGAGGCAGTTTTTCCTGATTACAGATGAAAAACTAGTTGCGAAAGTCCTTGCCTTGATCGTAATATCACCTACTCAACTCTTGTTGCAATATAATTCCGTTTTTTTGTCATTTTGTCACTTTACACCCTATTGGTACGACCTTTGACTGATAGCAGCGGAAAAATCACATTCATAATCATAAACAATCATTTAAACTATGAGCACAACAGGAAAAATTAACGTACAAACCGAAAACATTTTCCCAATTATTAAGAAGTTCCTTTACAGTGATAATGAGATCTTTTTACGCGAGCTAGTTAGTAACGCTACTGATGCCACTCAAAAACTCAAAGCCTTAACCTCTATGGGCGAAGCTAAAGGTGAATTAGGCGATCTTAAAATTGAAGTAAAAGTTGATAAAGCTGCCAAAACTATTACTATTAAAGATAAGGGTATTGGTATGACAAAAGAGGAGATTGAAAAATACATTACTCAAATTGCGTTCAGTGGTGCTGAAGAATTTGTGCAAAAATATCAGGATAAAGTAGATAAAAATGTAGTGATAGGTCACTTCGGCTTAGGCTTCTATTCTGCCTTTATGGTTGCTCAAAAAGTAGAGATTTTCTCTTTGTCTTATAAAGACGGCTCAAAAGCGGTTCGTTGGGAATGTGATGGAAGTCCGGAATACCAAATTGAAGAAATCGACTCGAAAACAGATCGCGGAACGGAGATTGTATTACATATAGCTGATGATAGTTTGGAGTTTTTAGAGAATTCTAAAATTGAAGGGCTTCTGAAAAAATACTGTAAGTTCTTACCGGTTGAAATTGTTTTCGGAACAAAATCCCAATGGGTACCAACTGGTGAAAAAGATGAAAAAGGTCACGAAAAAGAAGAAGAAATACAGGTTGAAAACATCATCAACAATCCGGTGCCGTTATGGGTTAAAAAACCGGTTGACTTAAAAGACGAAGACTACAAAGCTTTTTACCGCGAATTGTATCCGATGCAATTCGAAGAGCCATTATTTCACATTCATTTAAATGTGGATTATCCGTTCAATTTAACCGGCATTTTATATTTTCCAAAATTGTCGAATAAATTTGAAGCGCCAAAAGATAAGATTCAATTATATAGCAACCAGGTATTTGTAACCGATAATGTAGAAAACATTGTTCCTGATTTTTTAACCATGTTACGTGGTGTAATTGATAGTCCGGATATTCCTTTAAATGTAAGTCGTAGTTATTTGCAGGCTGATGGAAACGTTAAGAAAATCTCATCGCACATCACCAAAAAAGTAGCTGATAAATTAGAAGAGATCTTTAAAAAAGAACGTCCTGATTTTGAAGCGAAATGGGACGATGTAAAGATTTTTGTTCAATACGGAATGATTAGCGACGAAAAATTTTACGAAAAGGCGTCGAAGTTTGCCTTAGTAAAAAATACGGACGCTAAAGCATTTACTTTAGAAGAATATGATGCCCATGTAAAATCAAATCAAACTGATAAAGACGGCAAAACGATTTTCTTATATGCAACAAACAACGATGAACAGCACACATACATTGACGCTGCTAAAACAAGAGGGTATGATGTATTGATGATGGATTCTCCGTTAGACGCACATTTGATCAATCATCTTGAAAGCAAATTAAGCAACACTCAATTTGTGCGGGTTGATAGCGACACTGTTGAAAAATTGATTAAGAAAGATGATGCGCAGGTAAGCAAATTAACTGAAGAAGAACAAACGAAATTAAAACCAATTATTGAAGGTGTAGTTGCAAAAGAAAAATACACGGTTACTTTTGAAAGTTTAAGCGAAACAGATTCGCCTATGTTAATTACCCGCCCTGAATTTATGCGTCGTATGAAAGATATGCAGGCCATGGGTGGCGGAGGCGGTATGAACTTTTATGGTTCAATGCCCGATATGTATACTTTAGTGGTGAACTCTAATCATCCATTGACAAGTAAAATTTTAGCGGAAACAGATGCAACCAAACAAAGTCAGTTAGCTAAACAAGCTGCCGACCTGGCTTTATTAGCACAGGGCTTATTAAAAGGCGAAGAGCTGACAAAGTTTGTAAAACGCAGCGTGGAAATGATTAATTAATTCTCTCAACGCAGACATTGAATTGAGGAGTTCACCGAATTATCTACAGTCCGTAAACTCTTTTCTTCTTTTAACTCTGTGTTGAAAATTCTCGGATAATAATAAAAACAGTATCTTTATATTAAAAACATATGGAAAACCAAAATCCTGAAAACCAATTAAACATCGAACTTTCTGAAGAAATTGCAGAAGGAATATATTCAAACCTTGCTATTATTACCCATTCACCAACTGAGTTTGTAGTTGATTTCATTAAGGTTATGCCCGGTGTTCCAAAAGCAAAAGTGAAATCGCGCATTGTATTAACACCTCAGCATGCCAAGCGTTTAATGAAGGCACTTGCGGAAAACGTACAACGATTTGAACAATTACACGGTAAGATTAAAGACAGTGAAATGAACGCGTTGCCACTTAACTTTGGCGGACCCACTGCACAGGCTTAATTACATAAGCCATGCTCATAAAAAAGCCTTTCTAGATGAAAGGCTTTTTTAGTTTTTAATAATTTTGTGATGAGTTGTTTTTCCGGATCGTTCTGAAACAACTTTGAGAATGTAAACGCCATTATCTAATTCACTCATGGGAAGTGTTACCAAGTTTTTTCCTTCATCCAAAGCAGATCTCATGTTCAATACAACGTTGCCGGTACATCCCGTCAATTCAACATTTATAGAGCCCTGGGATTTTGAATAAAATTCGAAATTCAGATTATTTGTGGTAGGGTTTGGGTGTATGTTATAAATATTATCATATAAGTTTCTCAAACTAACACTAATTGTATTGGTATATTTTTCTACTCCATTCATGTCTGTTTGCTTCACGCGGTAGTAAGTTACATTCTCAAACGGATCTTCATCATACACGGTATACTTTGCTTCACCGGGCATATTTTTAGCGTTATGAGTTACAACTGTTGTGAAATCTGTAGCATCGGGAGAATGTTGTAATGTGTAAGACATTATATTTTTTTCTGCTGCTGTAACCCACTCTAATAAATTATGCTTACCCTCATTGGTACCTTTGAAGTTCACAAACTCAACGGGTAAGGTCCCGGCTACCGACCAGCCGGTAATTGAAAAAGAACAAGCTGGATTTGTTGCACCGGTGTTCACCATTAAGTAATAAACTTGACCTGGGACTAGTGACGCAGACGGAACGGTGAGTGTAAAAGTTCCACCAGGGCCACTTCCTGTATTAGAGGTAGGCGTGCACGTATTCGTATTTATTTTTGTAAAATCCTTACAACAACCATTTACAGTTGTTGACACATTATATACTGTTGCAGAAATAGTAGAGGCGCATGGTGCGGCTCCTACACTAAAAGGTATGCTTAAATTTCCGGCTGTAGCAATAAAGCTATACCACGAATTTAATGCGGGGACAAGACATCCTTGATTCGCGGTCACAACCAAGTTGCCTGGTAAATCGGTTGTATAGATAGGTACAGTATTATTATAAGCAATGTCACCGGTTGCCCCTCCTGTATTAATAGCTATCGGATTTGAACAAAAATCGTTAGTAGGCAAATTACCACAGGGCCCCATATCATTAGCACAGATTGAAAACGTGCCAGGAGTACCGGTTTCATTCCATATTCGCACATATACTGTTGATGATGGGGTAGCACCTGACACGTATAGTGTTGGCATCTCCATTCCGCTCACTGCGCCGCCTGTTACGCCACTGGGATTTGCATTACTACAACCAAGAACTGAAGCACTGGAGCAAACCGAGCTTGAATATACGGCCATAGCATAATTTTGGCTTGCCGACAATCCTTTTGTTTGTAAAAAAAAGTTACCTGACGTTGGCACGGGTACACTAAACCAAACATCCGTAGATGTTCCGCCATATGTAGCGCATGGAGGCACGGGCCAACAATCCGATCCACTTCCGTTACTTGCAGATGCAGTCGTTGAAGTATACACTGTGTAAAGACAAGTACTATTATTTACTGCAAGAGGAATAGCCCCGTCAACCATATCATTTACCGGCGGTTGTTTAACACAAACAATAGTTGTAGAAACTAGTTGGGCAGCACCGGTACATACATTAGCAACTCGTATGAAATAAGTAGTGCTTGCCGCTAAAGTTTGTACCATAGTTTCAGTTAAAATACCCGTTTCAGCACAAGCTAAATATGAACCCGGGCAGGTGGAGCCTTGATATAATTCAAACGCTAAATTTCTTTGTGTAGTTGATTGACTTGAACCCGACAGAGTAATTGTTGTCGGTGCAGTAGCGGGCGAAGATGGTGTTGTAAAACTATACCATCTTTCTGCCTTAATTAAAGCTCCACTTCCATTACATATATTAGCTGGAGATCCAACGGCACCAGTATTTGGAAAAATGGAAGAGGCTGAGCAACTATTTACATTAATGTTAACCGCGTTACTACAATCAATGCCCCCCACTTGTGAATAACACAAATTGGTCAATTGTAAAATAACAATTAACCATGTAAATTTTATGTAATCACTCTTTAAAATAACGACTTGATTTTTAATAAGTTCAACTAACAAATATACAAAATATTACTATTTAACATGATTTTTGTTGTCAATTTTCAATCACTTTCACTTATTGGCTGTAACGGAACCTATACCATAAAAAAACCCGCCCTAATTGGGGCGGGTTTAAATAAATATTAGCTACAAATTACTTGATCAATTTACTGGAAGTTGTTCGTCCCTGATCATCTGTTACTTTAACCACATAAATACCGGCCGATAAATTTGTAACGTCAATTTTAGAAATAACACCTGCCACAACCGACATGTTGGTTTCAGTCAACATCAATTTTCCTGTCATATCATATACCAATACCTCTGTAATCGTATGATCGGTGTAAGACGATTTTAAATTGATCGTGTTCTCGGTGCTGAAAACGATCAGATCGTTATCCAATAATGTTTTTGATATCGAATTGTTGTTTTGTTTGGATTTTACCAAATGTAAAATATAATCTTTGTTAGTTCCTTTTTCCGTTCCCTGAACCGGAAGAACCGAATTGATATCGTAAGTAGCCCCTGTTACTTTATTTTCTATCCAGGCAAAATTATACCCGCCCATATTTAAAACCTTCGCATCAATATAATAAACACCTGTTTTAGGGGTGAAGATTCCCAAAGGAATTGCCAATTGGTCAGGCGCATCGCTCACCATGTTCTTTAATAAAGTCACGTTTTTCTCTTCATCGATCATATAAATAGCAGGAGCTACACCTGAAGGATGCTGAAGGTATTTGGCATCCAGCTTAGCATCGTAATTAACGTTCGCCATATCATTGAAGTTAATATGAGCTTCATGATGATAAGCAGAAACATTGGATGAAATATTCAACTGAATATCGTATTTGGCTTTAGTTCTTCTAAAAGCTGAAGTATGATCAGATAATTTACAGTCTTCTGTAAAAGTTACAATTTCGTCAGATGCACCCTGCATTTCAAGCAAAAATCCTTGGTGTGGCGCAATAGGGTAATCAATATCCTCATACGTATAGTTACCAAACTCCGTAAAATAAATGTAGGTTGGTAAAATGCCGGTTGAGGTAACACCTGTAGTTAATGTAATGGCGGAAGCATAGGGATTTCCTACAATATTCCAACCAAATGACTGCACAGTTACAGGTACATTAATATCGCCATAATTAGGAAGTCCGCGGGAATCCATTACTTTATTGGAGAAGCTACCATCTAAAGTTGCTCCATCGATGACATCCAACAATAAAAGAGTATAACCTGTCCCAACGTTTAACGGAGTGGATGAACCGGTTAAGGCAACATAGGAATTAGTTGGTTCGTCGTAGTGAGTAAAAGACTGGTAGCCGTTGTAGACATCACCATCCACACCGGCAGGACCACCAACACCATCGTAATTACCAATACCGCTGATAAATAGTTCATTATCCCAATCATTAATAACTGTATTTTGTACAGGAGATGAGATATCATGAGCAAAATAAGGATAATCACTACCGGCATCTGCCGGTAAAAACTTTTGAATAACCATGGTTCCGCTAAAAGAGATACTGGCTGTTGCAGTAATAGGAGCAATACGGGCGGTTGTACTGGCAGTGCTTTCTAAAAACAATTTGTTGGAGCCGCTGTTTAAATTACCATTTGTCATGATCAAATCATTTGTTACAGCCTGGCGGGTGTTAAACAACACGCCTGTACCGGTATTGTTGATATTTAAATTATCAATTTTAGTGTAGGCAGTACCGGCAATAGTCTGTGTACCAGAACTTCCTCTTAAAACCAAGGTATCCGTGGTGTTAAAATTTACTACAGCATCAAACGTTACATTTCCTCCCACCGCAATGCTTTTGCCATTGGTATTGGTAATATTAGCAGCACCGGCACTAAATTTCAAATTATTTAAAACGGATAAACGAAGCGTTAAATTTTTAGTCGCCAAAGAAGATACTAATAAATCATAATAAAGTCCCGAAGCAATGTCTGTACATTTGCCGGCAAACTCTACCGTATTTGTTGCAACGGCACAATCAAAACCATTAGTTGGTACGCTACAGTTTGCATTTACCTTTAAAGATGATCCTGGTTCATTAATCCAGCGATTAGTGGACTGTTCCATACCCACATTGCCATCAGTAATCGCAGCCCCGCTATTGTATGTGGTTACTTTACCGAAATTATATACTTTAGTGTTGGCATTTTGCAATACAATGCGACCCGATTTATTAATAACTGTTCCGGATGAGATAGTACATGTTTTTTGGATCCACAACGTTCCGCCGCAGGTGTAAGGTGTTGATGTGGTAAAATGCTTGCCGGCCCCCTGCATATACAAACTAAAATTACCTGCTAAAGTACCGTTATTGATAAGATCTCCATTAAAAATGGCTAATGCCTTTGTGTTACCATTTATTTTAGATGTGGGATTAAGGGTTAATGATTTACAACGCGAAGTTATAGTGAGATTGATAACATGACCTCCTAAAATGGTGACATCATCATCATTATCAGGAATACCATCGCTATCTGTACCAGCCGTTATTGACCAGCTTGTAGCCGCGCTCCAACCACCTACAGCATTTTTTGTAACAAATGTAGCAGCCTTTGAAATAGTTACTGTAAGAATAAAAATTAAAATTGTAAAAAATGTTTTCATGAAAGGTTTGTCTAAATTAAAAGTTAAAGATAAAAAAATTTATGACACCAGTAATTCTGTCATAATTTTTAACATATTAGCTAAAACCATACCAGAATGATGGATTTTATAGACTATCAGGCTATTTTTTTGAGCATTTCATCGTCGCGCACTGGTTCACTGGTATGGAATTCGTCCTCGTTTAGCGGTAAAAAAAGCATGGATACAATCAACAAAAATTGAATGGTAAACGGATTAAGTGATGCAGTTAACCAAGATTCAAAGTAATTTGAAAATAGCACAGTATACAAAAACGGAATCGCCAGTGTGCTTCTTTTTGCAGCTTTTAAAAACATAAACAGCAAACCCATCAAAAAACACAATAACCCTATTAAACCCGTATCTAACCAAATGGTTAAATATGAATTGTGCGCACTCCCCTGATGTCCCAATTTACTTAAGTACTCGTAATTTTGACGATAAATATATTCTGTATAGTTAAATCCATTGCCAATGTAAAAGTTGTCCTGTATTTTTTGCCATGCAAATTCCCACGCTATTAACCTTCCAGACCCACTCTCAATCGTATTTACCCTTAATTGATCTCCTAACCCCAGCGCCAAAATAATATCCACTAAATTTTGTGATACAAGCTGATATATGAAAAGTGTAATCAGAAATATAAAAAAACCCAGAATGGGCGACAATTTGTAAAATCGTTTGAAAAAGAAAAACATCATAACCGCCAGTAACGATGAACGTGCTCCACATTTGAGGAGAGAAATAAAACAAATACCATAAACAAAATAGATTTCAGCTTTTGAAAAAACATGGGGGAATCGTTCATTAATTATGGCAAATAATATAATAAACAGATACAAAAATAAGCCTAGCCCGTTCGGATTGCCAAGTAATCCACGATATCTACCAGCTAAAATAATAATATCATAATTAAGAAAACTGAACCCTAAGCCAACCAAAACCAACACACTCACTAAAAAGATCAGCCCTTTAAATAAATATGGCCCATATTTTAAATAAACAAATAAAAAATAATTGGGAAAAAAGCTAAACAATAACACATAAGATAAAACTTTTTGAAAAGATAAAAACATATTGGGGCTGAAAATTATGCAGATGAATCCCAGGCAAAAAAAGGGAATAAAATATTTGTAAAAATCAATCCTGCGGTAATCTTTTTTCATTTCCCAATAAGAAAATAAGCTTATTAACACAATATAAACGTTCTTGACACTCGCGGCGAAGCTCAATTCATGCGACCTACTGTCAGACCAAAATAAAACTAAAAAAAAACCTAACAAGATTTCCAGATGTAGCTCTTTTCGATACATTAAAAGCAACATCGCCGGAATAAATACAAGATGAACAGGTCCAAGATACATACCAACAAAAAGCCATACCAATCCCACCAGTAGAAACTGCAAATTATCCGTTAAATAGTTTTTTAATATCAACATCTTAGGTTAACTGGCTGATAAGTTTCAAATAAGATTGGCGGTGCTTTTGTTTTGTAAAATTATCTAAAGCTATATTATGAAGTAAATGCTTGTCAACCGGCAAGTTTTTAAATTCATGGTCCAGCGCACCGCAATTATTATCCTGTACAAATGCAGAATAATCGCCCAGGTCTTCCGATATAATAACGGCCAATCCACAACATAAATATTCGGCAAATTTAACGGGTGAGGCAACCTGATTTGTTACAGATTTTTCTCGTATCAAAATCCCAAAATTTCCTGCCAGCAAATACCTGGGTACTTCAAATTGCGATACTTTTTTATTGAATACCTGCGTAGGAAACTGAACTTTGAGTTCGTCAATGTGTTTATCGTTTTCTGACAAAAATAATACTTTGTGACATTTCGATAAAGTTAATTGCTTTACCAGAAAACTTTTTAATAATTCAAATGACTGCCAACCAGCCACTGAACCCGAATACACATAAACAATATCAGTTTCCTGAAATCCAAATAATGCCTGTGCGCTGTCAATGGTTTGCTGATTGATAATTACATTTTTAAATACCTCATTTAATGTACAAGGTATAACCACGTGTTTTTCTGAACTATAACCATACTGATTTTCCCAGTAGGAAATGAGTTTGTGAGAAACGGCTATTCTAAAATCAGCCAGTAAAACGGCTTCCTTTTCCAAATGATTTATTTCGCTGAGCATTTTAGAATCATTAATTACGTTGTATTCTTTCCATTCTGCTGCAATAGCACCCCTCCCGTCATATACTACTTTTTGAATTTTGTTCCGGTTTTTAAGTTTTAAAGCAAGTTGTGTCGCCAGTACGCTTCTACCAATAATGGCCTTAGGCTTGTAAAAAAATACCAAAACAGACAAGATTATAAAATTTAATCGCCATCTCCTAACACCGGGGAACATAGGCAAAACAATCGCTTTTGGTATTTCAGCTAAAATTTTATTTCTATTTATGAAAAAACCGCGCACAGAAATCAGGGCAACTAATTTCACATCCGTTTGTAAATCTGTCTCCAAAAAATTAACAACGTCGATTACCTGGCCAGAATAAATTCCGGAAGGCGAATCATTATATGTCAAATAAAAAATCAATTTATTTTGCTAAAAACTCCATGATTCTTTCTGTTGATTTACCGTCCCAAAATTTTGGCAGGTTTCCTTTTTTATAAGTACCATTTTCTATTTGACCAACATAATTTTTAATAATCTCCAAATCAAAGGGCACTAGTGTATTAGTTCCTTCTGTAACAGTAACCGGACGTTCGGTGTTAGGTCTCAATGTTAAGCATGGTATACCAACAAAAGTCGATTCTTCTTGTATTCCGCCGCTATCTGTCAAAATAAACTTGCTATGTTTTATTAGTTTTTGAAAAGCAAAATAATCTAATGGTTCTGTAAGAATCAAATTTGGGTTATCCAGAAAAGCTTTTTTTAAACCATGTTCGTCTAGTTTTTTTAAGGTTCGCGGGTGAATAGGAAAAACAACTTTGTAGGTATGAGTAATGAATTCCAAAAGTCTCGCTAATTTAGTTAATCCTTCTTTATCATCAACGGTAGCCGGGCGATGCATGGTTATCAAAACATATTTTTGCGGGTTAAGGTTTAACGATACCAGGATATCTGAGGCATCAACTTCTTTTGAAAATGCAACCAGAGTGTCGATCATCGTGTTTCCCGAAAATAGAATTCTATCCTCGGTTACTCCGTCTTTTGTAAGATTTTCCAACCCGCTTTGTTCCGTTACAAAAAATAAATTAGTGAGTTTATCGGTCACTATTCTATTGTGCTCCTCCGGCATCTCTTCATCGTAACTTCTCAATCCACTTTCCAGGTGAGCTAATTTTATACCCATTTTATTAGCCGTAATGGCAGCGGCCAGTGTTGAATTTACATCACCAACAACAATTAATAAGTCGGGTGTAAATTTATTTATCATAAGCTCTTCCAATTTGGTCATGATTTCCGCGATCTGGGAATTTGGTGTTCCTTGAGCTATATTTAAAAAATAATCAGGCGTTAACTTAAATTGTTCAAAAAAAACATCAGCCATTTTGCCATCATAATGCTGGCCGGTGTGCACTATTTTTAAATCCAGATGCTTGTAATTAGCAGCATTTTTTTTAAACTGCGTTACTTTAATGAAATTAGGTCGGGTACCAACCACAATTAAAATATTTTTTTTCATTTATCTATTTTTATAAATTAAGGCTGTCATCATGATATCAATAGAGTTTCTACCTCCTGGGTGAGATACTCTATCTCAAACTTCGCAGAGTTAAAAGATGGGTTATAATGCAGATCATTTTTATTAATTGCATTAATAATTACATCAAAATCAGTTTTAAAGCTATTTGGTCTAACGGCAAATCCTAAATTATTAGCGATTATAAAATCTGAAATCTGTCCATCGTTTGAAAAATGGATAATAGGTTTTTTAATGGAAATATATTCGTAGAACTTTGTATTAAAATTAGAAGCATGGTGTGGCGTTGTAAATAACAAACAAAAATCAGCTTCGCTCAGTTTCTGCTTAACAAACGCCAAGGGTTTAAATCCATGTATAAAAACCGATTTTAGAGCGTAACTCCTTATTAATTTTTCAATTTCAGAATCCAGTTGTCCGTAAAAGTGAAAATTAAGTTTCATCTTAACCACCTGGGGGTTTGCTTCAATGTATCGCAAATAGTCTAGAAAAGGGTTAACTACATATTTTAGATCAGCATACAAAGTGCCTGCTAAAACAAAATTCAATTCATTTATATTTGTAGTAATTTGATTTGCTCGCTGTGGTATTTCAGTTTTATCATATCCGTTTATGATCGTAGAAAATTTACCGGCCTCCTTAGGATATTTTGTTTGGAAAATGTGAGTTAAGTATTCATTTGCCGATATAATATGGTCTGCATTTTGAATAACGTATCTCTCCATTTGTTTTTCAAAATTCATTCTTCTTTTTGAAATCTTATCAAAACCTAAAAATGAAGTATTGTCCGTCCATGGATCTCTAAAATCAACAATTAAATTAATATCTTTCAGTTCACTTTTTAGCTTAGCTGTATAATACAATAACCTAAAAGGAGGCCCTGATACTATTACATTTTTAATTTGATGCTCCTTAATAAGTTGTTTTGCTGTTTTATAAATGGTGTTTTTCCAAAAAAAGGAACGATCGTAGAACGTACCTTTTGACACTATTTTAAAAAACAATAACCACATTCTATAAGAAATCTTTTGTATTATAGTAGATGGATTTGAAACAAACACTTCCGGATAAAAAACACTTTGCGGATGATTAATAATATTTTTATGATCTACATCATCCACCCACTCTGACTTTTTTTCACTTTTATTTAAATTTGAAATAACATGCACCCTGTAATTGCTTTTAGCCAGGCACTTGGCAAATTTTGCCCAGCGCCGTCCACCAACACCAACATTAGGTGGAAATGAATAACATATTACCAATATGTCGTTCATTTATTTATTAAAAATGCAGTTAATTTATTCATGTCAAACTAATTTCTCTTTGCTTTTTAGGTGTGAGACTTTAACCATGCTCCTAAATAATAGTTGGTATATTTATTTTTGGACGGTGTTGCAGTTCCGTAAACTTTTTGATTATACGTTAAATAACTTTCAAAATCATCTTTAAACTTATTCAGCCAAACATCCTGGGGTGTTGTAAACCCTTTTTTATCTTTTCTGTATCTTATCTCTTCAGGCATCTCGGTCATACTTTCCCGGATAATGTATTTTTGCCAGCCATTTTTAATGAGTAAATTATTGGGCAATGAATAACCAAACTCCACCAATTTATAGTCCATAAAGGGATGACGGGATTCGATGCTAAAAGCCATGCTATTTCTATCGTCAACTCTTAAATAGGTTGGTAGCTGAAAAGTATCGAAATCTCTCAATAACATTTCATCCAATGTAGAAATTGAACTCCAATATTTTAACAGTGTATGGTCAAACCTGGCAATACCTAACTTTATCTTCGCATTCAATTTCACGTCATTAAATACAATTTTATGAATATGCGATTTTGCCATTCCTTTCAAGTGGGCATACTGCGCCACCAAACTCAAATATTTAACTACGTTGCCACTTATCAAAAGCTGGCGACAATACCTGTAAAAATGATGGTGATAGCCGGCAAATACTTCATCGGCACCCTGTCCGTTAAATAAAATTTTAATACCTGCTTCCTGCGCCTTTTTGTAAACTGCCCACTGTGCCAGAAAAGAAGTTCCGTGCAAAGGTTCATCCTGGTGAATGACGTGTTTTTCAAAATCAGCGATGCTAAATTCATTCAACACATTGGCATAACTGGTTTTACAAGGTAAATCATCAGCTACAATTTTAATAAATTTTGATTCATCAGCAGCTTCGTAGCCGGGAAATATTGCTGAGAAACCAAGCAGCTCATTTTTTTTACCCTCTTGTTTAAGTACATTTCTTGCCGAATACAATATAGCACTTGAATCAATTCCACCAGATAAAGCAAAGCCAAAATCAACGTCAGCGCGCATCCTTATCTTAACTGCTTCATTTAGTAAATCTCTGAATGTAGTAATCGCATTTTCTTCGGTCCAGTCTATTTTGATTTTTTTAATTGAATAATACAATTTCTGTTCGGCGCTAACTGTTTTAAACAAAAAGGGATTAATGAGTGCGTAGTGTGATTTTTTAAACCTATGTATATTTAAAAACATCGTTTCCTCATCTCTATCAATAAAACTATGTTGTATGTATTCATCAACATGTTTTTGGTTTAAAGTGAAGTTAATTTCTTTAAAGTTTTTAAATTGCTTTGTTTCAGAGGCTAAAATAAAACCCTGTTCATTTTCAAAATAATACAGAGGCTTTACTCCAAAACGATCGTTACTAATAAATATTTCTTTTTTTACAGCATCCCAGAGAACGATAGACCACATTCCGTTAAATTTATCCAAACATTTTGGACCCCATACCCTATAGGCTTCTAAAATAACTTCGGTGTCAGATTGCGTGGAAAATGAACAACCTAAATTTACTAATTCAATTTTTAATTCAATGTAGTTATAGATCTCACCGTTAAAAATCACCCAAGACTTATCAATACCCTGCATGGGCTGGTGACCTGTTGGTTTAAGATCTATGATGCTTAATCGCTTATGGGCAAGAATTAAATTATAATCCTGAACGGATACGGAGTCAATATCCACCTGATCCGGAATTTGAGGATGTGTTTTTGCAGTACGTATAATTTTAAAATCATTGGTATTCGTATTTACCAAAATAACTCCTTCATCATCTGGTCCACGGTGATCGATCGTTCTCAAAGAACTAACTACTTCATTAAAATTATTTATAGTTAAACTGTGTTTTTTAAATAATACCGAAACTCCACACATAATTAATTATATAAAAATTTTGCTAAATGATTAATCCGGTTTTTCTTAAAAAATTCGGTGTTAGTTAACCCGCTGTTCGTGGTGATCTTTTCAAACAGTGTCTCTTCATTAAAAGCGCAGATATTTTCGATGGTGCTTTTTTCCACGGGAAATGATTTTGAACCAATAGGCATTAAAAGCGTTTTAAATCCATAATATAACCGCTCATATACTATCGTAGATTGAAAGGCAACTGCCAGATCCACACATTCAAAGGAATTAGAAGAATTTAGTGAAGCGTCAAGAATTTCATAATCTACTCCGCTAAAATCGTCCTGGTATTTTTTCAACGTTCTTTCCAAATATTTCGGGGAGCGTTCACGCGGGTGTAAAAAAACAATAAATTTATACGCGGTGTTTTTAATGCAAAACTTTTTGACCGTTTGTTTAACCGATTCTTCCATTGCAACCATATCCAATCCCTGATCCGCATGGTTTTCTAATTTTCTAATCCAGGCTCCGGTTGAATAAAACCCGATAGTGTGTTTGTGCACCGGAACAGCAACACTATATTTACCAATATTATCGAGTACCCTTTCAGGCCCCCACAAATCAAATTCATTAACAAAAATGGAATCTTTATAAAATTCAATTTCGTCAAATTGATAACCCATGCAAACGCATAGTTTATCTGCAATAATAATTTTATTCCAGATCGCTAATGGCACCTCCGAAGGAATTTTATTAATTTGTATGCCATAATTCTGTAAAATCAACGTACCAAGGTTTGAGTCTTTTTCATATATAGAAAACCAAAAAATAGTGTTAATGTTGTTTTTGCGACAAATTTTCACAAGATTGATTGTTTCCAATATCTCTTTAAATAGGGTGGCATATGGCGCTTTATCTAATTTAAACAGGCTGTGGATAAATAGTAGTGGCATGAACAAAAGCGCACATACAAATACAACAACTGAATCCAATATCGATGAGCAAAAAGCGAGTTCACCTTTATAAATACCACCATTCACCTGCTCTCCCGAAAAATAACTGACATATTCCGCTCTCTGTAAAAAACCCGATCTGCTATTGTCGTAAATATAGGTTCTTCCGTCACTTGTTTTCTGAAAACCAGTTGAACTAACTGGAGAAAAAAGTAACCTCAAAAAACTTATATATTTCTTTGGGACTAAAAAAACAGAATGTCTTTCTGACTGGGGAATTCGAAAGGTGGGTTGAAATAAATTAAATGCTGCGTGTTGATTTTTAGAATAAGGTTTTTTATTGCATAAATAAATAATCCAAAATTTAAAAAAGGTAAAACAAACCGAAAAGGATGTGTACATTATGTAACTGACTCCACCAGATTTTCCATCGACATATTTAAACCAACAATATATTCAATAAATTCTCGAAAAGCACCTTCGCCACCTTTTAATAAAGTTACATAGTGAACCTTGTTTTGAATATATTTGGGCGCATTAGCCGGCGCACAAGAAAATCCTACCGCTTGTAGCAATTTTAAATCACCAAGGTCATCACCTATATAAGCTACATCTGCCAGGGTAATATTCATTTTCTGACATAATGTATTTGCTACTTCAAGCTTATTGGAAATACCCTGATACAAAAAATCGATTTTTAATTTATTAGCTCGGCGTGCTACAATCTCAGTATCTTCGCCAGTAATAATACAAACAGGAATATTTAGTTTTCTACAAAACAAAATGCCTGCACTATCAGATGTATTAAACTTTTTCCATTCATTGCCCGTTTGGTCATAATACATTCCACCATCAGTCCAAACGCCGTCAATATCCGTTATAATAAGTTTTGGTAAACCCTTCATTATTCGAGTATTATATAAGATTGAATGCCGCCGAACGGATTTTTGTACAATTTACATTCGCGGATTTTAATAATTTCTTTAAAAGCAATTGTTTCGCCGGGAAACTGCGGGTCTAATAATTCGTCAAATCCGATAATTGCACCTTTGGGCATTACGGGAAGCAACATTTCCAAACACTCTTTGGTTGGCTGATAAATATCAAAATCAAAATATGCAAATGAAACCAGGGTTTCGGGATGCTGGCTTAAATATTTTTTAAATTGAATCACAGCATCGCCTTTAAAAATAAAGTTTTTTTGAATGTGATTTAGCGGTGACTCATTATGATGAGATTGCAAAACATCAGCTAAAAAAGTTTCATAGTTTTGGGTTACGGAAAAAGCACCATTCTTGATAATAGAATGATCACCATCCAATTTATCAACGTTTACAAAGCCCTCAAAAGTATCAAAGCCTACAATCTTTCTACCGTAATTAAATGGCTCATAAATACCTCTAAGATTAGTAAGTGTAACTAAATTTTGCCCCCATCTTACGCCAAATTCAATGACAATACCATGCGTATCGACTATTTTTTGATAGATATGATTTAAAAATAGAATTTTACTCAATTCTTGTCGTTTAACAAATAAGGCGCTGTTTGTTACTTTTTCATTCTCAGGAATTGGCGAACTTTTATAAAGATTTGTTAACCCTTCTCTATTAACTATTTCTTGATTTGAGGCAATAGTTTTAACTTCAATTTTATCACTCATTATTTTACTAGTTTTAAATAAATAATTTCATTTTGGGGTATATCATTAGCAGCAACTTTACCAACTATCATATTTTTATCGGCCCATTTGCAGCCATCGCCGGGCGACAACATATGTATGTCATTTTCAGTAATAACATCACCTGCCTTGATAAATCGGTTGGATGCAATGGAGCGTTCTAATTTAACACGAGAAGACTTCACTCCTTCTTCAATAAAAATTTCTTCCTTGCCTAACGACATTTCCATTACTCTTATATCACGAACCATGCGATTGATACCATCGATACCGAGCGAGCCGGCTTGATCAGTTCCTTTCATTTTCCTATCAAGCGTGATATGTTTTTCGATAATTTTTGCGCCCATTGCAACAGCAGCGGTTGGAGTGGAAATACCGATTGTATGGTCAGAATATCCGATAACAAATTGCGGATAATTTTTCTGCAAATAGCTAATCGTTTTTAAATTAACGTTTTGGGGTTGGGTTGGGTACTGCGACACGCAATGTAAAATGGATAAATTAGAGTTGTATTTGGTTATAACGTTGATGGCGTTGTCTAACTCCTGTTTTCCGGCCATACCAGTAGACACGATGATAGGAATTTTAGTTTCTGCCAAGGCGGTTAACAAGGGCAAATTCGTTAAATCCCGACTTGCTACTTTTAATCGGTCGGGTGTAAATAATTTAAGCATAGATAAACAACCCACAGCGCAAAGCGTTTCAACAAAATCCAGACCTAAATTTTTCGCGTGCTTATAAACTTCAAAATGTTGTTCATCATTCAGTTCCAATACAGCTCTATGCTCACCATACGTTTTACCAAACGAGTGAACGCTGGCGTAAGGGGCATCCATCTGTGTTTTTGATAATTCCTGTCCTAAATCTCGCTTGGTGAGCTTAACGGCGTCCATTGCTTTTAACTGGAGTCCAAACAAATCTTCGTGTATGGGTCTTGCGGCAGCGTCGACAATTAATTTAGCCAGATCTACAGATCCATTATGATTTTGTCCAATTTCACCAATAATATAAGTGTGATTTATCATTTTTTGTTCAAATTAATTTGATTCAACATAACCTCTTTTAAATAATCATTGTTTTCTATAAATTTAATAATATTTTTTGGACTAATCTCGCTATTCGTCGTTATTAGATGGCTATAAATCTGTTTACAAACATTAAAATCGTCTAAAGTATCAACCGTTAAGCGGATATTTGCTTTTTCAATTTCCACGGGGATTGGTTCAAATTTCAAACTATATATTTGCGGATTGGCATAAATATAGTTGGTCACATGCTCTATATACAATTTATCCTGTGTTTGTTTGCTCACAGCGGTTAATGTTTTTAAAGTAGTGATTTCGGTAAAAAAACCAAAATGAGTTTTTATGCTTGGCGTAAGATCATGAGTTTGAAAACTTAAATAATCAACCGGTTGCGATGTGAATTTGTAAATAAGCTGCTGAATAAATTCATTGATAATGAAAGGGTTATCAGCACACACCCTGATAATATTTTCAACTTTGAAAAAAGTCGCCGCTTCAATAAATCTATTGAGTACATTATCTTCGTCTCCGCGATAGATTTTTACCTTATATTTATTTCCCGTTTCTACAATGCTATCATCTTTTTGGTGATTGGTTGTTGCCAATATTATCTGACTGTGAGAAAATTGCTTTAACAACTGCATTATAATAATATCGAGCAATGTCTGATCCTTATAAAAAGGCAAGTTCATTTTATTTGGCAACCTGGTTGAACCAGATCGTGCCTGTATAATAAAACTAAATTGGAAACTGTTATCCATTATTTAAAAGCATTTTATTTACAAAATCGGGGTAGTTTTTATGTGCCGAAAAATTAGTTTCCCAAAAATTCTTCACTTCTGACCTGAACTTTAATGTATTTTTTTCAGAAAATCTAAATTCGTCCATTTGTGCAGCAACTTTTTTTGGCTCGAAATCTTTAGGAATCAAAAAACCTGTTTTTTCATTGCATATTTCTGAGCAGCCGCCCACATCGGTACTCATAACCGGGATGCCAAAACTAATTGCTTCCATTATACTAACAGGCAACCCTTCTGACGAGCTTACGCTACAAAATAAATTAATGGGTGTGTTTTTATAAAACTCATATAATTCTGTCTGACTCAAATAATCGTGAAACACTACATGAATATGCGCTGGCAATTCCCTGCATTTTTCTTTGAGGTCATTCAATACGTGTCCGTTTCCTATAACATGCCAGACAACATGATGAACTACGTTTTTTAAAATTTCAACTAACAGATCGAGGCGTTTTATACTTCTAATAATGGAACACGTTGCTATTGTGAATGTGTCGCTCATATCCTTTTGAATAAATGAGCTATTAACTGTTCCTAAATAACTAACCGAGATTTTAGGTCCATTTTTTGGGAAATGTCGTTTTAGATAAATCTCCCCTCTTTTAGATACACTTACTATTTTATCTATATACTTAAACTGTAATTGTCGATACGGAATATAATGATTTAATGATTGCTCTTCAAACAAATCAAAACCATGGGCTCTTGAAACAGAAATACACTGCCCCACTCTTTGCTTAATAAAACTTGTTATAACAGCCAAATCATTAAACCAATATGAATACAAATAAACCGACTCGCCAGCCTTTGGCTTTTCAATTCCGGCACACTCGATCGCTATTTGCGCCAGTTTATACTTATGGGTTAAATAGGCGCTGAAATATTTGATACGGTTAATAGTGTTCGGAAGCTTTAATAACTTCGGAAGTTCAACATATAACTCTTTGAAAATAGTGGTATAATTTATAGCTATGGGTTTTGAAAATTGACTATGATCAATGATTTTTATCTTATTGTGTAAAGGGGTGCTTAAACTACCTTTTATATTAAGAGGGAAAATGAAAATTTCATCAAATGCTTCTACTAAAAAAGGTATCTCGGTTTGTAAATACGGTTCAGAATTCCCATAAGGAAAAGAGTTGGTAAATAAGATCAACTTTTTTTTCTGAATCATATAATTATTGAAGAACTAAACATTTTAAAAATTATGAATTATTTTCCTTACAAATTGACCCGTGAATTCAACACCGACGAGAGGGCTTCTCAAGTAAAGACCGATAAAAGTTAAGACTCTCTTTATCCGACTTACCTGTTGCTTCTTAATGGCTAGCAAAAACCCAACATACTTATCAACTTTGGAGAAATCTTTTAAATTTAAAAAATCCGGCTTATTTTGTTTCCGCTTTTTAAACATTAAAACAATTAATTCGTGTCCGACAAATGCTTTTGGATTTTTATGAGACACCGATACAGATGTGGGATTTGAACGATAGTAGTATAAAGCCTGTTGCAAATTGGCTACCGTATGTTTATCTGTAATCAATGAATACCAATAAATATCCTCAGATCCAATTCTGTCGAAATAGTCATTATAAACCCCAACTTCATCCATTATCTTTCTTCTGATCATCAACGCCGAGCCAGTCATTACTATTCTAAAATCCAAAAACTGATCAATAATTTGCGAGTGCTTTAACGGATAGTTTGATTCCGATATAACCTCGCCGTTTTCACTTATTTTTACAATATTTGATCCGATACAATCTATTTCCGGATGATTTGCCAAATACTCTACTAATATTTCAATTCGTTTCAAATCTGAATAGTCGTCAGCATCCTGAAAGGTAATATAGTATCCACATGCTTGCCTAAATAGCAAGTTACTAGTTTTTAAATATCCCAGATTCTTTTCATTATGAAATCTTTTTATCCTCATATCGGAATACGAATCTATAATTTGCTTCGTATTATCGGTAGAACAATCATCGGCAATAAGCAATTCAAAATTAGTATACGTTTGGTTTAAAATACTATCAATAGCTTGCCTAATATAATTTTGGCAGTTGTAAGACGGCATTAATATCGACACTAAACCTGCCGCCATCTATTTAAATAAAACACGAATTAAAAATTCGATTCTCAACATTAAACGCTTCCAAGGTCCTTTTTGATGACCAAACGTTGATAAAAAATCAACAAGACTAAGCTCCTCGATATATCTTAAACATTCCTGTTTATAATGCCTTTTATATTTTTCTTCAATATCAATTCGTGTGGATAAATTTCTATAAAACAGAGCGTGATAGTTAAAATATAACTTGGGAATAATATCTTTTTGATTTTTGCTAATAAAGCTGATAAGTGAATCCAAATGTTCTTCTCTTCTTTCACCTGCTTTCCAATGCACAATGCAAGATATATCATAGCATGGAATGAATGTATAATTTTTTGCAAATCTCACACTAAAATCCCAATCCTGATGTCGCCTTAACGACTCATCCCATAAAATATGTTTGGCACAATCGGTTTTGTAAACGTGAGTTGGCGTTGGTGCCATACCATCTGACAATAAATAATTCACCATTTTTTCATTATGATGAAAAGGTCGACTGATCTTATCCAGAATTCTTAATTCATTATTGATGCAGCAACTTCCAAAAACACCATCGGCATTTCTTTCTTCCAGGAAACGTATTTTGCTTTCTAAATGGTGTGGCATCCACTCATCGTCCGAGTCCAGCATTGCCACATATTTTCCTAATGCGCTGTTTATACCAATATTTCTACAAACATTGGCATAACCTTTTTTTGGAACTCTAAAATATTTTATTCTGCTGTCATTGTAAGATATGATGATCGCCTGTATGTCAATTTCAGAATAGTCATCTATAACTAATATTTCAAAATCAAATATCGTTTGATTCAAAACACTTTGTATGGCTCGTCTTAATTCAAATTCACGGTTATAAACAGGTATGACTACACTTACTACCATCAATTGTCAAAATTCCTATTGTCAATGTTGAACGCTTTATATATTTCAATAATTTCGCTATCTGGTTTATCCCACCATTTAGATGCAAGAAGCTTCGAAATTACATCATCTTCGAATCTGTATTTTATTACTTTTGCCGGATTGCCACCAACAATCGCATAGGGAGGTACATCTGCAGTAACTACTGAATTAGCTGCAATTACAGCTCCTGTAGATATTGTAACTCCCGATAAAATAACTGAATGCGTTCCTATCCAAACATCATGAGCTAAAACAATGGGTCCTTTAGATACAATATCTTCTTTTGTAGACTTTCCAAGCATGTTAGCATTAACAAAATAGCTTGTAAGGCGGGTAAAATCATGATTAAATTCCTGGAATGTAACATTTCGGGCAATAGAACAAAAATTTCCAATAGTTATAGGATTAAGTCGGCTTCTTAAATCCGTATTTGGGCCGTTAATACTTGTATATCTGCCAACAGTTATAGTACCATATAATTCAACGCCATCGATGATTTTTGAATGGTCGCCAATACTCATTTTTCCGGACAACACACTGTTTGTAACATTCACATGAGAACTAATCGATATATTTCCCATTAACTTTGAATTTTCCAAAACTGATTTTTCTTCGATTTCAATATTACCTTCTTTCAGTATATTTTTTTCTATAACAGATGCATGCACCCGAAACGTAGATGTGCCGTTTCTCCTAAATAAATTAATGATCTTATGTTTCATGGTTACTTATCTGTGGGTTGCCAAATCATTTACACATATTAATTAACTAAACACAGATTTAATCAACTCCTCCGTATTAACTGGTTGTATGCTGTCACCACTTTGAGTAATAGAATCAGTATGGTTTAAACTCAACTCGAGCGACCTTTCATTGTCCACAAAATCATATAGCCCCGAATTGATTTTAGCCTTGTAACTTCTTGCGCCGTCATTTCCATAGATTATGTTCTTTATTCCTGCAAGTTCCGCTTCAAGGGCGCTTCCCGAAAAACAAGTCATATGATAATCGACTCCGGCTAATAATTCATACAAAGACAATTTATTAGAGAGATCCATATCCGTGTTGTCAGGATTTAACACATGCAGGCTTTTAACCTCCGCTACGTCATTCGGATATCTTGGGTGTAATCGCAAATACCAAAAAACGTCTTTATGCTCGGCAATAAATTTTTTAACAAAATCCGGTATTCCAATACCTTGTAATGTAACCAAAACCTTTTTACCGGTTTTCATTTGTTTAGCGATCGTATTTCTTATTAAAGAATAATAAATATTTCCCCCATTAATTGCTTTAAAATCAGGCAACCATCCAAAAGATTTGTTTAAAAAAACTACATCATCACTTGACCAGCTCCATACTTTTTTTGGAAAAAAATAACG
>JAZKDT010000018.1:281530-288717 GCA_040387475.1 Bacteroidota bacterium | reverse complement strand
CATAAATTAAAGCGGCAAGGCAAAAGAGTAGGCTGCTGAATTTGTTGCGTATAACTAGCTTATATCCGCCATAACGTGGCGGATATAATACCGTATTACGGAAATAACCGCCATAAAATGGCATTTTATAGCTTTATCAAATATACTATTTTTCACTCCATAGTGGAAAGTTATTCGCACCAAAAAGTCCTTTAATTCCTTAGATGGCTTTTTTAATTTTTACATTATTGCGGAATTTATTCGCCGCTTCCTTCGATTCCGCTTAGGGTCACAGCTCCTCCCTATGACGATGTATTACGATTTTTTAACCACCATGCTCGCAATACTACTCATCCTACAAACCACATTATTGTCGTTCACGTAGCGGGCTTTATAGTACCATTCGGCCAACAATACGTTTTCAGGCAGGTTAACAATGTCGATGTAATCAGGTTGGTTAAACGGCCAATGAGTACAAAGCCATTAACATATTTACGATCCACATATAGGTCAACCGCATCTGTACAACTTTTGGCGCATTTAATATGCGGCCGATCGCCATAGAGGTTTATTTTAAGTTCAGGTTGCGGCACATTTTAAATCAAACACCTGCACCCAAGAAGCAGAAATCGCGGTACATTCATAATATTTCTGTATTTTTATATATGGGAAAATGGAATGTAATACTGGCACTTTTACTCTTTATTATCTCATGCAAGGGACAAAATATCGTTTCCGGCTTGAAAGATAGAAACGGGAACCTCTGGTTTACTGTCTCGGAACGTGGAGTATACCGATATGATGGCCGGTCTTTTGTCAATTTTACAAAACAAAATTATAAAACAAATATTTACCTGTCTGCCTGTTTGTATGAAGATAAAACAGGTAATCTTTGGTTTAGTACCTCTACAGGCTTATGCTTTTACGATGGCAACGAATTTAAGACGTTTCAATTGCCTTTACCTCCGTCATCCATTTTGGGAGCAGATCAGCACTCTATATTAGCGAGAATTGCTATTCGGACCTCAGTGATTTTACAGGATAAGAATGGCATGTTTTGGTTTCTCACAGCTGACCATGGAGCTTATCGATATAATGGTTCTCTCAATGATTCGATCTTGCAAGAAAAGAACTTTAGTCACTTTTTGCTGAACGACGCACCCAATTGTATCCTTGAAACTAAAAAGGGAGAACTATTTATTGGATCCTGGAACGGACACGGTGTTTTTCGATACCACGAAAAAACGTTGGGCATTGAAGAAACGTTTAAAGGCGTTAACAATTTCAATGATGGAATGATTGCTTATATGATGGAAGATAAAAGCGGGAATATATGGGTGGGTACAAGGAATAAGTCAGTAGATCGTTATGACGGTAAAATAGTCACGAATTTTTCAGCGAAGGATGGCTTCACCAACAATAGTATTTGTTGTATTTTGGAAGACTCCAAAGGAAATGTATGGCTGGGCGCCGATATTTGGCAGGATGTAAAAAGGGGGGATGCATTTTGTTATAATGGTAATTCTTTTTCTAACATAACGATCAAAGCAGGTATTACCCAGGTAGAAGGATTTGTGTATGGTGTTAAAAATATGGTAGAAGATAACGCAGGAAATATCTGGATCGGATCAAAAGGTGGGATCTTACTGCGTTACGACGGAAGGAAATTTATTGATTTTTCTGAAAGTGTAGCAAATTAATGCTGATGGCGAGATCATGATTAATTCGCTGATACTTTTACACAGTATCCAAAAACAATTTTTTCCTTTCTTTTTCCTTGAACAAAAAAACAAAACCAAGGCTAAAAACGACACCGTTACCGTTTGCAATATGTAGCAACGATGTGGTATGCCGTACCAACCCCTTTTGCAGGATGTATCAACTACCTTGTACGCCGTACCAACTCCCTTTGCAGTATGTATCAACTACCTTGTACGCCATACCAACTCCCTTTGCAGTATGTATCAACTACCTTGTACGCCATACGAACCCCTTTTGCAGTATGTATCAACTACCTTGTACGCCATACCAACCCCCTTTGCAGGATGTATCAATCACCTGGTATACCATACCAACCCCCTTTGCAGTATGTAGTAACCCCTTTGTACGCTGTGTCGACTCCCTTTTGCACTATGTGAAAACTACCTTGCACTATGTAGTAACTACCTTTGCTCATGTAACAACCCACGGTGTTCGCCGTACCAACCTCCTTTGCACTATAGAGTAACCCCCTGTGCAGTAATTAATGTCCGCTTATCTGAAACCGACCGGTCACTAATATGAGAGCGTAACATATAATGCCCACGCTGCCCATAGCTAAAACAAAAAGTAGCAGGCCACCGCCACCATATCTGCGATCATAAATACCCAAAGGATCTTCTTTGTGAATTTATCCTGTCCGTCGTTAAATCCCATGGATATGAGTGTGAGGAATAATACAATGTAGTATGCCTCCAATCCATAATCCAGTTCATACTTATATGGCCAGTCTTTTTTAGTAAAAAAAGTGGGTTTACCAAAGAGGTTCTTTTGTATCAGCATGGTGTCGCCTACCTGGAAACCGGGAATGGTTTTGCCCGAAATATCGCCGATATAATGTCCTTCGGTGGTGGTTAGATACATCGTGGAGTTAACCTGGGTTTGAGCCTGGAACGTAGAATCGCGTTTGATGGTTCGTTCAATCAGCACTTCTTCGTTAATACTGGAAGTGGTATTATGCAAGGCCATGGCAGAAATAAAAAATGCCAGGCAGGCTATGCGAATCACCCAGGAACCAATGAACAACGGTGTTTTTCGGAATTGTTTATTGAATTGTTTTTTATCTGCTGCTTTCAGGGCATTCTGATTGTCGAGGTTTGCCAGCATTTCGGCCTTTTTTGCAGGGGATACGTTGGGGCGTTTCATGGTTTTTTAGATTTGGGATAGCAAGACATCTCATTTAAAATTTTTACTCTGTTAAAATTCCATTGTACAATTTTAACGATTATTGGGTCTCCTTCATTTAAGCGTAGTTTGTTTAGTGGAATGGTAAATGCACTTTTCTGTAATTGCATGCTGTTTAAAACAAGGCTGTCATTCACCAATACCTGTTGTGCGGTATAAATGGTATCATTGCCACTTACTAAGCGTGGGTTTTGTACATAAATGTTCTTTCCAAAGTAATTGCCTTTTAAAGTCATGGTATCTAACTTAAAATTTTGGGCGCTGATGTGAATGCTTACCAGGGTTAGAATAAATATGTATGAAAGGGTTTTCAGAACACTAAAGATAACGATTATTAATCATAGAGCTTGACGATGCCGGTGCAAAGCACTTCGGGAATGTTGTTGTCCCGTAAATGGGTTGATGCTTTAAAACAGCGGCAATCAATGCGTGTAAATAATTCCCATGATTTTAAAACTCTGGCATCGGCATAAAGCCACCATTTTTTCTCCTGTTTTTTCGCTTTTCTTTTTTAGTAAGGCGATAGCCCTTTGTACATTGTTTGCATACATAAATTAGAACGAGACGATGCTTTGGCCAGATGGGAACCAGGCAACCCATGGCGTGAGGCTTTTTTGCAAAGTTGTAATCGTAACTATATAGTTTGCCATACCTTGTTCTAACTAATGCTTTTTTGCCGCTAAGGATATGCCCATGATCGCAATGGTCGGGCGCCGCTTTATCATGTGTCAGGTTAGCAATAACGCAGGAAGTGCATGTAAAGGATAAAAACAGAATCAGTATTTTTAAAAACGGCGTCAATAGGATGTTATAGTTCGTTACTTAAATGTAATCGTTTTTTAGTAAAAACGAAAGCCTTCCGGGTATTTTCCTGATGATATACGATGTATGAGATTGCTTCACTCCGTTCGCAATGACGATCAAACTATTTTCAATAGTACATAAAATCTACAGGAAGATTTTCATAACTTCGGTTAACTAAAATTTACTACCATGAAAAAATTTTACTCACTCATTATTGCTACCTGCACAGCTTACACAGTTACGGCTCAAACGGTAAACATAACAGTAGATGCCAACGCAGGACGAAAACCTATCTCGCCTTATATATATGGAAAGAATAATAATGTATCGGACGATCCATCATCGCCTACCACAGCCGTTCAGTGGAAATTTTTAAGAGATGCCGGTTTGCGTTTTTCACGCGAAAATGGTGGTAACAATGGTAGTAAATACAACTGGCGCAAAAAAATAACCTGTCACCCCGATTGGTATAACAATGTGTATGCGCACGATTGGGATTATGCTGCTAAAAAGCTGGGAGATAGTTTACCTGCTGCGCAAGGCATGTGGGGCTTTCAGCTAATTGGCAAAGCAGCTTCCAATACAGGTAATAATTTCAACGACTGGGCTTACAATGGTTCTAACTGGTGGAGTGGGGTGCAACAAAATTTAGCGGGTGGTGGTGTGCCCAACGGATCAGGTGGAAGCGCGGCAACAACCAATGGAAATCCTAATTTGTATTTACAAAACTGGACAGCCGATTCTACCGTTGGTATTCTGGATCATTGGTTTGGAACAGGGGGACTTGGATTAAATAATAACAAGCTCCAATACTGGAGCATGGATAATGAAGCCGATATTTGGTATGGCACACATGATGACGTGATCACTACACAGCCCACGGCTGAAGCATTTATGCAATTATATTTTTCGGTAGCTAAAAAAGCACGTGCAAAGTTTCCAAACATTAAGCTTTGCGGACCGGTACCCGCGAGCGAGTGGCAATGGTACGCCTGGAACAATACAAAAATACTGGCACTCAATGGTCAGTATTACACATGGCTCGAGTTTTTTATCAAACGTATTTCGGAAGAACAAACCGCTACCGGAATCCGGTTGCTGGACGTGATCGATATTCACAGTTACCCTAATGAATCGACCGGCGCAGATGTGGTGCAATTGCACCGGCTTTATTTTGATACCACGTATAGTTACCCGGGGGCAAATGGTGTAAAAACGATTGCAGCTTCGGGCTGGGACAATTCAATTACGCAGGAATTTGTACTGGAGCGCTGCAACCGTTGGTTAGCGCAATACATGGGAGCAAATCATGGCGTAGGAACTGCAGTATCTGAATATGGCTACACACATGTAAACGCCAATGTGAGTTCTGTAAGTTATGCATCTGTGTTAGGTACCTTTGCCGATAACGGCGTATCATTTTTTACACCCTGGTATTGGAACGTTGGCCAGTGGGAAACGATGCACTTGTTTAGTCGTTATGCTAAATCCACGCGTATTAAATCGTTATCCAGCCAGGAGTTAAATGTATCTGCCTATTCTTCTATCAATGCTACTAACGATTCGGTAACTACCGTATTGGTTAACCGTCATTTAACCGCTTCCCGAACCGTGAGTATGACCATTAGTAATTTTTCGGTGCCAAATGGTATTTATTCATTGAAGCAATTAAACGCGCTGCCTTCTTCCGAAACATTTGTGTCGCGAACCAACAACGCCTTAGCGTCGGGTACAGTGCAGGTAACGGCCAATACTTTTACGATCAATTTGCCTTCCTTATCTACCACCGCAGTTATTTTAAAAGGCGCCGGTGTTGCAACTACTGTTTCAGAAATGGTAGAGTTGATGCATATCAGTATGTACCCTAATCCGGTATCAGGTACCAATACGTTTATTAATCTTTCCGAAGAAAAGGTAAATGATCTAAAGCTTGAGGTTTATAACATTCACGGACAACTGATTTACGCTAAGCAATACACCGGTCAAAATCCCTCACAACTTGAAATTCCTACTGCAGAATTTGCGCAGGGGTTATACGTTGTAAAATTAAATTCCGGTAAAGCACAATGGTCGGGTAAACTGATGAAGTTGTAGCTATCGTCATTGCGGGGAGGTACGACGAAGCAATCTCAAATCGTACTTTTAAATCATTAAAGTGAAGAGACGGCTGTGTATGAGATGGCTTCACTCCGTTCGTAATGACGGGAACGTTAGGTCAGTCGCGAAATAAATGTGGGAATCAGATATTATTTTTGCGTCAATTACCTGCAGTCTCCCATAGCTTAGTGGATCATTTATGCATTATCCAATTGGCATAGGTCATTTCAAACTTAACTTCGCCTTTGCCATGAGTTCCAATAACGGTCCACCCCATGTGTTTATAAAATAGTTCGGCCCGGGTTCCGGGCGCTGTGCCCAACCAAACAGATTGTTGGGTTTGGTTAAAATACCAGTCAAGCATGATGTTATGAAGTTGTTTTCCGATACCTTTTTTTTCAAAGCCGGGATGTAGGAATAAGGCCCATATATTGTGATCTACTAAATCAACAATGGCAAAACCGATGATCGTTCCGTCAATTTCGCACACCCAGCCTTTGCCACGCGCTTTTAAATACGGTTCATAATCCTTATCCGGTACAAGTGCGGGTTCGGATAAAACATTCTCTTTAACCGAATTTCTCACAACCTGCAATTGAGTGATATCGTCAACTGTTGCTTCTCTGAAAATCATGTGATTGTTTGATTCATAAAAAAACCTTCCGTTATTTTGGAAGGTTTTAAACTTTTACACCAATAATTAAAATATCATCTACCTGTTCAAGGTTACCACGCCACTCTTCAATGGTTTGGTTTAACATGGTTTTTTGTCTTTCAATAGGCAATTTACTAACATCAGATAACAACTGGCGGAAATTACCCGCCATAAATTTTTTACCTCTTGGTCCACCAAATTGATCAGCATAACCATCAGAGAAAATATAAATGCTATCTCCTTTTTGTAGTTGAATGGTATGATTGGTGAATTTTTGTTTTTCACCTACAAACATCCCTACCGGAAATTTATCTGCTTTGTACTGAATTAATTCATTTCCACGAATAATGTATAAGGGATTAAAGGCTCCCGAGAACTGCAATTCCAGTGTATCGTAGTTTAACGCACAAAGCGTCATATCCATGCCATCCTTCGTTTGTTTACCAGATGTGGTATTGGTGTGTAAAGTGTTAGCAACGCCATCATTCATTTTATCCATGATCACGGATGGCTGAATGCTGTCAGTGTTTTTTAAAATATCTTTTAATAAGTTGTATCCCACAATACTCATAAAGGCCCCGGGTACACCGTGCCCTGTACAATCAACGGCCGCAAAGTAACACCAGTCGTTCTTCTTGTCTATCCAGTAAAAATCGCCGCTTACAATATCTTTTGGTTTGTATAATACAAATGACTCCGGTAAAATTTG
>JAZKDT010000018.1:251520-281520 GCA_040387475.1 Bacteroidota bacterium | reverse complement strand
TGTTAAATCTCTTGCTGCTTCATCAAAGCTTGAATTTGTTTCACCAAATTGTTAGGAGGTAAAATGGCTTCCTGGATTCGTTTAGCATAATGAATACTATCCGTTACCTGTTTAAAAAGGATCTCCAGCTCTTTGGTTTTAAGTTCGATCTCTTCTTTTTGCTTTACAACCTCTTCGGTTCTGGCAATTACTTTTTGCTCGAGTACCTTTTCATTTTCCGATAAACTGTCACGCATCTTTAACAGTGCATGGCCCAAGCTATCATCTTTACTCAAAGGTTTGTAATAGGCTTCAAAATTACCTTTCCCGGTTTGTTTGGCAAACTCAGTTGTGCTCTCCATCGACTCCACTAAACTATTCAAAGCAATTCCCATTTCGCCAATCTCATCGGTACGGTAGTTGATGCGGTCTTTCGGTAAAATACCTAAACCCATTGACAATAGCATTTTCTTAAGTTGCTGAATTGGTCGGGTAATCGAATTAGTTGTAAAAACCGCAATTAATATTCCGCCTACAAATAAACCAATACCCAATAATTTTACAAAACGATCAAGGAAATTAAAAGAACTAAACATTTGCTCGGTTGTTTTCTCAGCATTCAGCTCTTTTTGTTTAATAAGGTCGTTCAGTTGGGTGTACAGCATTTGCGATTTATCCTGGCTGTCTTCAAAGGGCGATGTTACAACAAATTTAATGGTTGCATCCTGGTAACTCTCCCAGGAGTTTAAGGGTGTCATGATCTCTTCCTGGTACAATTTAAACAAACCATCACTAAACAACATAATGGCGCGGGCCTTCGATTTCTCTTCTTTTGTCCAGTCTTGCGAAAGCTCGTTTATTTTGGACTTAATGTGGGGATAGTCTTTGCTGATCAGATTTCTTAATTCCGTTTTTGAAGGGTCATCATTACCGGATTGGTTGTAATACCATTTTGAGATTAAGGTTTGTGATTTTTGTAAGATAAAATTGTATTCTTTTAAGGCAGATACGGAAGGTGTTACCTGGCCTACCACCGAGTCAGTCTGTTGTTTACTTTTAGTAACCGTAACAATGGTGAAGATAAAAGCAATAAGGGTTAGTAATAGCAATGCGCCAAACCCCGTCCCTATTTTTCTTCCAATGGTAAATCTAAATGCCATATAACAGCCTCTTATTTTTTGTTTAAGGCTTCTTTTTTCTGTTTAAACTCATTTGCCTTTTCATCATCCAGCAACGCTGAGTAAATTCCCTGTAAACTTTCTAATGCTTTTTCAGCATTGGGGTCCAGTTCATAAACTTTGATCATGAAAGGTAACGACTGTTTAAATAATTTTTTAGCATTTTCCTGTATAACGTCTAACTGCGCTAAATCCACATCATAATCCATCATGCGCATCAGGGTAGCCCCCTGGTTATAATATAAGATACCTAAGTTGATATTGGCGCTGATATTTTTTGGATCCATTTCCAGCACTTTTAATAAAGCTGATTTGGCAATATCACCATACTTTTGATTAAAATTGTTCTTCATATAAAGGTCTTCAAAAATACTACCCTTTGTATTGTAATATTTAATGTCCTGTGATTTCAAATCAAAAGCCGGTTCAATCATCAAAGTGTATTTTTTATACTTAGCATAATACTCTTCGGATTTTACATCGTTTAAAGAGTCCTGCAATAAAATGGCGCTTAATTTATAATATGTTTTAGTCCCACTTTTTATGAATGCCAGATTATTTTCGAGGTATCCTTTTTCTTTATCTAAGCTCATCGATTTGAGAGCTGAAGACATCGCCGTATCTAATAAATGAATTTGAGATGTATTACCAACGCCCAGCTGTTTGTAGGTTTGGATATAGGCAAATGAACGAATATGCCAGGACGCCGGATCGTTCATTGTTTCCGGATCAACAATTACTCTTTCCAGTAACGGAATAGCCTGATCGAATTTCTTTTCGTTACACAGCCTTTGAGCATCAAACAGCAAAGTCTGGCCATAAAAATTATGGCAAACCAACACAAATACTGCTTTTTAAGTAATGATATGATTTTGAAACTGTTAACACTCTATACAAAATTAATTAATTTATTTAATAATAGCAATGGCTAAACTGTTTAGTCCTTCGCCCGTTTTTAGTCCGGCCTTTACGGCGTTATTTTCATTATACTCAAATCGTTGTTTATTTTCGGCTACAACAAAGTTAATTGCTGATCCAGCCTTGGCTAAGCCCGTTTTTTCAGTTACAATTAACGACCCTTTTCCTTTAAATTTGGTAGCAATGTCCTTTAGCATATCTGATGATTCACTTAATAGGAAGATAATATGTGGCTGAGTGGCGGCATCGATGGTTGCTGAGCTTTTAATTTCCAGCTTTTGATTTCCCACTTGTTTAGAAGCAGCCATTTTATTTAATTCCTGACTCAAACTGGAATTACTGCCGACAACTTGTATAATAAAATTCCCGGATTTCATTTTTTCGGGCCATTCGAAATACTTTGTAAAATTATATAAAAACACGGCTTTTACCTTTGCATTTGGATCAAAAGACTGCTGCTGAAAGCTCAGACTACTGAATGCCAGGATAAATATTAAGCTATATTTTAATAAAATTTTCAATTAATGCGTCGAATTATCAAATAGTTTGCCAAGGTTCGTGAACCAACAAATATAACATTAACAAAGTATTAAACAAAGTAAATTTTAACATATTAATCGTAGCTAAAAAGAGGTATATTTATGCTTACGATAAACGCGTGTTATATAACGATAAATACAACCATTTCTCTGATACCGAATTGATTACGGAGTACAAGAACACAAAAAACAATGTGTTTGTTGGCATCTTATATAAAAGGTATTCGCATTTGGTATTAGGTCTGTCATTTAAATATCTTAAAGACGAAGATGAAGCCAAAGATGCCGTAATGCACATCTTTGAAAAGCTGTTATCGGATCTGTTAAAGTTCAATATTGAATACTTTAAAAGCTGGCTATATACGTTTTCGAAAAATCATTGCTTGATGATCCTGAGAGGAAAGCAAACGAGGCTAAAAAAGGAAATGGATATCCAGATTCATGCCGACTCGTTTATGGAAACTGAAAGCACTTTGCATCCAAACAAGGCAGCAGAAAAAGAAATACAATATACCCAACTCGAAAAAGCTATTGATGAATTGAGCGCGGATCAAAAAAAATGCATAGAACTCTTTTACCTGAAAGAAAAATCATATCATGAGATTGTAGAAATAACAGGCTATACGATGAATGAGGTTAAGAGTTTTATACAGAACGGTAAAAGGAATTTGAAAATTAAATTAGAGAAAAACAGTGAGCAACCCGAATAAACATAAACCACTATCTCCTGAAGAGTTATTTAAATTGTTAGACAATCCGTCTAGCAAGGCAAATGATTTTGATGAGCTCGACGATTTTGAAAAAGAAGCACTGGAAGGTTTTTCGGCGCATGTAGATTCTAAAACAGCACAAACTTTAACCGAGGAGCTCAATACAGCCATTTCTCAAAAAGTATCAGGAGCTGATGTGCCGGAAACCAAAAAAAATAAAGTGATCTGGTTTAGCGCTGCGGCGTCACTTGTAATTATCATTATGATCTCTGTTTTCTTTTTCAATCAAAGCAAAAAAGAATCGCAAACTAATATTGTGTTGAATGAACGGGCTGAAGATAAAACTCCGGTTCTTTCCCCGGCGGGAACAGTTCCTCCATTAGAACCTTCCGATAAAATTGCCGATGATAAAAATGTAGCTGAAGATAGAGCAGACGAGTTTGTAAAACGGATGCAGACGGAAGGTCCCAAAACGGCTGAGAAGGTAGCAGAGATAACAGATCGGCAAACGCCAGGTTTTTTTGAAAATAACCCCGTATTGTCGGAAGTTATTAAAGAGGAATCGAAGAACAGGACGCAAAATACGGATGAGTTGAAAAAACAGGATGATGCGTTCACGTATCGTACGGATTCAAAAGATAAGTCAAAAAACAGCGATCTTGAGCAAGAGGCAATAGCAACAGATGGATCTATCGCTTCCGGTCAGGTTGTCCTGAACTCGGCACCTCAATCAACAGCACTTCAAAATGCCAACGCCAAAGGCGTAAAACAAGAAGATAGTAAGATGGCCGAAGAAAAGAGTATAGCAACTAAAAAGAGTGCGGAAAAACAAAAAGCGACTAAAGAACCGGCTCAACCTGATAACCAGCCTTATGGGGGTGTGGGCTTTGCGCAAACAGCTGCTTCAACTTCACAAGTCTCTACGCTGGATAAAGATAAGGCCACGAGTACAACTTCATCAGGTAAAAATGCTTCCAGTAGTGCTTATTTTTTAGGGAGTGAATTAGCTATTAGAGATGTGGTATTAACTTACTTTAAAAATAAATCAATAGTAACTCCGGTTGGAAAATATACGGTGAAAGGCATCGTAGATACTAAAGGTAAACTGAAAGTAACTTCGCTGATTAAGCTTAGTAAGGAAGATTGCAAATGCGCAGAAGATCTGGAAAGAGCGTTGAACTCTATGAAAAAGTGGAATCCGGCTACGAGTGAAGGAAAGAGTATTTCTTCTAACGTGGAGTTTGTGCTGGCGTTTTAATTTTATTAAGGCTTGATCAATCCCTGCTTCTCTCTCTTTCCATAATCAAGGATCAGGAAATAATACATCAAAACGCCAAAAGCGTATAATGCTGCTGTAATCAAGAAAATATTTACATACGGAAACCCTTCGTGAAACATGATCTTTACCATATAGCCGCTAATAACCCAGCTGCCGCTCCATATAGCCGCCGTTAACGCGCTGGTTATTTCACGGTTCTTCTCGCCCACATAATTCATCACCAGTTCGGATGTCATTGGTCCCGCCATATTCATTAAAGGTTGACGTAACAAATAACACACGATGGCAATGTAAACAGCAATACTATACTGGCTATAAAACTGAGTGGTTGCCAAAGCAATAAGCGACATAACCGCTAGTGCTTGTGTGGTTGGTATCGCAATTTTGTAGCCGATATTCTCTTTAATCCTGGGAACCATTAAAGCACCCCAAACAACCAATACCGCTGCAATAGCACTCACAAATGAAAAGCCTCCCTTACTCATATGATGCACTTTGTCAAAAAATAAACTAATGAAAGGGATCGTTAACCCTGCCCCGGTTGCAATAATAAGAGTAGGTACCAAACCTTTGAAAATTAGAGCCCAGTCGTTTTTTTGGGTTTTAGTCCTCGCTCTTGAGGTTTTAGTGTCGTCTATTTCTTCGTTTAATTTAACTTTACTCATAAAGTAAATACCACCAAATCCGAGCATTGAGAACAAAATCAAAATCTTTTCTTCATTAAAAAAGTGGGGGTTTATCATATCCAAAAGCCAGATGATCAGTCCGCTGAAAATGCCGGCAAAGCTCCAGGTGCTGTAGCTTAAAGCGATACCCGACGTGTGATGCTCTTTGTGTTCATTCCTTAAAATATAGGGTGTAATAGGTATTTGCATAAAGGTAAAAGAAGCGCCCCAAAGTAAAAGTGATACATATATAAGAACGGTGAGTTTTAAATAGATACTTAACACGATCAGTAATCCAAATAAGGGTACCAGGATAGATGACATATAAAAAAATGGCTTCATCACGCGGCCCTTGATAATATTACCAATAGGGAGCGCTAAAATAAAAACTCCCAGAAAACGAAAGGTAATGAACAGTGCAATTTCCTCTTCTGTAAATCCTTTCCTGTCCATATACAATGGAAGAATCAACATAAAGGTTGCATTGACCAACTGAATAAAAAACTCAGCAACAATGACATTAATAATCGCCGGTTTCAATTTTTTATAATCTTTGAGGAAGGTGAGCATAGTTATAAGTGCTGACTAAGAATATCTATATATGCTTTAATTTTCTCAAGTTCTGTGGGCTCAAAAGGTTCAAACTCGCCCTGGTTATTAAACCAGGTTAGCTGGCGTTTGGCAAAGCGACGTGTATTTTGTTTGATCATGTGAACAGCTTCTTCTAAACTTTGTTTGCCGTCTATAAAATCAAATAATTCCTTATAACCAACCGTATTTAAAGCGTTCAGGTGTTTTTGTGGATACAGGGATTTCACTTCCTCCGGCAATCCCTGTTCCATCATAACTTCAACTCTTTTATTGATACGTTCATATAACGCCTCCCGCCCGGTATTAATTAATAGGTTGATGGTATTGAACGAACGTTCTTTTTTTTCTTTTTTACGGAAGGAAGAGTAGGGCTGTTGAGTGTGGACGCAAACTTCCAGTGCACGCATCACGCGTTGCGGGTTGTTAAGGTCAACCTGATGGTAATAAACTTCATCCCTTTTTTTTAATTCATTCTGTAAAAAAGACAAGCCTTTTTCATTATAATCCCGAATGATTTGATCTCTTATCTCTGAAGGAATTTCTTCAAATTCATCCACGCCATTTAAAACGGCGTTAATGTATAATCCGGATCCACCAACCAATATTAATATGTCATGATTCTCGAATAGGGATTCTATTGTCTCAATAACATCCCGCTCATATTGGCCAACATTATAGGTATCATGAATACTAATATGATCAATAAAATAGTGCGGCACACCCTGCATTTCTTCTGTTGTAGGTTTGGCTGTGCCAATGCTCATCTCTTTAAAGAACTGGCGTGAATCAGCGGAAATAACCGGGCATTTGTAAAATTTGGCCAAATCAATGGACAAAGCAGTTTTTCCAACCGCTGTTGGACCTGCGATAATTATCAGCGTTTTTTTCAAGGGTTAAAAGTTAAATTCAATTTTGCTATCGGGATTTACTACTTTTCCGCTTTTCTTCAGGTCGTTTATTTCTGCGTGAACAATGTTGGTTTGCTGCGGTAGATAATCATAAAGGAGTGTGGTATGAATATTCAGTTTAGTAACAGGAAACGCTTTTTTTATCTCCAAATAGACCCAGATGGCGTCTTCTTCTCTCTCGTACCCTATAAATTCCAGATTTTTTTTTAGCCCGTTTACATCAATTGATAAACGTTTTTTGATGTAGCCCATCAATTCAGTGTCTATTTCTGTTTTATTCTTTGGATTCAAAAGATCAACTGATTTTGCTGTTGTTTTCTTAAGTGCTTCTTCAATATCGGAAGTAAACATCTTAACGCTAATGCTGAGGGTGTGAATTTTAACATCTTGTTTAATGTCTATCACACTTAAAAAAAACGGATGCTTTTTACTGTGAAATCCAGCAACTGAAAGAATGAATAGCCCAAAAAACAGGCATTTTACCGTTGCTGTAATAATTGTACGAAATGACGTTCTATTTTCTATTTTTAGCACACACAAAAGTAATAAAAATTATGAACGAATTCTGGCTTTGGTTCAACACCGGCCGCGAGCATATTTTAGATTGGAACGGTTATGATCATGTATTATATGTGATCTCTTTGTGCGCACTATTTTCAGTAAAAGACTGGAAACGGTTGGTTATATTAATTACTGCTTTTACGATTGGCCATTCGTTAACGTTAGCGGTAAGTGCATTAAATATAGTAATAGTTAAGCAAAGTATTATTGAAGTTTTAATTCCTCTTACCATTTTGGCAACCTGCATAGTAAATATAGTTTATCGAAAACGATTAGAAAGTTCGGGTAGAAGAACTAACTATAACTATAAGTTTAATTACACCTTAGCCTTGCTATTTGGCTTTATTCATGGTATGGGTTTTTCTTATGTGTTAAAATCCATGTTGGGAAAAGAGCAAGGTGTTTTTTCTCCTTTACTGTCGTTTAATTTAGGGTTGGAATTTGGCCAGTTGATAATCGTTTCTGCTATGCTGTTGATTTCTTTTTTTTTAGGTAGATTTACCCGGATCAAAAAGCCGGACGCTGTATTTTTTATTTCCTCCGCTCTTTTTGGAATTGCATTTTTATTATTTATTCAACGTTTAAACGCTCTTATATGATAACCCGATTTATTAAAATTACCAGTTTCTATAGTTTAATTGCTACGGTGACGTTAGCTCAAAACACAAAAAATAATCCCATGTCTAATCATGGTAATAAATTTGAGCAGTTGGGAACTATTTTACCAACGCCCAATGAGCAAAGAACAGCTTCGGGAGCACCCGGCGCCAGATACTGGCAACAAAAAGCCGATTATAATATTGAAGCTACATTAGATGAAAAAAACTTAATGCTGATTGGAAAAGAAACTGTGACCTATCACAATAATTCGCCTGATAAGTTAACTTATTTGTGGTTACAGCTGGATGAGAATCAGCATAATCCTACGAACGACGCTAATTTTTTTGACAGTAATAAAATGAACGCTCCTTATGATGAAGGAGCCGCAAAAGGAATGAATACAGCGGAGCGTTTAAAAGGACTGGGAGATCAGATCTTATCGGTAACCGATGAATTGGGTAAGCCAATCAAATACACAATTAATCAAACGATGATGCGTATCGATCTTCCTAAAACATTAATGCCAAATACTAAAGTTAAATTCATTGTAAAATGGCAATATAAAATGGGTAACCGTACAGAAATAGGAGGACGTGGCGGCTATGAATTTTTTAAAGAAGATGGCAATCATTTATTCACCATGACACAATGGTATCCGCGGATGTGTGTGTATAGCGACTTCCAGGGATGGCAGAACAAACAATTCACCGGTCGCGGAGAATTTGCCTTGGCTTTTGGAGATTATGTTGTGAAAATGACCGTTCCTGCTGATCATTTGGTTTGCTCCACCGGTGAATGTCAGAATTATGCTCAGGTATTAACACCAAATCAAATGACCCGCTGGACAAAAGCTTCTTCTGATTACAGCGATGTAACGGAAATTGTGACTTTGGATGAATGCACCGCCGCCGAAAAAAATAAATTAGCCACCACCAAAACATGGATCTTTAAAGCGGATAGCGTAAGGGATTTTGCCTGGGGATCGTCCCGTAAATTTATGTGGGATGCCATGCCAATTAAAGTGGAAGGCAAAAAAGTAATGTGCATGAGTTTTTATGCAAAGGAGGCAGCTGGCTTATACAGAAAATATTCTACTAAAACAGTAGCCCATACAATCAAAACATATTCAAAATTTACGATTCCTTACACCTATCCTGTTGCTCAAAGTATAGAGGCTTCGAACGGTATGGAGTATCCAATGATCTGCTTTAACTTTGGGCGTACCGAAAAAGACGGAACATATACTGAAGGAACAAAGTATGGTATGTTGGGCGTAATCATTCACGAAGTGGGGCATAACTTTTTTCCTATGATTATTAATAGTGATGAACGACAGTGGAGCTGGCTGGATGAAGGCTTAAACACATTTGTACAGTTTTTAACAGAACAGGAATTTGATAATAATTATCCGTCTAATCGTGGCCCGGCCCACAAAATGGTTGACTATATGCGTTTACCAAAAGACCAGCTGGAGCCCATTATGACAAACAGCGAGAATATAAATAATTTCGGTTCTAATGCTTATGGAAAACCATGTACAGCCCTAAACATTTTACGCGAAACAGTGATGGGCCGCGAGTTATTTGATTTTGCTTTCAAACAATACGCTAGCCGTTGGGCCTTTAAACATCCTACACCTGCCGATTTTTTCAGAACAATGGAAGATGCCAGTGGCGTAGATCTGGATTGGTACTGGAGAGGTTGGTTCTATGATATTGAGCCGGTTGACGTGTCTGTAGATTCAGTAAAAGCTTATACGTTTATCAATAACAAAGAAGTTCCTGTAAAAATGGATACCATAAGAACCTACCCTAAAAAAGCAGAGTATATCCATGTGTCGAGATTAAGAAATAAGGAAGAAGGTTTAAAATTTTTAGTGGATGTAGATACAACCCTGCGTGATTTCTATTATCACTACAAGCCTGAAGTTCAAACAACAGTGGAGAAGAAACCCATCAACCGCTACGAAAATATAGAAGCCGTAAGCGATTCCTCTTTTGAGAGTTTAAAAGGAAAATATAACTACGAAATTTATTTTACCAATAAAGGAGGATGCGTAACACCTTTGATTATTCAATGGAATTTTAAAGATGGTACTTCGGAGATTGATAGGGTTAATGCATACGTATGGAGAAAGAACGAGAAAAACGTTGTGAAGACCTATTCTAAAAACAAAGAGGTAGCGTCCATCTTATTGGATCCTTACAAAGAAACCTGTGATATTGACGAAAAAAACAATACCTGGAATATAAAGGAGGCACCAAATAGGTTTGATATTTTTAAAGGAAAAACGGTTGGTCGCGGCCAAAGCACTGGCGGTAATCCTATGCAAAAGGCTAAAACAGGAAAGTAGGCTTATTGAGTTTCAATCAAGCTAAACTTGATTTCGCATCTGAGTCCATGGATCAAGTTCAGGGTGAGGAATGCTATCATAAACATGAAATTAAAAATTCACATAATCATTTTATTTTTTGTATTCGCTTACAATTCTTTTTGTCAAACCAAAGCTTTTACCAAAGATGATACGCTCTGGGGAAGTAACACAGCATATCGCTCCTGGTGGAACGTTACGCATTACAGTATTTCGGTAAAGCCTGATTATAAACAGAAGACAATTTCAGGTTACAATATCATTACATATAAAATAGTTTCCGACGAATTGCCTTTTATAATGCAGATAGATCTTCAGGATCCTTTGCAGATTGATTCTGTTTTTGTGGACAAGGTTAAATTCATGAACTACAAAAAGGAAACCAATCGTTGGATGATGACCTTATCTGCTCAACAGAAAAACTCAGAGCATATCATTCAGTTATTTTATCACGGTATTCCAAAAGTAGCTGTTAATCCGCCCTGGGGCGGAGGCTTTGTTTGGAAAAAAGATTCGCTCGGAAATCCCTGGATGAGTGTGGCCTGCCAGGGCGCAGGAGCAAGTGTGTGGTTCCCTTGTAAGGATTTGCAAAGCGAAGAACCGGATAATGGAGCGACATTAACTATGATCGTTCCTGATACGCTTACTGCCATTGGTAACGGAAAGTTGGTTGACAAACAAAAGAACGGAGCAGGACTCATGTCATATGTATGGCAGGTAACAAGTAGTATTAATAGTTACGATATCATTCCCTATATTGGAAAGTATACCAATTTAAAAGATTCTGTCACAGGTGAGAAAGGAAAGCTGATTACCGATTATTGGGCTCTGAATTATCACGTTGACAAAGCAAAACAGCATTTAAAGCCAAATGTCATCAAAACTCTCAGGTGTTTGGAATACTGGTATGGAGCTTATCCGTTTTATGATGATACCTATAAAATAGTAGAGGCGCCCTATTTAGGAATGGAGCACCAAAGTAATGTAGCTTACGGAAATCATTATTTGAATGGATATGCAGGAACAGATCTTTCCGGTACAGGTTGGGGATTGAAATGGGATTTTATTGTGGTACACGAAACGGCTCATGAATGGTTTGGAAATAGTATCACCGCCAGGGATGTGGCAGACAACTGGATTCACGAAGGATTTGCCTCGTATGCTGAGGTGTTGTTTACAGAATGTGAATTTGGTAAAGAAGCCGGAAACGATTATTGCGCAGGTGTAAAGAAATCGATAGATAATGATATTCCCGTCATTGGAAAATACGACGTGAGGGTAGAAGGGAGTGGCGATATGTATAACAAAGGCAGTAACGTTATTCATATGATTCGCCAGTTAGTAGCTGATGATGAGAAATTCAGGATGATACTTAGAGATATTTCAAGAACATTTTATCACAAAATAATTACTACTCAGGAATTCGAAGAATATATGGTCCTTAAAACGGGTAAAGACCTGCAACCATTATTTGATCAGTATTTGCGTAGTACTAAAGTTCCACGTTTAGAATATAAACTTACCAAGAATAAACTGGCGTTCAGATATAGTAATTGCAATGAGGGTTTTAATATGCCTGTGAAAATTACCACAGAGAAAGAATTCTGGATATACCCTACAACAAAGTGGAAAACGATTACTTTGGATAAAGCTTCCAAGAACATTTCTTTAAATAGAAATGTGTATGTGGATTTGGTGAAATAGCTATTCCCCATACAATAAATATTTTATTTCTTCGTATTACAATACATGATAAAAAACGGTTTAATACTTTTAAGTTTGATTTGTGTATTTTTTTCTTGTAAAAAAGACACTTTAGTGATGGCGCCACCGTCAAGCCTTTCTAATACAGTAACTGCAACAGATACAATGCTTCCCCTGAGTGTTGGCAATTATTGGATTTATCAAAAAAGCAATGACGATACCCTGGGGAATTTAAATTTACAGAATAGCTTTGACAGCGTTTATGTAGAGAAAGATACATTCATTGTGGGAGAGCATTACTACAAATTAGGTCATTCCAACAGTAATTTTTATAATTATTATTTTTTGCCGAATTTTAATGGGGCTGTATATATTAAAGATTCGGCTAATTATTTGATCACCAGTGAACATTTGGTTCTGTTAGATAAAGTTCATATACACGATACTATTCGAAAAGATGTATTCTCTGTGAATGAATATGCATGCACAGTACCGGACAATTTTACCCAAAAACAGTTTGTGATGGGTAATCATTCGGGCTTAAGCATGAATATTATTTATATTCGAAATCATCCGCAAAGTATGGTCAAAGATACAGCTTGCTCGCAGATGTTTGTTGATAAAATAGGAATAGTTAAGTCGATCTACAGCTTCTCAGGCTGTTTAAAACACTGTAGATATAGTCAGAATTTGATCCGTTATCATCTTAATTAAAACAATCGTCCTTCAATAGGTCCCGAATGTTCTACTTCATGTTTGAGTAACCACTCCTTTTTGTCAATTCCCCAGGCGTAGCCGGTTAAATTTCCATCGGAGCCTATAACCCGATGGCAGGGAACAATAATAGCGATTTTATTTTTACCATTGGTTGTGCCTACAGCTCTCACGCTTTTAACATCACCTATCTTGTGAGCTAATAATCCGTAGTTAATAGTCGTTCCGTAAGGTATTTTACAAACTTCGTCCCATACTTTCTGTTGAAAATCTGTACCAACCTGGAATATAGGTAAGTCAAACTGAAGTCGCGCGCCTACAAAATATTCTTTAAGTTGTTTAATACATTCCTTATTTAAGGGTGTTTCTATTGTAAATGCTTCTGTTTCTTTGTCAACAAACAAAACAGAACATACCTTCTGGTTAACGCTTTTGATTTGGATCAGTCCAAGTGGGGATTCAAAATAAGATATATCAAACGAATCGTGCATTTATTTTAAAGCTACGCTATCGGCAATTTTATTGTTTTCACATAAAAGAGTACGTGCCGGAAACTTACTGTATAATAAAATATCATGAGTGGCAAATAAGATGCAACGCCCTTGTTTACTGATGTCTAACAACAATTTCATAATTCCTTCCGAAGTCTCAGGATCTAAATTACCGGTAGGTTCATCAGCCAAAATAATTTCCGGCTCATTGATCAGCGCACGCGCAATACTGATCCGTTGTTGCTCGCCACCCGATAATTGAAACGACATCACCTGTTCTTTACTTTCCAAACCTACTTTAGTCAAAACATCTTTGACACGCATTTTAATTTTAGCTTCGTCGGTCCAGCCTGTCGCTTTCATCACAAACCTAAGGTTTTCAAACACATTACGGTCGCTCAATAACTGAAAATCCTGGAATACGATTCCCAGTTTACGGCGTAAAAAAGGAATTTCCTTACGTTTCAGGTTATGCAATTTAAACCCAGACACTTCACCTGTCCCATGTTTCAGCTCAATATCTCCATAAATGGTTTTTAGTAGACTACTTTTGCCGCTTCCTGTTTTTCCCAGTAAATACACAAATTCACCTTTATCCAGCTTTAAATTCAGGTTAGTTATTACCGGTACATCGCCCTGGTAAATAGTGGCGTCTTTAAATTCAATAACAGAATCGTTGATCATAGCAAAAATATTGTGTGGTGAAGTTAAAAAGTTTAATAGTTTCCAGTGTGCTATGTGTCATTCATGTTTTAACAAGCGCGGGTTAATAACTACGTAATCAGCATGTTAAGAGCGTTCATTTGCCTGTTATTTTTAAGATCAGATTTTAATGATAAAAGTTACAATAAATTTTTTATGAATTTTTATTGTAACCAAACTATTTATATACGATTATATACCTCATGATGATTAAAAAATATTTCATAAGTCTTTTGCTACTAACGTTCTCCGGATTGTTGTTTTCTCAAAAAACGCAATTGTATTTGGATAAAGATGCTAACTATAAAACCGGTATAGAACTGTTTGATAAAAAACTATATACGGCGGCGCAAAAAGCTTTCATAGATTACATGGCTTCTGTTAAAGGGAATACGCTGATGAAGGCAGATGCAGAATATTATGCGGCAGCCTGTGGTATTGAGCTTTTTCACAAAGATGGAGAATGGAGAATGAAAGAATTTATTGAACGTCATCCTGAAAGTAATAAAGTGAAATGGGGATATTTTTATTTAGGAAAATCCAGTTTCAGGAAAAAGAAATATGAAGATGCCATCCAATTTTTAGAAAAAGTGGATATTTATGAGTTAACCAAGGATAATCTTGCTGAGCTATATTTTAAAAGGGGTTACAGTTATTTCGTTACCAATAATAGTGAGAAAGCAAAGGCCGATCTTTTTGAAATTAAAGATGTAGATAATAAATACGCGCATCCCGCAAATTACTATCATTCGCATATTGCCTACCAGGAAAAAAATTATGAAACAGCCTTGCAGGGATTTAACCGGTTACTAAATGACGAGACCTTTGGTGCGATTGTTCCCTATTACATTACGCAAATATATTTTATACAGGGAAAATATGAAGAAGTAGTAAAAAATGCACCCGCACTTTTAAATGATTCTTCAAAAATTCAAAAGGAAGGAGAGATTAATCGCATGATCGGTGAATCTTATTTTAACATGAAAGATTATGCTAATGCCTTAACTTATTTTAAAAAATCTGAAACACAAGGTGGATTTAATAATAAAGGCAATTATGAGTTAGCGTACTGCTATTACCAGATCAAAGATTATAAAAATGCTGCACTTAACTTTGAAAAAGTAACGTTTGGAGATGATAGTCTGGCACAGAATGCATGGTATCATTTAGGCGATTGTCATATAAAACTGGGTAACAAAGTAAAAGCACGCAGTGCTTTTTACGCGGCCAGTAATATGAACTATGACGCTAAGATTGCGGAAGATGCGTTATTTAGCTACGCGAAATTATGCTACGAAACATCTTTTGCTCCTTACAATGATGCTGTGATCGCTTTTCAAAAATACATTAAGCAATATCCAACTTCTTCCAGAAAATCAGAGGCCTATAATTATTTAGTGAATGTATATTCCACCACTAAAAATTATTCACAGGCAATCGCCTCTATCGAAAAAATTCAGCCTTTGGATCCTATCTTAAAGATCACCTATCAAAAGCTGATTTATTTTAAAGCGGTTGAGTTTTTTAATAATATTGATTTAGATAGTGCTACACGTTATTTTAACAAGTCGGTTGCCGTTAATTTTGATAAGACCTATAACGCCTTATCTCAGTACTGGTTGGGAGAAATTTCTTATATTAAAAAAGACTATGCAACGGCTATTCAAACCTGGAAGAGTTTTCAGTTAAATGAAGGAGCGTTCAGTTTAAATGAATATGACTTGTCTAATTACAATATTGGATATGCGTATTTTCAACAAAAAAATAAAAATGATTATGAAAACGCGAACATCTCCTTTCGTAAATTTTTGTTAACTAAAAATAAATTCGATTCCAAAAAAATAGCGGATGCCAATATCAGAACTGCAGATAGTTATTTCATGAATAATATATATCCACAAGCCGCTGATTATTATGAGACAGCTATTGCCTTAAATCAACTGGATGTGGACTACTGTATTTATCAAAAAGCATTGTGTAGTGGTTTACTTAAAAATAATAAAGAAAAAATCAATGATCTGAAATTGCTGGCGTCTAAATATCCAAAATCAAATTACATTGCTGCCTCTATTTTTGAAACAGCTGAAACCTATAATAACGATCTTGGTGATCCCGATAATGCGATCGTTCATTATCAGAAAATATTAGATGAACATCCTCAATCATCTTATGTTAACTCAGCCTTAGCTGGAATAGGGTTAATGTACTTTAATAAGCATGAAGATGATAAAGCATTCGGTTATTTGGATCAGATCGTTAAAAAGGATCCTAAAAGTACAGAGTCTAAAGAAGCGCTGGATATTATCAAAAAAATATTTGATGCGAAAGGTGATGTGGACGGAAAAGAGAAATATTTTATTGCGATAGGTAATCCTTTAAGTACATCAGAACTAGAGGTAACTTTATATGAGACGGCAAAAGACGCTTACTATAATCAAAAAAACTGCGACCTGGCTATGCCTAAATTTGAAAGTTATATTTCCAAATATCCGGAAGGTAAGTACATAGCCGAAGCTCATTTTGCTTATGCCGAATGCGCGTACAGTAAAGATCTGTTCGACAAAGCTATTCCTTCTTACAAATACATTGTTAGCAGAGCACGGGGAATTAATACAGAAACAGCTTTATTAAAATTAAGCTATCTGCTGTATAAAGATAAAAAATATGAAGAAGTGTTGCCTTTATATCAAAAACTGGAAGAGTATGCCGAAGCACCTGCCAATAAATTAAGTGGTAGAATAGGTGCAATGAGAAGTGCATTTGTTTTAAAGAAATATGATGTTGCTTTGGAGTTTTCAGGTAAGGTGCTGAATACCGAAAAGATAACACCTCAACAAACCAACGAAGCTAAATATGATAAGGCAAAATCTTTATTTGAACTGAACCGATTAGATGATGCGTTGATCGAATTTAAGGCTATTTACAAGTCTGCTAAGAATATCACCGGTGCTGAAGCATTATATCATATCGCTAAAATTGAGTTAGAAAAACAAGATCATACAGCTGTAGAAAAAACGATCGGAAACCTGATCAGCTATGAATATTCTAACGACGATTGGAACACCAAAGGTTTATTATTATTGGCTGATTCATACATCGCTAAAGGTGAGGATGGAGATGCAGAATTGATGTTACAAACCGTTATTGATGGTAAGCCAAAACAGGAATACCTGGACGAAGCCACTAAAAAACTGGATGCGCTAAAGGCGAAGAAAGCAGCTCAAATGGCGCAACCAGCAACGGAAAGTAAGGATATGAAAATTGAATTCAAGGAATCGAAAGGCGATAAAGATCTGTTTGATCAACTATTTGACGCGAGACAGGATTCATTAAAAAATAATAAATAGGTATTGTCAGTTCTCCTTGTCACTTCGAGCGAAGTCGGGAAGTGGTAACTAACAATAATTACAGAATTTAAGATTTGATACTAATTATGAAAGAAAATAAAAATTACAACCACGGTACTATCCTTTCTTCGAGTAAGTATGGGAACTCGTTTATGTATGAGCAGGACCAGCAATTGCAAAAGCGCCGCATTAAAAAATTACAATGGTTTTTTGTATTGATCCTGGTGTTGGGATACTTTGCGGCTGCTATGGCTCAAACTATAGGAGCTTCTGAAACCTATACGGCAACCAGTGTATTTAACCCTACTATTAAGGATGCGGTGAAATTGGGCGACTTACCTGAGATTAAGGATACTGTGAAAAAGATTTCCACTATTAACTATAGTATCGTTTCAACGCCTTTGGTATCTAAGTATGAGGTAACTCCCATTGAAGCTGCTAAAATGCAGAATGAGCCTTTGTCCAAATTGTATCATTCTTTACTAAAAGTTGGTATGGGAACTTATACTACACCTTACGGCGAATTTTGGGTTAATAGTCTGCGCACCAGGGATGTGGCTTATGGCATTCACTTCAAACATTTATCTTCTTCTTCTCATTTAAAAGACGTTGGTTATAGCGGATACAGTGACAACGAAGGCGAAATTTTCGGTAAGAAATTTTACAAAAAACACACCTTAACCGGTGAGTTTAATTATAAAAGAAACGTAACTCATTTTTATGGTTATGATTCAACCGAAAATCATTTGGATAAAGATTACACAAAGCAACGCTATCAATTATTTGAACCAGTGGTTAAAGTACAAAGTCATTATACCGATAGCACAAAAATAAATCACATGATCAAAGCAGGTTATTATAACCTGACTGATTTATATCATGTTGCTGAAAATAACGTGAAACTGAATACGCTCTTCAATACATTTATCAATAAGGAACGTTTGTTTGTAGCATTTGATGCAGACTACTACAATCATAAATTACCAAATGATACATTCAACGACGTGATTTTAAGATTGAATCCTTATTTTGAAACGCATGGTAAAAAGTGGATGATTGATATTGGACTAGCTGCAACTGTTGATGCATTCTCAAATACGAGTACTAAATTTTATTTTCATCCTCAGTTAAATGCCCAGTTTGATGTATACGAAGGTATTATTGTTCCTTATGCCGGTGTAAATGGAGGATTGCAGAAAAATTCATTAAGAAGCCTGTCTAATGAAAATCCTTTCATTACGTCCACTATCAATTACAGGAATTCAAACACCAAGATCAATGTTTTTGGGGGTTTAAAAGGTAATTTAAGCTCCAAAACAAGTTACGACATTAAAGCTGCTTACAGTAAAGTAGATAGCATGCATTTTTTTGTAGTGGATTATACAGTTAATGGAACATTAGATAATCAGTATAAAGTATTGTACGATAACACGGATTTGTTCAATGTATCAGGGCAGGTTAAATACCAGTACAAAGAAAAAATACACTTCCTCGCAAAAGGAAATTACTATATGTATAAAACAAAAAATTTAACGCGTGCTTATCACAAACCCGATTTCGATTTGACGTTTTCAGCTCAATATAATTTAAAAAGCAAGATCATCATCAAGGCCGATGTCTTTGTTATAGGAAATCAATTTGCTTTAACTCAGGTTTCCGATGCTAACTTTAATTACACAACTGAACCTAAATTGCTAAGCGGTATTGTGGATGTTAATTTAGGTGCCGAATACCGTTACAGTAAAATGCTTTCTTTTTTCGTAAACTTTAATAATATTGCTAATCAACGTTATTATCGTTGGGAAAAATATCCAAGTCAGCGTTTTAACCTAATGGCTGGATTAACCTTTATTCCTTTTTAGATGATACTTTAGCATGCAATGGTCTTGCTAAACCTTAGTCTCTATAGTCGGCATAAAAACTATGAAATAAAAATGTCGATCATGTCAACCAAGGCTAGCAAGCTTCTTTAGTGGTTAAGGTTGTTATCTCCAACCACCACCTAATGCTTCAAAGATGTGAACCATTGCATTCATTTGTTGTTTTTTTGTTTCGATCAATTCAAAACGTGATTCCAAGGCGTCACGCTGGGTCAATAATACTTCCATATAATCTGCACGAGCCGATTTAAATAACGTATTAGAGATTTCAATCGATTCATTTAATGCCAGAACCTGTTTGGTTTTCAGATCATAACTTTTTTTGAGGTTACTGATATTAGAAATTTGATTGGAAACCTCTATGTGCGCATTTAAAATGGAGCGCTCATAGTTGTAAATTGCCTGTACCTGTTTTGAAGTAGCAGAATAATAATTCGCTTTAATGACGTTTCTATTAATCAGAGGCGCCACCAAATTTCCCGCTAAATTGTACACTAATGACAAAGGCGTTTCAATCAGGTAATGAGGATTGAATGCATTGTAACCCCCACCTGCAGTGATCTTTAGTGTCGGATAAAATTCCGCTTTAGTTGATCTCACATCCAGTTTTGCCGCTATGAGCTCTCGTTCGGCTTTTCTGATATCCGGTCTGTTGTCTAAAAGTTGGGACGGGATGCCCGAATGAATTGAATCTAATTTTAGCTCGATAAATGATCCCGAGTTTCTGGCGACCGGCTGAGGAAATCTTCCCACTAAGAAATTAATGCGATTTTCTGTTTCTGTTATCTGTTGTTCAATATAATATTGCCGGCTTTGGTTTTTGAGAACCTCTGCTTCAAATCTTCGAACAGCTAACTCAGTTACCCGCGCTGCACTTTTTTCCAATTTTACAATTTCCAGTGAATTTTGATACAGTTCGATATTTTTTTTCAGGATATCTAATTGGTTATCTAATGCTAACAATTCAAAATAAGAGTTAGAAATTTCCGCTACCAAATGTGTGACCATAAAATTTTTGCCGTCAATGGACGACAGATATTTATACATAGCAGCTTTTTTAGCATTTCGTAGTTTGCCCCAGATATCAATTTCCCACGAAATGTTAACTCCAAATCCGTAATCAGCTAAAGGGATTGGATTTTTTTTCCCGGGAACAATATCAATAGCTTCATCGGCGGCACCTTTACTTGTATAGCGGCTGGATTTTTCAAGTCCGGCTCCAACACCTGCTTCTAAAACCGGAAGGTATAACCCTTTTTTGGCTCGCACGTCATTTTTAGAAATGCTGATTTCCTGCATTAGGATATTTAGTTCCTGGTTGTTTTTTAACGCTGTATCAATCAGTGAAATTAAATTTTGATCTGTAAAAACAGAGTTCCATTTTAATCTACCCGTATTGAGCGTATCTTTGCTTCCGTTATAACTTGTAGGAACCGTTTTATTTTCAGCTCTTTTTATAGCGCCTGGTCCTATGCAAGCTGTATACATAAGGGATAGACCAGCTATCCCAAAGTATAACCAAATTTTATTTTTCTTCATTTTCATTATCGTCTTCAGTTGTTGGAAAATCATCTATATTATGAACTAAGCCCTCAGTTAAACTACTCTCATCTTCGTATTTAATGAGTTGACGCCCATCGGCCAGTTTGGCAAATATGTAGTATAATCCGGGTATGATAATAACGCCGAAAATGGTTCCGAATAACATCCCACCCAATGCGGATGCACCAATGGTGCGGTTTCCTATAGCGCCGGCTCCATGTGCAAGAACCAATGGAATTAATCCGGCAACAAAGGCAAATGACGTCATTAAAATCGGTCTGAAACGGACTTTTGCTCCTTCAATAGCAGCATTGATAATGGTTTCTCCCTGTTGTCGTTTTTGAATAGCAAATTCTACGATTAATACGGCATTCTTCCCTAATAAACCTACCAACATAATCAATCCGACCTGGGCGTAAATATTGTTTTCGAGCCCCATTAGCTTCAGCACTAAAAACGAACCAAATACCCCAACCGGGAGCGATAATACAACAGCAAATGGAATGAGAAAGCTTTCGTACTGTGCAGCCAATACAAAATACACAAACATTAATACGATAAGGAAGACATAAAGCGCCTCATTGCCCCTTCTCGATTCATCGTACGAAAGTCCTTCAAAAGCGATATCGTAGCCTTTGGGTAAAGTCTTGGCAGACACTTCCCGTATCGCCTGTATAGCGTCGGCAGTAGTATATCCTTTAGCAGGAAGACCCTGGATAGCGGCTGAGTTATACAAATTGAAACGGGTAATCTCATTTGGCCCCTGTCCTTTAATAAGTTTCATAAAGGATGAATAAGGTACCATTTCTCCACGATCATTTTTTACATACAGATTTAAAAGATCAGAAGGAAGTCGTCTGAATTTCGGATCTGACTGAACATATACTTTAAAAAACTGGTTGAACTTAATAAAACCTTGTTCATATGTACTTCCTATCAATATATTCAGGTTTTCCATTGCCTTTCCAATAGATACTCCCTTTTGCATGGCCAGGTTGTTATCTATTTCTAACTCGTACTGAGGATAATTGGCTGCGAAAAATGTAAACAAACCAGTGAGCTCTTTTCGTTTACTCAGGTTATTCATAAACTCCTTATTTATTTTGTCAAACTCCTGGTAATCCGTTTCGGTATTTTTATCCAGTAAACGCATAGAAAATCCCCCGGATGTACCGAAACCGGGTATTGCGGGTGGTTCAAAGAATTCAACAATAGCTCCAAGCCCCCTTGTTTTTGCTTCCAGCTCTTCCATCACCTCTTTTACGGTATGATGGCGTTCCGACCAATTTTTGAGATTGATCAGACAAGTACCGGCATTGGATCCTCGTCCTTCTGTCATAATCTCATATCCTGCCAATGAGGAAACTGATTCAACTCCATCAATTTTTTCACAAATTTTCTGAAGTCTCTGCGACACCTCGTTGGTTTTTTCAAGTGTAGAACCTGGAGGCGTTTGAATGATGGCATAGATAGTACCCTGATCCTCATTAGGAATAAAACCTGAGGGCACAACCTGACTTTCATAATAAATTCCCGCGCAAAATATGATCAATATTGTAAAGGTAACTGTTCTCCTGTGAACAATTAATTTTAGCAGCCAAACATATTTTCCTGTCAATTTTTCAAACCCTCTGTTGAAACCGTCAAGTGATCTTGTCAGTATGTTTTTCTTTTTTGGATGCCCATGATGATTTTTTAAAAGCATCGCACATAATACAGGTGTAAGTGTAAGAGCAATTAACGCTGAAATTACAATTGAGCTTGCCATTGTAATGGAAAACTGACGATAAAATGTACCCACAGGACCCGACATGAAGGAGATAGGAACGAACACTGACACCATTACAAATGTGATAGCGATAATAGCGCCGCTGATCTCACCAAGTACTTTCCTTACTGCATTATAAGGAGAGATATTTGGATCTTCATCAAATTTTGCATGCACGGCCTCGACGACGACAATGGCATCATCTACCACAATACCAATAGCAAGCACCAGTGCGAAAAGTGTTACCAGGTTGATTGAAATTCCAAAAAACTGGATAACAAAAAATGCTCCAATCAATGATATTGGAACAGCCAGAATTGGTATCAATGTTGAGCGCCAGTCGCCCAGAAATATAAAAACAACCAAAGCAACCAGTATAAATGCATCACGCAGCGTGTCAATTACCTGTTCGATAGATGCGTCGAGGAATTGAGAAACATCATAGCTGATTTTATAATCCAGACCAGGAGGAAAAGATTTTTTCATCTCTTCCAGTGTCGTTTTAACTTCTGCAATTACATCACTGGCATTACTCCCATAATTTTGCTTTAACACAATTGCTGAAGAAGCATTCCCGTTAAGATTTGAATAAATATCAAAAAATTCACTGCCTAATTCTACGGTTGCAATATCCCGCAGGTGAATACTTTCACCTTCAGCGTTAGCGCGAATAATAATACCTTCATACTCTTCGGGTTTGTTGAACCTTCCTTTATAGGTGAGCACATATTCTAACGATTGTGCGGCAATTCCCGAACTCTGTCCTATCCTGCCAGGACGACCAATGATACTTTGTTCGCTAATCGCATCCATCACTTCTTCTACAGAAATTTTATAAGCACGCATACGCTCAGGGTTTAACCATACACGCATAGCGTATCTCCGGCTACCCAATATTTGTGCCCTTGCCACACCTTTGATCCTTTGAATTTCACGGATCATATTTACAGTAGCATAATTGAATAAAAATTTTTCATCCATGCTTTTTGTGGTTGAATAAAGATTTACATACATCAACATACTTGGCTGAATAGGCGTGATAATAACTCCTTCACGTTGTACCAGTTCAGGTAAAAGAGGCATAACCTGATCTACCCTCGTTTTTACCCTGATAACGGCATCGTTTGGATCTGTACCTGGCTCGAAAATGATACGCATCGTAGCCTCACCGGCACTGGTTGCGTCAGTTGCGATATACCGCATATCCTGTACACCATTGATGGCCTGTTCCAATGTGATCAGAGTAGATTTCACCAATACGTCTGCACTGGATCCGGGATAGGCTATAAATATATTTACAGTCGTAGGCGCAATATCTGGAAATTGCGAAATAGGAAGTTGCTTAATTGCCAACGAACCTAGAAAGATGATGACGATCGATATCACAATAGCAAATACCGGTCGGCGTATAAATTTACTAAACATATTTTTTATTTTTTAGTGATAGATTATTCAGCATATAAATTTAAATGGGAAATTACGGAGTCCGGGATTACGAACTTGTAATCTATTTTTTCGTTTTCCTCCACTTGGCGTAACCCTTCAAGAAGAATTTTGTCATTTTCTTTAAGGCCTTTGCTAACAATAAAAATATGCGGTAATTCTGCAGCAACAGTAATTTCTCTCGACTTAATCTTATTGTCTTTGTCGATTACATATACAAACTTTTTTTCAAGAACTTCAAACGTCGCTTTTTGTGGGATAATAATTGCATTTTTTAATTGAATTCCCATTTGAATATTACCTGTTTCGCCGTGTCTTAATAACCCTTTTGGATTGGGAAACGTAGCTCTAAACGCAATATTTCCAGTCTCATTGTTGAAATCCGCTTCAATTGCTTTCACTTCTCCAGGATACTCAAACATTTGATTATTTGCCATTAGTAAATTTACTTTCAATAAATTTTCTTCGGTTGCGTGGTTTTTGTAGTTCAAATACTCCGCTTCAGGAACATTAAAATAAACCCACATCTGACTGTTATCTGAAAGCGTCGTTAACAGGTCGCCTTCGTTTATCATGCTTCCAAGACGTACCTGAAAATGATCCATAATACCATCGAAAGGTGCCCTAATGTCGGTAAATTGTAAATGGGTCTGGGCAAGCGACTGTTCTGCTTTGGCTTTATCCAATTTAGCCTTAGCCAGCGCCAACTCATTGGGCGAAACAATGTTTTTATCGGATAATTGCTTGGTGTTCTGATATTCTATTTCTGCGAAATTAGTCTCGGCCTGAGCTTTTTGTAATTCAGCATTATATAACTGCGGCATAATTTTAAACATCTGTTGCCCTTTTTTAACCGATTGCCCTTCGTCCACAAAAATATTTTCCAGGTAGCCTCTTTCCATGGCTCTTAATTCAATATGCTGTATGGCATGTATCTGGCACACATAATCTCTCGTAATAAGCGTGTCTTTTTTTAAAGGACTGGTTACTAAAAATGTTGTTTCTTCTTCTTTTTCACTTTCGACGTGTTGGCAGCTTGAGTAGGATAACACTACACACATGCCAATTAATACGATATTTTTTCGCATAATGGTTTTGGGATTACAATACAATAAATGATTAAATAACTGAAAAAAGGATACGATACTTAAATATCATACACCATAAAGGAATATGCAGAAGAGGACTCCAGCATACTTAAAAAAATCAGATCCGGAAATTACAAACCGCAATGTAAATAGGGTTTGTTTGTTTTTCAGCTAAAGGTTTAGCCGGAATGAGTGTCGGTTGAAATAACTCATATTGAAAATACGAAATGAAAAAAGGTAAAATAAAAACCTGAGCCTGAAAATCATTTTCGGTTTCATTTTCAACTTCTTCGAATAGAAGATTGGTATCAGAGCAGCTGTTTTCTTCTTTGGAAGAAACTGAGATATGCTTTGTGTTATCGGAATGTTTGGAATGGACAGCTTGTATATTCCTGTACGTATTGGCGGAAAACGATGCTAAGAAGCAAAACAGGAAGAAAAAAGAAAAATATGTCGATCTGTTTAATTTCATTTTCAGCAACAAAAGTACATAAAATTTCAACTATAAATCATTTACTTTCATATTTAACAGGATTTAAGATTTCAGAAACAGGTTCAAGTATACCTTATTATATATACTATTTTTTAGCTTCGTCTTCTTTTAGGGTAGGCGAGCGCAATTCAACCGGGTGATGCTGCTTGCGTACTTTTAAATTAATGAGCTCCACAGCAAAGGAAAATGCCATCGCAAAGTAGATATATCCTTTAGGGATTTCTACTTTATCCACATGTACACCTTCTACTACGAGTAGTACAGCAATTAAAACCAGGAAAGAAAGGGCCAGAACTTTAAAAGTAGGATGTTTGTGAATGAATGCCGATATCCTTGGTGCAAAATAAAACATAACGGCCATACTGATAATAACAGCAATCATCATAATCACAATATTGTTGGCCATACCAATGGCCGTTACAACACCATCAATACTAAATACCATATCAATTAAGATCATCTGTATGATAATGGATTTAAAAGTAGCCGGTTTCTTTTTTTCTTTGTTTAAATGTTCGTCAGGATCTTCACCTTCCAGTTTATTATGTATCTCAAGTGTTGAGTTTACCAGTAAAAACAGGCCCCCGGCAAGCATGATGATATCTTTTAAGGCTACCGAATGATTAAAAATTTTAAATAACTCTTGCTCTCCCTTGATCAAATATCCTAAAATAAATAAAAAAAGTAAGCGCATAATAATACCAACTACCATCCATATGAGTCCTGCCTGTTTAGTTCTGCTCTTATCCAATCTGCTTAAAACGATGGATACGAAAATAACATTATCTATACCCAGTAATATTTCCATTAGGGTTAATGGGATCAAACTTAAAAGAGCTTCGGTAGAAAATATATCAGACATAAGAGTTTTTTGGGTGATAAAAGTAACAATAAAAACAGTAAAATTGTTACTTCATTTTGATGAAATACCACTTCGCAGACTGACAAATTTTTTGAAGTTTTTTAGTGTTTTTTTTCACTGTTTTTTATTAACATTTGTTAGTAACATTCGGGTAATTTATTGCTCAAATTGCCAATAAAATCAGTATATTTAAAGATTATATACTTAATCAGAATATTTCACATTTTATGGAAGAAAATACAGCGATTGACAAGACAAATTATGGTGCCGATAACATTCAAGTACTGGAGGGATTAGAGGCAGTTCGAAAAAGACCGGCCATGTATATTGGCGATATTGGTGTAAAAGGGTTACATCATTTAGTATATGAGGTTGTAGATAATTCAATTGATGAGGCATTAGCTGGTCATTGTGATCAAATAACAGTTACTATTTTAGAAAGCAATGGGATTCGTGTAAAAGATAATGGTCGTGGTATTCCTACGGGTATTCATCCAAAATTGGGCGTGAGTGCTTTAGAGGTTGTAATGACAGTTTTACATGCGGGTGGTAAATTTGACAAAGATACTTATAAGGTATCCGGTGGTTTACATGGAGTAGGGGTAAGTTGCGTTAATGCATTATCTGATCCATTAATTGCTGAAGTTCATGGCAGGGATGGTAAAATTACGATGCAGGAGTTTAGAAAAGGAATTCCTCAGTATCCGGCCAAAGTGGTTGGCGATACAACGGATAGAGGTACTATAGTTACTTTTCAGCCCGATTTAAGCATTTTTACAGTTGGGGAGTATAATTATGCCACTTTAGCCAATCGTATGCGTGAATTGGCCTTTTTAAATAAAGGAATTACTATCCATTTATTAGACGATCGTCAAAAAGACGAAAATGGAGCTTCTTACTCAGAAACATTTCATAGTGAGGGAGGGTTGAGAGAATTTGTTCAATACATTGATGGCGGTAAAGAAAAATTAATGGATGACGTTATTCACATCGAAGGTGAGAAAAACGGAATTCCGGTTGAAGTAGCCATGCTATACAATCACTCTTATAGTGAAAGTATTCAGAGTTATGTCAATAATATTAACACACACGAAGGCGGAACTCACTTAGCAGGTTTCCGTAGAGGGTTAACCCGTACATTAAAAAGCTATGCTGAAAAGAACGGCCTATTTAAAAATATTAAGTTCGAAATCAGTGGAGATGACTTTAGAGAAGGTTTAACAGCTGTGGTTTCTGTTAAAGTTCAGGAACCGCAATTTGAAGGACAAACTAAAACTAAATTAGGTAATAGCGAAGTAACAGGGGCAGTTGACTCTGCTATCAGTGAAGCGTTAAGTAATTATCTGGAGGAAAATCCTAAACAAGCCCGGTTAATTGTTGACAAAGTGGTTTTAGCCGCTACGGCTCGTCACGCAGCTCGTAAAGCCCGTGAAATGGTTCAACGTAAGTCTGTGATGTCAGGTTCCGGTTTACCGGGAAAATTAGCAGATTGTGCTAATAATGATCCGTTAGCTTGTGAGTTGTTCTTGGTAGAGGGTGATTCCGCAGGTGGAACTGCTAAACAAGGCCGTAACCGTGATTTCCAGGCCATTTTACCTTTAAGGGGAAAGATTTTAAATGTAGAAAAAGCGTTGGAATATAAGATTTATGAGAATGAAGAGATCAAAAATATTTTTACCGCATTAGGTGTTTTCCGCGGTACAAAAGAGGATGATCGCGCGTTGAACATGGATAAATTACGCTATCACAAAGTGGTGATCATGTGTGATGCTGATGTGGATGGTTCTCATATTACAACATTGATTCTTACTTTCTTCTTCCGTCACATGAAAGAATTGGTGGAAAAAGGACATGTGTATATTGCGGCCCCTCCATTATACCTGGTGAAAAAAGGGAAGGAGCAAGTATATTGCTGGAATGAAACAGACCGCGCCGAACAGGTTAAAATCCTTGGCGGCGATAAACCGGAAAGTGTAAACATTCAGCGATATAAAGGTTTAGGAGAGATGAACGCGATCCAGTTGTGGGAAACTACTTTGGATCCTTCAAGCCGTACCTTACGCCAGGTTACTATTGACAGTGCTGCCGAAGCTGATCGTGTATTCGCTATGTTAATGGGTGATGAAGTTCCTCCTCGCCGAGAATTCATTGAACAAAATGCAAAATATGCGAAAATTGATGCTTAATTTAGGGGCATAATATCTTTTCAACTTAAACTATAAATTAAAAACATAAATTAAAATGACAAAAGTATCAGTTATCGGAGCCGGAAATGTAGGCGCTACCTGTGCAGAATATATTGCACAAAGAAGAATTGCAAGTGAAGTTGTAATTTTAGATATTAAAGAAAATTTTGCAGAGGGTAAAGCATTGGATTTAATGCAAACTGCATCTTTGAATGGATTCAATACACGCATTAGCGGCAGCACTAATGATTATGCTAAAACAGCTAACAGCGATGTAGTTGTTGTTACTTCAGGTATTCCACGTAAACCGGGTATGACTCGTGAAGAGTTAATAGGGATTAATGCCGGAATTGTTAAAACTGTAACTGAAAATGTATTAAAGCATTCTCCTAATGCAATCATTATCATCGTATCTAATCCGATGGATACCATGACTTATTTAGCATTAAAAGGAAGTAAATTGCCTAAAAATCGTATCATTGGTATGGGTGGCGCTTTAGATAGTGCCCGTTTCAACTGTTATTTATCACAAGCTTTAAATGCGCCTGCAAGTGATGTGCAAGGTGTTGTTATTGGCGGACATGGTGATACAACTATGATTCCTTTAACCCGTTTAGCTACCTATAACGGTGTTCCGGTTTCACAAACATTAAATGCTGATACGTTGAAAAAAGTTGCAGCGGACACAATGGTTGGCGGAGCAACATTAACAGGTATGTTAGGAACATCTGCATGGTATGCACCGGGAGCAGCTGTTGCAACTATCGTTGACAGTATCTTAAACGACCAGAAAAAATTAATTCCTTGCAGCGTAATGCTAGAAGGCGAATACGGACAATCTGATATTTGCATGGGCGTTCCTGTAATTATTGGTAAAAATGGTTGGGAAAAAATTGTTGACTTCAACTTAAACGACGAAGAAAAAGCATTATTTGCCAAGAGTGCTGAAGCTGTAAGAAGCATGAACTCTGTATTAAGCACAGTAACCGCTTAATCAACAATTAAATAGATTGAAAGCCGGAGATCATGTCTTCGGCTTTTTTTATTTTTTCGTATAAGTACACTTTACCTTTTTACGTTTTATTAAAAATAACTCTATGAACAGCTTAGCTAAAACCATATTCCTTTTAATTTTTACCTTATTTGTTGTGCCAACTGTTACGTTTTATCTGGACGACCCCTTAACAGCTTTGCAAAAGGAAACGCTACAGCATTTATTATTTGGAGCGCTTGCAGTTTCCTTAATGTGTTACGCCGTAAGTGAAATTACCGGAAATTGTTCGCAGGTAGATAAAATATGGAGTATCGTTCCTGTTTTTTATGCATGGTATATGGCTTATAAAGGGCTGTTTGACGAGCGATTGGTATTAATGGCTATTTTAGTAACGATATGGGGTATACGGCTAACATACAATTTTTCGCGCCGTGGAGCGTATAAATTAAAATTTTGGACCGGCGAAGAAGATTATCGGTGGGAAGTA
>JAZKDT010000018.1:131290-251510 GCA_040387475.1 Bacteroidota bacterium | reverse complement strand
ACGCCAGACTCCCGCCTTGCAAGGTCGTTTGAAATGGAGTATGTTTAACCTGTTTTTTATTTCATTGTATCAAAATGCATTAATTTTGTTATTTACCTTGCCCATGTTGGTTGCTTATAAAAGCATGGGCCAGCCATTACATGTAACGGAATATTTTCTCTCCATTGTATTCGTTGCCTTAGTTGTTTTAGAAACTATTGCCGACCAGCAGCAATGGGATTATCAAAATGAAAAACACAGACGTTTAAAATCTAAAATACCACCGGAGGGAATTTATGTTAAAGGTTTTGTGCATACCGGTTTATGGGCTAAAATACGACATCCGAATTACGCGTGCGAACAGGCCATTTGGATCGTGTTTTATTTGTTCTCAGCAGTGGCAACACACCACATTATAAATTGGAGTATGGCAGGTTGTTTATTACTGTTAATTTTATTTCAGCAGTCATCTGACTTTTCTGAAAACATTTCGGCCAGCAAATACACTGCTTATAAAGATTATCAAAAACAAGTAGGAAGATTTTTTCCTAAATTTTTTAAAAAAAAGCGCTAAACATTGTTTAGCGCTTTTTCAATTATTTTTTTATCAACTCTGCTATTTCCACCAATCGAATAAATTCAGCTCTGTAGCCCTCTTCATCTTTTCCTTTTGCGTCTTTAGCCATCGCTATAATATGTGTGAAGTCTGAATCGCCTTTAAATTTAGAATCGCGTAGCAGCATTCCAAATTGAGCCACTGCGCAAGAGAACTTACAATTCTCTGAAGTAATTGCGAATGGTGTTTTTTTATCTGAAACAATATGGGAGATCAATTGAGATGTGGATTCCTTTGGTTCTTTGTATCTGAATTTGATAGTCATCACCTCATTGCTTTCAGACGGAGAACGAGGTGTTGCTACTTCCTGGTATTTTAGTTTGTCAATACTTGCTACTAATTCGGCAGAACCGGCAGGAATGATCTCGTAGATAGCAGTTACCGTATGTCCTGAACCTAATTCGCCGGCATCTTTTTTATCGTCATTAAAATCTTCGTTATTTAGCAAACGGTTTTCGTATCCAACCAGGCGGTACCCTTTTACTTTGGCCGGATTAAATTCTATCTGTAGTTTCACATCTTTTGCGATGGTTAGTAAAGTTCCGCCCATTTCTTTGACCAATACTTTTTTTGCTTCTAAAATATTATCAATGTAAGCATAGTTACCATTTCCCTTATCTGCCAGCTGTTCCATATTAGAGTCTTTGTAGTTTCCGGTACCAAAACCCAACACACTTAAAAATACACCCTCTTCTCTCTGCTTTTCTATCAAGCGCGTTAACTCACCATCACTACTTATCCCTACGTTAAAATCGCCATCAGTAGCTAAAATGATCCGGTTGTTTCCTTTGCTCAGGAAATTATCCTTAGCCGTTTTATAGGCTAATAAAATACCTTCACCGCCGGCCGTTGAACCTCCTGCTTCCAGTTTTTCAAGAGCATCGTAAATTCTATCTTTGTGATCACCAGAAGTAGGCGGTAAAACAACGCCTGCAGCGCCTGCATACACTACAATAGATACTTTATCCTGCGGGCGCATTTGATCGATCAGTAAAATTAACCCCGCTTTTAATAAAGGTAATTTGTCGGGTGATTCCATGGAACCAGATACATCTAATAGGAACACCAAATTGTTAGCGGGTAAATTATCCATAGCAATTTCTTTTCCCTGCAAGCCAATATGAACCAGCTGATGGTTTTTGTTCCAGGGGCAATCCGTATATTCTGTAGTAATAGAAAAAGGTTGATCACTACTAGGCTTGGGATAATTGTAGCTGAAATAATTAATCATTTCTTCAATTCTTACCGCATCGGCCTGGGGTAATTGATTTTGAGTGATGAAACGACGTACGTTACTGTAAGATGCTTTATCTACATCGATACTAAAGGTTGAGAGTGGATCTTTTTTTGAATCTTTAAATTCGTTATCATAAATACGGTTGTATTCTTCCGTATTAAATTCGGAACTGGCTCTTCCGCCGCGGATATTTAACTGATCTTTTGATGCTTTATTTGGCCCGTTGCTTGTTAATGCAACTGAATTTATATTTTTTGAAGGCAATTTTTGATAATCCTCACGTGTAATTGTTCCTCCTGACTTTACATCACCATCTATTAAAGGTTGAGCATAGCTAACGATCTCAAGCGTATTTAATTTTATGCCTTCATTAACTGATAGACTGATATTTATTTGAGTTGCGTTATTAGCGGAAACTACAACTTTAGAGATTATAGAAGGAGAATAGCCCACATACACCGCTTTAATTTTGTACGTACCCACGTTTATGGGCGTCAAACAAAAGTTGCCTGCCATGTCTGTTGTTGCCGCGGCTACTTGTACGCTATCGTTTTTATATAAAATAATGTTTGCAAACGGGATTTCTTCTTTAGAAGATTTATCGGTGAGCTTACCGTAGATAGAGCAGGCGTTGTTTGGTGTCTGCTGTGCAACGCTGATGAAGCCAGCAAGCACGAAACTGAGAAAAGAGAATTTTAGCATGACGTATGGTTTTAAATGGTTTAATTCGGGAATCTGATATTAAGACGCCGGAATATTCATATTCCATAAATGATGTTAAAATTTTATTTAGAAGGTGCAATCATCTTCATATAACTGGTGTCATCACCGGCACGCAGCTTTATCCAGATATTGGTATGCTTACGCACTCTGCATTCCATAGCACAAAAAAAGGGGAGGTCGTTGATAGAACCGGAAGAAATAGCGGGTAATTGCTTTTGTAAATTATACGGCTGTAATAATATCATCCGTTGATTTACCTGCGATGGATTATTATAATTGAAAGACAATAAATGGTGAGAAGGAAACAAGTTTTGTTGCGCTTTTAAAGAAAAGCTACAAACGAATACGAGCATCAAATATGTGATCGTTGTTTTGATACCTAAAGGTAAGGAATTTAAAATGGAAAATAGGATTTGTCATGTTGAACTGTCACTTCGAGCGAAGTTGGGAAGCAGAGTCCCTAACACAGTTAAGGATTTGTTTGTGAGATCCTGAAACAAGTTCAGAATGATGAACCTATAGCTATTTCAACATCCCTTTCAGTTTATCGATGGTATAGTCTATTTCTTCTTTGGTAGTATATTTGCAAAATGAAAAACGGACAGATGCTCTTGATACATCGGCACCAATGCCACGTAAAACATGAGATCCCTGATTGCTTCCGCTACTACACGCACTTCCGCCACTGGCCATAATGCCGACAATATCCAGGTTAAATAACATCATCTCCGCATCAGGATGTGCGGGGAAACAACAATTTAATACGGTATATAAACTTTTTTCGTTAGAGGTTTCTCCATTGAAAGCAATTCCCGGAATTTCTTTTTCGAGGCGTTCTTTCATGTAATTTTTTAATCCCTGGATATGTTTGATGTGTTCATCCATCTCCGTGTAGCAAATTTCCAAAGCTTTTGCTAAACCTATGATGCCTTGCGTGTTTTCTGTGCCACCGCGCATGTTACGTTCCTGTGCACCGCCGTGTATCATGGGTTGAATTTTAACCGTATGGTTCACATATAAAAAGCCCACGCCTTTAGGCCCGTGAAATTTGTGAGCAGCGCAGGTAATAAAATGCACTTTAATTTTTTGAAGATCCATGGGGTAATGCCCCATCGTTTGTACGGTGTCGCTGTGAAATATCGCGTCATATTTAGAGCAAATCTCGCCAACTTGCTCTAGTGGTAATAATGTACCAATTTCGTTATTGGCATGCATGAGTGAAACAAACGATCTTTCATTATTTTTCAGAAGTTCTTCCAAATGATTCAGATCAACATTTCCTTTGGCATCCACATTTACCCAGCTTAATTTGATCTTACCTTCTTTTTCTAATATTTGCAAAGTATGTTCAACGGCATGATGTTCGATCTTGCTGGTAATGGCATGTGTTAATCCTAATGAATGAATACTTTGATTGATAGCCATGTTATCGGCTTCTGTCCCACCGGATGTAAAAAATATTTCTGAAGGAGCAACGTTCAGTAATTTAGAAACCGTTTTTCTGGCTACCTCAATAGCAGAGCGTGTTTTGCGGCCATAGGCGTGAATAGAGGATGGATTTCCGTATTCTTCGCGCATGTACGGTAGCATGGCTTCTAAAACATGTTCGTCTAATCGGGTAGTAGCGGCATTATCTAAGTATACTTTCATTTTTTTGTTGGTTTAACCGCAAAGACCGCAGAGTTTTACGCGGAGGTCGCAGAGGTTAATTATTTTGAACGACAAAGTTCGTAAAGTTTTGTGTGTAGTAAATTTTTATTTCCTGCATTATTGTATTTCTGTCAGTGTGAGCAAAGTCGAGAATATTTTGGACTGATAGTTCCTCTACTTCGCTCGAAGTGACGATACATTAACTTTTAATAATCTCTTTAATGTCTTCAATGATTTTTTTAGCTAAAGCGTCCGCCGTGCTCACACTTTCGCTTTCACTATAAATACGTATAATAGGCTCAGTATTTGATTTACGTAAATGAACCCATTCTTTATCAAATTCTATTTTTACACCATCTACTGTGTTAACCGGTTGTTTGGCATATTTTTCTTTTACATTCACCAGTACTTTATCAACATCAATTTCAGGAGTTAACTCAATTTTGTTTTTGGAGATATAATAATTTGGAAAGGATTTTCGCAGCATTGAAGTTGTTTTTCCGAATTTAGCCAGGTGCGTTAAGAAGATGGCCACGCCAACTAAAGCATCACGTCCGTAGTGAATTTCAGGTAAAATCACACCACCGTTTCCTTCGCCACCAATAATAGCGTTGGTAGATTTCATCAGGGTTACTACATTTACTTCACCCACAGCAGAGGCAGAGTAGGTGCCGCCCATTTTCTCAGTAACGTCGCGTAAAGCCCGCGTGGATGATAAATTAGAAACAGTATTTCCGCCGTTATGATGTTTTAAAACTGCATCGGCAACGGCAACTAAGGTATATTCCTCGCCAAACATTTCACCATCTTCGCAAACTAACGCTAAACGATCAACATCCGGGTCAACGCTAATGCCTACATCTGATTTTGTTTTAATAACCGCTTCCGACAGATCTCTCAAGTGTTCAGGTAAAGGTTCCGGGTTATGCGCAAAATGGCCGGTGGGCTCGCAATGTATTTTATGAATATTTTTTACACCTAATGCTTCCAGTAACATGGGAATAACAATTCCACCGCTTGAATTAACGGCATCCACTGCTACCGAAAAATTTGCTTTTGTAATTGCCTCAACATCTACATATGGTAATTGCAATACTTTGTCAATATGGATCTGCAAAAGATCGTGCCGCTCAGAATAAGTTCCTAATTGATTGACGTCTGAATAGGTAAAATCTTCTTTATCAGCCTGTTCTAAAATGTGTTTACCTTCGCTATCGCTGATAAATTCGCCTTTGTTATTCAATAATTTTAAAGCATTCCATTGTTTAGGATTATGGCTGGCTGTTAGGATAATCCCACCATTGGCGTTTAATTCTGTTACGGCAATTTCTACAGTGGGTGTTGTACTTAATCCAAGATCAATCACATCGATTCCTAAACCAACCAGGGTTCCGCAAACAATATTATTAACCATTTGTCCCGATAAACGGGCATCCCGGCCTATGATAACTGTTGCTTTTTGATTCTTACTTTGTTCTAAAATCCAGCTTCCGTATGCGGAGGCAAATTTTACAATATCCAAAGGACTTAACCCATCTCCCGGCTTACCGCCAATGGTTCCCCTGATTCCTGAAATACTTTTAATTAAGGTCACTTTTTTTTGATTTTTGAATCACAAATATACCATTTAGCATTAAGATTAAATGGAATGAGTTTTCTAAAATATACCATTAATTTGTTAAAAATTAACGGCTAAAATGTGGTTTTTAACCTTAAATTTGTGTTAATTATCAGAAAGCAGTTTTTTGTATGAGTGAATTTGAAGGAGACGGATTAAGCAACCAGGATTTCGAAAAAAGTTTAAAGCGTTTTGAGGACATGATTTCTTCCGGCACGCATCAGTTTTTTGATGCCGATGAACTTGAAGAGATCATTGATTACTATATGCAATGGTTTAATTTAGAACTCGCTAAAAAAGCCATCGATTTTGCTTTAGACCATTACCCTTATTCATCTGCTTTAAAAATAAAATTAGCCCAGTACCTTTCTTCACAGCATAAAACTCACGATGCTTTATTGCTTTTAAACGAAATAGAACAGGTGGAAAGTAATAATAGCGAGTTGTATATGACCCGTGGCTATATTTATAGTCAGACCGGCTTAAGCGAGCAGGCTATTGAAAATTATAAAAAAGCTTTGCCTTTGGCCGAATATAAAGATGAAGTATATGTAGCTATCGGTATTGAGTTTTTGAATGATGATAAAGCAGAAGATGCTTTGTATTATTTAAAAAAAGCGATTAAAGTCAATTCAGATAATGATGTGGCGTTGAATGAATTGTCGTTGTGTTATGAAATGACAGGTAAGAGTGAAGAGGCGATCGCATTTTATGAAACATACATTGAGGAAAAACCTTATAACCATTTTGCCTGGTTTAACCTGGGAATTAGCTACAATCGTTTGAGCTTATTTGAAAAAGCGATTGATGCTTACGATTACGCCATTGCGATTAAAGAAAACTTTTCATCCGCTTATTTCAATAAGGCTAACTCTTTAGCTCAGTTGGAAAGATACCAGGATGCCATTGAAGTTTATAGAGAAACCTTCAAACACGAAGAACCCGACGCTAATACTTATTATTATATTGGAGAATGTTTTGAGAATATGACCCAATATGAGGACGCTTTGGTTAACTATAACCGCGCCATTAAACTGGATGCAGCGCATGCAGATGCCTGGTTAGGAATTGGGATTGTATTGGATTATCAAAACAGGATCACAGAAAGTATTCATTACATAAAAAAAGCCATTGAAATTAATCCTAACATGCCGGAGTATTGGTATGTGTTTGGTGAAGTTCAGCATAAGTTAGGCTTTTTAGAAGAATCCGCTTCAGCTTATCAGCGTGTAATTGAATTGGGATACGAAGAGTATGATATTTACCTTGACTATGCTAAACTATTATACGACGGTGGATATTACAAAGACTGCGAAAAAATATTAGCAGAAGGCATTCAAAAATATCCCGACACTCCTGAATTGTATTACCGCATGAGCGGCTTACAAATGGAACTGGGGAAAAAGCAGCAGGGCATGGTATTTCTGGAAAACGCTTTGGAAATGGATTACGAAAAACATATAGATTTACTGGAGTATTTACCTGTGTTAGAACAGGATATTGCAGTCATGCAACTTATACAATCATTTAAAAATAAACCACTATAAATAACGACCTATGATAAAATACAATGTAAATTTATCGCATATACCTGAACGTACTGAAAGACCTCGTAAAAGTGGCATAACCATGGTAATGGATAAAGGGATATCGTTGAAACACGCCGAAGATTTTGTTGATAGTTATGCAGACTATGTTGACTTTGTAAAACTCGGATTTGGAACATCGGTGATGTCTAAAAATGTGAAAGAAAAAATTAAGATCTACCAAAAAGCAGGAATAAAAACCTATTTGGGTGGCACCTTATTTGAAGCATTTGTGGCCAGAGGTAAATTTGATGACTATCAAAAATTTATTGATTCTTATGGATTAGATACGGCTGAGGTATCAGACGGTAGTATCAATATCGACCATGACAATAAATGTAAATTCATCAGCACACTGTCTAAAAATTTCACGGTATTGTCTGAAGTTGGATCTAAGGAAGAGGGAATTATTATTCATCCCGCAAAATGGGTTAGCATGATGAAAGCTGAGTTAGAATCCGGATCGTTCAAAGTAATTGCCGAAGCGCGGGAGAGCGGAACAGTGGGGATCTTTCACAAGAACGGAAGTGCGCATTCCATGTTAGTAACGCGCATAACAAATAAAATCGCCGTTGAAGATATTATCTGGGAAACTCCGCAAAAATCGCAACAAGTGTATTTTATTAACTTGTTCGGATCCAATGTAAATGTTGGCAATATCAGCGTAGACGATGTCATCCCTTTAGAAACATTACGTATTGGTTTACGGGGAGATACTTTCTTTAATTTTTTACCAGAAGGAACAAAAGACAAAATATTTTAATAAAAAACACTATGAAAGAGATAACAGCAAAAGAGTTAAAACAATTAATGGATGATAAAAAAGATTTCCAGTTAATTGATGTACGTGAGCAATACGAATTTGATGAAACCAATATGAATGGCGAACTAATTCCGATGGGCGAAGTGATGGATAATGTCGATAAGATATCCAAAGATAAACAGGTCGTAATTCATTGTCGTAGCGGAAAACGCAGCGCAACCGTCATAGGCGCTCTGGAGAGTCAGCATGGGTTTACAAACCTGTATAATTTAAAAGGAGGTATCCTGGCTTACATTGAAGAAGTAGGATTGTAATATTTGATAAATCACTTTTCACTAACCACTTTTCACTAATTATGATTGAATTATTTAAGCACATTTTACATTTGGATTTTGACTGGTTGTTTGCCAATTTCGGAACAGCTATTTACATCGTCCTATTTCTTGTTATTTTTATTGAAACAGGTTTAGTGGCGATGCCTATTTTGCCAGGCGATTCATTATTGTTCACAGCTGGTTTATTTGCCCGTTCAGGTCATTTAAATATGTCTTACCTTTTAATCCTGTTGTTTGTTGCCGCGGTGTTAGGCGACAATTGCAATTATTGGATCGGAAGGAAAATAGGGATTCGAATTTTTGATATTAAAATAAAAGGGAGAACACTTGTAAAACGGGAATACCTCGATAAAACTCATTTGTTTTTTGAGAAACATGGAACAAAGGCTATCATCATGGCGCGTTTTGTTCCCATTGTACGAACGTTTGCTCCCTTTGCTGCCGGCGTTGGCGAAATGAATTACAAAAAGTTTTTTAGCTATGATGTTTTTGGGGGTGCTTTATGGATCGGCAGTTTAACAACAGCCGGTTATCTGCTGGGAGAAGTTGAATTTATCAGGAAGCATATCGATTTGGTTTGTTTAGGCATTATTGCTATTTCTGTATTGCCCATATTGATAACCATGGTGAGAAATAAAATGGCGCCTAAACCTCAAGGCGAAAAATAGAATAGTAAAAAAGGAGCGATATGATTCGCTCCTTTTTTTGTTGTTACTAAAACACATCCTACATAAAACCACAGGAATCAAAAATAGTCATAATCAAAAACGTTATGTTACCGTAAAAAGGATATTTGGCACAAAGTATTATAAACAAAAAGGAGCGGTTGAGGCCGCTCCTTTTTATTTGCAGTTCTTCTACCTTACTTTAAATAACTTTGTTTGCGGTAATAATGAGAAGTTATGAAAGCAAAATTTTGAGTTCCAACCGTAGCGTACTTATAGTTTTGCAAGGTGATGATGATATCGATGTCTTCATTTATATTAAACGCTGATAAATCAGATGCACTAAAGAATACAGAGGTATTATTAATTGCAGTTTGATTGATAGTTTTAATTGTTTGAATTGCCCCGCTATTTTGCGTTAATCTGGCCGTACAAATAAAAAGTGTTGGATCGGGATTGGTAACAGTGCCCAGAGAAATAGTTATGCCTGAAGATTTAGTGCTGGTATCAGGCAATACTCCAGGATTAAATTCTGGATAAAGCGGGGTAAACGAGTAGGTAAAAGCAGGAATGTAAGTACTTCCTTGTACATTCCAACTCAGCGGTTTCATGCTTACACTACTACTAGTATTTTGAAAATACCTTAATAATGTACCGTCATAATCGAGTTTGGTAGATGTGTTTAAAATCACGTCACCCGCGCTAACTGTCGATGTGGTTTGATTGCTTACAGCCGAAGGGTAAAACTCTGCCACGTTGATACTATCAGTTGATATGTTGCCTAAACCATCAATACCGGTAAAATAGTAACTGCTGAAAGTACCAGAAATAGTATTAATAGTGTCAACAGCCAGGGGCGATTTTATAATTAATTTTTGTTCCTTTCTTGTGAACCCAAACCATGCGAAACAAAGAATGAGCATTATAATTGGAGTGTATTTCATAATCTTATAGTTTAATTATTTTTTTGTATATAATGGAATTATTTTTCAACCTTATCATTAACTGATAACAGCCGGCACTAAAGGATTCCATATTGATTGTAGCTGATTTACTAATTTCAAATTTATTGCCGTTAATATCAACTAAATAAAAAGATGAAATTTTTTCAAATGTTTCGGTATCACATTTAATATTTACTTCATCTGTAGCTGGTATAGGATATACATCGATGACAATGTTTTCGGATAATCTAGCATTGCTCGCAATATTTTCAGGTTTGCTGATCTCATTTTCGTCTGAAGAGCCATTTATTTCGGTAGATTGGTCCGCCAATCTGGCACCTCCCGTTCCGTTGCAATTGGTTATCCTCATTTCAGCATATACATCTGCACCAAAAATACTTTCACTATTAATTTCAATTTCATCAGTAGCTAATAAAAACACCGGCATATCAACATAGTTTGAGAACTGACTCGTGTTTACGTTACCGAATTTTAACTTTCTACCTGTAAGTATATTGGTCCAGTTAGTTAGATAAGCAAAATCTGAGTTTAAATATATCGTTTTGTCTTCTCCACAGCAAAATGGCTGGTATATTTTTACCCAGTCTATCTCCATTGTTTGTGCTGCCTGACTGAATTCGCTGAAATTCTCGGTCTTGTATTTGTTATTAATAATATTATTAATAATTAAGCCCATTTGACGGTCTCTGCTTGGAAAATATGAATCCTCCCTTATCTTGTTTGGGTAATATAACCAACTGGGCATATTTGGCCAGGGCAACCACGATGGCCAGTTGTTAGGTTTCTGTGGCCAAAACTGCTGGTATATATTATCGTTCAAATTCCGAAGGCCATTGCAATCGAAATTATAACGAGGATCAAAATTATTATAAGCCGAGCTATAATTGCAATTAACATCCAAAACATTACCATCATAAAATTTTGTTGCATACCCTTTTAATGTACCATCTACAAAGATCTTAACTTCATATTTTCCCCATTCTAATTTATACGTGTGAAACACATCGATACTAATTGGGTATTTTTCAGATCTGTGACATTCGTTTTTATTGGGTATGCTTCCAACATGCGTTGCCATTTTATGTTCGTTGTATAATTCACAAGGAGTTCCGGAAACATTATTATCATAAAATTCAAAGATGTCAATTTCGGAATACTTGCCTAATTCGCCAAGCAGCCAAAAAGCCGGCCACATTTTATTAGCAGATGGGACTTTAATCCGTGCTTCAAATGTACCATACTCAAATCGATTCAAAGACCTGATCATACCATTAGTAAAATCATAGGATGTTCCCCCAATGCTATTATTCTCGTATTTGTTAATGAGTTTCATTGTTCCACCACTGATTTGCACATTGTTATTGGTTATTACTCCAGATGAATTATAAAAACCATAACCATACCATGTATTCTCAATTGCTTGAGTATACCCATAATCAAACCTCCATTTGTTTGGAATATCATACATGTTGTCAAAGTCTTCAACAATAACAGGGAAGAGATAGCTGTGGCAGTTGTCCGCTGCACAACTTGCAGGTTTTGCGTCTTTAACTTTTATCTCGTTCTCACAAAACTGTTCGGCCTGGCGTCCAAGGATGCGCGTCGGAACATAGGTCGGTTGTGAATAAACGATCGCAGTAATAAAAGTAAATAGTATGAATAACTGGCTTTTCATAATTATTTATTTTTAAGATCTTTAATTTCTTTTTCAAGAGAAATAATATGTAAATACAACGTTTCGATTTTTTCTAAAAGTTTGGCATCCATTTCATTTACATCATATCCGTTTGTTAATACTTCTTCTTCACTAGGAATGCCCGGTAAATGTTTGTTTTTATTAATGAATTTTTCCACATCTTCTAGCTTCTCCAATTCATTTCTTTTAAAAACAAAATCTGCCCAACTGGTTGTTTTTAATACATATAATGATTTACAAGCCACCTTTCCATCTACTGCAAGCAATGCATCGGTATGAGGAGCGGTAGGACTTAAAGTGCCAATACGAACTTTACCGTCATTCTTGATAACCATTTTTGCTGTCCCATTCACAATAGTATTGGCATTTGCAGTTAACGGTGCAGTGTAAAAAGTGAAGTCACCGTTTCCGAATGTAATTGCAGAGGATTGACAATTTGGGACTATGGTAACGTTATTCGCCCCGTTATACGCCATATTATAGCCTAAATATTTATTACCGCCATCATGAAAAACTATACGGTCTCCAATTTGTAAGCGTTCTACCGGATTAGAAGTTGCAATCCCAACATTATTCCCATTATCATAAATTTGTGATACAGATGATAATGTATTTGCGGATGTCCATTTTGGTATATAATTAGTCGTTCCACCCGACAAAAGACCCGTCATAGTTGTCCAGCTTGCTAAACCAACTGCATCTGATGTTAATACCTTTCCCGCGCCCGGCGTGCCACCTGTAATTTTTACCTGCCCGGCTACTTCTAGTTTAGTGCCTGGGGTTGTTGTGCCAACACCCACTTCGCCAGTACTTAGGATTGTTAGTTTGGTATAATTATTCGTATTACCGCCCAAGTACATGTGTGCGGGAGTTCCATTCAATTCAAATGCCGCTACTTCGTCCCTCCCAATTCCAATATATCTCGCGTTGTCTGACACTTTCAACACTTGTCTATGTGTACCTGCATAATATACATGTAATGGAGAAGTTGGTGTAACAGTTCCGATACCAACACTTCCGTTGGTAACTTGAACGGCGGTATTAAAAGGGGATCCTCCGTTAAACTGCGCATAGGTTTTGTTTAATAATAGCATGTGGACGCCAATGATAGCAAAGATTTTGATTTTCATGTTTTGATTTTTTTAGTGAATAAATAATAGATGTAACTAGAGGATGCAATATTAGGCCGTTGAAAAATAATTAGTCGGCCGTAAAAACGATTTTTATCACGCAAGCGATTTATTTTAGTTCAAAAAACAAAATATCTTACATTTGTTATGATGTGTAAATTAAGATGTGTTTTTCTTATTGCTTTTTTAAGTATTTATTTTTCTGCAATTACTCAGAATTTAAAATTTGACAATTACACCTCAAAAGATGGCCTGGTTTCGGATGAAGTTTACAAAATCTTCCAGGATAGAAAGGGCTACATGTGGTTTTTTACCAATTATGGTACTATGAAATATAATGGCAAAAAGTTTGAGCAGGTCTTAAAAAATTTGCCGTTTAAAGAGTCATTCATCTATAGTTATTTTGAAAACGATAAAGGACAGATATGGATTGCCAATTCGAATGCTAAGATATATGAAGTAAGAAATGACAGTGCTTTTATAGTGAAAGGAACTGAAGATGTTACGGAGTTACTTAACCTAAAGGCCAGCGAAATTTCGGCGTTATACGTTGATAAAGAGTTAAATATTTATGTGAGTTCAAAGTACAATGGTTATAAACTTGTCAAAAATAAGGGATATAAAGCTCTTAGCTTATCCAAACAACCCGATGCGGATTCTGTATTTGTATATGCATTAGATATTGAAGGACATATTTTCAATTCGATTAGCTATTCATTTAGAAATCAGTTAAATTATTTAAAAACCGACTCCTTTACCTTCCGTTATATTAATGAAGCAAAGCCTTCGGAAACATATAAATTAAAATTTGCCGGTTGGAACCGCTCTTTAACGCCTATTTATTTTAAAAGGTTTAAAAACGATATTTTCTTTCTATACTATGATAAACTATTAAGGATACAACCACGACGTGCCATAAAGGTTATTCCGTTTCAATCGTTTGTACTAAACTATACACAGGATAAGAATGACCACCTTTGGGTTGGCGTGCTTAATGGAGGGCTATACGAACTCGATAAAAATGATTCGATTGTTAACCACTACTTTGGTAATGAAACGATAAATCACGTTTTTGTAGATTCTCAGGATGGATTATGGGTATCGACCGAAGGTTCAGGTATTTTTCACTGCGGCAATTTACAGGAATTACATTTTAAGGATTCAGAAATTTTTGATTGTGGGATTAGTTTCATTAAAAAAATAGACGATAGATTGTTTATTGCAACGCGACGTGGCAATATTTATATGATTGAAAATGATCGATTAATTTCCATTGAAGAAAAAAATGATAATAAAGGCTTGCTTGATATTATAAAATATCATTCGGATTATATTGTTTATTCCAGAAAACAACTCGATCTGATACAAATTAAAGATAAGCCAGCGGTATCTAAGCTTCCTACCATAATGCCCGGTTTTTTGCCCTTGCATATGTTAAAGCTAAAAGGGGATACATTATTGTGTTTTTCAAGAAACAGGTTTCTTATCATAAATAATGGTGTAGAAAGCATACGAAACAATGAAATGAATGGAAATGGATATCTTGATCGAAGAATATTTTCCTGTGCCGTTCGGAATACAGAAAAATTAGTAGGAACCAACGATGGAGTTTATCTTTTAAATAAAACTACACTTATCCAATCTGGTTTTTTATTCCAAACTTCGGGCTGTAAGATTGTGAATATAACCGAGGATAATGCAGGCAATTTTTGGTTTTGCACAGAGGGCTATGGGTTATTTAAACTTTTTTCATCTAATAAATTAATTCATTACACATCAACTAACGGCCTTCCCAGTGATATTGTTAATAATATTAGTTTTGAGAAAGATGGACGTATGTTATTGTCTACTAACCAGGGTCTGTTCGAGAGCAGAAATCTTGAAAAATGGACTAAAATGTATAATGGCCAGGTTCGCAGTGCCTACGAATATCATGGAAAAATTTATCTCACAGCCGAAAATAAGTTTGTGGCGATTGACAAAAGTAAGCTGGCAAATAATTCAACGGTTCACTTCAATCTGGCGTCGGTTTCGCTGAATGGTGTGAAAACCCCATTGAAAAAAATACTTTTATTGGAGCATGATCAAAATAATCTGACATTTGATTTTGATCTCATATCTTTTTCTTCCGCCGTTCCCGATATAATTTACAACTTAAAGGGTGACAAAAACAATTGGATCAGGACTACTGATCAAAGCCTTGTGTTTCAAAACCTTTCGCCTGGTGAATATGTTTTAACCGTTGGGATTGCTTCAACAAAAATTAAATTCAAACCCTTTGTAATACCATTCACCATCGGCAAGGCATTTTGGCAAACAAGTTGGTTCATAGCATTATATATATTAGTTGGAATGTCAATTGTTATTCTGATTGGCTGGAGGGTATTTAAGTTTTATAAAGCGCGAGAACGTAAAAAAAGCGAAGTTCAACAGCAAATTTCAGAGTATAAACTCATTGCACTCAAGGCCCAGATAAACCCACATTTTATGTCAAACTGCTTAACAGCAATTCAGCATTTGATTTTTAATAATAAAGTGGATGAGGCAAATGAATATCTTGCAAAATTCAGTCTTCTTGTACGACAAGTCCTTAATTTTTCTTCTAAACCGCTCGTTTCACTCCGGGAAGAGTTAGAGATAGTTTCAATTAATATAGAACTTGAGCAGTTGAGATTTGAAAATAAATTTAGTTACCACATACATTATGATAAGTCGTTGGATGTTCAATCGGTTTTTGTTCCCCCTTTAATTCTACAACCTATTGTTGAAAATGCTATCTGGCATGGATTGCTACCCTTAAAAAAAACGAGAAAAGGTGAGCTTAACATTACAATACACGTGAGCATAGATATATTATCCATTGTCATAGAAGATAATGGAGTAGGGAGAAAGATAATGGACAGAGAAATTGGAAATTTAAAAGAATCAAAAGGAATAGATATTACAAAACAGCGTTTGGTGAATTTAAACGGTTATGATAATAAAGATATCGCTAATTTAATTTACGACGATTTAATAGATAGCGCCGGTGTAGCAATAGGTACAAAAGTAACTGTTGTTTTGCCGTTAAATTTGAAAAAATACAGTTTATGAAAAAGATAAAAGCAGTGGTAATAGATGATGAATACTTGAACCGCGACCTTATAGCCAGCCTTGTTGTTAAATTGAACGATAATTATGTGATTTTGGGACAGGCAGAAGGATTGGAAGATGGTTATGAGATTATCAGTTCCATTGAGCCGGATGTGGTTTTTTTGGATATTAAAATGAATGATGGTACCGGATTTGATCTCTTAAAACAATTTCCGGATCCTACTTTTGAAGTGGTTTTTATAACCGGCTTTGATGAATATGCCATCAAAGCGTTCGAATTTAATGCCATGGATTATATATTAAAACCCATAGATTCCACAAAACTTTGTAAAACTTTAGCGCGGGTTCAAAGCCGTATTTTTAGTAAGGAAATATTATCAACCAGCCTTAAAGATGTAGTATTGCAATACAATGAAGGGAGTTTGATCTCGAAAATACCAGTGCATTATAAAGATAAAGTGCATCTGTTAAATATAAACGATATTATTTCCATTCAAACACACGAAGGTTACACGATGTTTACGGCTAGTTCCGACCAGACAAAATATATTTCAGCCAAACAATTGTCAGATTACGAGTTTATAGTGAATAGTTTTCCAAATTTTGTGAGAGTCAATAAAAGCTCGTATGTTAATATAAATTTTGTAAAAAATTACACCAAAGGCCAGGTTTGCGAAGTCACTTTATCGAATGCTACTACATTTGAAGTGTCCAGAAGAAAAAAATCGGAAATTCTGGAGATCTTGGATCGCAACATATCAGGCTAGGCTGATTAGTTTTCAGCTTAATTTTGTTTTAATTTTCAGTCTATCATACTCTTTATAATAGTCGTTATCCTTCTTATCGGTAGTGGTTAGTGTCATAAATAAAAGAGCTAATGCCTTGATTTTAATCTCTTTATTGAGAGCTGCGCCATTAATTGAAACGCGGTAGCATACACTGTTTTTACCTGATAACTGTTAGTAAAGCGACCAAAATTAAAGACTTAGTTACTATATTTCGATAATATTTTTCATAAATTTGAACTATGACAGAAACAACAAAAGAGCAGGTAAAAGAGTATTACGATACATTTAAAGATCATCAAAAAAAATTAGGTATCAATATCCGACACCGCACTATTTTTAAGAATCTTAAAAAAAATGGATTAAAATCCAATTCTAATGTTTTGGAAATCGGCTGTGGTATTGGCACGGTAAGTCATTTAATTTTGAAACACATATCAGACGGTAGTTTTGTTGGGCTGGATATTAGTTCAGAAAGTATTAAAATGGCTCAGCAATTTAATGCCTTTCATAAGAAAGCCGAATTTTTTGTAGATGACATGAGTAATTTTACTCACAAAACAAAGTTTGATTTTGTTGTGTTTCCGGATGTTTTGGAGCATATTCCCGTTGAACAGCACGCTAATATTTTTAAAACAATTTCAGAATTAACCACTCCTGATGCAACAGTACTAATTAATATACCTGAACCCAATTATCTAAATTGGGTTAGGGTTAATGATCCTTCAAAACTTCAAATCATTGATCAATCGCTTTCGATGCAGGAACTTTTGAATAATGCTTATCCCTATGGATTTAAATTGTATTCCATGAACCCTTATTCATTGCATTTTGATGTGGATGATTACCTCAATATTATATTGAAAAAGGATATGGCTGTAAAACAGGTGAATCTTAAAGGTAAAATTCAGCGGGGAGTCGAAAATACGTTATCCAAATTATAAGCCAGATTAAAAAAAATCATTTAATTTTTACTATTTAAATTTATTTTATCTTACTATGAAACCTAAAAAAGTTGTATTCGAATCTCTAAAATGGATGCTCACTGATCCCATAAAGTTTTTTAAAAATTATAATCGTAATATTTTCTATAAAAAGCATCTTACAAAACAAAATTTTGCTACACAATTACCTACTATTGATTTACTTGACCTGTTTGAAGGAAAGTTTGACGTTGAATTAAATAAGTACACTTACCTGGAACATACAGCTACTGTGTTAGATATGGCTCTTTTGAAAGAACTGGCAAATAGAAAAAAAGACTGTAATTATTTTGAGATCGGAAATCTTAGAGGTGAATCTCTGTTTAATGTGTCGGAAGTTGCGAAACATACGACTTCTCTTACACTTTCACTTAAACAAATGACGGATTTTAATTATAATCCCACGATCATTAAAAGCGCTAACTTCTTTAATCCTGAAGTTAAAAATCTTACACTTATTGAAGATAATTCTTTGACCTATGATTTTTCGAAGCTGGGTAAGTTTGATCTTATATTCATTGACGGAGATCATACTTATAACGGCGTAAGATCTGATTCAAAAAAAGTATTTGAAAACCTGTTAAATGATGATTCGATTATTGTTTGGCATGACTACACCTATTATCCGGAAACAGTGCGACATGAAGTGCTGGCTGGCATATTAGATGGCATTCCGGCATCACACCATAAGTATCTTTATCATGTATCAAATACCATGTGTGCGATGTATTCAAAGAATCCTAAACTGAAAAGTTCTATGTTGAATTTTCCCACAATGCCCAATAAAATATTTAAGGTTAAGGTTGAAGCAAAAGCACTGTAGTAATACATTGGCAGAATTTTGCATTGGATTATTCAATCAAACAGTTAACTCATGAACCTTATTCTTTTTGCAAATCATTTTCCATACGCTAAATCAGAGCAATTTTTGATTAACGAGTTTGGATTCGCTAAAAAGAAATTTGAAAACATAAGGATCTGCACATTTACTGCAAATTCAATGAAGCTCTCTGTTGAACTGGGACCTGGTATAATTGCAACGAAACCTGTTTTTAACAGCCATAAAGCGAAAGCTGAATTACTTTTTAAAGGAATCTTCAATTTAGCCCCTTTTAAATATCATATCCATGACCTTTTAAAAAACAAACTTTATAATAACCGGGCAAAATTTCGACGTTGGTTTACGAGTCTTTTAGTTACACGTGCTGCCTTATCAAGCCAAACCTATGAATCGGTTATTAAGTATATCAACGAATCAATGCAAGGTGCTATATTATATTTTTATTGGGGCGATAATCTTTGCTGGACGCTTCCTTACCTAAAAGAACGCATAAGCAATAAGAATGTTAAAACGGTAATCCGGTTTCATAGAACAGATTTGTATGAATATGTTACCAATGATTACGCACCACTCAGACAATTGATTTTTTCTGCTGCTGATCAGTTAGTCCCGATATCTATGGACGGACATAATTACATGAATAAAATGTATACCGACTATTGTGCTAAAATAGTTTTAAGTAAATTAGGCGTTTTTGATAGTGGATTAAATCCCTACACCTATAATGCAGATCAATTTACTATAGTAAGTGTATCTTTTGTTACGCCTGTAAAACGTGTTGAATTGATTTTGAATGCATTGAAATCCTGCACTAAAAAAATTACGTGGTTTCATTTTGGTGATGGTCCTTTACTCGAAATATTAAAGAGTAAAACAAAAGAATTAACTGAAAATGTGAGGGTTAATTTTAGGGGATATACCAAAAATGAACAGATCATGGACTTTTATAAAAAAAATAGTGTCGATCTATTTTTGAACGTCAGCTCATCTGAGGGACTGCCAGTGTCGATCATGGAAGCAGTTTCTTTTGGTATCCCTGTGATCGCAACCAACGCAGGCGGAACTTCAGAAATTGTAAACCCCCAAACAGGAGCGCTTTTGCCAATTGATATTACAGCAGATGAACTTAGCTCAGAAATAAATGCGTTTTTATCACTTTCTTTGGAGGAAATTATGCCTTACAGAGTAAATGCGAGAAAAAAGTATGAGACAGAATTGGACGCGGTGTTAAATTACAACGGGTTTTATGATAAAATAATGGTAATTAACTAAGATGAAACGATAAGTGGGAGTCATAAAACGACAGGGAATTAAAAATTTATTTATTGCTTACACCGGGGTAGTCATTGGTGCGATCAGTGCTATTTTGTTGCAGCCTGTATTTTTGTCAACTACCGAATTAGGGTTTACCAGGAATTTATACAACTTTTCTTTCATGTTAAGCATTGTTTTACCGCTTGGCTTACCAAATATCATTTTAAGGTTTTATCCCCAGTATAAAGAAGATGATGCCATTAAAAAATATTTTTTTGGCTTTATACTTCTGTATTTTTCAATTTCGGCAATTATCATTTCATCTATTTTCTTTTTATTTAAAGACTCCATCTCATCACTTTATAAAAAGGACTCAGAGTTATTTATTAACTATTTTCTTTGTGTAATTCCATATGCACTTATCATTACCTTAAATTCTATCATTACTGCCTTTAGCCAGGCCGCTTATAAGTCTACGGTTCCTTCTTTTTTAAACGATATCGTTTCAAGGCTATTGGTAATACTGGTTACGGTTATGTATCACTATCGCTGGATCTCTTTCGATATGTACGTATTATTTTATTTATTAATATACTGTTTGGTTATTGCCATTCTGATCATCTATCTTAAGAAGTTTGATTTAATTTCTTTCCGAATTAATCTTCCGGTCCTAAATAAAATCCACTATAAAAAAATCATTCCTTACGGACTCATTTTGCTGGGAATTTCCTTTGCATCCTTTTGTTTAAGAAACCTCGATTCGATTTTTTTAGGAACTTATTCATTAAGTAATGTAGCCATTTATTCAACCGCGGTTTATTTGGCGATGTTTATAGAAGTACCTTTAAGTTCACTGGAGAGAATAAGTTATTCGAAAATAGCGGAAAATTTCGCCAATAAAAATTTTGTTGAGATGAACAAGATTTATTTCGATTCTGTGAAATACCTTATGATTTTTGGTGGTTATATATTCCTGGGAATTAATGCCTGCTCCAAATATATTTATGAATTTTTACCTTCTGAGTATTCAGAATCGTTATATCTCATAAGCATATTGAGTTTTGGTTGCCTTGTAAACGTTATGACGGGCGTTAATAACGCAATTTTATATTATACGAGTCATTTTAAATTAGGAGCTATATTATTGGCGTTTGCTTTTATCTTTACCCTCGGATTAGACCTTTTATTTATCCCCTTGTATGGTATGCTTGCCGCAGCCTGTGTGACGGCAGCTGTTGCCGTACTCTATAATGTCGCTAAATTTTGGTTAATATATAAAATCTTTAAATTTCAACCTTACAATATAAATTCTTTAAAAATTTTATTATTGATTGCTGTAGGATTTATCATTGTAGTATTTCTGCCCTCCTTTACATCCATTGCTGTTTTAAATATTCTTATCAATGGAAGTATTATTTCTGTTTTTTATATTTTTTGTGTTTATAAGTTAAATGTAATCCCGGAGATATTTGATACAATAAAAGCGAAATTTGCAAAACGCTCATGAAAAAAGTTCTGATTATAACCTACTATTGGCCCCCAACGGGTGGAGCAGGGGTGCAACGTTGGCTTAAGTTCAGCAAATACTTTCGTAAATTTGGCTGGGAACCAGTTATTTATACACCTTCTAATCCGGATTTTCCCATCAATGATGAAACACTTTTAAAAGATATTCCCACAAATTTAACTGTTTTAAAAACTCAGATTACTGAACCCTACGATGTTTATCGAAAGATAATGGGTAAGAAAAAAAACGAAACGGTTAATCAGGGATTTTTATCAGAAGGAAAAGAGAACTCTATGTTGCAATCGGCAATGATATGGGTGCGCGGTAATTTTTTTATTCCTGATGCTCGTAAATTTTGGATCAGGCCTTCTATTTCCTATCTGTCTGAGTATATCAGGAAAAATAAGATTGATGCGATTATCAGCACGGGACCACCTCATAGTATGCATTTAATTGCCATGGGTTTAAAACAAAAACATGATATTCCCTGGATTGCCGATTTTCGTGACCCGTGGACCCAAATTGATTTTTACAGCCAATTGAAATTGTCGGCTTATGCTGACAGACAACATAAGAAACTGGAAAACCAGGTGTTGGCATCTGCTAATAAAGTTGTTACTGTTAGTCCTACTTGCGCCAGTGATTTGGAAAAACTGGGTTCTAGAAAAGTTGAGGTCGTTACAAATGGGTTTGATACAGATGATTTTAAGTTTGATTCAGATATGAAACTATTAAATGGGTTTTTGCTTCATCATACCGGTGCTTTAAATAAAGACCGCAATCCTTATACGCTGTGGAAAGTTTTGGGAGATCTTTGCAAAGAAAATTCGGAACTTAAGAAAGATCTGGTGTTAAAATTTACGGGAAAAACAGATGCTATTGTTTTTGAGAGCTTAAAACAAAACGGACTATTCGAAAATTCTCAGAAAACAGACTACATGGCACATAGCGAAGTAGTAAAAATAATGACACAGTCGCCTGTACTATTATTACCATTAAATAATACCCCTAATAACAAAGGCGTTCTATCCGGAAAATTGTTTGAATACCTGGCCGCGGGCCGTCCCATATTTGGTATTGGAATGCCAGATGGCGATGCCGCCCTGATACTAAAAGAGACGGGTGCAGGTACTTTATGCGATTTTAATGATTACGAAGGAACTAAAATCGCTATATCAGACTTGTACCAAAAATACAAGTCTGACCAGCTATCTGTAAATTCAGTATCTATTGAGAAGTATTCGCGGGAAAGTTGCGCTAAAGTATATGCATCACTCCTCGATGAAATTTCAAAATAATTTCCGCTTACTTATTTTGTCTAATATGGAAAGGTATGGTTAGTTTAAAACTGATATTGCGTCCCATGTTATAAATTCCCGACCGGCCGGTTCCATTGTTCGGATAATTATCGAAATATTTTAATCTACTCATGTTAGTCTGGTAAGTTACATCAGTGATGTTAGTTACAAATATTCCTATGGTGCATAAGGTCACTTCTTTTTTAGTACAAATCTCTGTTCCTAATCCAATATCAAATAACGTATATCCGGGAGTTTCAGTTTCTGTATTGTCAGCCAAAAACACCCTGTTTTGTGAGGCATAATACTGCATTCCAACTTTGAAGTAAGAGTGGTGAAAGCACGCGATTTTTTTAGGTAATTCAGCACGTAATTCGGAGGTTGTATGTAACGGCGGAATAAAAGGTAAATATTTATTACTGTCGTTCAGGATAGCGCCGTTTCCACCTTTGTTGATGCCATACACTATTGATATGGAGTTTTCAAAGTGAAGCCAATCCAATGGATGCGGATGGATATCGATGCGAGCTTCACCACCAACTAATTGTGCTTTGGTTTGCCTGAATTTGTATACGGGATAATTATTACCGGCTTCAGTATATATGGAATCTTCTCCCAAAACACTCGATAATTTTTGATTAAAAATATAATGATCGATCTGGTTATTGAATACTTCTGCACTCAGCGAAAGGTGGTGGCTATCGAAAAAGATGCCAATATCTTCCTGAATATTTGTTTCAGGTTTAAAATTCGCATCACCCAACTGTTGAAATCCGGAACCGGGATGCACGCCTTTTGCAGAGATCTCAGAAATATTGGGTGCTCTGAAACCTCTCGCAATATTACCTTTTATTAATAACTGTTCTGATATATTATACGTAATCCCTGCGCTTCCGGAGAATCCACCGAATGTGTGAGTGTAATTATCAAATTGTTTTGTAGCACCTGTTGTATCGCTCACTGCCATATCAAATCCGGTTGTGGAATTAGTAATGGTATATAATTCCGTATTTTGAAAAGATCGGGTGTCATAACGTGCACCAAAAGCAAGATCAACTTTTTTAATTTCTTTTTTGAAATACACGAAAGGCGCAAAATCAAATAAAGTATAATCCGGAATAACAAATTCAGTACCCTTGTGAACTTCATTCGTTTGGTACATCCCGTTTATGCCAACCGTTGATTCCCATCCTTTTACATCCGGTAAATAGTACTTCAGATCATAGGTTCCGGTTTTCATGTCAAGATAAAGTCCAGGTATTTCAGGATTTTCAGGGTGTGCAAATTCTTTTCGCACACTTTGCTGGTAACCTAATTTTAACGCTATTTTACTTGCTCCAATAATAAACTGATTGGTAGAAAACAGGCGATAGTGTTGAACGTGTTGATGGATGCGATCAATCGCATATGAATTTAACTCTGCGTTGCTCACAACGGGTCTAAGGGTATCTGCTTCTGTAATTTGCTTTGTAAATTTTCTGGTTGTCGAATCCCTGCTGCCATCCGGTATTTCCTGTAAGTTATCATATAAACTGAAATTAACATGCGAATAACCCCATTTTCGATTCAAACCTATATAGGCATTTAAATCATTTTCTTTGAAACCTGTATTATGTATTCTGCCGTCATATTTATTCTGATAATTGGTCGCTTCTTTATGAGAAATACGCATCCCAAATACATTGTTTTTTATATTTCCTGCTATTGCCGCCGATACCGCATATAAGCCATTGTTTGTCTGATAATTTGATTGAATGGTTCCTTTAATGGTTCCTTCGGGAGCCGTATTTTCGGGTAATAAATTAACTACGCCGGCTAACGCGTCTGATCCGTAAATTAAACTGGCGGGCCCTTTGATCACTTCTATCCTGTTAATTAAAAACTGATCCATTTCAACACCATGCTCGTCGCCCCACTGCTGACTTTCCTGCCTTACACCGTCAAATAAAGTAAGCACTCTGTTATATCCCAGTCCGCGGATGTATGGCTTGGAAACATTAGGTCCGGTAGTTAATACGTTTACACCTGGTACTTTGGCCATAGCGTCAATCACATTAGTTGCCGTATTTTGTTCGAGATAGTGTTGATCTATAGAAACCATCGGAACAGGATTTCTTTTTATTTGTGTAGCTTTTGATACGCCGGTTACAACCACTTCATTGGATTCAATGTGAGATTGCTCCATTTCTATTGTTAATGGTAAGTCTAAAGATAGATCAATTGTTTTGACGATGGTTTGATATCCTAATAAACGTACTTGTAACAATGCTTTAATAGACGGCAGGTTGTGGATCTCAAAGGTCCCGTCTTCTCTGGAAATGCTGGAACTTTTAAGATCCGGAAAATATAAAATGGCGCCGGGCAAAACTTCACTTGTTTGCTTGTCTTTAATAATTCCGGTAAAGGTTGTTTGTGCCTGTAAATGGCATGACAGATATAATGCGATGACGCATAGAGTATTTTTAATTGACATAACGATTTCTTCTTAAAGAAATTTATGGCCCTTTTATTTTAATAACTATTTCACAGGATCGTATCCGCTTCCACCCCAGGGATGACAACGGCAGATACGCTTGATGGTCATCCAACTTCCCTTAAAAGCTCCGTACTTGTTTATTGCGTCTAATCCATATTGCGAACAGGACGGCGTAAACCGGCACGACGGTTTTAAAAGCGGAGATATAGCATATTGATAAAAGCGAATAATCGCTAAGGGTATAAACTTCAATGTGTGTTTTTAAGATTAATAACTTAGTTTATTGAGTAATAAATCAAGCTACAGGCGGCCCTCTTAAAAGAGAAGTATTATAATGATATTGAGGAACTGATTTTGGGTGATAAAAGAAGGAGGTTTGTCTGGCTTCTTTTAAAGGCAAAAAGTTTAAAATAAATTTAAAAACAGTGTAGTAAACAGGTGTGTCGAATTTCTCAAAATTACAATCCTGAGAGCCTACTTCTTCACTTACCGTTGCGGCACCGCTTACAGAATGAATTATACTGTGTGTATGCCCTAACAGGGAATGTATATAAATTTTGGGAATGGCTGCAAATAATACAACAGCCAGTAACAGGGATGAAAAAACTATTTTAAATCTCTTATTCAACGGTACAAATATACATAATAATTAATAGGCATTATAAAATGCTTTTTTTATACAAAAAGCCCTTGATTTATCTCATCAAGGGCTTTTTTTGTGGCCCTGCCTAGAATCGAACTAGGATCGTAGGCTTCGGAAACCCAAATACTATCCATTGTACTACAAGGCCATTATTTTTTAACAAATATAAGTATTAAATTTATGCACAGTTGTTACAATATTTTATTTATAATTCCGTTACTAGGTATGCAATACAAAAAACACCTTTTACTACTTTTTATCTTTATCGGTTTCCTGTCTTTCTCACAAGTAAAGGTTGGGCAATGGTTGGACCATTTATCATACGATTATGCTAATAGTGTGGCAAAAGTAGGCCCTAAAGTATATGTTTCAAATGGGGCAGGTTTGGCAACCTATAACGAAGGAGATAATAGTGTTGAAAAACTGACAAAAATACAAGGATTATCCGATGTGGGTATCAGCCTTTTGAGGAAAAATGAACACAATGATGTGTTATTAGTTATTTACGCGAACACTAATATTGACGTCATATTACCAAATAATGATATTGTAAATGTGTCTGACATTAAACGAAAAATTATACCTGGAAAGAAGTTCATTAATGAAGTTTATTTTAATGGCGATCTGGCCTATATCTCCTGTGGATTTGGTATTGTTGTTTTCGATACAAAGAAACTGGAAATAAAAGACACCTATTACCTTGGAAATTCTTCAACAAACCTTGAAGTTTATGAGGTTACAAGAAATGATAGCGCAATTTTTGCGGCAACACCCGCCGGTATATATTATGGAAATATAAATGCCAACTTAAGCTTTTATCAAAACTGGAAATCGTTGAATGTTGGTATTGCTGCAGGGCCTTATAATTCGATTGTTAATTTTAGTGGAAAAATAATTGCAAATTATTCTGAGAGATTGAAGTCCAACGTTTCCATGAAGGATACGTTGTACGAACTTACTCCGGGAGGTTGGGTTAAATATTCGCTTAACGTGAATTACCAGACAGCCGAAAATAAAAAATTATATGATTATTCGCGGTTTAATAAACTATTGATCCTCGATCAATTTGGTTGGGCTGAATTTGATGCCGCCGGAAATCGTTTAAATTACGTTACAAATTATGGTTTTGGTTATAGTGATATACTTGATGGCTATTATGAAAATAATAATAAATTTTGGCTGGCAGATAAAAAGTATGGACTAGTTAAATCAGGAGGTGCTCCGTGGACTGAAAATATAAAAATAAGCATTAACGGACCTGAAAGTAATTTTGTAAATGATATTGATATCAAAGACGGTATGTTGGTAGTGGCGCCTGTTTTTCTGGGGGAAACATTTGATTCACAATATCTTTCCTATAAACCCAACGTTTATCAGGATGGTGAATGGAAATCTTTAAGAAGCGTTATCCCAGACTCTCTGAAAGATATTAATGCAGTCACAATTGATCCAAATGATAAAGACCATATTGTTTTTGCAGCAATGGGTTTTGGTGTAGTAGATGTTAAATCTAATCAGATCCAAGGTGTTTATAAGTATGGCAATACCCCTCTTATTGGTTACAATGGAGGTAATGACGTTAGGGTTACCGGGGTTAATTTTGATAAAAATTCTAACATTTGGGTGTCCATCACGCTGGGCAAAAAATGTGTGAGTGTGAGGAAAACCGATGGAACCTGGACGCTTTTGGATTTTGAGCAAATCGTGGTACAACCCACCGTTTCAAAGATTATTTTTGATGATAATGACCAGGCCTGGATCATATTGGCAAGAAATGGCGGGTTAATGGTATATAAAGATGGAGTAGGGCTCTCACAACCTAATACTTCCAATACCAAGTTGTTAAGCGCCGCTGTGGGAAATGGAAAATTACCCTCAAACGATATTCAATCTATCTGCAAAGATAAAGAAGGACATATTTGGGTGGGAACTGCCAAAGGAATTATTGTTTTTTACAATCCCGAAAATGTTTTTACAAATGCAAACTGGGATGGACAGCAAATTTTAATTGAACAAGATGGTCATGTTCAAATATTATTAGAAAACGATGCTATAACAGCGCTTGCTGTTGACGGGGTCAACCGGAAATGGGTCGGAACGGCTTCGTCTGGTGTATATTGTTTTTCATCTGATGGCCAAACAGAGATTTACCACTTTACGGCCGAAAGTAGTCCATTGTATTCAAACATTATAAAAGATATTGTAACGGATGAAACTACAGGCGATGTGTTTATTGCCACCGATAAAGGCATACAGTCTTTCAGAACATCTATTATTAAAGGATTTGACGAATATACCAAAGTACATGCATTTCCTAACCCCATTAAGCCAGGTTATTCGGGTTCAGTTAGTATTACAGGCCTAATTGACGAATCAGATGTGAAAATCACAGATATTTATGGCAACCTCGTATGGTCCACTAAATCGCAGGGTGGGCAAATAGAATGGAATTTACAAACATTTAAAGGAGTAAAGGCCGCTACAGGCACTTACATGATTTATTGCGCTTCTGCCAGTGGCGACCAATATGCAACTGCTAAATTACTGATCGTTAATTAATGTTGCATACCACCCAGGGCATTGTTTTGCATAATATAAAATATGCCGATAAAAAAATCATTTCAAAAATTTATACCAAAGACTTCGGTTTAATATCGGCTAACATCAATGTTGGTAATGGGCCAAAAGCCAAAATAAAGTCGGGTGTTATTCAACCGCTTACTCAAATAGAATGTGTTATTTCTATAAAAGAAAACAAAGAGGTTCAACAAGTTAGCGAGGTTAAATGCTTGTTTGTTTATACAGATCTTCAAACAAATTTCGGTAAATTGTGCATTGCCCAATTTTTAAATGAAGTATTATACAAATGCATTAAAGAACAAATTGCTAACGATGATTTATTTGACTTGATCTGTCATACCTATCAATGGCTTGACAAAGCAGTGGACGGTTACGTAGACACACACATTTATTTTTTATTTGAACTCACCAAACATTTAGGGTTTTATCCGGTTAATAACAGAGATGCTGCAGCAAGTTATTTCGACACTTTAGAAGGCAAGTTCTCTTCTACAACCAAGAGTTTTCCTTTGGGATTTGATCACTGGCAATCAGAATTGTTTGCCAATCTTTTTGCCTATTCGCTCTCCAATCAAAAAAAAATAACAAGGACTGAGCGTTTGGCTTTGCTGGATTGCCTGTTACATTATTACAAAATGCAAATTCCAGGTTTGCTGGATTTTAAATCGTACGGTGTGATGCAGGAAATGGCTAACGAATTTTAGTTATTCTTCGTCTTGCTGTGTAAAATCTTTCGAACGTTTTAATTTACGCTCTTTGATGTTAAACAATTCTATCATCATAGCAAAGGCCAGGGCGATGTATGCGTAGTTTTTATTTAACTCAATATGTTGTTCATGTGGTAAAGTGCTATTGTAGCTATCTATCAGAGCTTCAGCAACCAAAATGCCGCCAATTACCAGTAAAAAACATAAAGCAATCATTTTAATGCCGGGATTTTTATTGATAAAATTTGCTACCAAACCTGAAAATAGAATCATTAATACCATCGAGATCACAACAGCTGATACCATTATCAAAACGATTCCTGAAAGCCCAACAGCGGCTAATATGCTATCGAAGGAAAATACAAAATCAATAATGATGATTTGCATAATGATCGCTTTAAAAGTTGCTGTTCCTTTTTTGCCGGGGCCAATTTCATCTTCGTCTCCATGTATATGTTCCTGGATCTCTTGCCATGTTTTGATCAGCAAAAAAATACCACCGCCCATTAAAATAATCGCTTTTCCTGAAATACCGTAGCCTGCAATATGCATAAAAGGTTCTTTTAAACCGGCAATGTAACCCACAAAAAATAAAAGTACGGTTCTAACAACAAGTGCTAACAACAAGCCTATTGTTCTGGCTTTAGCCTGCTGCTCTCTTGGCAGCTTATCAACAGCAATTGAAATAAAAATGATGTTATCAATCCCTAAAACTATTTCTAAAATGGTTAATGTTAAAAGGGTAATTATCCCGTTCAGAGTCATAAGATGGGATAAATCAGAAGAAAAACTGTGCATATTTTTATATCAAAACACAAATATAAGGGCTTTTTAAAGGATTACCTAAAAAATATTGAGTTTGATTATCAGTTAGTTGGGTTTTATTTTAGTACTATGTGTTGCATGGTACTAAAATAAATACATATCTTTGCTTCACCAAATACAAAAGATGGCATAGTACTAAAAATTAACTTACTGATCAATTTTAGAACTGCAGACTAAAAACGAGAGGTACACCAAATCAGGGTTTAATCAGATAACGCGAATTTGATAAAAACCCAGAAGAGGCGAGAAGAAAAGTTAATATATCAGAATCAAAAATAGATGGTAAATATTAAAGAAAATTTTAACCCCAGGCTGTCAACAGGCAGGCTTAAAAAATAAAAAAATGAAATTCAACATTTCCCAATACCAAAACGACATTAAAAAAGTAACAGCGAAATTAATTATTAAAAAATCAATTACGTTGTTAGCCGTAGGTCTTTTATTCAGTTTTAATATATCTGCTAAGGAAGATGGAACTCCAAAAACAATAGTTATTGAAGATGCCACAACAACCATGAAACAACACATTAAATTTCCGGATCTTCTGACTTTTAAAAAGGAAGAACGCGTAAATGTAGTTTTTACAGTGAACGAAGCCGGAAATGTAAATCTGGTAGTAGTTAATACATTCAATGAAAATCTAAAAAAATCTATTGAGTCGCAGTTTATGAAATTAAAACTTAATAATTTAAAAGCTAATAATGCTTACAGTGTAATATTCAATTTTAAAACAATATAATTATGGTAAACTCAGAGAACACAAAAGCCCAAATGCGCAAAGGTGTTCTGGAACTCTGCATACTTTCTATACTTTCTCAGGGCGATGCCTATCCAACGGAGATCATTGAGAAATTAAAAGAAACAAAGTTAGTAGTAGTCGAAGGAACACTTTATCCGCTTTTAACCCGATTAAAAAATACAGGATTGCTAACCTACCGCTGGGAAGAAAGCACTTCGGGCCCACCTCGTAAATATTACATGTTAACCGAAATAGGAACCACCTATTTAAAAGAATTACATCTGTCGTGGTATGAACTCGTGGATGCCGTAAACAAAACTATTAACAAACAAGACTAAAAATATTTAAAATGAATAAAACAGTAACTATAAATATAAGCGGAATCATTTTTCATATAGAAGAAGACGCTTTTGATAAGTTGAGTAAATACTTATCTACTATTAAAGGCTATTTTAGCAAAGCCGACGGTGGCAACGAAATCATGAGTGACATCGAAGCTCGTATTGCTGAAATGCTTCAAAGTAAAACCAGCGCTGTTAAACAAGTGGTGCTTATGAGCGATGTTGATTTTGTGATGGATAGCATGGGTAAACCTGAGGAGTTTGCAGGAGATGCTACAGAAAACACCACAACAACAGAAAACACAGACAACTATACGTCGACGGATGATGGTGAGCCAATTAAAAAACGTTTATACCGCGACGGTGATAGTAAAGTGGTAGGCGGCGTGTGTTCGGGAATTGCTGCATATTTTGATGTAGATGTTGTTTGGATTAGAATTGCCATGGCTCTGTTTACGTTTGCTTTTGGTATGAGTTTATGGGTTTATATTATTCTTTGGATAGCTATTCCTGAAGCCAAAACAACCACAGAGCGTTTAGCTATGAAAGGCGAAAAAGCGGACATTAATAACATTTCCAAAGCCGTTAAGGAAGAAGCCGAACATTTAAGAAAACGTATGGAAAAATACGGTTCAGAATTTAAGGATATGGCTTCGCGCAATGCACCAAGAAATGCAGTGGAAAGGACTGTTGATTTTATTGGAGATGTGCTAAGAAACATTGGCAGGGTACTATTAAAAGTGATAGGTGTATTTATGGTGATCATTGGCGTAATTTTCTTTTTGGGATTATCCAGTTCCGTATTTGGTTTATCTTTTATGACAAACAGCAGCAATGGCGGAGAATGGATTGACTTATTGTTATTGGATGGTCGCGACTTTTATTTAGGTGTTCTTGGAATAGCCATGTTTGTTGGAGTTCCGGTAATTATGTTGATTTACGGAGGCGTTAAAATTCTGTTTAAAATAAAATATTCCAATCGTTGGGTTAATTTAAGTGCCGGAATTGTGTGGTTGTTTGGTTTTTTAATGTTACTGTATGTAGGTATTAAAACGTTAAGTGATTTCAATAAGACAGCGAAAGTGAGAGAAAATTTTAGTGTAATTCAAAAAGACACATTGTATTTGAAAATGCACGAAACACCAATTAATTCATTAGAATTACATGAGAGTGATGATGACGAAGAGGGCGAAAAAAATTACCGCCGACATAGCCGGGGAGACAATGATTATATGATTGGCAGTAATAATGGAACAAAATATTTATTAGGTCACGCTCAACTGAACGTTATTAAATCTCAAACCGGTAAAATAGAAATTGTTATCGTAAAAGAAGCTAAAGGCGGTAATAAATCTTCTGCTTCCGAAAGGGCAAAAAATATTTCATACGTTATTTCGCAAACAGATAGCTTAATTGAATTTGATAATTTATTTAAAGTAAATAACGCCGATAAATTCAGGGTTCAGGATCTGATGATTATTGTGAAGTTACCTGTTGGTAAGGCTATTTACCTTGATAAATCGTTGGAAAATATGATTTATGATTTAGAAAATGTTACAAATACCTATGATGGAGATATGATCAACCGCAGATGGATAATGACTGAAAACGGCTTAAAATGCATTGATTGCGAGGGATTAATTTCAGTAGGGGATCATATCAACGGATTAGATGAAGAAGTAGATCCAAATGATGAATCAAAAGGTAACGTTAAGATCAGCGTAAATGGAGTTGATATCAATGCAAAGGACGCTCACATCCAGGTTGACAGCAATGGCGTTAACATCAATTCAGTGGAATCTAAAATGACCATTGATGAGCATGGTGTTCATGTTAAAACAAAAAACAAAACCAAACTTTAAACGCTAAAATAATAGCCATGTTAATTAAAAGCATGGCTATTATTTTTCATACATTTCTTATGAAACATATAATAGTATTCAGTATGCTGCTGGTTAGTTGCAACTTTATGGGGCAAACAGACCAACAACGGGTTCAGAAAATAGATTCAATTTTTGAAGTATTTGCCAAAAAGAACCTGTTTTCCGGGTCAGTATCCATTTCAAAAAAAGGTATAAGCTTATTAAGCAAAGGATATGGGATGGCAAATTATAGTTATGACATCCCTAATACGGCTCAAACCAAGTTTAAATTGGCTTCTGTATCAAAGCAATTTACCGCTATGGCCATCATGATATTGCAGGAACAAGGTAAATTAAGCACCGACGATAAGCTGACAAAATATATTGCCAACTATCCCAATGGAGATAAAATAACGATTCATCATTTGTTAACGCATACTTCAGGAATCCACAATTTTACCGATACCGAGAGATATGATTCTATTATGATGCTGCCACACACGCTTGATAAAATAATAACCTATTTCAAAACTACCAAACTGGATTTTGAGCCGGGAGAAAAGTTTTCCTACAGCAATTCGGGATACATCTTGTTATCTTACATTATTGAAAAGGCTTCAGGGAAGTCTTACCCCGAGTTTATTACGACACAAATTTTTACGCCACTGGGCATGAAAAACTCGGGAGTATTTGACGGAAATAAGTTAATCAAAAATTTGGCGATTGGATACACCAACGGCGATAGCGGGGTAGAAAATGTGACTTATATTGATATGAGTATCCCTTCGGGTGCAGGAGCTTTGTATTCAACGGTGGAAGATATGCAATTGTGGGATAGGGCACTTTATTCAGAAAAGCTGGTAAGCAAGGATGCCATAAATAAAATGATAACACCTTTCAAAGAAGGCTATGCTTATGGTTGGATCATAGACGAATACCTTAAGCATCGCTGGATCAATCATACAGGTGGTATACAAGGTTTTTCAACGGTCATTAATCGTTTTCCTGATGACGAACTATGTATTGTTATTTTAAAAAATGTAGATAACTACATGAGTTTTTCGGCTAGCAAAGTGTGCAGGGCTATCATGTTTGATGATGCATACGAGTTACCGGTTGAGCGTATTGCTATAAATATTGATAAATTAATCGGACAAAAACTGTGTGGAGATTATGAATTAGATCCTGGCTTTGTAATGGCTTTAACTATGGAGGGTGATCGCATGTTTGTGCAGGCAACAGGACAGCCCAAACTAGAAATTTTTCCGGAAAGTAATTATTATTATTTCTGTAAATCTGTTAATGCGCAGTTTGAATTTACAAAAGACAAAAAAGGAAACATTTCTTCTTTAACTCTTTGTCAGGGCGGAAGAAAAATGCCGGGTAAAAAAATAAAATAAAGTAATTCACAAAAAAACGGTTTTAATTAAACAACATTTGCTTAAAATCTTTTTATCACCCTAAACCGCAATCGTTTAGGGTGTTTTTTTTGTTTAAGTTACCAGTTATAAGTGAATTTCTGTTAAATAAAAAACTGTTAAATTTCATCGAAACTGTATTTTATTTGTAATTTTGATCAACTAAATTAAACGGTCTGTTTTTATCAAAAATGACAGATGAAAATTATAAACCAATTTCTATGAAAAAAACTTTTACTCTTATTTTATCTCTTTCTGCGTCTTTTCTTTCGGTAGCGCAAACATCAATTTCCAATTCAAATTTTGAAGCGTGGGAGAACGTTGGAAGTGGAACAGAAGAACCTACTTTTTTTAATTCAAATAAAACCGGGTCATCCATTGCTTCAGCTGGTTCCCAAACTTGCTACAGAGATGCAACTGCTCATGGAGGTTCATATTGTGTGCGTGTTGAATCCAAATCATATATTGGAACAGTCATTAATGGAAGCGGTACAACAGGTGTAATTAACGCGCCATCTTTTACAAAATCAGAAGGATATATTGGAACAATTAATTATTCTAGTTCATCTGATGTTAGAAGAATGGCGTTTACAGGCCGTCCGGATAGTTTAGTGGGCTGGTACAAGTACACGTCTGGCGGAACGGGGGAAACAGGAAAAGTAACTGCAATTTTACATACCGGTGATTATAACGACCCTGAAACTCCTGTAAATAGTAATCATCCTGATTTGTCTGCAAATAAAATTGCAAGAGCATTATATTTCACGCCAACAGGTAATAACGGTACATGGACGCGCTTCTCTGTTCCTTTTGTATATGTTAATGCATTAACTCCTGCTTACATCATGGTTAATTTTACGTCGTCGGCTAATCAAACTACCACTATCGCTGGTAGTAAGTTATGGTTAGATGATATGGATGTAATTTATAATAATCCAACTGCTTTAAAAGAAATAGAAAAAAGTAATTTAAATGTGTATGCCTACGACAAAACTATTTACGTTGATATGACGCATAAAGACAATCAGTCGACATTAAACGTATTGGATTTAACCGGTAAAATTATTTTAACTCAATCTTTGGATAAAAATAAATTGAATGCAATTCAGTTGCCTTCGGGTGTAAATAGCGGTATGTATTTATATCAGGTTACTGGTTCTGAGATTCAGAAAACCGGCAAAATTATTATTCAATAATCTATTATTTATTTTTATGGAAACCCCACTAACTATTGTGGGGTTTTTTACTTTTACGGTATGAAGATAAAACTACTTGCTATTTTTCTGTTTACTTATGTGGGACTTTTCTCCCAAACCGGTACGGGAGTTTTAAAAGGAAATATTTCAGATAAAGATAGCAGGGAGCCTATTATTGGTGCCACTATCCAGTTATTGAACGATCTTTCAAAAGGCGCTGCTTCGGATATCGACGGTAATTATGTATTGGTATTGGACACAGGATACTATAAAATTTTGTGTAGCTACCTGGGCTTGCAAAGCGATACGTTTTCGGTAGTTATTAAGGAAAATGAGATCTCTCAAAAAAATATTCAGTTAAAATCAAGTGCCAAAATGTTAGAAACAGTTGTTGTTTCTTCAGGAAAGTTCGAACAAAAACTGGAGGAATTAACCGTATCGATGGAAGTACTTAAACCGGGGTTAATTCAAAATAAAAATACCACCAGTATTGAAACAGCTTTAGAGCAGGTTCCCGGTTTAACCATTATCGATAATGATCCACAAATTCGCGGCGGAAGTGGTTTTACATTTGGAGTAGGGAGTCGTGTAGCCATTGTTGTGGATGGTGTACCTTTATTGAGCGGTGATGCCGGAAGACCGGAATGGAGTTACATCCCGGTTGAGAACATTGAACAAATAGAAATTATTAAAGGAGCTTCCTCTGTTTTATATGGGTCGTCGGCCTTAAACGGCGTTATTAACGTTCGCTCAGCTTATCCAAGATCAAAGCCAAAAACAAGTGTAAACTATTCAGCGGGTCAATACAGCATTCCGCAAGAGCCCGCAGAAAACTGGTATAGAACCCGTGGTAATAATTCCTTCCCCGGTTTTTCAAACTTAAATTTGTTTCATTCAAGGATCATAAAAAATAATCTGGACTTTGTAATAGGAGCCAACTTTAATATTGATCAGGGATATATAGGGCCTCCGCCTGCTCCTAAATACTTGCCGCCTGAATTTAAAAAGGCCTTGAATTTAGAAGATACCATGCCGGTGTTTAGTAATAACGATATGATTAAACAGCGTGCGCGCGTGAATGTCAATTTGCGTTACAGGGCTAAGCGCATCGAAGGCTTAAATTTTGGAGTAAACGCTAACTTTATGCTAAATAAAACAAACATGGTATTTGCATGGTTAGACGATTCATTAGGGTTATACAGAGGATACCCGGGAGCGGTTTTTTTGGAAGATCAAACCTTATTTAATGTTGATCCTTTTATAAAGTATACTACCAAAAATGGATTGAGTCACAGCCTACAAACGCGTGTGTTTCATTCGGATAATGTGATCAGTAATAATCAATCCAATAAAGGAACTATGTATTTTGGTGAGTATCAAATGCAGCGCAGATTTAAAAGTATTGATCTGACATTTACGGGCGGTGTTGTTGGAAACATTTCGGAATCAAAATCCAGGTTATATAAAGTAAGCGGTAATCCGGAAAATAGAATTGTAAATGCTTCAGGATATATCCAATTAGATAAGAAATTTTGGAGGGTGTTGAACTTATCCGGCGGAGTTAGGTATGAATACTTTAAAATGAATGATCTGAACAGTGTAGTAGCTCCGATATTTAGAGCAGGCGCCAATTTGCAGGTCACCAAAGGAACATTTGTGCGGGTTTCTTACGGTCAGGGGTATCGTTACCCAACTATTACAGAGCGTTATATTTCAACCAAGGCCGGCATGTTTGGGATATTTCCAAATCCGGATCTTGTTCCTGAAACCAGCGAAAGTTTCGAGATTGGTTTAAAACAAGGTTTCAAAATTGGTAATTGTAAAGGTTATTTTGACATTGCCGGATTTTATCAAAGTTATAAAAACACCATCGAGTATTTATTCGGTATATGGGATCCTCAGGTATCTATAATTGGTTTTAAATTTGTGAACACAGGTGATTCAAGAGTGAGAGGTGTAGATATGTCATTAGCAGCATCTACCGCTGAAACTAATAAACGTTTTGGTATCTCGGCTTTGATTGGGTATACCTATATAGAACCTGTTAGCCTAACGCCGGATTATATATATGCGTATGATAAAATGCAGGACGGCAGCGTAGGAAAAGCCTTAAGTTATAAATCGAGCAGTATGGATACAACCGATAATGTTCTTAAATACCGTTTTAAGCATATGTTTAAGCTGGATGTAGAATTTAAAATCTATAAATTTAGTTTTGGTGTTAGTAACAAGTACTATACTAAAATGCAGAATATCGATAAAGCATTTACCGATATTGAGCAGATAACGTATGAGGGAAAAGATTTTTTTGATGAGATCAAAGCAACTAAATATTGGGCAAGTCATTATTATATCAGTATTTGGGACGCACGTTTAAGTTATTCCATTAACGATAAACAAAAATTATCGATCGTTTGTAATAACGTCTTCAATGAACAGTACTCTTTACGACCACTTAAAATTGAGTCGCCCCGCACAACGGCTATACAATACGTATTAACGTTTTAATGACCTAATATTTTAATATATTGCATTTAGTGTGGTTTAATTCTCTATTTTTGTTATAAAGATTATTTATGCCATTACTTGTCGGTAATTTACAAGCCTTTCATGATTTTTTCAATCATTACTTGCCGGTAAAAAATCCTGTATTGATCCTGGCATTAACGCTACTGATTATCTTATTTGCACCGCTGGTTTTAAAGCGATTTCGTATTCCAGGTATTATTGGACTAATCATAGCCGGTGTTATCATCGGGCCGCATACGCTGCATATTATTGAAAAATCTACCAGTTTTGAATTGTTCAGTAAAACAGGTTTGTTGTACATTATGTTTTTGGCAGGGCTCGAAATCGATATGCAGGAGTATAAGCAAAACAGGAGTAAAAGTCTGGTGTTTGGAGCTTTTACTTTTTTTATTCCCATTACCATTGGTTATTTAGTGTGTATTTATGTCTTTGGATTTAGCATGTGGCCGGCTTTATTATTGGCCAGTATGTTTTCCACCCACACTTTGCTAAGTTATCCTATTGTGAGCAATATGGGTATTGTAAAAAACCGGGCCGTCCAAATATCATTTGGTGGAACTATCATTACAGACAGTGCTGTTTTAATTTTATTAGGTGTAATCACCAATGTAGTTGGGGGAGAAATTAATGCTATGTTTTGGCTGCGCTTAGTAGTTTCTTTAGGTTTACTATGTTTTGCGGTTTTATATTTATTGCCAAAGGTAAGCCGTTGGTTTTTCCGAAATATCGAAGGGCAGGGTAGCTCACAATATATTTATGTATTGGCAGTGGTATTTATTTCCGGTTTCTTTTCAGAGTTGGCGGGCGTTGAGCCTATTATTGGAGCTTTCCTTGCCGGATTAGCCTTAAACAGGGTAATTCCTCATAATTCGGTGCTCATGAACAGGGTAATTTTTATCGGAAATACACTCTTTATTCCGTTCTTTTTGATCAGTGCCGGAATGCTCGTTGATTTTACCGTATTTTTAAAAGGAACAGATGCCTTGATATTTGCCGGTATTTTAAGTGTTGTGGCTTTGGTTACTAAGTGGTTAGCGGCCCAGGTAACCGGAGCAATCTATAAATATACAAAGTACGAAAAGCGCGTAATGTTTGGTTTGAGCGCTTCACATGCAGCTGCAACCCTTGCCGTTATTAAAGTGGGTTACGATATTGGTTTGTTTGATCAAAACGTAATCAATGGTACTATCATATTGATCCTGATAACCTGTATGGTAAGTTCATTTGTAACTGAACGTGCTGCGCGTAAAATTGCCATAACGGATAAAGAAACGTCTAAAAAGGTAATTGACCGAACTGAACGTATTTTAATTCCTGTAAGCAATCCGGATAATATTGCACGATTAATTGATCTTGCATTGATCATTAAAGATGATAAATCGCAGGAACCCATCTATCCGTTGTCGATTGTAGAAGAAAACGAAGACGCTGACGAAAGAATCAATATTGTGAAAAAAGTAATTGATAGTGTGGTAGAGCAAATTTCCTCGGGAGATAAAAAAGTACAGGTGCTTAAAAAAGTGGATCTTAGTATTGTGGATGGAATAGCGCGTACCACTAAAGCCTATAGCATATCAGATGTATTGATCAGTTGGAAAGCACAACAGGGTAGTGGCAATTTAATATTTGGCAGTATAGCAGATAATTTACTCGTTAAAACAAAACAATCGATCATTATCTCTAAAGTAATTCAGCCCGTTAATAGCTACAAACGCATTATTGTGTTATTAGCTCCTAATAGCGAATTAGAAAGTGGTTTTAATTTGGTAGTGCGTAAAATAAATTCAATCCTCAAGCAGGTAGGAAATAATGCGGTGATATATGGACAGTCTAAAACGATTGATGCATTTACAACCCTAAATAAAGATAAAAAAAGAGAGTTTTATAATTATCTGATCGTACCAGGATTTGAAGACAGCGATATCATTGAGAAAGTAAAAGAGGATGATTTATATATATTCCTAAGTAGTAGAAAGCAAACAGTATCCTTTGACTTTCATATTGATAACATGCCCAAAACACTCAGTAAAAATAATGAATTTACAAGCTTTGTTGTTTTTTATCCGGAGTCATTAAAATCCCTGAGCGATTCGCAGATCACCGAAATGACGGTGCCGGCATTCCAGGAAAATATTGAGAAAGTGATTCACTTAAAAGATAAGATCAAAGATATTCTGAAAGGAAACCAGTAACTTGTTTTATCTAGTTAGTTACCGGAAAATAAATATCAAAAGTAGCACCTTTGTCGGGTTCGCCGGTTGTTGTTATTGAACCATTATGATTTTCTACAATTTTTTTGACAATTGACAGCCCAATTCCGGTGCCTTTATATTCGGCTCGTCCGTGCAGACGCTGAAATACTTCAAATATTTTTTCGCTGTATTGTTGTTCAAACCCAATACCATTATCTGAAATTTTAAGGTGACAATAGCTGGCGTCTTTAAGCAGCGCCTTATGATCTGCTGTTTTACCGCAAACAATATTGCTACTTATTTGAATATGAGGTTGCCTGTTTGTATTTGAAAATTTAAGAGAATTGCTAATCAGGTTTTGGATTAATTGTTTGAATTGGAAGGGAATAATACTGGCACTGCACATCTCATTAATTTCAATAATTGCCTGTTTATTTTGGATATCTTCTTTTAATTCGTCAACAACCTCTTTTACGATAGGCTTAAGATCGGTAAATTCATATTTTCTTTCCGTTGTATTTGTTCTCGAATATAATAGCAGATCTTCAATCAAAGTCTGCATTCGTTTGGCCGCATTTTGCATGCGTAGAAAATTCTCTCTACCTTCCTCGCTTAACTTGTCAATCTCTTTTGCCATGATTTGCGTTGAGAAAGTCTGGATTTTTCTCAAAGGTTCTTGTAAATCATGACTGGATATGTAAGCAAAGGACTCCAGTTCTTTGTTCATTTTTTGGAGGTCGATATTTTTTTGCTCAAGTTGCATAGTTCGTTCATGAACCTGGTCCTCCAGTTCCTTTGAAAAATTTTTCTGATCTTCTATATCGGTACTTGTTCCAACCCACATGCGAATATTCCCGTCATGATCTTTTTGAGGGATGGCTCTGCTTAACTGCCAACGGTAAACACCATCATGACGGCGGAACCGATGTTCGAATAAAAAATCCTGACCTGTATTTACTGCCTCGACCCACAATTTTGCGTTTTTATCTTTATCATCAGGATGGACAATATCTAACCATCCCACCTCATTAATTTTTTCGGGGGTCAGACCAGAATAATCAAAAACAGATTTATTAAAGTAATTTAGATTTCCCTGCCGGTCGGATGTCCAGATATGTTGTGGCATGGAGTCGGCCAACAATCTAAATTTTTCTTCACGTTCCAGTAGCTGTTGTTCCTTTTCTTTTTCATCGGTTATATCACGAATAACACCTGCTAATTTTAAAGGTTTGTTATTCTCATCATAAATCATTTTTCCACGAGCTTCCATCCAGTGAACGGATTTGTCGTTCCATACTAATCTCGACTGATAATGTAGGTAACCCGTTTCATAAGCTTCTTTAAACGCTTTATCTCGTAAGGGAACATCTTCGGGATGCAAATGTTGGACTAATTGGTCATGAGTCAGTTCAATTTTTTCAGTATAACCCGTTACAATTTCAAGATAACGTTGAGAATAATTCAGCATACGTGTACTTAACGCAAGCTCCCACACACCTATTTTTCCGGCTTCAATAACAATGTTTAATTTTTTTTGGTTTTCCTCCAGTTCTGATAAAGCCGAGGTTATTTTAGCTCTCGTAAACACACTTTCTGTTACATCCTGAAGTGTGCCATTGAATCGATAGGCTAATTTATCGTTATCGAACCAGGCTTTTCCTTTGGCATGAACTGTTGTTTCTTTTTTAGAAACAGGATGCACGATCGTATATTCAATATCATAAAGTCCGCCTGACGAATAATCCAATGCTTTTTGAATAGCCCGAGTCACTTTTTCCCGGTCATTTTCAGCAATGACATTAATGGCATGCGTTAATTCAACTTCCGCGGTTGCAGGCAAACCAAACCAATCTTTCAATCGATTATTGGCCGTAAATTTATTACTTATAGGATTATAATCAAAGGTACCTAGTTCGGCTGCTTCAATGGCAAATTCCAATTCATTTTTATTTTCTTCAAGTTTTTTAAAGACAGTGATTTTTTCAGTGGTTTCGTTACAAGTAACCAATACGCCTGCTACTTTCCCCGATTCGTCGTTGACAGGACTATAGCTGAACGTCCAATATACATCTTCAAGTTTACCATTGCGGTATATTGGAATTAACTGATCTTCACTCCAGGTAGATTCTCCTCCTGCCAACACCTGATCTATCAGCGGTTTAATAACAGGCCAGATCTCAGCCCACGCTTCTTCAGCTTTTAATCCTAAAATGGAGGGGTGCTTACCTTCCTGACCCAAACTTGGACGGTAGGCGTCGTTATAAAAACAAATCAATTCAGGACCCCACCATAAAAACATAGGAAACCTGGAGTTTAGTATAATACTTAAAGTCGTACGCAAGCTTTGAGGCCAGGTTTCAGGGTTTCCTAAAGGAGTGTTACTCCAGTCTTTGGCACGTGTTAGAGCTCCCATTTCGCCTCCACCTGATAGAAATGAGATACTTTGGGTATTAGGGAAAGAAATATTCATTGAAGTAGATAAATATAGCTATTCTATTAATAACAGGCAAATTATAGCTTAATTACCTCTTTTCAGCGTAAAGCTGATCGTAGTACCCTCATTAGGTGCGCTAATCACATCAATTGTTTCACCATGCCCCTCAATAATATGTTTCACGATAGCCAAACCTAAACCGGTACCACCCTGTTCCCTGCTACGGCCTTTATCTACCCTGTAAAAACGTTCAAACAAACGTGGTAAGTGTTTTTTATCGATACCAATCCCATTATCTTTTATTTCAACAATTACCTGCTCATCAAACAGGTTGAGTGAAACAACAGTTTTGCCGTTTTCAACGCCATATTTTATGCTGTTGGTGATCAGATTGACCAACACCTGGCGTATCCTGAATTTATCAGCTTTAACAATGGTTGGTTTATCGTATTTTTTTGGAAGTACTAATTTTATCTGTTGTTTACTAGCCTGAAACTCAAGCGAATCTAAAATGTCTCTTATTTGTTGAGCTATGTCATATACTTCCGGATCAAGCTCCAGTGTTCCTACTTCCAATTGTGAAATAGTTTCGAGATCATCAATGATTTGTATCATTCTGTCAACGCTTTTATCAGCGCGTTTGAGGTATTCTACATTAATCGAAGGATCGTTGATTCCTCCATCAATTAACGTGGAAACATAGCCCTGAATATTAAAAATGGGAGTTTTAAGCTCATGAGAAACGTTTCCTAAAAATTCTTTTCTATAGCTGTCCAGATTCCTGGTTTGTTCAAGCTCTTTATTACGCTCGCGCGCCAGTTTTTTAATTTCATCTTCAAGGCGTTCAATAGAATCAACTTCGTCCAGTTGAAATTCAGTATTTGGTATTTCTTTTGGTTGCTGTGCTTTTACCAATAAATACAGCCTGTCTATCTTATCAAAAATAATATTACTGTATAAAAAATAAATAACAAAAAAACTAACAATAAAGGATAAGAAAAAAGATAGCAGGCAAATAGCCAGGTCAAAGTGGTTATTGATTTTGTATGTGATAAAGGAAACCAGTAATGTTTGAATGATTGCCGAAACAGCACTTAAAATTAATGTAAGAAGAGGAGTTTTAAGCGTTTTCATTGGCTGCTATTCGATGTAACGAAAGTGCGAATAAAAAACCAATAAAAAAATGGTTGGTATGTTAAGAAATGAAACACAGATGACACCGGGAAAATGAATCAGAACGACTGATTTTTATGGCAAGCAAATGGGATTTTTAATACACATCTCTTAAAATCTTTGAAAAGCTGTTCAAATCAGTATTCTCAGCGTTCTATAAAACACAATCAATTCCTATCCAACCTGATCAATTCCCTGTAAAAGAATTTTTCCTGTGTACTTTCAAAGGGTCTGTAGATATAGTAAACATAACCATTGTGTATTTTTAGTTTATCGGCACTATGAAACTGTAGGGTATATTTGCCAAGAGCTTGCCCTGTTTGAGAACTGATTTGTTTCAGATATTTATGCCCGTTTTTATCATATACGGCGTAAATAAGATTTTCCATGTCATCTTTCAGCATCTTGTTTTTCCATTCTTTCCAGTTTTTTGGATGATTATAGTTTATATCTATAGAATCTATGCGGTTTCCATGTTTATCCAGGTGATACAATTGGTCTTTATAATGGTCAAACACACAAATAGTATCTTTAATGATGTATAGTGGTGCATACAATGGTTCATAGAACATACTTTTTGTAAAACCACTCATTAAAGAAGCAATCACATGTTTATCCACTTTCAGGTCGTTCGCTAATCTTCTCGCTTCTAATTGCTCTTTGGGCTTTAAGGAGTAGTATTCAAAACGATAAGCATGCATCATGTCTTTATCCTCCACGCTTATTAATTGTTTTTTTACGCTGTCTTTTTCGTTGTAGCTGTAATAGTTAAACATGGGATAATCCTTCCAATAATCTGTAAAAATAAGCCTGCCGTTAAGCGTGTCAATAATTGGTTTGATATAAGCATTCACATCTTCTGTTTTTAAAGGGATCAGTAAAAAACGATCGTGATACATGTTTATGCGATAGATATAGTTTTTACAAACAAGGTTAGTATATCCCATGTAATCGTGGTAAAACTCTTTGGCTTCCCCTCCTTCTTTTGGTACAAAGTAGGTGGTGAGTACTTTTCCGTTTGCATCCGCCAGTTTAAGTTCTGCTTTTTCCAGGGAGCCCCGCGATGTTAAAAGTATATACTTGTCTTCATAAAAATCAAAATCATAAACACTGTAGCTGGGCGATCCGTATAAAGTATCAGGTTTTACTTTGGCATATACAGTAAATGCTGTATCTAACGTAATATAAGACGGGGACAGGGTTATCGATACAAAAACAGAATCCTGTCCGGTAGCAACTTCTATTTCTTTTGTGCGAGCCGTATATCCGAGTAATTTAAATAAAAGAGTGTAGTGATTTTTTCGCGGAACATTAATAATGAAATTGCCATTTTTTGATGTGTTACAACCATACGTTGAGTTTTGAATTTGCATGGACACATACGGTAGTGGCTGGCTATTGCCGTTATTAGTGACTTTACCATATAGGGTAATATTTTGGCCATTCAAAAAAAATGAACACCCTAATAGGATAAGTAAATAATATGATCGTAAAGCGTTCATTTGTATAAGAGACGTAAGCTTTTTATAATTCCATAAATTTATTATTTATTTCAATGCTAGATATTCTGTGGTTTTAAAAAATACCAAATGAATTGAGATAGAAAGAAATTAAATTGTAATATTGTGTAATCTAAATTAAAGAGAAACCATGTTATCAAATAAAATAAAAAGTGCTCTGAATGAGCAAATTCAAAAAGAGGCGTATGCGTCTAACGCTTATTTAACGTTAGCTACCTGGTGCGAAGAAAAAAACCTGGACGGTATTGCTGAATATTTTTATGCAGCAAGTAATGATGAGCGTGACCATATGCTGGAGATTTATAAATACCTTAATACCTATGGAGGGTCTGCTCATATTAAACCCTTAAAAGATTCATCCGTTAAATTAAAGAATTTGATGGATGTGTTTAATTATGTGTTTGATTTAGAGCATGAAGTAACGATAGCGATTAATAAACTGGCTAAACTGGCATACGAAGAAAATGATTTCGCCACTTTCAAATTTTTAGAAGCTTTTGTGTTAGAGCAACAGCAATCAGAAAAGGGTGTAAATGAGTTGATCGATATGATAAAACGTGTGGGTTGTGATGAGAAGAACCTATATTATCTTAATAAAACTTTCAAGAAAAATGAAGAGCGTAAAGCTTTAGGTCTTTCTCCAACGGGAGTAGAAAAGGAGTAATAGCATTTATCCGTTAAAAGTACTCACTTATTAGCCCAAACTAAGCATTTGCTAGTTTGGGCTTTTTATATGCCATTTGCTTTTTACTTTTGACTTAGTTAACAATAAAACAGGAGTCATGAAATCTATATTGCCCATTATATTCATTTACATGAGCGTTCAAACGAATGCTCAGAACCCACTTAAATATTTAGATATTAATCAGGTGAAAGCCGGCATTTATAACAGGGGGGATATGCATTGGAATTCCAACTCTGGAAATGCCTCTTATGAAGTACCTATCGGAAGCGGCTCACATTCCGATTTTGCTACTGCGTTCTGGATCGGCGGATATGATGTGGGTAATCAATTACACCTCGCGGCGCAAACCTATAGGCAAAGTGGGGTTGACTTTTGGCCAGGCCCACTTGATACAACCAATGGAGCTATTAACTCATCTACATCCAATCAATATGATAAAATTTGGAAATTAAACCAGTCGGATATTGATGCGTTTAAAACTAATTTTAGTAATGGAAATGTTCAAAATGGTTCTTATACCCCGGTAGCTGATTTATTGTCATGGCCCGCAATTGGTGCAGGATTTAAAACCCGGAACATGGCTCCCTTTATGGATGTTAATGGTAATCATATTTATGATCCCATGACGGGTGGTGATTATCCAATTATTAAAGGAGATCAAAGTTTATATTTTATTTTTAATGACAATTTGGCTCATGGCACGGGAGGTCTTCCGTTAAAAGTAGAAATCCACGCCACGGCTTACGCCTATGGCAACAGCGCCTTGGCAAGTCAGTATCCTTTTTTGAGTAAAGCTACTTTTTATAATTATAAGATCATTAACCGCAGCAGTCTAGATTATCATGATGTTATGGCAACGTTATGGACAGATGTCGATCTGGGATATTATGGTGATGATTACATTGGTTGTAATGTATCCGGGAATTATGGGTATGCATATAACGGTGATAATAATGATGAGACCGTAGCAGGTACAGCCGGCTATGGCGCCTTTTGTCCCGCAGCGGGTTACCAGGTTTTAAAAGGACCTTTTATGCCTACTGATGGTATTGACAACAACAATAACGGAATTATTGATGAGTATTGCGAACAGCAATTGTTGTCACATTTTAATTATTTCAATAATTCTTTTCCGGGTGTTCCTCTTGCATCAACTGATCCAGCAACTGCAGCAGAATATTTTAAATATATGACCGGTTATTGGAAAGATGGAAATCCTTTTACCTGTGGTGGAAATGGTTATGGAGGAATTGTGCAAACTCCTTTTATGTATCCTGGAACAACTTATACCAATGGAGTGTGTGGTTCAGGAAACTGGGTTGACGCAACAAACCCAGGTGACAGACGATATATGATTGGCGTAGGGCCTTTTAATTTTCCAAGCCATAGTGTACAGGAAATTGAGTATGTTCATTGCACATCTTTTGATTATTCTGCAGCAAATAACCCTGTAGCTAAATTAAAAATGGATATGCAATTTCTCAGAAACTTCAGCGATATCTTTGATCCTGTAAATTGTACGGCAATATCAGTAAATGAATTAGATGAACCGGCCAATTTTAATTTATTTCCTAATCCGGTAACATCTGAATTGGTTATTTCATTTAATCAACAAAAACAGCAGTTCACACAAGTTTCCATAGTGGATGTTTTAGGGAAAGAAATAATATTTAAAACGGCTCAGGATTTTAATCAGCTTACATTAAATGTGAGTGAACTGCAGCGGGGTATTTACTTTGCAAAAGTAACAGTAAATGGTAAATGTGTAACCAGGAAATTTGTGAAGGAATAAATTGCATTTTAAAAAGCGGTAGAATTTAGTATTCTACCGCTTTTTTATTTTTCCTGAAGAGCACAACTTGTTTTGATGTCTACATCACTTCCTTCAAACAATAAACGCGTGTTGGCCTGTATTTGTTTTGCCGTATTGTTGCAGGTTTGTGTGGCTTTTTTCTTGGAAGTATTCTTTTTCACTTCTTCAACGGTTGCTGTTTGGTAAGGTACGTAACCGGGCTCAGTAATATTGGTAGTACAGGCACAGGTGTAACTTTTTTTACAGGAACTTAAAAGTACAGATGAAAAAAAGATGGCTAATAGGATATGTTTTTTCATAGTTTATTTTAATGAACAACTAACAGTTATTTTTTCAGAAGGCCCGGAAATGTAATCCTGGTGATTTTTTGTCATTTGTTTTTCGGCTTGCAAACACATTTGCTCTCCGGTTTTTTTTGTTACTTTTTTATCAATATTTTCTGTAGAGGACACAGTGTAAGAACTATAACCTGTTTTAGAAAAAGTAGTAACACACTGACAAGAATGTTGCTTTTTACAAGATGCGAGAAATAGCCCGGATACACAAAAGGCAAAGAAAAGTTGTTTTTTCATAATTATACAACGAAAATAATGTATTTTTTTTAAACCTGCTATTTTCTTTTATATTTCCAACGTCGGTGACTCCATAACCAAATTTCGGGTTGCGCAATGATATCTTTTTCAAGTTTGCGGGTATGTAATTCAGAGATCTCACCTTCTTTCGTGTTTTTTGGGTCACTTACCAGGTATTCGGTATTTACTTCATAATAGCCTCTTTTAACACGATTAACGGTAACATACACCACCGGATAGTTTAATTTTTGAGCTATTTTTTCGGTACCCCAAAATACAGGCGTATCCTGGTTTAAAAAGGTAGTCCAGTAAGCACCTTCAGGCGACGGTGTTTGATCGGCAATAAATGCCGTTGCATTTACTTCATGCCGGTTTCTAACCATTTCACGCATCGTATCTTTCATGGCGTACAGTTTTGTTCCAAACCGTGTCCTCATATCATACATCAGTTTATCAAAATGTTTATTGGATAAGGGATGATAGATGACATATAATTGTTGTGGATTCAATAGACTGAAAGAATTGCCCGCCCATTCCCAGTTTCCGTAATGTCCCATGACTAAAATGCATGATTTTTTTTCGTCGTGTAATTGTTTAAAGATAGTCTTCGTGTTTTCGTTGAATGAACAGCGTTTTATAGCTTCTTCCTTTGATATGGTTAGTGTTTTTAATGTCTCCAGAAACAGATCACAAAGGTATTTATAGAATTTTTTTTCAATGACTTTTAATTCCTCATGACTTTTTTCAGGAAATGAATTCCTCAGGTTTTCATAAACTACATTTTTACGGTACCCAATGACCCGGTAAAGCAAAAAATAAATCGCATCTGATACTAAATAAAATACCGGAAATGGAAGTATCGATATAAGATAAAGGAAAGGCAGGGCTATGTAAAATCCAATGGAACTCATGCCTTAAAAGTACAGATTATTAAGAAACAGGTGCATTTTTTCATATAAATATCTTCATTTGAATCCTTTTTTATATATTTATAAACGACAATTTACTTTTATACATTACTGAAATGAAGAAATTTATTACATCCCTGTGCTTTTTTACTTTACTGTCAAATGGTTATGCACTTGATGCAGGCGACCAGGTAAAAATGGTTTTAGCGAAACAAAAATTATATGCAGGCCAGTTTATTGGCGCATTAAATATCTATAAAGAAGTGTTGCAAAAAAATCCGGATGACGCGGGCGTCTTATATTATGTGGGTTACTGTCAATATGAACTCAAAAAACACGATTTAGCTCTTGAAAGCCTTAAAAAAGCCGTTGCAACCAATAAAGATGTGAAGCCTGAAACTCATTTAGTGTTGGGTAAAATCTATTTATCGGACGAAAAAATTGATGATGCTTTAACAGAGTTCAATACGTATAAAGGGCAGGTTAACTCTAAAGAAGCTCAAACAGAGGATGTAGATGTATATATTTCTCACTGTAATAATGCAAAAAAATACATGGCCTCTCCTATGAATACTAAAATTGATAATTTAGGTCAAGCTATCAATTCAAAGTTTGACGATCAATCGCCATGTATCAGCGCAGATGGACGAAAATTGGTATTCAATACCCGTCGCCCTGAAATGACCGATTCGCCAACAGATCTGGAGGGAGACGGCAAGTACTTTCAGGATATTTATATTTCTACCTGGGATACGGTAAACAAAAAATGGAATCAATGCGAAGATGTTCCCGGTAACGTTAACACTCCAGCACATGATGCCTGTACGTCTATCTCGCCCGATGGTAAACAAATTTTTATTTATAAAAATGATATTACCGACAATGAGTCGAGAGGTGGCGATGTGTTTGTTTCCAAAGTAGTAAATAACAAATGGAAAACACCTGAAGCTTTAGGTAAACCAATTAATACATCTTATTGGGAAGGTGGTGCGTGCATTTCACCTGACGGGAAAACATTATATTTTATTAGCGAGCGTACCGGTGGATACGGCCGCGCTGATATCTGGATGGTAAAACGAATCAGTAAAACCGAATGGGGCAAGCCCTCTAATTTAGGACCTGAAATTAATTCAGAGTTTGACGAAGTAGGCGCCTTTTTAGCACCGGATGGCAAAACATTATTCTTCTCCTCTAACGGAAAAGAATCAATGGGATCCTATGATATTTTTAAATCAACCTTAGAAGGAGAAAAATGGACCAAACCGGTAAATGTGGGATATCCAATTAACACAGTTTTTAAAGATGGACCTCTGGTAGTTAGTGCTGATGCACAAACCGCTTATTTTGCCAGCGAACGTAAAGGAGGTTTAGGAGAAAGTGATATTTATAAAGCCGATCTCTCTAATTACGCGCTGTTAGAAAAAGATGGTAAAAGAAAAACAAATTCCGGCCTCAGTATTTTAAAAGGAACTGTTCGCGATGGATTTGAAGGAAGCGGTTTGGCATCTGTTGATGTTCAGATACTGGATGCGGCCGGCGCAACGGTAGCAACTACCACTACCAATGATAATGGTGAATATTTCATTACGCTTAAAGGCGATGTAACCTATACGATCAAAGTGGTTAAAAAAGGATATAAAACAGCCGAGGAAAAAGCTGATTTGAAAATCGGAAAAACAGATACATTTTCTTTGGAGAAACAAATTATGATGACAAAGGACAAGTAACCAGCTAAAACATATTTTATTGTGAACCCTTCTTGTAAAAACAGGAAGGGTTACTTTTTTTATTAAATGTGATCAATAAGAAATAAGTTATGTTAAAGAAGACTCTTAAAATAAGTGCCGGTTTCATTTCACTTATTCTTATTTGGTTATTGTGCGCCTGGCTTTTACCCAAAATTACGCTGAATCCGTTATTAAATGACGAAAAAAATGCGATTGATATATATGTGAAATCCAACGGAGTGCATACTGATATTGTTATGCCTAAAACCAATGAATATTTTGATTGGAATACATTTATTGACGATAAGAATTTTTCACACATTGATACGACATACCACTATATAGCAATAGGTTGGGGAGATAAAGGTTTTTACCTGAATACACCAACATGGGCCGACCTAAAAATGAAGACGGTGGCTAATGCTTTGTTTGGTCTCGGTTCAACGGCTATGCATGTTACGTATTACAGGAAAATAGCCGTGAGTAATATGGTCAAAAAAATATCTATTTCAAAATCAGGTTATTTACAGATGGTAAAGCATATAACGCAGAGTTTCCATTTAAAGGAACAAAAGCCACAGCTACTTCCACATCCATCTTACGGCCTACATGATAATTATTTTGAAGCAACCGGCACTTACGGTATTTTTAAAACCTGTAACGTATGGACAGGCAATACACTTAAAAAGGCAAATATACCAATGGGTGTGTGGACTCCACTTGAATTTGGTGTAATGGATAATCTCTAATTAAAAAATAAAATTTTTATGATGTGGCTGTAACTTTTTGATTATCTTAAACGTCTATTATCTTTATGAAAAAGACTTTACTTGCATTAATCCTGGTTTTAAGTTCTACGATTTTGTTTGCTCAACTCGCTTCGGTAAGAGGGAAAATAACCGACGATAGAAATCAGGCCTTGTCGTTTTCATCAGTATTAGTTAAAGGAACAACCCAGGGTACCAATGCCAATGCCGATGGTTTTTATTCACTAAAGCTGGCGCCAGGAACATACGAGTTGATTTTTCAATATGTTGGTTATAAAAAGAAAGTTGAGAAAGTTGAGGTTACCGGAAATACAGTTAGGAACGTTATCCTTAATCCTGAAAGCTACGAGTTAAAAGAAGTGGTTATTAAAGACGGTGAAGATCCCGCTTATGCTGTTATCCGTGCAGCAATCAAAAAACGTAAATTTTATTTAAATGAGGTTAACGCTTTTACATGCAAGGCTTATATCAAAGGATTACAGCGCCTGAAAGACTTTCCTAAAAAAATGGTTAAGCTACTTAATGCCATGAATACCGGCGGCGAAAAAATAGACTCAACTTTACTGGGAGTTGTTTATTTAAGTGAAAGCGAAACTAAATATCATTTCCGTAAACCAAACGACGAAAAAGAGATCATGTATTCCAGCCGAGTAAGCGGAGATAATAAAGCGTTTAGCTTTAACCAGGTAAGCGATATGAAATTCAGTATTTACGAAAATCTGATTACACTGGATGGTCTTAGCGACAGGCCTTTTATTTCGCCTATCAACGAGAATGCTCTTTTGTCATACCGTTATAAATTATTGGGAACTACGTTTGAAGATGGTAAGATGTTGAACAAAATTGAGATCATTCCCAAACGCAAAACAGATCCATGCTTTAGAGGAATTATATATATTCAGGAAAACACGTGGAGGGTGCATAGCGCCGACGTTTATTTAACTAAAGATGCTAAAATTGATTTTGTGGATACGCTTCATATTAAACAGTTAAACGCACCGGTAAATGATAGTATCTGGATGCCAACCGGATTAAATATGACCTTCAATTTTAAAGTGTTCGGCTTTATTGGCGACGGTTATTTTAATGCCGTGTTCTCTGATTACGATATGCATCCCGTTTTTCCTAAAAAATTCTTTAAGAATGAAGTATTAAAAGTGGAAGACGGGGCAAATAAGAAAGATACAGGCTATTGGCATGAATCGCGCCCTGTGCCTTTAACTCATGAGGAAGAAACCGATTATCGAAAGAAAGATAGTATTGGCGCCATAAAAAATAGTGATCGTTACAAAGATAGTGTTGATAGGAAGGGAAACAAGCTTTCAGTAAACCACCTGATAATGGGTTACAGTTATAATAAATCTGCGAAAAAATTTAGTTTAAATACGTCCGGCCTTTTAACATCCGGAGTGCAGTATAATACAGTAGAGGGAGTCAATGCATCCATTAAAGTGGATATGACCAAGCGCTACGAAGATCATCGTTATCATAACCTTGCAGCAACCGTGAGATATGGCTTTTCTAATTATTTGTGGGGTGGAACCGCCAATTGGAAATACATGATTAAACAAGAAAAATTTGAATCCATCAATATAAAGGTTGGAACCAGCGCTTTGCAATTTAATAGCAGCGATCCTATTAATGCCACAATGAATACGTCGTATACTTTATTGAATAATGAAAATTTTATGAAGTTGTATAAGAAAACGTATGCTTCTTTTAGTTATCGTAAAGAGTTGATTAATGGACTAATTGCAAATTTTAATACAGAGTATGCCGAACGGTCTGCTTTAAGAAATACGGCCAATGATCTCTGGATCGATAATCCTTATAAAGCATTTACAAGTAATGATCCATTGCGTCCGCATACCGACGACTCCAGTTTTGCGATTAATAATTCATTCGTTGTAGAACTGGGTTTTTCCATTCGTTTTAAACAAAAATACTATACGCGTCCTCATCAAAAAATTATTGTGGGCAGTAAATTTCCTATTATTAATCTGTTATATACCAAAGCAATTCCTGGTTTAAATACCAGGGCCGATTATGATCTGGCCAGAATTGCTATTGATGATAATATTAAATTAGGCTTGTTTGGAACCTTTGCATACCGTTTAAAAGGAGGCTACTTTTTAAGTAATAAGTACGTAGAGTTTATGGATTATAAACATTTCGATGGTAACCAAACTATTTTAGCCAACAATGATTATTTGAATTCCTTTAAATTATTGCCTTACTATACCTACAGCACCAAGAACTGGTATGCAGAGGGTCATGCTGAGCATCATTTTAACGGATTTATTTTTAATAAAGTGCCGTTACTAAAAAAATATAGAATTCAGGAAGTTGTTGGAGGGCATATTTTATTCAATGATAAACTTGATCAATATTACGAGATCAACTTTGGTATAGAACATATTTTACAGATCATTAGGGTTGATTATATCTTAGGCTATGGTCCGAGCGGTCAGTTTAATCAGGGTTTCGTGATCGGGCTGGGATTAGAATTTTAAAAAATAAAATATGAAAGCATTATTATTGGTATTCAGTATTGTTATTTCTTCAACAGGTTTTGCAATTGATTTTCCTATCAAAACAATCACCCTTCCTAACGGATTAAAAGTGATCGTATGCGAAAAAAACACATCGCCCATGGTACAAATGGAAGTTTGGTATAGGGTAGGGAGCAAGGATGAGTGGGACGGAGTGCGTGGAATGGCTCATATGTTTGAGCATATGATGTTTCGCGGATCCAAAAAATTTAGCGGAGAAGGAGATGTTTACATTCACGAAATGGAGAAAATGGGTGCCCAGATAAATGCCTATACTACTTTTGATAGAACCGTTTATTGGCAGGAATTACCCACAGAAAATATTGAAAAGGTATTTGATATGGAAGCCGACAGAATGGAAAATCTGATCCTGGATCAAAAAGTACTCGATACCGAGCGGGAAGTGGTGGGCGAAGAGTTGAGGTTAGGAGAGAATAATTGGTACAATCGAATGGGATCTGAACGCTATAAACATTTGTATCCTGCGCAACACCCTTACAAGGTTGATGTTATTGGAAACCTTAACGAGATTACGGCCTATACAACCAAACAATGCCAGGATTTTTATGATAAGTTTTATAGCCCTAATAATGCTTACCTGGTGATAGTGGGAGATGTAAAGGCGGAAGAAATATTTGAGTTTGCTAAAAAATATTTTGGTCCGATAAAAAAACAGTTGCCTTTAAATGCTAAGAAAGCTGAGCCCGACCTATTTTCGTTTGCTCCAACCACGGAAGAAATGCAAATAGACTACCCGGTTCAGATATACTCATACATTATTCCTGCACCGGCGGTAGGTACAGCTGACTATTACGGATTTAACCTCTTGCGCGATCTGTTATTCAGTAATTCCAATTCTATTTTAAATAATAGCATTGTGGAAAGGGGTAACCTGGCTTACCAAATAGTTGCACAATCCGATGACTCACGATTATATGCTAATGTGGCTACGTTTGATGTGGTGATGCAGGCTCAAATAGGAAACGCCAAGGTAAAAAAGCTCATTTCGAAAGAAATCTATGATATTATAAATGAAGGTATCGATCAGGAGCTGATCGACAATTATATCCGGAATCTGGAAGTAAGTCAAACCTTTCAAAATTTCTCAAACCAGGCTATTGCTGATAAGCTTGGCTTTGCCGAATATTACTTTATGGATTATAATAAGTACAACCAGGCGTTGGAAACTTACAAAACCATCAAACCGGAGCAGCTAACAGAGATCTGCAAAAAATATTTTAATCCCGAAAATATCCGTGTGATCAATATCAAACCGGCCATGGAGTAACAATTTAACGAAACTTGTGTCGCTTTTAAACGCCTTTCGGGAGGATTTTTTGCTAAATTCGCAGTTCAATAAATTGAAAAACATCCGCTACATATTTTCTATCTTGACAGTAATTTGTTTTTTTAATTCCTGTAAGGTAAAGTATTCTTTAGATGGCGCCTCTATTCCCATTGAAGCAAAAACCGTGTCTGTTGGATTTTTTACTAATAATACAACCCTTGGTAGCCCGGCCATCAGTCAAAAATTTACAGAAAGATTAAGAGATGTTGTTTCTACGCAAACCCGATTGTCTCTTAATAAACAAAACGGTGATCTGCAGTTTGAAGGAACCATCCTGGACTATAATATTGCTCCGGTGGCGATTCAAAGTAATGATCTCGCGGCAAAAAACCGCTTAACCATTACTGTCAATGTAAAATACATCAACAAGTTTGATGAAACCAAAAATTTTGATCAGAATTTTAGTCGTTTTGCGGACTATCCAACCACATCATCCCTTTCCTCACAGGAGGACGCTTTGTTAACTGAGATCAACAGGCAGTTAACCGAAGATATTTTTAACAAGGCATTTAATAATTGGTAATGCAGCAGCAGCAATTTATAGATATCATTAAAAATCCCCATCAGATAGAGGCTGCTAATTTGGCCGGACTCGAATTGTTGGTAAATGAATATCCTTTTTTTGAGAGCGCTCACTTATTGTATACCAAAGGACTACATAAATACCAGGCCATTAATTACTCCAGGCAGTTACGTAAAACAGCCGTCGTGGTGAACAGCAGAACTGTTTTGTATGAATTGTTACATCAGCCTGAAAAGCACGCTATTGCAGCTAAAGAGCCCGTTGTTGAAGACAAAGTACAAGAGATAGAAGAACCGAAGGTTGACGTTATCGAAATTGAGATACCGAAAAAAGTAAGCCCCGTTACCATTACCAGCGATGATATCAAAGTGATTTATGTGAATACCGTTCCATCAATTAATACGGTTACTCTTACCAAAGAAGATAGCATCAAAGAATCATTGGATAACAGCGAAATGGATATCATTAAATCCATTGAAAATGAAACGGAAGTTCCGGTGCAAGACTTCAATGAAGTGAAATTAAATGAAACAATTGAGCAGGAAATTAATAAAAGTATTATTCAGTCTTATGTAGAGACCGATATTATCAAAACTCCTGATCTAAACAAAGAACCAGTTTCAGAACCAAATTCGTTTACAGAATGGTTAAAAGCTGTTCAAAAAGACGCTCATACATTTCAGATTGAGACTAAAACCGAAAGAAAGCCGATTAAAGAAAAAGATGAGAAAGACGAAAAAAAGGTTGAAAATGATAAAAAACCAGCATTTTTCAGTCAAAATAAGCAATTAATTGATAAAATCATCGAATCTGACCCCGGCAGGATTAAATTGGGAACAGGCAAATTCTTTACTCCCGCCATTGACGCCAAGCAAAGTTTATTGGAAAACGAACATTTGGTAACCGAGACTTTAGCAAAGATCTATGCCTTACAGGGAAATATTTCTAAAGCAATTCGCGCTTATGAAATATTAAGTTTGAAATTTCCGCAAAAAAGTGTTTACTTTGCATCCCTTATAGAAAAACTGAAAACCAACAAATAAATTATGCAAGCAATATTAACTATCTCCATTATCATCGTGTGTGTACTATTAATTTTAGTAGTATTAGTTCAAAATTCAAAAGGTGGAGGTATCTCCAGTAACTTTTCGGCTGCAAACCAAATCATGGGTGCACGTCGTGGTACTGATTTTATTGAAAAAGCAACCTGGACTTTAGCGATCTTATTATTAGTATTCAGTTTATTGTCTACTCCAAGAAAAGGCGGATCTGTAGAAAGTTCTGATACAGAAGGTTCAATAACCAAACAAAAAGCGGGAGGTGCTATTACACCAGCGGCAGCACAACCTGCAGCAACACAACCTGCAGCTAATACAGCTACTCCTAATCCTTAGGTAAAAAATATTTTACTCAAAAGCATTCTCTCAACAGAGGATGCTTTTTTTATGCTTATTTTTAGGTTTTAAATAAACATACTATGTGGAAATCAACCCCGCCTCAATCTGGTTATTATGCTGTTATTTTTTCATCCACCAAATCTGATGACCTTGAAGGTTATGCCGAGATGGATGAACTGACCATGGAACTGGCGCAGGAGCAAGAGGGATATTTAGGTTATGAAAGTTGCAATAGCGGTAATACCGGAATATTTATTTCTTATTGGCAAAGTATGGAACATATTGGTATTTGGAGAGCCAATATGACCCATTTAACAGCGAAAGCAAATGCCAAACAATGGTATAAACGTTATCTTAGCCAGATCTGTAAAGTAGAGACGTCTCATTTATTTGAAGCTGTATAAAATGAGTGAGGTAACTATAACTAAAAAAACTATTTTTCCGGTTCTTTTCCGGGCAATTGCTCTTGTTGTTTTCATCATTGCAGCATTCCGGAGTTACCTGGTACCGTTCAATCACGATGAAACAGCTACTTTTTTCTTTTTCATTCAGTCGGGGCATTATATGCCCTTTCATTCGGCTGTAGATGCCAATAATCATGTGTTGAATAGTTTTTTAGGAAATATCTGTTTCCATTTGTTTGGTTCTTCTCCTTTTGCGTTACGTCTTCCTAATTTAATGGGATTGATCGTACTTATGCTTGCAACTTATAAAATTTCAAAAAACCTGAATCAATTGGGTTCAAAACTCCTTTTAACCGGCGCACTGTTGTTATCATTTCACTGGCTCACATTTTTTAGTGCCTGTAGAGGTTATGGTTTATCGCTGGCCTTGTTAATCATGGGCATAGCTTGTATGCTCGATTTCATGAAGGTTCCTGCTTCAAAAAGTAAATTTTTGTTGAGCCTTTTATTTTTCCAGTTAGCCATTAGCAGTAATTTGATCCTGATTATTGTGGTGTTGTTACTCAGTGGTATCATCTTGTTGATACAGATATTCAACAAAACATTATTTAAACCCCTGGTTTTGGTTACATGGCTGGCTCATTTGGCAGCGGTATATTACTGGTTGTCTTTTTCCTTCTTTTTGCAGGACAATGGCGCTTTATATTATGGCGAGGGTGATAGCTACTGGCAGGTGACGTTTGCCACCTTGCTGCAATTAGTCATCGGATCTTACGCTGCGTGGATGAAGTGGGCTGTATTAAGTTCGGTAGCTGCCCTTGGCATTGGATGTTTGTATATTAACAGGCATCATGTATTGAAAATCAAAACACATCTCAGGCAACCCGACCTGTCTGTTTTATTCTTCGTTATATTTTTTTCGTTGGTATTGGGATTTTACCTGATGCATGTATTGTTTGGTGTTAATTTTCCTGAAGACCGCACCGGCTTGTTTTTTTATGTGTTTTTTATGCTGTTGCTCTGTTTTACGATCGACAAGCTTTCGATGAACATCAATAGAGTCATAGGGATAGGTTTAACGTCTTTGTTTTTGATTCATTTCATGGTGAACCTTAATTTCAGGAAACACTCGCTCAATGTTTATGAAACTATTCCTGAGCACTTTTACACAACCCTGTTAAAAGAACAGGAAAAGTCGCCGGAGCGAATTACCATAGGCGGGCACCGTGTGCGGGAATTGTTTTATGGGTTTTTTAATTACCGGTATGGTGGTGTTTTAAATCCTGCGGATCCAACGGAAGTGATGCAAATGAATTGTGATTATTACATCGCAACTAAACCCGAAGAAAAATATTTCAAACCCTATTATGATATCATTGGTACCGAGCCCGATTGGGGTTTTGTGTTGTTGAAGCGCAAAGAAAAAATAGTAAGGCATAAAATTTTAGAGATAAACCATGTTTCTCTCAGCCATAACGAAAATGAGTTTATTGAATTATATGCCCACGGCGACACCACCTTTGCCAATACCAACCCCTTAATAGCCGAAATTGACCTGGCTATCGAAAAGATACCGGTTCCGGTGAACGCATGGGTTGTATTGCAGGTAAATGATTCACTGGATCAAACGCTTTATTTTAAACGTTATCCCTTGCAATGGCTGGGTTATGATCTCAATGGGAGAAAGAATCTTTTATGTACCATCACTATTGGTAATTTGCCAAAACGCGCCAAAAAAATAGCCTATTTCATATGGAATATAGAAAAACAACCTTTAAGCTTAACCGTAAATTCCTTAAAAATCTCGCAACTGGATGGAAAAGGGGTTAACTATGAAGCGCCCGATATTAAATAGGGAATTATTCTTTAATTAATTTTCGGGAAGTGTTGCCAACCCTTATAAAATACACACCACAGGCCTGGTTAGTAAAATCAATTTCTGTCTTTTCGTTTTCAATAGTTACACTATAAACTAATGCTCCAAGGTAATTGAATATCTGAACCAGTTGTTTTGATCCATTTGTGATTAATGTTACTTTATGTCTTAATGGGTTTGGATAGATACTAAACTCATTTTTTGATCCGAATTCTTTTACACCTGTACAAGGATTTACAACTTGTGTAACGGTGGCAGAATTTCGGCATCCGGTTAAAGTATTGGTGCCTGTTACAGTATAGGTAGTTGTTACTGTTGGACTCACTGATATATTGGCCCCTGAATTTCCTGAACTCCAGGTATAAGAAGAGGCGCCTGTAGAAGTTAAGCTTGCTGCATCACCGGCGCAGATAGCGCTGTTGGATGTTATTGCTGTAACAGTTGGTTGCGTGCAGCTTATTTTTCGTACCCTGTTATTTCCTGAATCGGGAATATACATATTACCTATTGAATCGATTGATACTTTTTCGAAATACAGCAATTTTGCATTCGTGGCCATACCGCCATCTCCACTGTAACCACCAACACCGGTTCCGGCAAAGGTTGTAATAAAACCATTTACACTTATTTTTCTGACTTTTTGATTGGAAAAATCTGCAACATAGTAATTCCCAGCTGCATCAAAAGTAACTCCAAAAGGTTTATTAAGCTGAGCATTTAAAGCTGCACCTCCATCGCCGGTAGATCCTGCAGTTCCTGTTCCAGCGACAGTAGAAATTATACCTGACGTATTAACTATACGAATCCGATTATTATAAGCATCCGCTATGTAGGCTGTGCCACTTAAGTCAAAAGTGATACCGTTGGGCATATCCAATTTAGCACTTATAGCAGCAGCTCCGTCACCACTAAAGCCGCTAGTGCCTGTTCCTGCATAAGTTGAGATGATTCCAGATGTATTCACTTTCCTGATTCTGTGATTATTTCTATCTGCTATGTAAATGTCTCCATTACTGTCAATATATATTCCGCAAGGAAAATTTAATTTAGCACTGGTTGCAGCGCCACCATCACCACTATAACCATTTACACCTGTTCCGACTACGGTTGAAATAATCCCCGCAGTAGTTACTTTTCTTATAGCACCATTACCGGCATCCACTATATACATATTTCCCAAATTGTCAAAGGTAAGGGTAGACGGAAGATTTAATTTAGCATTAGTTGCCAAACCAGCATCTCCGCTAAAGCCACCAACCCCTGTACCGGCAACTGTAGTAATAATACCTGAAGCATCTACTTTTCTGATCTGGTGATTGCTGTAATCTGATATATAAGTGTTACCATATCTATCAAAAGCAATACCCGTTGGATTATTAAGTTTTGCGGCGGTTGCAACCCCACCGTTTCCGCTGAAACCTGCAGTTCCTGTACCGGCAAAAGTTGTAATGATTTGCGCCTGATTACTGGCAAATATTCCTGCAAGTAATAAAAGAAAAGTAGTTTGGTATATTTTTTTCATAAAGTTTGCTTTTAAGATATGTTAGTTTTACTAATTTACAAATTTCGAGGTATTTCCGACGTTATTTTATACAATATGCCTATTTATTTTTAGTTCAGAATTGAAAATCCTTTTTTATCTTAGTACATTAAATTTTAGAAGGTATAGCTTATATGGCAACACAAAATAATAGTAAACAGGAACAAACTAATCCATTAAATTCTAATTTTTACGATTCTTATATTAAAGGAAAAGAACTTTACTATTTATTGGGACTTCTACTTATATCCTGTTACTTCATCTTCAGTGATTTTATTAGTTTTAAAAAAACCTATTTGTTCAGGGATATTGGCAGCGATTCTATCAATATTTATTTTCCATGGTTAACCAACTATTCAGATATGGGTGGAGTACCGGGGTGGAGTTTCTCTCAGGGGATGGGGCAAAATGTATTTCCTATCTGGTTAGGTGATTTCTTCTCTGATTTCTTAACACTTTTTGATAAATCTAAAATACCATATGGTATTGCGTTTATGGAAATTCTAAAAATATTTTTGTCAGGATTGATTTTTTATAAATTCTTAAAAGAAGTAAAACTATCCAATTTTTCTGCTCTTATCTTTTCTATGCTTTTTGCTTTTTCCGGATTTATTATCCTGGGTGGATGCTGGGTGATATTTTCGACAGAGGCAGTATACATTGCTATCATTTTATATGGCTTTGAGCGCTGGTTAAATCACCAAAAGTTCTTTTGGTTTGTATTTGGGATCATGTGCCTGGCATTTCTTCAACCATTTTTATTATTTCCTTACTCAGTAGTTTTAGCGACTTATATTTTCGCTCGCTATTTTGACACGCACGAACCAAACAATAAAGCCTTATTTTTGTTTCTTTTAAAAACAGTAGGCTTGGCAGGATTAGGCGTTGGCATTGCCTGTTACCAGTTATTGCCGGATGTGCTGCAATATTTGGAAAGCCCGCGTGTTGGCGGCGAATCCAGTTTCTTTGACAAATTAAAGCAACAGGATATTTTTGGTCTAGCGGATGATGTTTTACGCTTTACTACTACATTCAGGGCTTTTGGAAGTGATATGATCGGTACAGGAAGTAATTTCCGTGGCTGGCAAAATTATTTGGAGGCACCATTATTTTATTGTGGTATATTTTGCTTGGTGGCTTTCCCTCAGTTTTTTAGTTCATTGAACAAACGTCAGAAATGGTTTTACGGGGGCATTACTGTTTTATTTTGTATGCCTATTTTGTTCCCTTATTTCCGTTATGCCTTCTGGGCTTTCTCGGGAGATTACTTCAGAGCATTCTCCTTAGTGATCGTGATCTTTATGGTCATGTTCTCTGCCAGAGCCATCAATTATATTGAGAAAAATAATAAGATCAATAAAATTGTATTAGGTTCTACAGTGTTGGTTTTATTGTTATTATTATACACACCTGCTAACCAGTTCAAGCCTGCCGTTAATACAAGCTTAAGATCCGTCGTTACTTTCCTGATCCTGGCTTATGCAGGTTTGTTATATGGTTTAAGCACAACAGCATCTTTGAAAGCTATTTCTAAAACAGTGCTGATTGTACTTTGCTTTTTAGAGGTCGCTTATTTTTCAAGCATTACGGTTAATAAACGTGACGTGATAACGGGCTCTATGTTAAAGGATAAAATTGGTTATAACGATTATACAATGGAATCAATAGCCTATTTAAAAAATACAGATAAAGATTTTTTCAGGGTTAATAAAGATTATAGTTCAGGTTTGGCTATTCATAGCAGTATTAATGATGCCAAGGTTCAAAATTTTTATGGCACAACATCTTATTATTCATTCAATCAAAAAAATTATATTAAATTTTTAGGTGACCTTAACGTCATTGATGTGAAAGACGAGAACCAAACCCGTTGGGCAAAAGGTTTAGGCGACAGGCCAATCTTGTTTTCGATAGCCAGTGGTAAGTATTGGTTATCAAAGAGAACGGATGGTGCGGTAAAAAATATGGGCTTTGATTCTATTGCCAAATTTGGCGATGTAACGATTTTTAAAAATAAATTTGTATTGCCTTTTGGTTTTACCTATAACACTACTATTGGTGAAGATGCCTTTAAAAAATTATCGCCTACTCAAAAAGATTTTTGTTTGTTAAGGGCTACTGTAATTGGAAATGAAGATAAAGTCACTTTTGCATCCTTTAAATCGTTTAATTTAGCTGATACTGCTGCACCCATAACTTTCGATAGTTATATGGCTTATGTAAACGAACATAAATCAGATAAATTCAACATATCTAAATTCTCTGATAATAATATTGTTGGTTCGATAAGCACAAAAGAGCCTAAGGTCTTATTCTTCTCAATGCCTTTTGATGAAGGCTGGAGTGTTAAGGTAAACGATGAAGATGCTAAATTGTATCGAATTAATGCCGGACTTACCGGTTTACCAATTAAAACAGGAAACAATAAAGTGGAATTGAGTTTTGAACCGAGGTTGAAAAATATTGGGTTAAAAATATCACTAACTGGCGCGATATTATTTCTACTATTGTTGATGTTTAAGGAATATAGAAAACGCAAAGACGAATCAAAATAGATCGTTTTTTTATTACATTTCAAAAAAATCTAACTTTAATTCAATGCCAGCTAGTTGTCTTAAATATTCTTGCGTTCCTGCTGTAGAATAAAAAGAATTATTAATGCCAACTCGTTTTATTTCCGGATAAGAAGTTAGTGTATTTGACTCTTTCAAATCATTTATTAATTCTAAGATTGCTGAACCAAAACCGCCATTAAGTTGATGTTCTTCTATGGTTATTATTTTATTATATTTTTGTATAATATCAACCAATTGATTTTTATCAATTGGTTTTATAAATGGGAAACTATATAAAGAGGCATTAATATTATTATTCGAAATAAAATTCGCAGAGTAATCAAGCATAGCACCAGATGAAAATACCGCAACATTCCCGCCACTTTTAACATTTAGAATTTCCCCACTTTTAATGTCGGGAACAGATTTATTGTTTTTTTTATGTACTTCAGGTTCACCAGCTTTCCCAATTCTTATATAACATGGTCCATGGTATGAAGAAGTGAACCTTGTAATGGCACGCATTTCTTCTGGGTCTCCTGGCGCGCAAACTGTTATGTTTGGTATAGTTCGTAACATGCCAATCTCTTCTGTGGCATGATGTGATGCTCCTAAAGAAGCATACGCATATCCACCGCCCACTGCAATTATTTTCACATTAACATTGTGATAGCAAATATCATATCTTATTTGTTCCATACACCTTAGTGTTGGAAAATTACCAATTGAATATATATATACATTGTATCCTTCCATTGCTAAACCGCTAGCAATTCCAGCCATATTTTGCTCGGCAATACCAACATTTAAAAATCTGTCTGGAAATTGTTCAGCAAATGGTTCAACAACGCTGAATCCTAAATCTGCAACAATTAAAAAAATAGATTTATTGCTTTTCGCCTCTTCTATTAACTCTTTTATAAATGCAGTCCTCATAATTAGTAATTAAGTTCTTCAAGTGCCTGATTATACTCTTCTTGACTTGGTGATTTATAGTGCCACAGTAATTTATTTTCCATAAAACTAACACCTTTCCCTTTAATAGTATTACAAATAATAACTTTTGGTTTTTGATTTTGATTATCACATGCTTTAAAAGTCTTTAGCAATTCTTCGTGATTATGCCCATCAATTTCATAGGTTTCCCAATTAAATGCTTCAAATTTTTTTGATAAAGGTTCAATGTCAATGACGTCCTTTACAAAACCAAAACTTTGTATTTTGTTATAATCTATTATTAATATCAGATTTTTTAATTTCAATTGCGGTGCTAATAAAATACTTTCCCAATTTGAACCTTCATTTAATTCTCCATCACTTAATAAACAATAAGTTTTCCATGTTTTTTGTTTCTTTTGAGAAGCAATTGCTAAGCCACACGCAACTGGTAACGCATGCCCTAAGCTTCCTGCAGAAATTTCAACACCTGAAATATAGTGACTAGTATGAGATAAATATTTACTACCATCAGTAGCATAAGTATCCAATTCTTTTATATCAAAAAAACCTTTTAAACCGAGAGTTGCATACAATGAGGTACATGCGTGTCCTTTTGATAATAAAAACCGATCTCTCGTTTCGTTTTCAGGTTGTAAAGGATCTATTTTTAAGATGTCGTTATACAACACAGATAAAATATCCGCCATTGAAAAAGCACCTCCAATATGTGACGCCTTTGCGTTGAAAACCATGTTAAGAGTAGTTTTTCTTATTTCTCTAGCAAAATCTGCGGAAGTTTGCATGTGTGTTTATTTTATAAATCGTTCAATTTGTGTTTTATGTTTTTCTGAATGCAGAAAAACAAAATTTGTTTCGACAGTCCCTTCCGTAATCTCTGTTATTTCAGCTAACCAATTGTTATTTATGAGGAAACATTTGTAGCCAATATCTGTAAATAGTTTAACAATATCGTTTGGATGATAATCAAATTTTGCCGCCCATTTTCTAAGCATTTCAGTAAAAATAATAGGCTTGAATTTTTCAAAGACTTTTACTCCGCCTTTATAAACAAAGAATTCCGCACCTTCAACATCACATTTAATAAAATCTAATGAGGTAATATTATTTTCTACCATATATTCATCAATTGTATTGGCGTCGCATTCTATTAATTGAGCTTCATCATTTTCCATAATATTACGCGATGAAGATGCTACTGTATTACTCGGTGAATAATAAAAGGAAAGTTTCTGTTTTTTATCAGTAAGAGCCAAATTATTTAAAACAATATTTTCACAACTATTTAATTCAATATTAAGTTTAAGTTGATTAAATGTTGATGGTATTGGCTCAAAAGAATAAATTTTACTAGAGTTTAATTTCATAGCTAAATGAATCGAATACCAACCGATGTTGGCGCCAATATCAAATATTGTGTCACCATCTTTTACTAATCGATATATAATTTCAGAGTCCTTAGGCTCATAAAAATCAAAATTAAATGCTTCAACTGGAGCAGTTCTTCTATCATTTATATCTGATATAAACTTTGAGCCTCCTTTATGGTATGTAGTGGCATTTGAAGTGTAAATTACCTGACCGTTTTTTATAGAAATCTCAGCTATTTCTGTATTGTTAATATTTTTCGCAAAATCAAATAATATTTTATGCCGCTCATGCATTTGAGTTATAAAATCAGCTTTTGATACCTCATTATTTTTAAACCTCTCCTTTAAATCGTTTATTTTCATATTAATTAAAACTTTTAATTGTTCTGTTAAAACCATCACTAACCGAAACGTTTGGTTTCCATGAAAGTTCATTCATTTTGTCAATATTTGGGGAATTTTTAGAAACGGTACTTTTTAAATAATTGCCATTATTATCCGGTAAATTTACCTTTACATTTAATTTTAATTCTGGTCTTAAGTCAATTATTAATTGCGCAAGTTCCAAAATACTATATTCTTCCTTAGGATTTCCTACATTATAGGCTTCCCCGTCTTTACCATCTAATAGTATTTTTAAAAAACCAACAGTGGCATCTGTTAAATAACAAAATGCTCTTCGTGCCGAGCCATCACTGTTTAAAATTATATCTTTTTTAGAAATTACATTTGCAATAAAATCGGCATATACTCTTCCGTCATCAAGCATCATTCCTGGGCCATATGTATGAAATGGACGAACTATTTTTGCTTTTAAACCATATTGATGAAGATAACTAGCACAAATGGTTTCTCCCATTCGTTTGCTTTCTCCATAACAAGATCTAACCCTTGCAGGGTCGATAAATCCAAATACATTCTCTTTTACAGGCATTAATGACTCTGGTAATTCTCCATAAACTTCACTAGAACTAAAGTATAGAAAGGATTCTACTTTATTTTTTACTCCTAATTTAGCTAAGTTTAATGTGCCTATAACGTTAGCGCTTAAAGTACCAACAGGGTCTACACCATAATATTTTGGGCTCGCCTGACTTGCAGCGTGAATTATGAAATCGATTTTTTTGTCAATAGCTATAGGGTCACATACATCTTGTATTATTAGTTGTAAGTATTTGTTTTCTAAATGCTTATTGAATCTAGCTTTTGCTTTTTCATGATTTCTTACTAAGCCAATAATTGTAATATTGGCTTCAAAACGATTATTAACTTCAATTAAAGTCTCAACAAGATAAGCTGGTAAAAATCCGTTAGCTCCAGAAATTAAAACTGTTTTATTTTTTAATCTATCCCAATTTTCGAATTGATTAATTATTGTATTTAGGTCTTCTGTAATGATTGTATTCATAGATATAAAAAATGAATAGTTCCCAATAAAAAACTAGACAAACAAATATAATCTAATTCATTTAAAGAAGTAAAATAATTACAACAATAATGAAAAAATATTCTATTTTTGAATGAGTAAAAAAACATGACAAAAAAAACTATTTCAATATTAACTCCTTGCTTTAATGAAGAATCAAATATCGCATTATTAGTAGGCGCTGTAAAGAAAGTATTTAATGATTTGCCCCATTATAATTATGAACACGTATTCATTGATAATCATTCTTCTGATAAATCATTAGAAATATTGAAAGAAATAGTTCAACATGATAAAAACGTTAAAGTAATCGTTAATGCAAGAAATTTTGGTTGGATAAAGTCGCCATTTTACGGTTTAATCCAATGTAAAGGCGATGCAGTTGTGTATTTAGTAGCTGATTTTCAGGACCCAGTGGAATTGATTGCTGATTTCATTAAAAAATGGGAGGAAGGTTATGAAATTGTGATCGGCGTTAAAACACAAAGCAAAGAAAATGCTCTTATGTTTGGCGTTCGTAAATTTTTTTATAACCTATTAGCTAGCGCTTCGGATGGGGAGCCAATTATCAAAAATTTTACTGGCTTTGGTTTGTATGATCAGAAATTTATTAAAATTTTAGGTAATTTAGAAGATCAGTACCCGTATTTAAGGGGGCTTGTAACAGAACTTGGCTTTAATCGTTTCGAAATTCCATACACACAACCTAAAAGATTTGCGGGTAAAACCAGTTCGAATTTTTTCAAATTGTATGATGTAGCGATGCTTGGCTTTACCAGTCATTCAAAATTGCCCTTGAGGTTATCAGCCTTTGTGGGGTTTTTCTCTGCTATAATTAGTTTTCTGGTGGCTATAGCTTATTTTATTTATAAGTTGGTTTATTGGTATGAATTTCAAATTGGGACGGCTCCTATGGTAATAGGAATATTTTTCTTTTCGTCGGTTCAGTTATTTTTTATCGGGATTATTGGCGAATATATTGGCGCTATTCATACGCAAATAAGGAAACGACCATTGGTAATAGAAAAAGAACGCATTAATTTTTAAGTAAAGATATTTATGAAGGTAGTTATTTTAGCAGGAGGTTTAGGTACACGTTTATCGGAAGAAACAGATACTCGTCCAAAGCCTATGGTAGAAATTGGCGGTAAGCCTATTTTATGGCATATCATGAAAATATACAGTCACTATGGCTTTAATGAATTTGTTATTTGTTGTGGTTACAAAGGTTATGTGATCAAAGAATACTTTGCCAATTATTTTTTGCATCAAACCGATGTAACTTTCGACCTGGCAAACAATAAAATGGAAGTACACAATACCGGATCTGAGAACTGGAAAGTAACCTTAGTAGATACAGGTATCAATACCAATACGGCAGGCCGTATTAAACGCATTCAAAAATATGTGGGTAACGAACCTTTTATGCTCACTTATGGCGATGGTGTGGCAGATATCAATATTAACGATTTGCTACACTTCCATAAAAAAGCAGGTAAAATGGCTACTTTGTGTTCAATACAATTACCGGGACGTTTCGGAAATTTAGATACCGATGAAAATGGTACCGTAAAAACATTCCAGGAAAAACCGGTGGGTGATGGCGTGAGAATTAACGGAGGTTTTTTTGTATTGCAGCCAGAAATTTTCAAACATTTAGAGAGCGATATGGATGATGTGCAGTGGGAGAAAAAACCATTGATAGACATTGCCAATTCGGGGCAGCTATCGGCCTATGAACACGACGGCTTTTGGAAATGTATGGATGCTTTAAGAGATAAAATCGAACTGGAAGATATGTGGCAAAGCGGTTCAGCTAAATGGAAAATCTGGAAATAAAAGCTCATGATACAACTGGATCTGTTTTCAAATATATATAAAGGTAAAAAGGTGCTGGTAACCGGAGATACAGGTTTCAAAGGCTCCTGGATGTGTATCTGGTTAAAAGAATTAGGAGCAGATGTCTATGGCTATGCTTTACCGACCTTGACAAATAAAGATAATTTTGTCACCACTAAACTTTCCGAAAAAATAAAGCATGTAGATGGTGACGTGAGAAATTTAGAACAACTGCAAAATTATTTTAATGAAGTAAAGCCTGATATGGCATTTCATTTGGCCGCTCAACCTTTAGTGATCGAATCATATAATAATCCTCATTATAATTTCGAGACTAATTTAATGGGAACGGTTAATTTTTTTGAAGCGGTTAGAAATTGTCCTTCCGTTAAAGTCGCCATCAATGTAACAACAGATAAATGCTATCAAAACAATGAATGGCTATGGGGCTATCGTGAGAATGACGCCATGGGTGGCGATGATCCTTATAGCGCCTCTAAAGGCTGTTCGGAGCTAATTACCAATTCATATATCAAATCATTTTTCAGCAAAGACAATACAACACACGTAGCATCGGGTAGGGCAGGTAATGTTATTGGCGGTGGCGATTGGGCCGATAATCGTATCATTCCGGATATGGTAAGAGCTTATGAATCAAAACAAACATCTGTTATCCGAAATCCAAATTCTGTTCGCCCATGGCAATTTGTATTGGAACCTGTATTTGGTTATATGAAATTAGCGGAGAAGTTATGGAACAATGGAAAATCATTTTCGGGCGGTTGGAATTTCGGTCCTTCGGCTTTTGAAAACTACAATGTAGGAGATGTTGTTTCTGAAGTAAAGATACTCATTCCGTCTATTCAGATTGAAACTACCAAATCAACTGAAAAATTGCATGAAGCAGGGTTATTAAAACTGGATATTACCAAAGCCGTTAATTTGCTGGATTGGAAACCAAGACTGGATTTTGAAGAGACCATACAATTTACCATTGCCGGTTATTTGCAGGAATTGGATCCAAAAAATAATATATACGATTGCCGCGTTAAACAAATAGAATCTTATTGCACTAAATAAAATGTCGAAATTATTAGATATCAAACATCAGATCCATGCTTTAATTAAAGAGTATCATGATGAAGCCTTTAAACAAAAAGCATTTGTTCCCGGAGAATCTGCTGTTCCTGTTAGCGGAAAAGTATTCGATCACAAAGAAATGCAATACATTACCGATTCGGCTTTGGATGCCTGGTTTACCACTGGTAAATTCAATGCTGAATTCGAAAAAAAACTGGCGAAGTATATCAACGTTAAAGCCGTACTAACGGTTAACTCCGGTTCATCTGCTAATTTGGTAGCTTTCTCTGCTTTAACAGCAACTGAGTTAGGAGAAGAAAGAATTAAACCAGGCGATGAAGTAATTACTGTTGCGGCCTCTTTTCCAACAACTGTGAATCCTATTTTACAATACGGAGCCATACCAGTATTTGTAGATGTGACCATACCTCATTACGAAATTGATGTCACCTATTTAGAGAGAGCTTTATCTCATAAAACAAAAGCAGTAGTAATTGCCCATACCATGGGTAATGTATTTAATTTGGATGCCATCACTGCCTTTTGCGAAAAACATGATCTTTGGTTAATGGAAGATTGTTGCGACGCTTTAGGTGCAACATATAATGGTAAACATGTTGGTACTTTTGGCGATATAGCTACTTTGAGTTTTTACCCGGCACATCACATCACCATGGGTGAGGGTGGAGCAGTTTATACTTCTAATTCTAAATTAAAAAAAATAGCAGAGTCTTTCCGCGATTGGGGACGCGATTGCTGGTGCGAACCGGGCAAGGATAATACCTGCGGCTTGCGTTTTTGTCAGCAATTGGGCGATCTGCCTATGGGCTACGACCATAAATACATTTATTCGCGCCAGGGCTTTAACTTAAAAATTACAGACATGCAGGCCGCACTTGGCCTAGCACAACTCGAAAAGCTCGACGAATTTGTGAAGATCAGAAGGACAAATTTTGATCTTTTAAAACAAGGTTTGACAAAGCACACCAATAAACTTATTTTGCCTGAAGCTACTGAGAATTCCAATCCGTCCTGGTTTGGGTTTTTGATCACGGTAAAGAAAGATGCGGGCATAACCCGTAACGACCTCGTACAAAAACTCAATGATAAAAAGGTAGCCACCCGTTTATTATTTGCGGGAGATCTTCGCAAACAACCTTATTTTAAAGATTACGACTATCGCATCGTTGGCGATCTTCCTAATACGGATATCATTGTGAATGATACTTTTTGGATAGGAGTAACTCCTATGATCAATCATGATATGATGAATTATATGATCGCCTGTTTTGAGGAGATTTTGGAATAAATCTGTTTGATATGGAAGTCTTCTCTGAGGATTGATTTTTTTAAATTAAAATGTGCTAAAAAGAACACGAATGGTAGTCGTGGTTTTGTTTTTTTAGTTTAATTTTCCTGCAAGTTTCTATTGTTTATGATATCTAAAGGGCTTTTATTTATTTCAATTTTTTTTTGTCCTATTATTTATTATGCCCAGGCAGATTCATCTTCTACGTTAACATTTGATTTCAACGACCATGAAATTAAAGAAAAGGATGATAAAATTATACCTAGAGCAGAGGGGGTAACGCTCACTGCGGACAGATTTGGAAATGAACGGTCCGCTGTCTATTTACACGGAAATGTTACTAGTTACTTAAATCTTTCAACTTCTAATTTATTAAAGCCAATAAAAGGAACTATCTCACTATGGGTTAGTTTGGATCGAAGAGTTTACTCAGGAAAAGGCTATGATAATAATCCTATTATTTATACAAAAAACGAACAAGAATTGGACTTTAACGTAGCTTACGAAATTTCATATGATTGTTATTCCAAAAGATTAATTGCTTACGCCGCTAGAGACTCTTTAAAAGATGTATCTGTGGGTTCTGTAGATAAATTTAAGTTTGGACTTTGGTACCATTTAGTTATAGTTTTTGATAACAACTATTTGATTTTTTATGTAGATGGAAAACTACAAAATAAGGTCAAAAAGTGTTATAAAACAACATATTTGTTAACTGATTCTGTTATGATAGGTCACACCGCAAGTTCTAAAAACGAACGTTATTCTGAAGGCGTTTTTGATGATATACAATTTTTTCATCGAATATTATCAGAACAAGAAATTAGTGAACTGTATGAAGCTCCTAATCCAAATAGGATCAAAAACATTTTTTCTGAAATTTTAAAATATGGGGTTATTATTATACTCTTAGTTTTAACCATAATTATTTTAATCGTTAGAAATCGAAATGCTTTAAATCGACAAAAAGAACAACTTGAATTAGTCAATAGAATTACGGAACTCGAGCTAAAAGTGGTTAAATCACAGATGAATCCTCATTTTATTTCTAATTGCTTGGCTGCTATACAGGAACTCATATATAAAAATGAAATTGATAAAGCCGTACAATATATTGCAAAATTCAGTTATTTTTTAAGACAGGTTTTAAATTATTCAGATAAAAACTTGATATTATTAGCAGAAGAAATACAGATAATCAATTTAAATGTAGAGTTGGAGCAGCTTAGGTTTAAAAATGAATTTTCCTTTGAAGTAAACTCGGTAGAGGACATGGATCTTAAGGAAATTTTAATTCCTTCATTGATTACACAACCTTTTATTGAAAATGCCATTTGGCATGGCTTGTTACCTTTAGGGAATATGAGGAAACCTAAGCTAAAAGTCAATATTTTCTTGCAAGACGGATTACCGATAATTGAAATTGAAGATAATGGTGTTGGTAGGAATTTGAAAGATGGCGCTGGCAAGAACTCAAAAGGAACCAAATTAGTATCGGATAAAATAGAAAGTCTGAATCGATTAAATCAAACTTCAAATTATAAAATGGAAATCATAGACCTGTTTGATGATAACCAAAAAATGGGAACTAAAATTAGAATTCAATTAGAGAATATTTTAAAATGACGAAAATTACCGCGATAATTATTGATGATGAGGAACATAACAGAAATTTGTTAGATACTTTATTGACAAAATATTGCCCTTTAATCGATGTTATTTCTGAGGCTTCATGTGTGGATGAAGCGATAAAGAAAATAGATATCCACAATCCACAATTGATTTTTCTAGATATAAGAATGCCTGGTAAAAGTGGATTCGATCTGTTGAAGCAATTTTCTAAGATTGATTTTGAAGTGATTTTTATATCGGCGTTTGACGAATATGCTATTACGGCCTTTGAATTTAACGCTTTAGGCTATATTTTGAAACCTATTGATTACTCTAAGCTAATTAAATCCGTTGATAAAGCAATAACGAAAATTAATTTGAATCAATCTAATGAAGAGATCTTGCACTTTAGTAGAACTATTGATAGTAAAGAGGATCGGGTAAATAAAATTGCTATTCATCATAACGACAAGGTTGTTCTTGTGAAAATCAATGAAATTGTTTCTGTAGAAGGAAATGGAAATACCTGTATCTTGAAAATGCTTAATAATAAAAATTATTTTTCCAGTAAAGACCTTAAACTATTTGAAGCTATGCTTGAAAATGTTGGAAATTTTATTCGGGTTAGTAGAAGCGTGATACTGAATGTGGACTGTATTAAATCTTACAGTAAGGGAGAGGTTTGTGACATTGAACTTGTCAATGGAACAGTATACGAGATTCCAAGAAGAAAAAAAGCTGAAGTTTTAAGTAAAATGAAATTTAAATAGCATAGAGGTTCTGAAACAGAAATAGAATAGAAAATTAACTTTAAAATCATCCGTTATTTCACTTCGTTTTAAGACACACGTTTAATAGCAATATATACATTAATACACTAAATTATAGCTATTAGTGATTTTGAAACACGAAGTAATAGGAATTTACTTAACTTTAATAATATATTTAAACAATGAAGAAAATATTCGTAATTACTTGTTTTTTGTTTTTGAATTTTTTATCATTAGATAAATTAGTTGCTCAGAATTGTTTTGGGTCCATAGCATTTAATAATGTCAGCGATGAAGTTCTTCTTCCACTAACTAATCAAATGTATAATAGTAATGGTTTCACATGGGAGTGCTGGTTTAAATTAAATACACCTTTTGGGTCGCAGCCTCGCTCATTAATAATGAATGAGGATCCGGTTGTTTATGAAGATATTTTTTTAGGTTTTGGTTGGAATTTGGGGACAGGAAATTTTGCCATAGATCATTTAGGGTTTAAGGTAGATGGGCCTAATTCCACAACCGGACCGACCAATGTAAGTTGTGACTACATGCCTCCTGGTGGGTTTATATTTGGAACTTGGTATCATGCAGCTGGTGTTATGGACTATACAATACATACAGCAAAACTGTATTTAAATGGTATATTAGTTGACACTAAAATAGTAAATTCGGACCCCTTATTCAGACCAATACAAGGTCATTTAAGCTATTCACCCAACTTAGGTTTAGGCGGGAATATCGATGAAGTTCGGATATGGAAAAAAGTAAGAACAGACTCTGAAATATTTGCTGACTATGATCATTGTTTGACAGGAAATGAACTAGACTTAATATCATATTACAGATGTAATCAATCGACAGGATCGATTGTAATGGATGCTACAATTAATGGAAATAATGGAGTTTTTGCTAATTCTACTTCTTGGTCAATTCAACAGCCAAATGTTTCTGGATTAGCTTGCGGAAATGGTTTGACTTTATCAGGAACACTGTCTTCAACAATCTGTACGGGAAATACGACTACGCTATCCGCCATTGGGGCAACGACTTATACATGGAGTACAGGGGCAGTTTCCAATTCAATTACGGTAAATCCAATAGTGACCACTATCTATACGGTAACAGGCAGTATTGGTAGCTGTGCGAGTCAGGCTACCTCAACAGTTAATGTCGCTGTAAGTCCAACACTTTCTATTGCGGGCGACCAACAGGTCTGCGCAGGTCAATCATCAACTTTAACAGCCAATGGCGCGGGTAGCTATACCTGGAATCCGTCAAATACTTTAAACAACAGTGCAGGAAGTGTGGTTATAGCAACGCCAATGGCAAGCACTATTTACACGGTAACAGGAACCACGGGATTGTGTACTAACACATCTGTTGTTACGGTAAGCGTAAATCCTTCTCCTACTATTACGGCGACGTCTATCGTCAACACATCATGCGGTTTATCCAATGGATCGGTTACGATCACTTCATCTCCCGCTAATAATACCTATAGCTGGAGCCCGGGAGGAGCATCTACTACTAATGCTGCTGATTCTTTAGCTTCGGGTAATTATACCATATATGCTGTTAATGGCGCGTGCAGTACGTCTACAGTAATTACAGTATTGGGTTCAACACCTCTGTTAATTACTTCCAGCACCGTTGTTCCGGCGAATTGTAACGCCAATGTTGGAAGTATTACAGTGAGTGATAATTTGCCAGGCACAGTGTATTCATGGAACCCTGTAGTCTCGTCTTCCGGTACGGCAAATGCCCTGGCTCCCGGCAATTATTCGTTATCGCTTACAAACAGTGCATGCCAAACCTCTTCTATTTTTGTTGTTGGGTTAATAAGCGGCCCCACTGCCATGAATATAACCGTAAAGAATGTGTTGTGTGAGGCAGATAGCGGAAGTGTTCAGATAAATAATATAACCAATGGCATTTCGCCTTATGTATATAGTTTTGATAACTCAGGATTTTCATCCGCTACGAATTATGGTAATTTATCGCAGGGCACATACCTGGTTGCTGTAAAAGATAACAACGGATGCGTTTATACGCAAACCATTTCAATTGGCAAAGATAATATGACGTCCAAATTCGATCTAACTACCAAGTCTCCTTCTTGTGAAAGCGCAGATGGAGAGTTTTTTGTGAATAACATCACCGGAGGAACGGCTCCCTACTTGTCGAGCTTTAATAGTGCGGCCTACACCTCTCAAATGAGTTTCGGGATGTTGGCCCCCGGCGGATATACATTGAGTATTTTAGATTCCAATGGATGTGAAACACCATTTATTTTAACCATGCCAGAGAGTTCGGACGACTATCTTTTATATATTCCGAATACCTTTACTCCCAATAAAGATGAAAAAAATGATGTGTGGTTTGCCAAAGGGGCCTGTTTAAATTCTTTCCGGTGTTTGATATACAATCGCTGGGGAGAGAAGATTGCGGAATTGAAAAATTTGAATGAAAGTTGGGATGGTACTTATAAGGGTGTGCCGGTTTCGGAAGGTGTTTATGTCTATTTGATAGAAATTGAAACAAGGATTGGCAACATTAATAAAGCAGGGCACATCACAGTATTCAGGTAGTAATTTGTCATCTATCTTGGGAAATACAGCAGATAAAAGATTAAATGTATCACTTATTCATAGATTGATTAAAATGAATGTTAATTGTCTATTTTTGAGAGTTGTTAATCGTGGAATATCAGCTCGAATTTGATAGTTTAAAGAAGTTAAGAATTAAATTAATGAAAGTCAGTTCTGGATATTACATAATAATTATTATTTTGGTTTTCTCTTTCACTCTTGTGAGAGCCCAAACGAATATTTCCGGAGTTATCAATACTTATGTTGCTGTTAACTCAATATCTTCACAGGCTGTAGGCGTTGTTTCATCCACTGGATTTGCGGTGGGAGACAGGGTTATGTTGGTTCAAATGAAAGGTGCGGCAATTAATCAGTTAAATACGCCTGCTTATGGATCGGTCTTCAATATAAATGATTGCGGAAACTACGAACTTGCAACAATTTTATCCGTTTCGTCGAATACGATTACTTTCACCAGTCCATTAATTAAGACGTATGCCGCCATTGGGTTAGTTCAACTCGTAAAAGTACCCGTATATACAAATGCTACGGTTACGGGTTTAGTTAGTTGCATGCCGTGGAATGGTTCAGTTGGTGGCATTTTGGCTTTTGAGTGTACCGGTACACTCAATATGCTTGCAAACATTGATGCTTCAGGAAAAGGGTTCAGAGGAGGAGGTTTTAGTTTTGGGACGGTAACCAGCTGCGTTGGAGATACTTCAAATTATGTAGAACCCTCAAGTTTTACTGGTTCTGGAATTAAAGGAGAAGGTGTTTTCATGAACAGCTCAGGTAATGAAAAAGGTAGAGGACCAAATGGAAATGGGGGGGGAGCAGGAACAAATATCAACGGTGGCGGCGCTGGCGGCGCGAACTATGCTGATGGTGGGTACGGTGGAAATATAAAATCATCTGCTTCCTGTCCGCCTGCTATACCGTTGAATTGTGGAGGCATATACGGGCGAGGTCTTTTATATTCGAACACCTTAAATAAGATATTTTTAGGCGGTGGCGGCGGATCAGGTCACATGAACGATAATTTAGGTACTGCTGGAACTAATGGAGGAGGTATTATCCTAATAAGGGCGAGTATTATTAGCGGAAATAGTAATAGTATCATCAGTAATGGTTTAGACAATAACATAATTGCAGGAATTGACGGACAGGGTGGCGGTGGTGCAGGAGGAACAATTTTGATTGACGCGTGCTCCACATCTTCATTAAATATATTTGCCAAGGGGGGGGACGGCGGAACAGATAATTATGGTGGTCCGGATTGTCACGGCAAAGGGGGTGGAGGTTCTGGCGGTGTGATATGGTCATCCGGTTTATCTGCTGGTTCTGTCATCAATTTAAATGGAGGTCAACCTGGAATATTTACTTTGGCGAGTTCATGGTTTTTTAATACACCCGGAGGTGCAACTGCCGGTCAGCCGGGAGGAACGTTAACAGGATTAGTAATTCCGGGTGCAGTTCCATTATCTTCCGGTTCATTTTCCATAACAACTGTTTCAACAAATAACTTATGTTTCAATACGTCTACGGCTACCGCATCCGTTTCAACGAACGGGTCAGGTCCTTATACTTATTTGTGGTCGCCGGGAAACTATACAACGGCTTCGGTGAGTAATTTAGCTTCTGGCCTGTATACAGTAAATGTTAATTCCGGATGTGTTGCCCTAACTCAAACTGTTCTTGTAACATCACCTTCGTCTCTTACAATCAATGTTCCTGCAGTTAATCTGTGTATCGGTCAATCAACAGTTCTTAGCCCTGTCATCACCGGAGGTACTCCAACGTATACCGTACAATGGATGCCTTTAAATATGACCGCTGCATCAGTCACTGTTTCTCCTTCTTCCAGTACAGACTATACAATACATGTGAACGACTCTAATGGCTGCGCCACTCAAGGAGTTGCAAACGTTTCTGTTACTTCAACCCCTGCTATTATTTCTACATCTGTTAATCACACCTCGTGTGGTTTAGCAAACGGTTCTGCCACTGTTATCGCATCACCTGCCAATAATACCTATATCTGGAACCCGGCTGTGTCAAATGCAGCAGATATAGTTGATTCATTAGCAGCCGGTAATTATACCGTGGTAGTTGTAAATGGTGCCTGTCAGACAAATACTATTATAAGTGTTTTTGGATCCTCTCCATTAGCTATCATATCTGGCAGTATCACTCCTGCATATTGTAATTTCAACAATGGATCGATTACCGTTACTGACAATCAAGCCAATTCAACTTATTCATGGACTCCGGGTGTTTCCTCAACAATCGGAACTATCACTCATTTAACGCCAGGTTCCTATTCTCTAACGGTTATTAATTCAGGCTGTATTACCGATTCGGTTTTTGTTGTCCCTTTTATTAGCGGTCCAACAGCTATGAATGTAACGGTGAAAAATGTTCTTTGCCAGTTAGACAGCGGTCATATTTATATAAACAGCGCCACAAATGGAACGTCGCCTTACTTATATAGTTTTAATAACCTGGGATTTTCTTCAAATACGGCTTACACTAATTTATCAGAAGGTATGTATGTTATTGCGGTGAAAGACTCTAATGGCTGCGTTTTTTTACAAACATATACGGTGGCAAGAGAGGATATGAGCGTTAAAATTGATTTAAATACTCATGCTGCTGGTTGCGAAAGCGAAGACGGCGAATTTATGATAAAAAGCATCAGTGGAGGAACCTTGCCTTATTTAACAAGCTTCAATAATGGGCCATACACTTCTGAGATCAATTTTGGCCTGTTAGGCCCGGGAACTTACACATTAAATATTTTAGATTCCAATAAGTGCAAGACAAACTTTGTATTAACGATGCCGCAAAATAAAGACGATTACACTTTGTATATTCCCAATAGTTTTACACCAAATAAAGATCTTAAAAATGATGTTTGGTTTGCCAAAGGGTCTTGTATTAGTGAATTTAAATGTCTGATATACAATCGTTGGGGAGAAAAATTAGTTGAATTGAAAGATTTGTCAGACAGTTGGGATGGCACTTACAAAGGCGCCCTTGTTCCAAATGATGTATACGTTTATTTAATAGAAATGACGGTTCATCAGGAACTAATTAAAAGGACCGGTCACATTACGGTATTCAGATAACGTGCTAAAAATCCTTTTTACGGTAAACATCAGTAGGTGAGAATAGTTAAATTTAAATTCGGTTATTGCCTGGATTATATCATTTAATAAATGAAGGGATGCATTTACCGGTTAACTAACTGACTAAAGAATTATTTGTTTAATTTTAGGCATAAACAGGTTTTAACAGCATTTTGAAAAAAGCAATCGTTTGTTTTACATATTTAGCATTGTTTCTGGTTGGGTTGAATTTACAATCGCAAACAACAACCTACAGTGTGTTAAGTACGGCGTATAACAGGGCTACCGGAACTTTTTTTCCGCTCGGTGCCGTTGATAATGGTTGGTTTTATACCCGGATAGAAGATCTTGTGGTGCCTAATAATCCGGCATCCGTTATTTTATACCCCAATAATCCAACCTATGTTGTTTCTAACGCCGGTAATAATACATTTCCGGGTATCATCGCCAATCACAGCATTAATATGGCGCCTAACACTACCTCTTTGGGCCTGAAATTGTTTACCTACCGCACCTATTTTACGCTTCCCAATTTACTCACCACCAGCAACCGGTATTCGTTATCTTTTAAATTGTCGGCCGATGATGCGGTGCACGAAGTGAGGTTAAATGGAACTCAAAAAGCGCAGTTTCTATCCAACACTTATAATAATGTTCCGGGAATTAATAAGCCTTACATGCTTACCGTCCCCATCTGTGACACCGATTTTGTATCAGGCCTCAATTACATTGATGTGGTAGTAGCCGACGCCGGTGGCTCGGTAGGTTATTATGGAGAGGTGACGCTATTTCAAACCGTAAATCCGTCCAGCTCGCAATTATTTGTAACATCGTCCTGCAATGGCAACACTGGTTCGGCTGTTGCTACCCTAACTACCGCTGTAGCAAATCCCACCGTTTTTTATTTTTGGACCGATGCAAGCGGCGTACTGGTATCTCAAACCAATAACACAGCTTCTTTAAGTAATACTGTAAGTAATTTACCAAATGGAACTTACACGGTCCAAACCCAGGTAAACGGAACTTGTGGAGCCATAGCCACGCAAACGATTACTGTCAATTGCGTAAGCACTCCGCCTTTATGTTCGGGTAATTTGGGTGCTCCGGTGTTCTTTGAAGATTTTGGTTCGGGCGCTTCGCTATATGGTGCTGCTTTGCCTGCGGGCGTGACCAGTTATCCCTATATGCAGGGAGTGCCCAATAACGGCACCTATGTGATTGCAAGCTCCAGTAATCCATCGGGTACTAATGCCGGCTATGTAAATGATGGAGATCATACCGGTAACCCGAATGGTTATATGATGGTGGTTAATTCAGATTACGCTGCCTCCGAAGTTTACAGAAAACATGTCACGGGTTTATGTCCGGGTACAACGTATGTGTTCTCAGCATACCTGGCAAATAATAACTCTCCGGATGCAGTCATTAATGTATGTGCTACAAATTATGTATATGCCAATATTAAATTCCAAACCGAGTTTCCGGTGGGCACGGTCATTAATTCAACTACCTCCGGTAACCTGGCAGTTGCTACAAATTCTGTTACACTGCCGTGGATACAATATGGATTTGCATTTACCACCGGGCCTGGACAAACCAGTGTGGACGTTGTATTAAAAAACAATGCTCCCGGTGGTTGTGGTAACGATTATGCGGTAGACGATATCTCACTTTCTCCCTGCGGCCCGGGAGTTTCAGTGGGGATCGTTCCAACTCAAACTGTTTTTTGCCAGGGCGATCCTGTTAGTTTTCAATCCAATTTTACATCCGGGTCCTACACATTACCCCAATATCAATGGCAATACAGTGGTGATGGTGGTGTGACGTGGAGTAATATCACCGGCGCTACTTCGCCTAATTATAATATTCCTTCGGTAACAACATCACAGGGCGGCATGTACCAGTTACTGGTTTCAGAAAGTGGTAATATTAATTTGCCATCGTGCCGTATTATTGCAGGCCCCTTAACGTTTTCACTCGACATCAACTGCATAAGCTCCACAGCCTCGTTTTTGTCTCCGGATACAGTGTGTGTTAATCAAAATTTTAATATTACAAATACAAGTATTGGGGCTAACAGTCATTATTGGACTTTTTGCCAGAGTAACACCAACCTGACCCCGCAGGCAACTAATCTGGGCAATATCGGTTTCTTCAACGGACCCGTATTTAGTACAATTGCCAAGGATGGGAGTGATTATTATGCTTTTATCACTAATAATTCGTCGAGCACATTAACCAAACTCTTTTTCGGCAGCAGCTTGTTAAATATCCCTGTTCCTACTAATCTTGGTAACGTAAGCGGTGCTTTTCCTAATAGCCTTGAAGATTTACACCTCGAATTTGAAGGGGGCAACTGGTATGGTATAGCCGTTGGTGGTTTTGGAGGCACAGAGTCTATCATCCGACTCGATTTCGGCAGTTCACTGGCTAATGTGCCAACGGCAGTGAGTATGGGAAACATTGGCGGAATGGATTATCCACAACGTTTAAAGATCTTTAAAAATGGTTCAAATTATTATGGATTTACGACCAATAGAAATAATAACACCATTACCCGGTTCAGTTTTGGTAACAGTATTGCAAACATTCCTGTGGGCCTTAATCTGGGTAACATTGGTTCTCTTAATACACCGGATGCTATAGCGCTTATAAATGTCACTAACACCTGGTATGGCTTCATTATTAATGAAGGCAGCAACACGCTCACGCGGTTGGATTTTGGGGCCAGTCTGTTAAATACCCCAACGGGTACAAATCTTGGAAATACCGGTGCATTAAATGGTCCCAGGGGTATTGATATGTGGACGGAGTGCAATGAGATAAGAGGGTTGATCACCAATCGGTTTTCAGATGATTTGTTGAATATGAACTTATCGGCAGGCCCAACCGGCCCGGTGGTAACAAGTTCATTTGGTAACATTGCTAATTTTTCTTTTCCACATTCAATTACAAGATTTAGATCGGGCGATACCTTATTTGCTTTTATCACAAATGTGGGTAATAACACATTATCCAGAATTTATTATCCGGGATGTGTTAACTCGTCTATTGCCTCATCAACCTTAACTTCACCACTGCCTGTTTCATATAACGCGCCGGGAACTTATTATATCAATTTATTAATTAATGAAGGTCAAATAACCCAAACAAATTATTGTAAACAGGTTACAGTGATCAATACGCCCACTATAGTTGTATCAACAGCGAGTATGTGTGCCGGCGCATCTGTAACTCTGACTGCCTCCGGAGCAACAACTTATTCCTGGAACGCGGCATCTAACTTAAGTAGTCCAAACGGAAGTGCCGTGATAGCTACGCCCGGTGTTACAGAAACCTTTACGGTTACGGGTGCCATATCTTCCTGCACGAATACTGCTACTACTACAGTGTCAGTTATTGCAAATCCAACCGTTGCCATTACAGGAAATACGCTGATATGTGCCGGAGAAAGTACAACTTTAACAGCCAATGGTACTGGCAATTATATGTGGAACACGACTTCCACTTCACCCGATATTTTTGTAAATCCGGGAATTACCCAAACGTATAGTGTGTTAACCAGTAACGGTTCATGCACAAATTCAGCGATCGCTACGGTAAGTGTGGTACCAATTCCTACCATTTCATTAAGTCCTGATTCAACTATTTGTGAAGGTAGCGGAACAGCTACGCTAACTGCTAATGGCGCCGTTTCGTATACATGGATAAATGCATCTTCGTTATCTTCGCCAACTGGTGCGGTAGTTATGGCTTCTCCCAATACAACAACCAATTATACCGTTACCGGTGCGGTAGGGTTATGCACTAATACAGCAGTTGTTACCGTTAGCGTAAATCCTTCTCCAACGATTACAGCAACATCTGTCATTAACACATCCTGTGGTTTAGCCAATGGGTCGGCTACAGTAAATTCTTCTCCCGCCGGTAATTCATATACATGGAGTACAGGCGTTTCTTCTACCACAAGTACAGCAGCTTCTTTATCTTCAGGCGTATATACTGTCACAGCTATCAATGGCGTCTGTTATACAAATACAGTTGTCAATGTACTAAGTTCAGTTGGTTTACAGATAACAGCCAGTACAATTACTCCTACCGATTGTGGTGTAAATAACGGTAGTATTGTTGTTATGGATAATAATGTAAGTTCAATCTACTCATGGAATCCAACTGCCTCCACATCCAATACTATAACTAATTTGGCTACAGGTAGCTACACTGTATTGATCACAAATGCTGCCTGTACCACGTCCTCCGTATTTGTGGTGCCTCAGTTGAGTGGTCCCACCTTGATAAACGTTATTCAACAGAACGCAATTTGCGAAAGCAGCAATGGCGCCTTAAGTATTACAAATGTTGTGAATGGAGTGAGTCCGTATATTTATTCGCTTAATAATTCTGGTTTTTCTGCAGCGGGAACCTATTCCAATTTATCACAGGGTATTTACACAATTACCGTTAAAGATGTGAATGGATGTGTGTATTCTCAAAATTACGTTATTGATAAAGTAATTGATCAAACTCAAATTCAATCAGTAACCAATCGTCCTACGTGTAATACCAATGACGGGTCGTTAACCATTAGCTCTATTAATGGCGGTACAACACCTTACCTCATAAAATTAAATGATACACCGTATAGCGCTCTTACAACTTTTGAGCAGCTGGGTATTGGGAATTATACACTGACAGTTTTAGACTCTAACTCATGCGTAACAAATTTTGTTATAGAGATCGCTTTGGATAAGGACGATTACACCCTCTATGTGCCCAATACGTTTACACCTAATAATGATACGAAGAATGACGCCTGGTTTGCTAAAGCAACCTGCATAAACGCATTCAATTGTTTGATCTTTAATAGATGGGGAGAAAAAATAGCTGAACTGAACGACATTTATGAAAGTTGGGACGGGACCTACCATGGCAAATCGGTTCCGGAGGGTGTTTATGTTTACCTCATTGAAGCGGAAACAAATAATGGAACTATCCATAAAACAGGACATATTACTTTGTTTAGATGATCTATATCAATGTTGGCAGTGAAGACATGAACTTAAATAGCGATGTTCAACTTCTCCTGTACGGTACATACATTCATAAAAATTACATTTGATAAATGCCGCTGCAAAAGTTTTTACTCATAGTTTTTTCGTCTTTTCAAATCTATGCATTTTCGCAGAGTGATTCAACTATGATCATCACTTTTGATTTTAACGATCGGGAAATAAAGGAAAAAAACAATAAGATCATTCCCAAAGCAGTTGGCGCCTCTTTAGTTGAAGATAGGTTTGGTAACCAGCAATCAGCTTTGTATTTGCATGGCAACCCGGGCAGTTATTTTGTTTTAGGTAATTCGTCTTATCTAAAACCTAAAACTGGCTCCATATCAATATGGGTAAATTTAGATCGCATTGTATATGCCGGAAAAGGATCAGAAGCGAACCCTGTTATTGGCGCTAAAAACGGGCCGCAGGATGATTTTAATTGTGCATATGCTATATTTTTAGATTACACAACCAGGCGGTTTGGAGTTGCTTCTCATAAAGATTCAACCCAGGAGGTCAATATCAAATCTGAAAATGAAATAATGTTCAATACATGGTATCACTTAGTTTTCACTTTTGATGCATCCCAATTTGCATTTTATGTCAACGGTAAATTACAACAATCAACACCTAAAAAACATGAATTGAATTATCTCGAAGGCGATTCCGTGATGATAGGAAACAGCGGCAGCAAAAAAAACTTTCGCTGGTCGCAGGGTATATTTGATGATATCCAAATATTTCATCGAGCTTTATCACAGAAGGAAATACAGAAATTATATGAAGCACCCAATCCAAATAAGACAAAACAGTTTTTTATAGATGCTGCCAAATATATGGCTATCATATTAGTGTTTATTATTATTGTGGTAATCATCATCATCAGGAACAGGCAAAAACTAAAAAAACAAAAAGAGCAATTTGAACTCCATAACAGGATCAATGAACTTGAAATAAAGGTGATCAAAAACCAAATGAACCCTCATTTTATAAGCAATTGCATGGCTGCTATCCAGGAATTAATTTATACCGAAAACTACAAGAAAGCTGCTCAATACATTGCAAAATTCAGCTTCTTTCTTCGCCAGGTTTTAAATTATTCAGACAAGACTTACATTACACTGGAAGAAGAACTAACCCTCATAAAATTAAATATAGAACTTGAACAACTTCGTTTCAAAGAAGAGTTTGATTGCAAAATAAATATAGATCATTCTATTGAATTAGATAAAATATCAATACCATCTCTTATTACACAGCCATTTATTGAAAATGCAATCTGGCATGGCTTATTGCCGCTAAAAAACAAAAGAAAAGCGTGTTTAACGATTACAATTTCAGAAAAAAACGACTGTGTTTTTATTGAAATTGCGGACAATGGCGTGGGAAGAAACGGACATACAAATCAGTACTCTAGCGAGTCCAAGGGTACAAAAATGGTAATGGATAAAATAGAAAGTATTAACAGGTTATTACAAGGCAATGATTATAAGTTAGATATTGTGGATCTGTATGATGAGACTAATGATCCAGCAGGCACAAAAATTATCATTCAACTAAAAAACAGTAAAGAATAATGGTTACGGCACTCATTGTAGATGATGAAAAACATAATGTTGTTATGTTACAATCCTTATTGGCAGAAAATTGCCCCGAAATTAATGTATTGGATTTTGCGAATGATGCTGAAAGTGCTTACGATAAAATTAATTTATTGAAACCTCAATTGGTTTTTTTAGATATTAAAATGCCCGGAAAAAGCGGATTTGATCTTTTGAGATTATTTACTGAGATTAATTTTGAGGTTATTTTTGTTTCGGCCTATAACGAGTACGCCATTACAGCCTTTGAATTTAATGCGTTGGGTTACATTTTAAAACCAATAGATTATGTGGCACTTCAAAAAACCGTTAAAAATGCAACATCCATTATTTATGCCCGTAATTCCTTAAATAATAACGAGATCTCTCAATTTGTAAAAACGCTGGACGACAAAGGAGATAAGATCAATAAAATATCCGTTCATCATAATGATAAAGTGGTTTTCCTAAACGTGAGCAATTTTGTTTACATTGAAAGTAAAGGCGGGATTTGTGAATTGAACCTGATCGATAAATCACGGTATTCATCCAATAAAGAACTTAAAAAATTTGAAGATCTGTTTAACAGGATAGGTTCATTTATAAGAATAAACCATAGTATTATTATAAATACAGATTATATAAAAAACTACACAAAAGGTGAGGTTTTTACCATTACCGTTACAACAGGAGAAATATTTGAGGTCTCAAGACGAAAAAAAACAGAAATTTTATCTGTTTTAAAGACTAAAGTCTTTTTATAGCTGTGTTAAATATGCCATAACTGGTAGTGTAAGTACTTTTTTTATCTTTTATATTTGAATAACCAGACATTCAATAATATTTCCATTATGAAAAAACTTTTACCTTATTTATTATGTGCGAATTTTGTTTCCTTTGCGCAGGTACCCACCAATTCCTTGGCAGCGTATTACCCGTTCAACAATAATACATTAGATTACGTTGGAGGAAGGGATGGTGTTTCTGCTGGTGTAGCACAGTATGGCACCGACCGTTGGGGTGCTGCCAATGCTTGTTATGATGTGTTTGATAATACCAATTATATTAATTTACCCGCAGATTACTGGATACACGGCGATTATAGTGTAAGTGCATGGGTGATGGCTAAACAAACCATGCCTTTTCCTCGTTTATATGATTTTTCCAACGGGTATACGGTTAACAATGCAGCCGGCCATATAGCTCATTCGGGTTCAGGAAATGTGGGTCCGGCAATGGGTTATAGTAACGGTAGTTTTGAGTCTTCTTGTTTTAGTCAAAATGCCATAAGCCTGAACGATTGGCATCACCTGGTGTATATTTCAAACGGCTATCAGCTGTTGATATATGTGGATGGTGTTTTGGATGTTTCGGCTACAGGAAATTTTATGCCTGAAAATATTTATAGAACCCAGAACAAAATAGGAGGTAGTAATGCACCTTTAAATGATGCTACTAATGCCTACATTGATGATTTTCGCCTATACGACAGAGCGATTACTCCCGAAGAAGTTACCCAACTGTTTGAGGAACCCGAAAATCCAAACCCGGTTAGTGTTGCCGAAAATGAAGTAATCATTGGCAATCTGATTGTTTTTCCTAATCCAGCTACCAACCATTTAAACGTTAATTTTTCATCAGCAACTGCTAAACCAACCACTATTCAAGTGTATGATAATTTAGGTAAGTTGGTAATTTCGCAAAAAGTTGAAACAACAATTGGCCCGAATAAAATTGTTTTAAACACAACTGATCTTGCCAGCGGATTTTATTATATAGCTGTGTCTGCGGATGATAGAAGTATCAATTTTAAATTCACTAAAAATTAATTAGGTTAATTTTGAACTAAAAAAGAACGAACATTTTTAAATATGAAAGCACTTTTATTTCGATCATTTGTATTGTTATTGTTTACAGGTCAAATTGTAAACGCTCAGTCTCCTTTGTGTTTCAATTCATACACGCCTGCTGATGTTGCCTCTGAACCTATGAGTCTGACTTCTGCCGATTTTAATGAAGATGGTAAGATAGATATAGCGGTGGCCGACCGCAATGACGATAAAATATCGATTTTATTGGGAAACAATAACGGTTCATTTGCCGCTGCCACAAATTATCCTGTTGGTTCAATTCCTTTTTATATAACCACTGCCGATTTTAATGGCGACGGTCATTTGGATTTAGCAACCGCCAACTCCGGAACAAACACAATTTCTGTGTTATTAGGAATGGGAAATGGCATGTTTGGTGCTGCAACTAGCTATACTGTTGATATTGGCCCCTATTTTATTATCTCATCTGATTTTAATAATGATGGAAGCATAGATTTAGCGACAGGTAATTTTTTTGCCGGAACTATTTCGGTTTTAGTTGGCAATAATACGGGTATATACGCGTCGGCAGTAACTTATAGTGTAGAATCAGGTGCACGGTCACTAACAGTTGCTGATTTTAATAGCGACGGACACAAGGATATTGTGGTTACCAATCAAATGTCAAACAGTATTTCCATATTAACCGGTAATGGTGTTGGATTGTTTTCGTTATTCGGTAACATCGCAACAGAGGCTGATCCTATAGCGATCACATCGTCGGATTTTGATCATGATGGAAAAATGGATCTGGCGATAGCTAACCTAGGCTCGAATAATATTTCAGTTTATAGTGGAACCGGATCAGGAACATTTGCCACCCAGGTAAATTATAGTGTAGGAACTGAACCTCACTCCATTACCACCGGTGATTTTAATGGCGATGGCGAAACGGATTTAGCCGTTTGCAATTGGCATTCCAACAACATTTCAGTTTTAGTTGGAAGCGTATCCGGTACATTTGCAGCCGCGGTTAATTATAGTGTTAATTCAGAACCGGTGTCTCTTATCTCGAATGATTTTAACGCTGATGGAAAAGCTGATCTGGCTATTGTTAATCTTTTATCAGACAACGTTTCTGTTTTGTTGAATTGCAACACGGTTGGCGTTAATGAGTATCATTCTTTATTTGAAGACGTGTCTGTATTTCCAAGCCCTACACATGGCGATCATATTAATTTCAATATTAATTCGAAATCCGACAAAACTATTGTCATAACAATAACAGATAATTTGGGACAAACAGTCATTGATAATCATCAAATCATTAGAACAGGTGGAAATGAAATTAAACTGGATTTAGGAAATTTATCAAACGGATTTTATTACCTCAATGTAGTAAATGGAGAAACCGTTCGAAATATTAAATTTGTTAAAAATTAAAGTACAACGCTGGCTATTCTTTTTATTTAAAAAACGCCAGGGCCATTTCATAGCCTTTCAGTCCAAAACCGCTGATACTGCCTTTGCAGTGTTTTCCAAGGTAGGAAACATGCCGGTAATCTTCTCTTGCAAAAATATTACTGATGTGAACTTCAATTACCGGAGTTTTTATGCCGGCAACGGCGTCAGCTATGGCAAGCGATGTATGTGTATAGGCCCCGGCATTTAAAATAATGCCGTCATAATTAAATCCCACTTCATGAAGCTTATTGATCAATTCCCCTTCCACATTACTCTGGAAGTATAAAAAATCTATAGTGCTGTATTTTAACTGAATAGTTTTAAAGTAATCTTCGAAGGACTGTGATCCATAAATTTCTACCTCTCTTTTTCCTAAAAGATTCAAATTCGGACCGTTGATTATTGCTATCTTTAACACAGTATTAATTTTATATTCATTCAAATTTACTCATTCCTCTGAAACTTTGGAAGACAAATATCCAGGATTTTAAATACTACCTGCAGGTAGAAAAATCGCTTTCAGAAAATTCTGTGGTTTCCTATGAAAGCGATATCCATAAACTTATGGGATTTATTGAATTATTTTATCCTTCAAAAAGCCCGTCAAATGTGACATTACAAGACTTGCAGGAGTTCTTAAAATACATTTCTGATTTTCAATTTACTGAGACTACACAATCCCGTATTATTTCGGGTATTAAACATTTTTTTAAATTTTTGATCCTGGAGAATTACATACAATTAAACCCGGCAGAGCTTTTAGAAACACCCCGAATTAAACGCAAATTGCCTGTTTTTTTAAGTGTTGAAGAAATAGATTTAATGCTTTCTCAAATAGACAGAAGCACTCCGGAGGGCGAAAGAAATTTGGCCATGTTGGAAACAATGTATAGTTGTGGCTTACGTGTTTCGGAGTTGATCAGTTTAAAATTAAGTGATCTGCATGTTAATGATGGTTTTATTAGTGTGATTGGCAAAGGCGATAAACAAAGGCTTGTGCCAATTGGTAAATCGGCACTTAAACTGATTGATAATTATACAAAACATCACCGCCATCATATTACGATTAAAAAAAACAGCGAGGATATGATATTTCTGAGTAAACGGGGCACTCCAATAACACGCCAAATGGTATTTTACGTTATTAAAGACCTCGCAGAAAAATCGGGTATTAAAAAGAAATTAAGTCCGCATACATTCCGGCATTCGTTTGCCACGCATTTGGTGGAGGGCGGCGCTGATTTACGCGCGGTGCAGGAAATGCTTGGGCACGAAAGTATTACGACTACAGAGATATACACCCATTTGGATCAGTATTTTTTGAGAGAAAATATATTAAGTTTTCATCCCAGGAATATTCATAAAACCTAATTAAAATAAAGTTTGAATCTCGTTATTGGGGGTTATGATCTTTGGTAATCTTAAATTCATCCCGGTTCGTTTATTGAATTCAGTAATAAAATAAATAACTAGCTCCGGCATAATCAGGTGTGAAGGCGTATGAACAAAAAAGAAAATTTCTTCGAGTCCATTGTCTATCCAGTGTTTTAAACGGCTAATCCAATCATCCATTCTTACATAATCGGTTGGATGTAAATCATTTGCGACAAAGCGAATAAAAGCAGTTTTTGTAGTTAAACGTTGATGCACCACATCTCGCCGGCCTGCGGTATCTGTAATCAAAAAAGTTAAATTGTTTTTATAAAAGTAATTGCAAATTCGTTTCAATACTGTTTCGTCTGTAAACCACGACTCATGCCTTAACTCAATGGCACAACGACTTAGTGCAACCTCGTCGCAAAAATCGAGTAGGTCGTCTATTTTACTGCTGTCATAAGTTGGCGGGAGCTGCAAAAAAGGCATGCCTAATTTTTGTTTGAAATGGTGTTGGATATCGAGAAACTCTTTCATCATTCCGATATTATATTTTAAAAGCGGTGTATGGCTTATTGAATTGGTAACCTTTGGAAAAAATTTAAAATCAGATTCTGTAATGTCTGTCCAATGCTCAACAGTCTCCTTATCAATGGGCTTATAATGTGAGATGTTTAGTTCAATGCTGTTGAATTGCTTGCTGTAGTATTTGAGTTTGTCTTTTGGCTTTGTTCCTTTTGGATAGATCTTGCCTATAAAGCCAGGTTCGGCCCAGATTGGACAGCCCACATATACCACACATTTTTCTGATTTAATACCTCCCAGTACCTTTAAAGTGCCAGGCGTATCTTGCGGTAACGTAAAATTGGTTTTTTCAAAATCAGGTATTTTTCCAAATTCCATGTTAATGCATTATGATCTCACAATTTTACTTTATTTTATAATGCGATGCTGCCACATATTGTAGCAAAATTAAAATAATTGAGCGCTATTGTAATTCTTCAAAATCACGAATAATGATCGCTCGTTGTTGTGATAAGCTTTTACAAACTTCAGGTTTGGAAGATTTTAACTGTAGCATCCTTAAAATGCCTCCGGTTTTTTTTCGGAACGGCGAAAGCCATACACAAACTATGCTCGTTAAAACGGAAACAGCTAAAAACAACAGCGCCCACCAGGCGCTATGCGTTAATGCTTTTACCAGAAAAAACTGAAGATTATAATACAAGAGGAAAAAGACTGCGCCAATTCCCATATTAAAAGAAGCTTTGAATTCTATGATTCTCACTTTCTTTTTCGTGATCATATGCGTTATTTTAAAGGGAAGATAACTACCAAGCAATCCTCTCACATAAACGGGTAACGTTAAAAATATGACTGATAGTCTTAAAGCAAAAATGGCATAGTTAACCATATATTGCTTTTGTGAACTCAAAAGCCAATCTCTGAGATTATGCCGGTGTAATTCGGAAATGTAATTTTTGGTTTTTTCATGTAAGACTCTTACTTTGTCTTCCTGAGTTTCTTCAGCGTTGTTAATGATTTCAACAATATGAGTTGAGAATTTAAAATCGTGTTCTAAATTGTTGAGGTTCAGTTTTTCTTTTTCAAAATAGTCCAATCTGTAAATTTCTTCCAGGTGCTTAATAACCTCTTCGCTTTTAATATGATCAATATGTACGATCAGCTTTTTCATGCGGGGCGTTAAATCTCCCAAAAACTTATTCATCGTTTTGGCAGGCGATTCTTTATACGCTTGCATATAATCTATTAATCGTATCGGCTCGCCAACATTACAAAAAACGGTGCTTTGAAATTGAGAAGGATCGGTATAATTAATGCCAATGGGCACAACTATCAAATCATCAACTTCCCCGGTTTCCATCGAGCCAAATAACATGCGGGGTACTCCTTTTTTTAGGGGGCGCAATCTACGCTCCTGTATGCATAAGCCTTCTGCAAATATGGTAATTTTTTTATTTCTTTTTAAAAGCGTATTAACCCGGTCGTAGGTTGCGTCATTTTTTTTAAGCCCTTCTTTCCCTCCATCCTGTATTCTATAAATCGGTATAATGCCAAGACTTTCTAGTAAAGCGGTTATCAGGCCTTTTTTAAAAGCATCGCCTCTTGCTAAATAACGAATACGTGGTGGGAAAGCCATAGTTGCGAGCACAATAGGATCCATGAATCCATTTGGATGATTTACGGCTAAAATAACGGGCCCTTTAACCTGTAAATAATGTGCGTTTTTTATTTTAGTTCGCTTGAAAAATACAGCGATCACAAAACACATATAGAATTTTAATATATGCCAAAGCATGGGCGGTTGGTTTTTAAGAACCCAAAATACTAAAAATAAACCATAAAAAAATCCCCTTAAGCGTTGCAAAAGGGGATTAATATGGTTTTAATTTTTATCCAATAGGTGGAGGCGGGGGTACAGCATTAAACACAGCGGACAATTCGGGTTGCGTTTCAGCTGCCAGCCAGCCAGCCATACCTTGTTTCCATACTAAGCTTTGTCTGTTAAACTGCCCCGACGAAACCATAGCCTGCAGCTGAGCAATACCAAACGGGCCGGTTTGAGCGCCATTTACAGCTACGAAAAACTGAACCAAAGGGGGTGGAGGTGGCATGTTGGTACCTGTTCCGCCGTTAAATTGTTGATTTTGAAAAGCATTTCCCATTTGGTTCATCATCCCAAAGCCCATTCCCGCGCCCATTCCTGCACCCATCATCCCTCCGTTCGGGTTTTTAGCGGCATCTTCCATGGCATTTGCCGCCTGGAACTGTGTATAAGCCCCTAAATTACCAATGATGCCCATGCTACTGCGTTTATCCAAGGCCGCTTCAACTTCTGGTGGTAACGATACGTTTTCAATTAAAAATTTAGTAAGATTTAAGCCGATCTCAGCAAACTCGGGTTTAATTTTATCCGTAATTATTTTTGATACTTCGTCGGTATTAGAAGATAGATCCAAAACTAAAATTTTACTTTCAGCCATGGCGTCCATACCCCTCGATACCGCAATATTACGTAATTGCTCATTGACTTCATCAACCGTAAATTCTGAATCAGTACCGGCAATTTCTTTTAAAAATAAAGCGGCGTCAGATACTTTGAAAGCATAAGATCCGAATGCACGTAAACGAACTGGGCCAAACTCCGCATCACGCAACATAATAGGGTTTTTAGTTCCCCATTTTTGATTAATAAATTGTTTAGTGCTCACAAAAAACACGTCGGCTTTAAACGGACTGTTAAATCCATATTTCCAACCCTTTAACGTAGAAAGGATTGGCATATTTTGAGTGCTAAGTTCATACATACCGGGTTGAAACACATCAGCAATTTTACCCTCGTTCATAAACACGGCTACCTGGCTTTCACGAACAGTAAGCTTTGCACCCATTTTAATTTCGTTTTGTAACCGCGGAAATTTATAAATGATAGTATCGTTGGTGCTATCAGTCCAATCAATAATATCAATAAATTCGCCTTTTATTTTATCCCATAATCCCATAATATGTTTTTTTAATGTTTATACTAAAGTACTGATTTTCTTTAAATAGGATGTTAAAACAAGCTAAATAATTTGATGCTTGTACCCTGTTTTTCATAACAACTATTACTCCAGTATCTCCTGAATTAACGGTAAACTTTGCTATGTTTGTAGTCTGTGACAAAGAAACTCATATTAATTATTGGCGGCGGAGCTTCCGGTTTTTTTGCTGCCATTAATGCTGCTTCAAATTTCCCGGAAGCCAGGATTATTATTTTAGAAAAAACGGGCAAAACTTTATCTAAGGTAAGAGTATCGGGTGGCGGAAGATGCAATGTTACTCACCATTGTTTTGATAATAATGAGCTCATTAAAAATTACCCACGCGGCGAAAAAGCGTTGCGACAAGTGTTTTCTCAGTTCTCGGTTCAGGATACAATTGATTGGTTTTTGAAGAGAAACGTGGCGCTAAAAACGGAACAGGATGGAAGGATGTTTCCAGAAAGTAATTCAAGCGAGACAATCATCAATTGCTTTTTACAGGAAACCAAAAAACATAATATAGAGGTCAATTTGAATGAGGAAGTATTATCTATTGAAAAAGCCGAAGACACATTGAAAGTTAAAACCTCAAAACACATTTACGTAGCCGATTCTGTGATCTGCAGCATGGGCGGATATAACCAGGAAAAAAATTACGCGTTTTTAAAACAATGCGGACATTTAATTGACGAATTAATTCCGAGCTTATTTACATTGAACCTCCCTCAAAGTAATATTAAAGCATTAATGGGTTTAAGCGTTAAAAACGGCACTGTGAAGGTAATTGGCACCAAGCATCACTATACAGGGCCGGTGTTAATTACTCATTGGGGTTTAAGTGGCCCTGCCGTTTTAAAGTTATCTGCTTTTGCTGCCTGTGACTTTTTTAAGTTGAATTACCAGGCCGGAATTTCGGTTAACTGGACAGGAACTTTAAACGAAGACGCTTTAAAAGAAGAATTGAGTTTCCAATTAGGTTCAAAAGCATTAATCCTTAATACGCCGCTATTTGAAATTCCCAAACGTTTATGGGAATATTTACTATTGAGATCGGATATCCCTTTATCAAAACCATGGATTGAATTAGGTAAGAAGCAATTAAATAAATTAGCGCAAGTGCTTTGTAACGATGGCTACGACATGCATGGCAAAACTACGTTTAAAGAAGAGTTCGTTACTTCGGGCGGCGTTAATTTAAAAGAAGTAAATTTTAAAACCATGGAGAGTAAAAAATTACCTCACTTGTTTTTTTGTGGCGAAGTATTAAATATTGACGGAATAACCGGGGGCTTCAATTTTCAGAATGCCTGGAGTACAGCCTGGATAGCAGCTAAGAATGCTATTCAATAATTAATTTGCCGGTTGAGATCAAAACGCTTTTTTGAGTTAGCTTATAATAGTAATTACCAGCAGCTAAGTTTCCACGGTTTATTTTTATTTCCTCTGCGTTTATATTTGGTTGAATAAATACTTCCTGTCCAAGCACATCATATATTTTTAGGGTAGCATCGTTTAAGGCTACACTTGTTTTTAAAATGGCAGAATTTGAAAAGGGGTTGGGAAATAGGATTGTTTTATTATTATTTAAATTTATTTGAGAAACTGATGCCGTGTTCAAAGTACCGTCGCAATCATACGCTATTGGATAATAACAATCCGGATTGGACGAAACTGTATACTCGTAAAAAAGATTGTTATTTTGACTTGCACATAAAAGGGTGAAACAATTGTCGCTTCCCGTCCATAACGGTAATAACAAACCAAATGTACTTCCTATGCCTTCAATCCAATATTCTTCAGAGTGCAATCCCGCAGCATTAAATTTCCATCTTTTATGATTTTGACCGTATATGGAAATATAGTCAATCATGCTTACTTTTTGAGCGTACTGAAAGCCATTATAATAGGTTAATTTAGCTGTATCCCCAACATTTAATGTAAAATCGTAGAGTAGAGATTCTGCGGTATGGCCATAATACATGATATAAATTTTTTTATTACTTTCTCTAATGGCTCCTTTGTAAGAAGAATTAGTGAGGTTGAAGTTATAATCAAAGTTTTCAAAAACTTTTTTGTAGGTAAAGCCATTAATCAGTGTATCGCCAAATGCACCGTTTTTCTTTGTACTATTTCCAAATTGACTGTAGTGGAAAATAGTCCAAACAGCATTTGAATCAACTAACGGAAAATAAGTCTGAGCACATACGTTAAATTGCAGTATCCCAAATAGAATAATGGTATTAAGTTTTTTCATAAAACTGAATTACAGGTGTAGTTAAATATAATAACTTTATTTGACTTTTAACTAAACCTGATGGCTTTAATAGGTGTGATCTTATTAAGGATGAGGGTTGGCAGGAACATCATTAACAAGCAGGTAATAATAGTTCCAAGATTGATCAAGCCTATATGAATTATCGAAATATTAACAGGCACATATTCCAGGTAATAAGTGGCTGGATTAAGTGTAGCAAATTTAAACTGCCATTGCAACCAGCAAAATCCAATGCCTATCAAATTTCCAAATAATAAGCCTTTGATCAATAACTGAATCGACACATGAAAAAATATGTTCCTGACGCTGGCATTAGTAGCACCCAGCGCTTTGAGAATTCCTACAAGATTGGTGCGTTCTAAAATTAAGATGAGTAGGGCAGAGATCATATTAATGGCCGCTACCAGCACCATGAGCGTAATGATAATCTCAGCATTCACATTGATCATATCTAACCAGCTAAAAATAGAGCTCTGTAGTTCTTTAACAGAAGATACAATGTATTGATCATATCCAACGATGTCATTTATTTCCGTTACTGATGATTCGAGACGGCTAAAATCGTTCAGGTACACCTCATAACCGGCAACTTCCTTATGAGTCCAGTAGTTTAGTTTTTGAATTTGTTTCAGATCAACAAACACAAGGTTTTTATCAAAGTCCGAAAAGCCGGTATTAAAGATTCCCTTTACATAAAAATCCTTTACACGCGGCTCATAATTCACATAATTTTGTCCGTTAAAAGTGGTATCATCCAGCTTTTTTTTGGTCATAAAATAGATCAATAATTTTTGCCCTAATTTTAAATTTAACTTATTGGCCAGTGTTTGTGAAATAAAAATATCTTTGCTAATAGCTGTATCATTAAGTGATAATGTACTTCCTTCGGATAGATAAGGTTTTAAATAATTCCAATCATAGTCGGTGTTTACTCCTTTCAAAATAACGCCCTCGTTTTCGGTTTTTGTTTTTAAAATTCCGTTTTTGGTTGCAAATGCCTGAATGTGTTTTACATTGGGGTTAGCGGTTATCTTCTGAAGGGACTGATTATCCAGCGAAATAGGATTGGGTTCTAACGATTGATTTAAGTCATAATCATTGATTTGAAGGTGCGATGTGAAGGTGGTTATTTTGTAAATGATCTGTTGCTGGAAACCTGTTACTACAGCCATCGTAATAATCATAACAGCCACACCCAAAGCGATGCCCGTGATGCCAATCTTAACAATGGGGCTGGATATATTATTCTTTTCCTGTCCTTTACGGAGAATGCGTGTTGCTATGTAACGGGAGAAATTCACCGCTCTAAAGATAGTGAATTTTTTAAGCTTAATGTTTTTTGTGTTTTGCAAAAGCTGGTATTTGTTATATTTACATTGTAATTATTAACTACATATGCAAGTTCGCTTCCTTTTAATTATTTTGAGTGTTTATGCTTTTTCGTCGGTTTCCCAAACGCAGGTACAGCTATATGAGGCTATTACAACGGGCGCCCAGCAAACGGAGTTATACCTTCCTAAGTTAAAAAACAAGAATGTTGCCATTGTCACCAATGCTTCGGGTATTATCGGAAACAGGCATCTGGTGGATACTTTGCTAAAGCATAAAGTGATGATCGTTAAAATATTCGGACCTGAACATGGGTTTAGGGGAACGGCAGACGCAGGTGAAAAAGTAAAAGGAGGAAAAGATCCTTTAACGAATGTAACCGTGGTATCGTTATATGGTTCGCATAAAAAGCCAACGAAAGAAGATTTGAAAGGAATTGATGTTGTGATTTATGATATCCAGGATGTTGGCGTGCGCTTTTATACCTATATATCAACTATGACTTATGTAATGGAAGCTTGCGCGGAGAACAATAAAGAGCTGATTATACTTGATCGGCCAAATCCTAATGGATTTTATATTGATGGACCCGTAATGACTGATAAGTACAAATCATTTTTGGGGTTACATAATATCCCCATCGTTTATGGGATGACCTGTGGCGAGTATGCTCAAATGGTTAATGGAGAGGGTTGGTTAAAAAACAAAGCAAAATGTCTTCTAAACGTTATTCCGTTAAAAAATTATGACCGTTCTAAATTCGTATCTGGCTTGCCCGTAAAACCATCGCCTAATTTACCAAACGACACAGCTATTTTGTTGTATCCTAGTCTTGGCTTATTTGAGGGAACTATCGTTAGTCTGGGAAGGGGAACAGATTCCCCATTTCAGTTTCTTGGTAATCCTTATGCCGATCATGGTACTTTTTCGTTCACATTTACGCCACGCTCTACGCAGATTACCAAAAAACCCAAATATCAGGATACGGTGTGTTATGGTAAAGATATGAGAGTTTATTACGATTATATACTTAAAAACAAGCAGATTGATCTGACGAATCTAAATATGTTTTATCACAACAGTTTAAATAAACAGCAGGCTTTTTTTGACGCTAATTTCAATTATCACGCCGGTAACGAAGAACTTAAACAGCAAACTATTTTAAGCATTTCTCCAATGGAAATCAGGGATTCATGGAAAGCTTCTATCTATGAGTTTAAAAAAATTCGCCAGAAATATCTGATTTATAAAGATTTTTAAATGGTATAATTTTCCCTTATTTATAATTAATATCTAAAATGTATGTCGTCTTTATTCCAGTGGATCGCCGTTTTTTTTGTCTTCTTTTGTGTGTGCAGTTGTGAACCTGATGTCAAAAAGAAAGCAGACTCCATAACAAGGGACCACGACTCAATTCCTGGGTTACAATTGGCTGCTCACGATACGCTTAACAAGCCCTATATTCCAGGAGATAAACTTACCTACGAGCAAGCCTACAATAAGGCATTAACATTGTTTCCGGTTCCGTTTGTAGAACAGGATATTAAAACCAGGTTTGGAAATGCGCATGTTCTTGTATCCGGACCCGAAACCGGCGAGCCAATTGTTTTGTTGCATGGCATGAATGCCAGTTCAACCATGTGGTATCCTAATATAAAGGCACTTTCTGAGCACTATAGAGTATATGCCATCGATAATTTTTTAGAACCCGGAAAATCCCAATATATTGGTCAGGCTTCGGGTATTGAAGATGTTGTAAATTGGTATTTTGAAATATTTGATCAACTTCAGCTTAAAAAAATTAATTTGGTCGGCGCCTCCCGTGGAGGCTGGGTGTCTGTTAATCTCGCACTTCATTCACCGGCAAGGATTAAAAAATTGATATTGCTTAGTCCGGCTCAAACATTTGGAATATTGAAACCGGGCCTGGGTATATACTCTGATATTAATTACTCGGTTAATCCAAAAAGAAAAAATTTACGGGATTTTTTGGAAACCATGAGTGCTCATGTTGATAGTATGCATCAGATATTCATTAATCAATATTACCTGGCAACTAAAAAGTCTCAAATTGACATGAACATATTGACCATGCAACCTTTTTCGCGCCGCGAACTAAAAAAATTAAATATGCCTGTTTGCGTCATGATAGGAGATATGGATATTATAAATGGTGCAATGAGCCTTCGCAGAGCCGAGCGGTTAGCGAAAGCGAAAACAGCAATCATAAGTCATGCCGGTCATTTTGTGTCGATGGACCAGCCTGCCGATGTAAACAGTAGGATTTTAGATTTCCTAAAAAAATAATGTTCTCTTTATTCAGTATTTAATTGTATAATTGACTTAGAGAGCTTACATTTACGCCCACAAATCAGGAGAGGTGTCAGAGTGGTCGAACGAGCAAGCCTGGAAAGTTTGTATACGGGTAACTGTATCGTGGGTTCGAATCCCACCTTCTCCGCAAGAATAATCAAATAAGGTTCCGGTAACGGAACTTTTTTGTTTTAAGAAAGATTCAAAAGCTTTGTATGTTAGTTGATCTACCGTATTATAGAATATAATACGGTAATAGATAGTCATGTAGTAGATTAACTATATATTCGTTTGAAATATAATTACCTAAATATAAGTTCACACATGCCAATAATTACCATATAATGAAAATAAGACAAAAGTTAATCTTGCTATTTCTTTTACTCTCTCTATTTTCGATGGGAATTATCGCAATTTTAGGATATTATATCTCAGAAAAGTCTCTTAAAGAAGCGGCCGTTAATAAATTAACCAACATTCGTAATACTAAAAGATTAGAAGTTAATCGCTATTTAAATAGTTTGAAAAACCTTGCAATATGTATTGGAGAAAACAAAAGCACGGTTGAAGCATTCGAAAAGTATGATGAGGCTTACAATTATGTTAAAGTGAATGCCCACCCTGATAGCATTTATTTGAAAACGTTGAAACAGCTACGCGACTCATTTTTTTATAGTTCATACATCAAAACCATGGGGAGTCTGGCTATCGATAAAAACCAGTTCTCACAATCGCTTCCTCAAAATAAAGAGGCTTTGATTTTGCAAAATAATTATAATAATCTATCATCAGTTAAGGATCCTTTTTTAAGTTTATACACCAATGCTTTGGCAAATTATGACACGGTTTTTAAAAGTTTTGTTCAGCATACAGAATTCGGCGGACTGCTGCTGATCAGTTCCCAAACAGGCGACATTGTTTATACGGATGATAAATTAAGTGAGCTGGGTGGTAATGTCCTAACAGATAGCCTGTTGAAGACCAACCTTGCTGAACTTTTTAAAAAATTAAGATATAGTTCCCGGGAAACCGTAGACGTTATTGATTTTAAAGAATACTTCCCGGCTAATCACTTATTAAAGTCATTTATGGGCTGTCCCATTATCAAAAATGGTAAAAATATAGGTGTGATGGCGTTAAGGCTGCCGATTGATACCATCAATAAAATAATGACTTATGATTCAAATTGGGAAGAAAATGGTTTAGGTAAAACCGGCGAAGTGTATTTGTTTGGAAATAAGTTAATGTTACGTTCGCAATCAAGATTTTTTATTGAAGATCCTGAAGTGTTTTTTGAGACCCTGCGCCACTTAAACTATAATGAAAATGACATTAATTATATCAGTCGCACGCATTCAACACTTAAAAATATTAAAATTGAAACGAAGGCAACAACAGATGCAATAAAAGGAATAAGTGCAACGAATACAATCAAAGATTACCGGGGAACCGACGTGATTACCTCATATGCACCGGTTGATTTTAATGGTTTACACTGGGGCATAGTTGCTCAAATTGATACGAAGGAAGCGTATGAAAATATTGAAGTTTTGAAACGTTTCATGATGATAGGTTTCGTAATCGTATTTATAACGGTGGTACTCATTGCCATACTCATTGCCGGATTTATAACAAAACCCATTTCTGAATTAACCGTGAGTGCAAAAGAAATAAGCATTGGGAATTATCAAAATCTTATTAAAACGTATCATAAAGATGAAATAGGTTTGCTCGCCGAATCTTTTAATGATATGCAGCAAAAAATCACACTTTTAATTTCGAACCTTAAATCAACCAACCATGCGCTGGAAGAAAAGCGAAAAGAAATTACGGACTCTATTAACTATGCCAGAAAGATTCAGGAAAATGTTTTAGCCGATCCGGAATTATTAAATGAAAACCTTCCCAATCATTTTGTATACTTTAATCCAAAAGATGTTGTAAGCGGTGATTTTTATTGGGCAGTAACGGTGGAAGATGAGCAAACACAACATGATTTATTTTACCTTGCCGTTTGTGACAGCACAGGTCATGGCGTGCCGGGAGCATTTATGAGTTTGTTAAATGTGTCGTTTTTAAATGAAGCAATTGCTATTAAAGGATTGCGTGATCCGGCTGATATATTAAATTACGTAAGGTCAGCGCTTTCTAAAGCTATGAGTAGTGAAGCTAATAAGGATGGTATGGATGGCGTTTTACTTTGTTATCATAAATCAACCAACAAGGTTTTTTATTCCGGAGCATTTAATAAGCCAATATTTATCCGTAACAACCAGGTTGTTGAATGTGATGTGAACCGGATGCCTATTGGAAAGAGCGATCATAAGGAAAATTTTACTACTTACGAATTGGACATGCTGCCAAATGATAAACTATATCTGTACTCTGACGGTTTTGCCGATCAGTTTGGAGGATCGTTAAATAAAAAATATAAGAACAAAAATCTAAACTCCTTTCTTAAAAATAATTCCAAAGAAACGGCCGCTCTGCAGCATAAATTACTAAAGGATGAATTCGAGAATTGGCGCAGCCACAATGACCAGGTAGATGATGTATTGGTTGTAGGTATTATGTTTTAGTTAGTTCAGTAACTTAAGCGACGCCTTTTTGCAAGATGATTGATAAATAACCAAACTAACAAAATAACGGTTTGGCTATTCATTATCGGCTTTCACCGAAAAGGCCTATATGGCGCTTTCTTTACCTTTAATTTTACATAAAAAACTCAAAACTTACTATTATGAAAAATTACATGTTTATAGCTGCAACCGCTTTAGTGATAATGACAGGATGCAAAAACCCACAAGAAGATGAAACCGTAGTTCGTCAACGAGATTCATTAATGTCTGTTATAGATGAACGTGAAGCATCTGTTAACGACTTCATTAATTCATTTAATGAAATTGAGCACGATCTGGATGTTGTGACAAGCAAACAACATATCATCCTTAAAAATTCGGATAAAGAAATTAAGGCAAACCAAAAAGACCGCATTAATGAGGAGATTAAAATCATTAATGAGTTAATGGAATCCAATAGCAATAAAATTAAAGAGTTAAATAAAAAATTAGGAAGCTCTGCCGGTAAAAACGCCAAATTGCAAAAAACAATTGAGATCTTAAATAACCAGTTAAATCAAAAGTATGCTGAGTTAGCTGAGTTAAACGAGCGTTTAAATACATTGAGTGCACAGGTAACTATTTTGCAGATTTATGTAGATACATTAGCTACTCAAAATATGGCTCAAATGCAAACTATCAACAGCAAAACAGAAGAGCTACATAAAGCTTACTACGTTGTAGGTACCGCAAAAGATCTTGAAAAATCAAACTTAATTGATAAAAAAGGTGGATTGTTAGGTATTGGTAGAACGGCTAAATTGGCTGATAATATTGATAATAGCATGTTTACACAAATTGATTACACGCAAACAACTACTATTCCTGTTAACAGTAAAAATATGAAAATGATAACCACTCATCCTTCTGATTCTTATACACTGGATAAAACAGATAAAATGGTGAACAGTATCACGATCACTAATCCGGATAAATTCTGGAGTGCTTCAAAATATTTAGTGGTAACTAAATAGTTTTTAAACCCACAAAATAAAAAAAGCTGAAGAATATTTCTTCAGCTTTTTTTATTTACAAAAGTATAAGGGCTAAAAAAATTGATCCGGTTCGCCAATTAAAACTTCATTAATTCTTCATATAATTCTTTCACCGGTAAACCCATTACATTGTAAAAACTGCCCTCTATCTTGTCGATACCAATGTACCCAAGCCAATCCTGCACACCATAGCCCCCGGCCTTGTCATACGGACTGTAATTGATGAGGTAGTATTCAATTTCTTCGGGTTTTAATTTTTTAAAATACACCTTACTTACATCAAAAAACGTGGTTTGTTTGTTGCCACTTTTTAAGCACACGCCGGTAAATACCTCGTGCATTTTACCGCTTAATGCTTCCAGCATTTTTTTTCCTTCTACAAAATTTGCGGGTTTATTAAAGGCTTTCCCATCACACCAAACAATCGTGTCGGCGGTAATTAAAATTTCTTCTTCTTTCAAATCATCCGGATACGCATCCGCTTTTTTCTCGGCCAAATACAACGGAATTTCTTCTGCCAGTAAGTCAACCGGATAAGTTTCGTCGGCATTGATAGGTTTGTTTAAAAAATCAAAACCCAAACTTTTCAATAACTCTTGCCTGCGTGGAGAATTGGATCCCAAAATGATCTGGTAAGGAAATTCTTTAATGTGTTGTTCTATACTATTCATATGTAATTATTTTGGAAATTGTATTCTGTTTTACGATTATTCGTATATGTTTTTGATAATCAAGGTGAAAGCGATGCCAAATAACATGATAAATTTAAGCAATAAGCTTGCCATTTTAAAATCTTTACTGGTTTTAGCTCTAATGGTTTGAAACATTAAAAAGAGGAGTGGTAATATGGTCATACCCAATATATAATACAGCCCGATATACTGTTTTTCTTTATAAAATTTTAAGCTCGCGAGGAGTAACAACCCAATGGTAATAATAATCAGAAAAAAAGTGACAACCTTACTGGTAATCATTCCCCATACAATAGGCATTGTTTTACCACCGGTTTGGATATCGCCTTTGTAATCTTCCATATCCTTGATGACTTCCCGTGTAAATGACGTAAGAAAAGCGAACGCACTATAACCTAAAACAATAATGACAATTGTATTTAAGTAATCTCCAACCATCAATGAAATCAGCGGATTTATACCACCAATTAAATAATAATCATAAGCCATGGGCATTAATGGAATGGTGGCGGATAGAAGAGATACAACGATATTACCTATCAGCAATTGTTTTTTGAAATGCGTGGAATAAAACCAAAGCAATAAAATACTCAGGATTTGGAACATAAGCAATTTTAAAGTGTGACATTTCAATGCAAGGAATAACCCCAGCAATAAACCTAACGCATTAAATGCAATGTGAAGAATCATTGCCCAACGACGTTTAATTATAACGTCAATGACTACCGTTTCCGGGCGATTGATTTTATCTGTTTTCACATCAAAATAATCATTAATGATATAACCAGCCGCGGCAATTAATAAAGTACTTAATAATGAAATGGTAAAGAGAGCAGGCGTGAAGTTTGAAAAATCATTCAATGGCGAAAATACCAGATACTTCATGCAGATTTGTGTCACTGCAATAATCAGGAGATTCTCAACACGAATCAATTTAAAAAAAGCTATCAAGGGATTTTTAAGCAACATCTCAAATTTAGACAGAATTTGTTAAATTAGAGGATATTTTTATAAAAAACACCATGCATGACCTAAGCGAACAATATTGGAACAGCAGATATACCAATGATGACTTTGGTTGGGACATTGGGCACGTTTCGTTACCACTCAAAACCTATATAGAACAATTAAATGATAAAGAATTAACGATACTGATACCCGGGGCCGGTAATGCTTACGAAGCAGAATTCTTAATCGGACAAGGATTTAAAAATGTATCTGTACTCGATTTTGCGCAAGAACCATTAGCGAATGTAAAGAAGCGCATTCCCTCTTTCCCAAATGAACGATTGATTCACGAGGATTTTTTTGAGCATACAGGGCAGTATGATCTTATACTTGAACAAACGTTTTTTTGCGCCCTTGATCCTGAGTTACGAAAACAATATGTATTACATATGAAGCAGCTATTAAAACCCACAGGTAAATTGGTTGGACTGCTGTTTAATGATAGCTTAAATGCCGATAAGCCGCCCTTTGGTGGAAATAAAGAAGAGTATCAGGGACTTTTTTCCGAGCAGTTCCACGTCAAAATTATGGAGCTTTGTTATAATTCTATTAAGCCCAGGGCAGGAAGAGAATTGTTTATTATCATGCAACTTAAATAACCGCGACCTGTTTTTATCGTTTCATTGCGGAGCGAGAGATTGATTTTGCGTGGCGGATTTTTCGTTTACAGCGGTGAGTATTTCATTTGCAGCGGTTAGTTTTTTGTTTTGCGCGACGCGGTTTTTGTTTACAGCGGTGAGTATTTCATTTACAGCGGTTAGTTTTTTGTTTTACGCGACGAGATTTTTGTTTGCAGCGGTGAGTATTTCATTTGAAGCGGCTAGTTTTTTGTTTTGCGCGACGAGGTTTTTGTTTACAGCGGTGAGTATTTCATTTAAAGCGGTGAGTTTTTTTGTTTGTAGCGGCTGTGTTTCACTTTGAGAGGCGGGATCTTGTCGTAATTTTTTTGTAAATTTGATTAACCGTATCTTTTTGCTTTGGAATCCGACCAACAATTATTTAATGAAAAACAATACATGGGCCACAACCGGCTCAGTATTATCTGGCGTACAGTTATCGCCTTATTTTCCTTTGTTGGATATTACTGGAGCGAGAATCCCAAACCGGTTCAGGTAGCCATTTTTAGAATAGGTCATTATCCGGCACTTGACATTCCAAATTCGGGAAAGATATTCTTTTTACTGGGCTTATTGATCCTGTCTTTTTCAGCGATGCTTACTTTCATTTTACATACACATACAAAGGTGTTTGTTAATTATATCATCATTGACGGTTTTTGGACGGCTCGTAGAGTGAAAATCAATTTGGAGACTATCACGCATATCCGGAAAAGTCGCTACAAGAAACATATTTTCAGGAGGGCGGTTTACAACCTGCACAGTAAAGGCATTATTCGTTTTTTTACAAGTGGTAATGAGTTTATTGAGCTAAAAGATAATGCAGGATTTACATACCGTATTGGTACACAAAAAGCTCCTGAGCTCTACCAGGTGCTAAAAAAACAATTAAGCCTGCTGCATACAAGGAATTAACGATTCGCTGATTTTTTTAGAAATTATCATACCATTGTCTTTGCCTCGGTATTTTCACATCGCTTAACATACTTGTTTTCAGGTTAATGGTTAAGCTATAGCTTTTTCTGAATCCAAAAGGAACCCAATCAATCCGGGCCTCCCAGCATTTCAAATCACGATAAACATTAATGCTCGTATAACTTAAATTTCTGTTAGTGAAATCATAACCACTAGTAACACCCAACTTCCAGAACTTTGTTACCGATACATCACCACTAAAATTAAGTGTTTGTACATCCACCACTTTATTCAACGTTTTGGTATAAGTAACATTGTAATAAATATTAAGATTCCATGGCAATCGTTCCTGCGCCTGTGCAGTATTTGTATTCACCGCGCCTCTTTCGGCACCATTAGTAAGATCGGGTTTTTTTGCACGAGAAGTAACCATGTTAGAACTGAAGGCTGCATTAATAGCAATGTTACCCATAATAAATTTAACCAGTTTGCCATTCGATGTAAACTGGTAATCTTTAGTTCTGTATGTCGTCAGCGTTTCAACACCATATATATCTGTGGCAGTTCGCGTTACTGTATGATAAGGGTCGAAGGTTGACCCAAATACCAGGTCAAAATATTTCCAGATCTTGGTTCTCCCTGTCATGGTTATTAAGCTCATCTGAAAACTATCTGCAGCAAAATTATAAGCGCCTCCAATACTCAGGTTTTGAAGGATAGTTACTTTGTTAAATACAAAACCGGTGTCTGTTCCTTTACGAACTTTTGCTTCCAGGTTATTGCTTAGGTTTACGCTCAGGCTGTTTTGCATTCCCTGTGCCGGACCACCAAACAGGTTGTTTTCAAAAATAGAATATTTATTTTTATACCTGTAGGTTGTATCACTTAAAACATCTTTCCAAAAACCATATTGCTCCTCACCAAAATCCGGCCGGTATGTGTAACCAAGAGTTGGTATTAATAAATGCCTGATCTGTTTGACCCGCTTACTCTTAAACAAATAATCCATAAATAATTTAGTCGTTAACGAGGTATTAAAATTGGCATCATAGCCGGTTTTAAAATTTTGATCTGTTGTTTTTACGATCTGATTAGTTGACTCATCCAGTTCTTTTCGCGTGGTCTTGGTATACATTACTGCGCTTAAATTCAACGCAGGCGTTAGGGTGAAATATTTAAATAATGTAATGTTAGTTGATATTGGCAAACTGTGTCTGAATCCATATTTTAAACTGTCGGCTATATTTCCTTTAAATATCGTGGAGTCTTTGCCGGATAAAGTATTTCTGGCTTCCAGTAGGTAACTGATACCAATCTTATCAATAGGGTTTTGTTTGATGCGGGTTTCTTTTTTGAATGGATAGAAACGATTGATATTAAAGGTTAATTCAGGAAATGATAAATTCATGATCCTGGTTTGAGTATTTTGATCATGACGGGCGTTAATTCCCAATGTACCTATTTTGAAGGTTTTTGAGAAATTGATATTCGACTGAAATGTATTTGATAAATACTGTCCCGTATTCTGAGCATTAAACTTATTGTATTTCGAGGTCAGTATATTTACATCACTGCTAAAACGAATGGTGGGATTATTCTTTTGATCCTGGATGTGCTTCCAGTTAATTGAGATATCCTTTTGCTTAGTGTAAGTTAACGGAATTTCGCGTTCACCGCTTCTGAATTCAGAGTATCCTAAAGCCAGGGTTCCGTTGAATCTATAATTAACGTTATAATTATTCAGCGTTCTTAATCCCCAACTGCCGTTTGTATATATGTCGCCACGGATGATCATATCGGTTTGATCATTGATTCCCCAATAAAAACCACCATCTTTTAAGTAAAATCCAAGTACATCACTGTTGCCGTAAAAAGGAATGAGTATTCCCGAATGCCTTTTTTTTGTATTAGGAAAATAGCCAAAGGGCAATCCCAGGGGAGTGGGCACACCGCCAATTTCTAAATACATCGGGCCGGTGATGATCTTGTCATCAGGGATAATTTTGGCTCTTTTAGCTTTAAAAATAGTTCTGGCATCTTCATACTGACATGGAATACACTCCAGGTTTTTCATATAAACCACATTATTGCTGTCTTTCTTTACTTCGCTTCCTTTCAGTATCAGGTCGCCTTCCTTTGTCCGGATATTGTAGATCTTACCTTTTTTTGTTTTTAGGTTGTAAATGATTTTGTCAGAAGCCAATTCAGTACTTCCATCTTTAAATACGGGATTGCCTATTCGTTTTCCCAAACTATCGGTTACACCGTAAGCGGTAATTAAGTTCTTTTCATTGTCAATTTCAATGACCTCGGCTTTCAAATCCATGTCTTCATACTTAACATAGCCATCGCCAAATAAATAGATCTTTTGCCCATTGGTTTCGTATCTTATGGAATCTCTGGCGTTATAAACGATAGGATGGTCCAAAGGATCTGTATCGTCATCGTCATCCAGAGAATCAGCCACAACTGTTTTAACTGTATCGCCGGCAGCTAGTACTTTTGAAAGTGGGGGTAGTGAGGATGTATCTTTAGGTTGTTCTCCCATTTTGGGATAATCAACCATCTTGATGGTTCGAGGGTTAGGGTCGTCCTGCGCTAAAACGGAAGTGGTACTTATTAACAATAATAAGAGTAAAAAATATATATGTTTGACTGTATTAATAGCTACTTGACCCTAAATTTACCTAAACTTACAAAGCTAACAATTACTCGTTTAATTGGTAGTTATTTTTTACAGATATGATGGTAAAAAAATATAATATTTTTTTCAAAATTCTATTGGCCCAGGCGCTGGTTATTATAATCTTTTGCTCTTTTTATACCCGTAAAGATGATCCGAAACGGAAAGTACGAATCATCGTTATTGATCCCGGACACGGCGGAAAAGACCCAGGCTGTAACGGTGTAAGTTGTAAAGAAAAAGACGTTGCTTTGGCGGTGTCGCTAAAATTTGGAAAACTTATTGAAGAGCATATAAAAGATGTTAAAGTAATTTTTACCCGTAAAACCGACGTGTTTGTAGAGTTGGAAGACCGAGCAAAAATTGCAAATGATAATAACGCCGACCTGTTCATTTCCATTCATTGTAATGCAGCCGGAAAACCGGTGATGGTTAAAGATAAGAAGACGGGAAAAATGCGCGCAAAAACTTTCAAAAATTCGAAGGGTAAAATGATTGTAGTGGAAACCGCTAATCCCGAGCCTTTTGGATCAGAAACCTACGTGATGGGTTTGAAAAATGAAGAAGGTAAAATGAAAGTCGCTCAACGTGAAAACTCGGCCATGTTACTGGAAGATAATTATGAGAGTAAGTACCAGGGCTTTGATCCTAACAGTGAAGAAAGTTATATTATTATGAGTAACTACACTTCCAGTTACGTGATTCAAAGTGCCGGCCTGGCTCTAAAAATACAGGAACAGTATTTCAAAAAAGCAGGGAGAGTTGATAAAGGGGTACATCGCCAGAGTATTTGGGTATTGTGGCGTACTTCGATGCCAAGTGTTTTAACGGAAATCGGATACCTTACCAATCCACAAGAGGAAAAATTTCTGGGTTCGGAAAAAGGGCAGACTTATTTAGCAGCCTGTTTATTCAGAGCTTTCAGAAAATATAAGGATGAGCAGGAGGGTGTAAAAAAATCCTACAACGATGATATCGAAAACCAGGTTCCGCTGGAAAATGAAAATTATAAGATTGCTAACGAAAAGACCAATGTCGGCGAAGAAACAAAAACCATTGAAAAGCCTGAGGAAGAACAGGACGTTGAAATAAAAAAAGACGATAAGACTGACGATGATAAGATTATATCAGACGCAGAAGCTTCAGCAAAGGCCAGGGCAGAGAATGAAGCAAAAATGAAAGCGAAAGCAGAAGCTGATGCACTTGCTAAAGCCAAATTACTGGCCGATCAAAAAGCAAAAGATGAAGCAGCAGCCATCAAAAAATCTAAAACAGATTCTTTGGCAAAGGTTGCTGCTGTCGAAAGCTCTGCCAAAGCTAAAGCAGCAGCTGAGCAAAAAGCAAAAGATGATGCACGAAAAAAAGTGGTAGCAGATTCGATGGCGGTTATAAAAGAACAACAGTCGGAAATTAACAAACAAGAAACGCGGTACAAACAGTTGATAGCCATGGCGGATATCAACTTTAAAAACAAAGATTATAAAACCGCATTGGGCATGTATGAGAAAGCGATTGAAACAAATGCCAAAGATAAAAAACATGCTGCCGGAAGGATAAATGAAATTGAATTTATCCTCAAGAAAAAAGAAGATGCCCTTACAACATCAACCCTTACACCTACAAATACTTTAACAATTACAGATAATTCATCCGTGACGTTTAAAGTTCAATTTGCCAGTATGGATAAAGAAGTAGATGCAAAAACGAAATTTGCCAATGTAAACGACGTTTGGTTTTACAAAGTGGGAGCCGTTATAAAATATACGTCTGGTAACTATAAATCTTTTGATGATGCCACTAAACAACAATCTAAATTAAAGGAATTAGGATATACAGATTGTTTTGTAGCTGCTTTTAAAAATGGTGTTCGTATGGATATTAACGAAGCCAAAAAATTAACGGAAGGTAAATAGTATAACGCCGTTAGGGATACAAGCGCAAATACTCTTGCCGGACACTGAGCGGAGACGAAGTGCGGCAAAAAGTATTAATAAAACACAGACTAAGCCCTTTTCAGTTCAATAACTGTAATCTCGGGCCAGATACCTAAACGGCCGGGATACCCTAAAAAACCTAAGCCCCTGTTCACATAAAGGAATTGGTTATCCTGCTTGTATAAGCCGGCCCAGTGTTTATAAATGTACTGCACCGGACTCCATTTAAAACCCGGGATCTCGATTCCAAATTGCATACCATGTGTATGTCCGCTCAACGTTAAATCAATGTCTTTGTACTTTGATTCCTGGCTCACTTGAACATCCCAGTGCGATGGATCGTGAGATAACAATATTTTATAGGGATAGCCTTCTGTTCCCGCGTGTGCATTTTCGAGCTTCCCATATCTCGGAAAACGTAAATTACCGCCCCAGTTCTCAATACCAAGCAACGCAATTTTTTGGCCATCTTTTTCAATGGGTACATGTTCATTCATTAACAAACGCCAGCCCGATTGTCGTTGTATATCTTTTAACGTATCTAAATTTTCAACCTTCGCCTCCGGCGTATCCCATTGTTTATAATCACCGTAATCATGATTCCCTAAAATGCTGTAAACGCCATAAGGAGCTTTTAGCATTTTATAGGTTTCCAAATGCAGGTGCGTTTCTTTAGACTCATTGTTTACAAGGTCACCTGTAAAGAAAATAGCATCTGGTTTTTGTTCCATCACAATATTAAATGCTTTAACTAAAGGATCGGTACTTATAAAACTACCCGAATGCATGTCAGAAAGTTGTACAATTTTAAAGCCGTCAAATGCAGCTGGTAAATTTGGGGAGGTCACCTTTACTTTATGTACCCTGTATTTATATGCACCGCGAACCATGCCATAAATAAATGAAATGGCTGGTATGAATGAAAAAGTGAGCGCCAGGTAACTGAAAAATTTTAAGCGACTGATATGGTTGCCGGTATTTTCAACTGTATCTGAATTCCGCGAATTAAATTTAAAAGAGACCCATTTAAATAAACGAATCAGATCATCAATTAGTAAAAAAACGCAACCTAATAATTTACATAATAATAAAATTAAAAAGATGGCGGAAATAAAACGCATAGTATTATTCCATTCAGGGGGAGGGTATACGGCCGAAACAGCTACCAGTAATACGCTACAGGCAGCTAATGAGTAAGCAAACCATAAAATGTACTTTCGTTTGGCGGGAGAGTAGTCAACACTAATAGTTTTTAGCGCGTAAAGAAAATACCATTCGATGAAAATAATAATGGCAAAAATGAAAAATACAGCGATATAGGATGGTTTCATTGATTTTGTAGAATAGGCAGCAAAGGTATCGTTTTATAGCATTTTGTATAACACCACTTCGTTATATTTCTTTAAAAAACTTATAAATTAGGCAGTTGTTGGCCTGTTATCGGTGAACGTTACTTTTTAGCCCTTTTTGGGAATCTGATAATAATTGTTAATTACTACCTAAAATGTTAATCAAAATTCGATGACTGGAAAACCAAAATATCAATTGGATAGTATATTTGGCGCACAAAACTAAACTTAAAAACTAAGACCATGAGCAAAGAAGTATATATTGTATCAGCTGTCAGAACACCTATGGGTTCTTTTGGCGGAACATTAGCAGGAATATCTGCAACAAAATTAGGTGCGGTAGCTATTAAAGGCGCTTTAGATAAAATCAACTTAGATCCAAAATTAGTGAACGAGGTGTTTATGGGGTCGGTATTACAGGCTAATTTAGGACAAGCTCCTGCACGCCAGGCAGCTAAGTTTGCAGGCTTACCTGATAGCGTTAACTGTACCACCGTTAATAAAGTATGCGCCAGCGGAATGAAATCTATTTCATTAGCAGCACAAGCTATCCTTTTAGGAGATGCTGATATTGTGGTTGCAGGTGGAATGGAAAATATGAGTTCAGTACCTTACTATTTGGAAAATAACCGTTGGGGTTCTAAATACGGTAATGTTACAGCCATTGATGGTTTAGCAAAAGACGGATTGACCGATGTTTACAATAATTTTCCTATGGGAAATTGTGCTGAACTATGTGCAAAAGAATATAACTTCTCTAGAGAAGAACAGGATGCGTTTGCCATTGAATCTTACAAACGTTCGGCAGCGGCATGGGAAGCGGGTAAATTTAAAGAAGAGATTGTACCGGTTGAAGTTGTTACTAAGAAAGGAACGGTTTTATTTGCCGAAGACGAAGAATATAAGGCGGTGATGTTTGAAAAAATCCCGGGGTTAAAACCTGTATTTCAAAAAGACGGGACGGTTACTGCAGCAAACGCATCTACGATGAATGATGGGGCTGCGGCTTTAGTATTAATGAGTAAAGAAAAAGCCGATGCTTTGGGCTTAAAACCTTTGGCTAAAATAAAAGGATATGCTGATGCAGAGCAAGCACCGGAATGGTTTACAACAAGCCCGTCTATTGCAGTGCCCAAAGCCGTTGAGAAAGCAGGCTTGAACATGGGCGATATCAATTATTTTGAATTAAACGAAGCTTTTGCTGTAGTTGGTTTAGCTAATATGAAGTTAATGAATTTAGATGCGTCTAAAGTAAACGTAAATGGCGGTGCCGTTTCATTGGGCCACCCATTAGGTTGTTCGGGAGCTCGTGTCATTGTTACTTTGATTAATGTGTTAAAACAAAATAACGCAAAATATGGTGCAGCCGGAATTTGCAACGGCGGTGGCGGAGCCAGCGCTTTAGTTATAGAGAATATGTAATTCCTGAATTAATTATTGAATCCCCAAATACTATGTATTTGGGGATTTTTTTTGAGCCAAAATTCCGACACATTTTTGCCAGCTAAAATAAAAAGCAGGAGCTTATAAAAATACTCGTGTATCTTTATAGTTCACAATTCATTATAAACACACATATAAATTAATTCAAAATGGAAAAAAAATACGAATTTGTAAAATTGTGTATGTTATGTTGCGCTATGTTTATCATGTCTTGTGCGGATACAAACACCGGAAGGGAAATTGTTTCAATTAATGATACTAATAACAATAATTTAATGGCCCAATCCTCAGATTTAAAAAATACCAAGGAATTATTTGAACGTCAACGATCAAAAAACACGGAACGTTTTGGCTTTATTAACACCAAAGGATTTACATACAAAGGCAAAGGAGGAACAGTATTGGTCTTTCCTCCGGATGTGTTTAACTGCGATTCACAGGATTCAGTTAAAATGGAAATTTGCGAGTTTTCTGATTTAACATCTATGGCTCAGTCCAATTTGAGCACACTTAGCAATGGCAAGATGTTAGAATCAAATGGCATGGTTTATTGTAAAGCCTACAGCAATAATAAAGAACTGCAACTTAAGAAAGGAAAATCTTTTAAGTGTATGTTTAATAAACCAAAATCAACAGGATTTAAGTTATTTGAAGGAGAGGATGTAGAAGGAATTATCAATTGGAAAAATCCTGTTAATGAAATTTCTTCTACAAGTCATGTGGTAAAAACCATACGAATCGCTAAAATTGAAAATTCAAAAAAAGAAGCGCTGACTATTTGTACTTACGGTACACCTAACGACATCAGCGATGTTGAAAGTAGCTTACAATTTTCAAATGATGCCTCCACGCACATTATTTCTTATTTTATTGATAAATATAATATTGCATTTGATGATTTGATTCCTTTTGCACCCGACGAGTCAATGATGTTAAATTTTATACTCCGTAAATCAGGCGAATTAGAATTTATAGATTCAGAAAGCCCACTTCCACCTAAAATTAAAGCCCGGCTAATCGGCTATTTCCTAAAAATGCCTTCGTTGAATGGTTATACAAATCCCGAAACAGGCGAGAAAGAAGATTTGCCTTTATATTTTGCTGTTTGCCCAAATAAAATCCTTAAAGAACGGCTGGAAGGAGATAACAGAAATATGAGTAAGGTGAATGAATTAATAGCTGAAAGAGAGAAGCAGGAAAAAGATCGCCAGCTTGAAATTGAAAAGCAGGAAAAAATAGCGTTGGAAAAAACCAAACGCGAGTACGATATTCTTGAAAAAAACAGGGAATTTTCGGAAAAAATAGATGAATCCTCCAAGGTAGTTTATAATTCATTTCAAATGGGGTGGATCAATTGTGATAGGTTCGTGAACGATAACAGACAGAAAGTAGCGTTGGATTTTGTAGATCTGGATCAATTTACATCGTTTAATGTACAAGTTATATTTCCTAAAATCAATAGCATTTATTCAATTAGCAGCAACGCCTGGTCAAATAAATTTCCGATCGATGAACCTATTAAAATAATTTTTGTTGGGATGAAAAATACAGATGCCTTTTTTTACAGTAAAAATATCACAACCGCCTCTGTAAATCAAATAGCTTTTGCGTCTGCTATAAAAATTAAAGAGAATGAATTGCAGAGCTATATCCAAAAAAGTTTAAAGTAAACCTTAACAAACCACTTTCAGTGCCAGTGGCATAACGTTGATCAACAACTTATCTTTTATGAGAAGAGGTTCTCCGTCAAAATGAACGGGTAGTTCGCCCTTATAACTGATCTCAATATGCTTTCCTTTTTCAGATAACAAATTAACTGAGGTGTGTATTTTCTTTGAAAACAGTTTAATGCCGATCATGGGAATTCCAAAATTGGAAAATGGCTTTAAGATGCTGACATTTAAAATCCCGTCATTCAGTTCCGCTTCAGGTGCAATATAAACATCATTGCCCCATTGTCCGGCATTGGCAACCGTAATTAAAAAAGCATCGGTTTCTATCAGTTTTCCATCAACGTTTATGTTATAGCGATTAGGCTTATAGCTAAAAAATTCTCTGACTGTTGTTTTAAAGTAAGTCACAAAACCACGTTTGGTACTGGCGGCAAATTCGTTGGCAATGTGTGCGTCGAAACCAACGCCGGCTGTGCAAAAAAATGGGAATTCGTTTATAGTAGCCCCATCAATTTGTTTGATCGTACCACGCTCTATAACCTTTAACGCCTCTTTTAAATTTAATGGAATACGGTTGCTTCTTGCCAAGCCGTTTCCTGAACCCAAAGGAAAAATGCCTAATGCAATAGCAGTATTTGCTATGACCGAAGAAACCATATTTACAGTTCCATCGCCGCCGCAGGCCACCACAATATTGTAATTTCCGGAGAGGATTTGTTGTTTGATAGAGTTAAAGTCATCTTTATTTTTCCAAACAATTAAATCATATGGAATATGCTTTGAAAAATGCGTCTTAATGAATTCAATAATATTGATCTTCTTTTTAACTCCTGCATTTGGATTAATAATAAAAGCAATTTTCTGTGACATGTTTATTTCTTAGCGGTAGTAAAGAAAAACTCTTTTAAATAGTTCGGTTCTGAATAGGCTACATCTGCAAAATCCTTGGCATTGTATTTTTCAAATGCTAAACGGATCATTGATTTTGAGCTTGCAGTAATATCATCTATAAAGTGCGCTTTAGGCAAATTTTGCAGCAGGTTTTTTGCTTTGGGCATTCCATCTCCAAAAAAATAGATGTCGGCATCATGATCAAAAGTACTGATACTTTGCTCGTCTAATACTAAAGCCTGTACAGGCACTATTTCTTTCAGGTCTCGTGTATAGCCGGCGCAATATACTTCCATGCGTCGTGCATCCATTAAAGCACAAAATAACCCGTGAGCTGGTGTTTGCTGCATGGCCGAGATGCTTAATGCTTTTAAGGTATCAATAGTAATCAGGGGAATTTGTAATGCATACGCCAGTCCTTTTGCTGCCGAAAAACCAATACGTAAGCCTGTATAAGAGCCCGGGCCTGAACTTACGGAAATGGCATCCAATTCTTTTATAGCTATTGTATTTTCATTGAGTAGCTCATCAATAAATACATGTAAATTTTCAGCATGCGTGTATCCATTATTCAGTTCTTTCAATGCAATCGGGTCAGCATTTTTTGAAATAGCAACGGAACAAACAGGCGACGAACTTTCTATGTGGAGTAAATAAGCCAATTTATTTCTTATCAGAAAATAGTTTATCCTTATCTACTATCTTAATTTTTTTACCGTCTTTTAATATTTTGGATACGGCACCATAAGGTCCCGATATAACTTCGTCTCCTACGTTTACACCACTTTTAATTTCTATATAATCATTGTCCTGGATACCGGTTGTTACATAAATCATTTTGGCAACGCCGTTTCTGTTTACAAAAACACATTCTTTGATCTCTTCTTTCTTTGTGTTTAGTTTTTCTTCTTTTTCATCTTTCACAACAACATCGCGATCTTCTTCTCCCTCAACATGTTCTTTTGTTTTTGTACTATCGGCGCTTCGGGTGGTAACTCCGGGAATTGGAATGGTAATGATGCTGGCCGCACGCATGGTTTGTATTTCAACGCTGGCACTCATTCCCGGACGAAAAGGAGCAGGATTGTTGTCATTTATTAAATCAAGATATGACTCACGAATGATACGTATTTTTACTACAAAATTTGTTACCTGATCTATGGAAATGCCTGTAGTATTGGCCGAATTAGCAACTTCGGTTACAATACCTCTGAATTTTTTTCCAATATAGGCGTCCACTTCAATAACGGCAGTGTCGTTTTTATGAATTCGGATAATGTCATTTTCATTTACTTCCACACTGGCTTCCATTTCATTGAGGTTAGCCAAACGTAAAATCTCTGTTCCCTGTAAACCCTGAACACCAACAACACGTTCACCTTTTTCAACGTTCAATTTAGATACGGTTCCGTCAACCGGGGCATAGATAAAGGTTTTATCTAAATTAGTATTTGCTTCTTTCAGAGAAGCTTCTACACTTTTTACATTGTAGTCAGATGCTTTGATACTTTCCATCAATCCATCTACATTGGCTTTAGCCGATTCAAAAGATGCTTTTGATACGTCCATTTCCTGCTGGGAAATCACGTTTTGATCAAACAATTTTTTGTTACGGGCATAGGCAGCATCAGCCTGTGCCAACTGCGCCTGTGCCTGTGCCAGCTGCGCCATGGCCGTTTTTAAATTAGCTTTTGAGCTGTTTACAGTGGCATTTACACGTTCATAAGCACTTTCGTATATATCGGGTTTGATACGACATAATAAGGTGCCTTTTTTTACCTGTTCGCCTTCTTTTACATACATTTCAACTATTTCTCCCGATACGTCGGAGGTGATTTTTAATTCGGCTTCCGGTTGTATTTTACCATTAGCGGAAACCGTTTCAATAATATTGCGTTTTGCCGCTTTTTCAGTGGTTACTTCGGTTGGTTCTTCGCCTTTGAAGAATTTAAAAGCAATCACTACAAACAAGAGAGTGATGCAAATACCTATAATCCAATATAATTTTTTCATTGTTATGTTAGTTTTAACCGCTAATCCCGATGTTTTTTGCTGGTTGCCGATTTTCTATTTCTGTTTTATTAATTTTCCTCCGTGTACTTCGCTTTTACTCTGCGCGCTTTTGCGTTTAAAATAGCGCTTAAAATTTCAATTCTTTACCCTGGTAGTAATCCAAAACTTTTAATTTAAAAATATAATTATGCTTTATATTATTAACTATAGAAGTGCAAATGGTTTTAGCCCAGCTATTTCCATATATATCTATAGCGCTTATTTTGCTATGTAAACTATTAGGGCCATCACGTAAAGCTATCAGTATTTCATTATATTCATTTAGTAATCTTTGCTTATCTTCGGCGGTTATATTTATATTTCCTACCTGTTCTTCAAAATATTTTGTAATTCCATATGTGAGATTAGTTCTATACTTTAGGTTATCATTATCTTTTAAAAAGGCAGGACCCTGATTTTCAATTCTACCTTTAAAATTTTCAATTTCCTTAAGAATTTCATTATTTGAATTAAATTTCATATGCTTATACCGCAATTCTATTA
>JAZKDT010000018.1:74376-131280 GCA_040387475.1 Bacteroidota bacterium | reverse complement strand
TTTAGCCTGAACTAAATTACCCTGTGCATTTTGTAAACGCGTTTTTGAATTATTATAGTCAAACGTGCTGATAGAGCCTACATTAAATTTTTGCTGCGAGTAAAAGAATGATTGTTCTCCGGCTTCTACCGCCGATTTACTGGCGTTGTATTTATTTAAAGCGGCTCTCGCGTTAGCGTAAGCCTGGGCAATCGTTTTATACAAATTTTGCTCAGTCAGTTCCTGTGTATATCTGGCATTTAATGCGTTTAACTTAGCATTTTTTACCCCTGTTGCAGTTTGCAATCCGTTAAAAATTGGAATGGATAACGTAAATCCAACACTCTTATTCACGTTATCTTTGAACTGATCAGCAAATGGTTTTTTAGAGGTAGTTACTTCTGCTTGTGGCTGGTAAACAGGAATCGGTGGAGCTGTAGGATCTATTGGGTTTGGTATAAAGTATTGTGATTGTTCGGCACCAACAATGTTAACAGCATCGATGTTTTTATCTAATTCGGAAGTTCCTGTCCCCAGTGATCCTGTGGCTGATAAGGTCGGACTTACTCTTCCTTTGGCAACATCCAGGCTTTTTTCGGCAGCTAATACATTATAATTGGCGCTTTTTATCGAATGTTGGTTTTTAAGGGCAGTTTCATATATATTTTGAACCGAGTAGGTTGCCAGTTCATTGTTCAATATGTCAATGCTTGGCCTGGAAATATTAAAGTTGTTAAGCGTATCCAGGTTCAATAATTGTTTTAAATTCAACAAAGCTATCTGGTAGTTATTATCAGAACTGGTTACGTTTACATCTTCATTAGCTAATTGCGCTTTCAGATCAAACACGGCGCTTTTTGCCAGGGTTCCGGCATCAGCTAATTTTTCGGTGCGTACTAATTGTTCTTTCGTAATATCATATTGTGCTTTGGCAATCATTAAGATCTCATCACTAAAGATCACATTAATGTAGGCTGTTGCCACATTCAGTGCCAGGTCATTTCTTTGTTGCAGATAACTTTCAGAACTCGACAAATAAAGGTATTGGTTGGCTTTAATGTTGTTGTATTGTGCTAAACCCGACCAAAGAACGACGTTAGATGATACATAAAAGTTTTGAGATAATACCTGCGTATTGGCAAACGTGTTCGTATAACGGTCAATCGTTCTACCAAAGTTATAGGTATGTTGAGCTCCTGCGTTAACCGTTGGTAAAATCGCCGCTTTACTTTGTACGGCGTTATTGTAGTTGATCTTGGCATTGATTTCGGCCTGTTTGATCGTTATATTGTTCTTTTGCGCATAGTCAACACATTGTTGCAGGTCCCAGGTGCTCGACTGGGAAAATGAAATGTGTGCCAGGGCCAAAAAAAGCATGGAGTAAATAAATGTCTTCATAGTTAGTTTAAAATCAGTGTAAATTTAACTAAAAAAGCTCTTACAATTACCCAACTACACAAACGGAAAAAAAGGAAGGGTATTGGTAAATTTCGACCATATAATTTTATTAACTTCTCTCTTTTACAGCCTGTTTTTTACTACTTTACATCCTCATTCAATAGGTAAGGTTTAAAAAAATGACGCCCTTCTTACAATACATTGCCAATTATATTTTTGAGCATCACGCCAACGATACCGAGCGGTTATGTATTGTGCTTCCTAACAAGCGGGGGGCTTTATACTTAAAACAACATCTTGCCCGCGCCTTTCAAAAAACTATCTGGTTACCGGCTATCATCAGTGCCGAGGAACTCGTTGCTGAACTCTCCGGCTTGCAACAGGCAGATAGCATCGATCTCATATGCGATCTTTACGCTGTGTACGTTTCTGTTTTAAAAGAAAAGGCAGAGCCCTTTGATACATTTGCCAAATGGGGTACGCTGATGTTGCAGGATTTTAACGAGGCCGATCGCTATTTGGTAGACACCCATTCGCTGTACCAGAATTTAAAAGAGATCAAAGAAATTGAAAGCTGGAGTTTAAGTGCCGAAAAACTAACACCTACGCAACAGGATTACGTGGATTTCATGTTCCAAATGGGAACTATTTACACTGCTTTTACGGAAGTTTTGCTGCAAAAAAAACAGGCTTACCAGGGTTTTATGTATCGCAAGGCTGTTGAGCAATACAAAAATTCGGGTTATTTAAACCAATTCTCTAAAGTATTGGTTTGTGGATTTAATGCTTTAAATAAAGCTGAAACAATTATCTTCTCTGATCTCGTAAAAGAAAAAAAAGCTGATATTATTTGGGATGCCGATGCGTATTACACCAATAACGAGGAGTATGAGGCCGGGTTATTTCTTCGAAAGAATTTTGCCAATACCTGGCTCAATTCCAAAAATCATATGGGCCATTATTTTAAAGATATTCCCAAGCATATCGATATTGTTGCCGTTCCTAAACAAATGGGACAAGCCCAGGTTGTGTCACATCAGTTGCACGAATGGATCAGGCAGGGAAAATCTCTGAATAAAACGGCAGTCGTGTTAGCGGATGAAAGTTTACTGTTTCCGATTTTAAACCAGCTGCCAAAGGAAGTGGAGTTTGTAAATATTACAATGGAGTACCCCTTAAGATTGTCGCCTATCTATGATCTGATGGATAATCTCATCTCTTTACATCAATCCACAAAAAAAACGGGAGCCTCCGGCAGTTTTTATTTTTCTGATGTTTTTAAGATCCTTCAAAATTCTCTTTTTAAAAAGTACTATAAGTCATTTGAGCCTACTATTCAGCTTCAATCTATTATTCAAAAAATAATAGATAAAAATTATGTGTGGTTAAACACCAAAGTGATGGCCGAATTATTTCAGGAAAATTATAAATACATTGAATCCTTGTTTAATGGATGGGTGAATTCAGCGCAGGGTATTTTATCCATGTCACACATTATCCATGTTTTTAATACGTCTGATAACGAGTCGCTACAATTGTCGCCTACCGAAAAAGAATACCTGCACGTGTTCACCAAATACTTTAACAGGTTACAATCACTCATACAAACACATGCGTATTTAGAGTCTTTACTCACGCTCAAAAGTTTGTTCAAACAAATTATAGGTGCAGCATCTGTTCCTTTTATTGGAGAGCCTTTACAGGGCTTGCAAATCATGGGTGTGCTCGAAACCCGTACGCTGGATTTTGAAAACATCATCTTGCTCGGTGTCAATGAAGGAGTTTTGCCTTCCGGTAAATCTTCTAATTCATTTATACCTAATGATTTAAAGCGATATCACGGTATGCCATTGTATGGTGATAAGGATGCTGTTTATGCTTACCACTTTTACCGGATTTTGCAAAGAGCCACTCATGTTTTAATGACTTATAATACCGAGCATACGGTATTAGGCTCTGGCGAAAAAAGCAGGTTCATTACCCAGTTACAGTTTGAGTTACAAAAATACAATCCCGAACATGTTATTACCGAACGAATGCTGAGTGGCGATTCACTACCGGCGAGTGTTCGTAACGAGATCTCTTTTGAAAAAAACGACTTTAATTTAGCGCCTATTGTCAAAAAACTGACTACGAATGATGAATACAGTGGTTTGAGTCCTTCTGCCCTCATCGCTTATAAAGATTGTGCGCTGCGTTTCTTTTTTAGGTATGGTGCCGGCATTAAAGAAACAGATGATGTTGAGGAAAGTGCTGAGGCAAATACACAGGGGTCTATTTTGCATGAATCGTTAGAGATGCTCTACAAACCTTATATTGGAAGAGTGCTCACAGAAGGAGATATTAAACTTGCCATTTCAAAAACTGAAGAAAGTGTGAACCTGGTTTTTCAGGAGTATTTTAGCCAGCGCGAGAGCCAGTTTGGAAAAAATTTCCTGCAACGTAAAGTATTATATGAATACGTTAATAAATTATTGCGCAATGATTTAAAGCTGGTGCAGCAATCGCAAAAAACAAACGACTTGCTCAGTTTAATTGACCTGGAAAAAGATCTTTCAGCCTCGGTTATCGTTGATCTTAAAGGTGTACCCACCACGGTTTATCTAAAAGGGTCGGCTGATAGGATTGATAAGTTGGGAAATAAGATCAGGATCATTGATTATAAATCGTCTGTTAAAACCGACGATAAATTCAAGTTCACCGGTTTTGAAGATCTGTTTAAAGATAGTCAGTATAATAAAATGTTGCAGCTGTTTATGTATGCCTGGTTCGTGGTAAAAAATAACATGGCTCGTCCCGAAGAATTACAGCCTTGTATTATTCCCTTTAAAAAGTTTGAAGAGCAACCTAAATTTATCCTGGAGGACGGCAAAGGTGGTGGAATTTTAAATTTTACTGATGAATTATTGCAGGAGTTTGAAGACCGTTTAAAGCAGGAAATTTTAGCGATCATCTCTTCTGATTCGGCTTTCATCCAAACCGATGATTTAAAAAAATGCGAATATTGCGCTTACGCTGGTATTTGTAACGTTTAGTCTACCTGTTCATCCGGTTTTAATGTTTTTAAATCTGGTGACTAACGGGTGGTACATGGATGTATGAGGTCTTAATCTTGTCTAACAATCCTATGTTTATAAATCTCAACTAATTACAGGAAAGCTTTTTATCCTTAACCTAATTTTAGGAATAAATCACACATTCAATGAATATGCTTTTTTCTTTAAAAAGGGTTGCCTTTATTATTGCGCTATTACTGTGCGTCAATATCAGTTTTGCTCAGGATATAACGGTCGACTTTGAAGGACAGGTCTCCAACGATAACGCTATCCTGTCCGAAAGTATTGTACAGGTATTGCAGGATGGTAAATTGTTGACCTCTTTTAAAACCGATCAATATGGTAATTACAATGTGTATTTGCCTTTAGGGGGCGATTACCTGATCTCTATTTCTAAAAATAATTACGTGCAAAAATACTTTAGTGTAAGTACCAAAAACGTTCCCGAAGATCAAAAAACAAATTTCAAATTCCCTGCTATCCGTGCAGATATTGATTTATTTAAATATTATGAGGGTGTTGATTATTCTTTATTCGACGAACCCATCAACAAGTTTTTTTACAACACCAAAAAAGGAAATTTTGATTATGATAAAGAGTACTTGAAACAAAAGAAAGAAGCCATGAGATTGGTGAAACAAGCCGAAAAGAAAGCTATTTTGGCGGCTCTTCAAAAAAATGCTGATCAACAAAAACAACTCGCAAAATCGCCTGATAAAAGAGAAGAGGCTAAAAAACTAAGCGAAGAAAAAAAGAAACTGGATGAAAAATTAGCCAAACAAACCTTAATGGAAAAGTTAATTGAAGAAGAAAAACCTATTCTCAAAATTAACCAGCCAACGAATGATGTAACACTTAATATCGTAGCAGCCGATAATAGCACCAGTCAAAAAATAATCGATAAAAAAGTAAATGCCCTTGTCTCTAAATATAAACAGGGTGTAACCGAAGAAAGACAAGAAGGACAAGGCATCATCATTATTAAACGGGTGGTTGTTCGCGAACAGGATACATGGGTGTATGAGAAGAAAATTTTCGACTGGGGTGGGGTGGCTTACTTTAGAGATAAACAACGCATTACCGCCAGCACGTTTAATATAGAAACAGCGGGTAATTAACAACACTCCCTTCGGCTTTAACAACTCTCGCGTCGGCTTTTTTCTCTCCTTTTCTAAATGAGGGAGGTCGTGGATGCGGAATAATCTATGTCCCGCCTGCTTTAACAAAGTTCTCACCTGCTGGTTCACACAGGCTACTGTTATGCAATTAACACCCAAACGTTAGTTACTAATTGGCAAATGCCTGTCACTTTTTGGCTTAAATTTCTTATATTTATGGTTTTAACTAAACAAACAAAAACCACTATTTCTATTATTCCTCTATGAAAAAAGCATTTATATTCCCCGGCCAGGGTTCACAATTTTCAGGCATGGGAAAAGATCTATACGATAACTCCGAACTAGCTAAAAATCTATTTCACCAGGCAAATGATATTTTAGGGTTTAAAATTACCGATACAATGTTTACGGGCACGGCTGAAGAGTTACAGCAAACTAAAGTTACCCAGCCTGCTATCTTTTTACATTCTGTTATTTTAGCGGCAACCATGGGCGAGTCTTTTATACCTGATATGGTGGCAGGTCACTCTTTAGGCGAGTTTTCGGCTTTGGTAGCCAATAAAACACTGAGTTTTGAAAGTGCTTTAACATTAGTATCTAAACGTGCACTCGCTATGCAAAAAGCCTGCGAGATAAATCCTTCAACCATGGCGGCCGTATTAAATTTAGCCGATGATGTAATTGAAACTATTTGCAAAGAAATTTCTGAGAGCGGCCATGTTGTAGTAGCCGCTAATTATAATTGCCCGGGGCAATTGGTTATTTCCGGATCTATTGAAGGAATTAATATTGCCTGCGAAAAAATGAAAGCTGCGGGAGCTAAACGGGCTCTGGTATTGCCTGTGGGTGGTGCCTTTCACTCTCCCTTAATGGAACCGGCTCGTGTTGAACTCGAAGCGGCCATTAACGCAACTACCTTTAATCAACCTATTTGTCCGGTTTACCAAAACGTAACTGCTAACGCTGTTTCTAATCCGGATGAGATCAAAAAGAATTTAATAGTGCAATTAACAGCGCCCGTAAAATGGACTCAAACGGTAACTCAAATGATTGCCGATGGCGCAACGCATTTTACAGAAGTTGGGCCGGGTAAAGTATTACAGGGTCTTGTTAAAAAAGTAAATCCAGGAGTAGAAACCATTAGCGCTTAATTATCATGGGTAAAAAAATCATTATTTGTTTCGTGCTGTTTCATTTGACAGGTCAGATGAATGCGCAATTTTTTAGAGGAGCTGGCTTTTTTATTGGAGCTACAACAGCCAGCGACAGATACCGAAATCTGAATACTGTAGATAACGTTGGGTATTCACATGCATTACCGGCACCGTCGCATCGATCTGGTGAACTACCCAGCTTCAGCGTTGGTATACTGGGCGAGTTTTTAAGGTATCAGCACATTCGTTGGCAAACCGAATTTGAATACTGCACCAAAGGCGGCATTGAAAATCCATCTGTTTTTCCGGGAACAGGTATCAGAGTGGGAGCTAGCGCCAACACCTTTCAAAATATCCAATGGAACAATTTTTTGAAAATATTTGGAAATTACGGTCGCCGTGGAATCCCTTATATAATGCTTGGCGCACGTTTAGGTTATAATTTTGGAAGAAGCATTACAGCCTATCCTTTAGTTACAGCATTGTATCCTAAACTAACCTTAACACCCGATGTTGGTGTTGGGTATGAATTTAATTCACGCGGACGCTGGCATTTTTTTACCGAGTTTCACTACAACCCTGATGCCATCAAGTTTGTGGCTCCACCGGTTGTTTATTGGCAACGGATGTTTGAATTAAGAATAGGATTGATTTACAGACCAAAAGGAAAATCAATCGACGATTGCAATGCACCAAGATATCACGGTAGTAATTATTAATATTAAATAGTGTAAGACATGGTAATGACCAAAGACGTTTTGTTTTCCTTAACCAAAGGTGGTTATGCTCCCCAAGAGGAAATGCTGGAGGTAGCCCGTAAAAAAGGTAAATTGTACATTGGAATTCCTAAAGAAATGGCGTTCCAGGAAAACAGGGTTCCTTTGGTTCCGGATGCCGTTGCTTTATTGGTAAACAACGGGCATAAAATTGTAGTAGAAGCGGGTGCAGGGTCTGCAGCTCATTTTGAAGATACAGACTATAGCGAAGCAGGAGCAGAAATTGTTTATTCTTGTGATGAAGTTTACAAAGCGGATATCATTTTAAAAATTGCTCCGCCAACGTTAGACGAGATAGAGTGCATGAAGGCAAAACAAACCTTGTTTTCTGCGTTACAACTAACCGTTCAGCCCGAAGATTTTTTAAAAAAATTAGTAGCCAAAAAATTAAACTGCGTGGCCTTTGATCTGATTACGGATGATGCCGGTATTTTTCCTGTAATTAGGGCCATGGGCGAAATTGCCGGAGGAACGTCCATTTTAGTTGCAGCCGAATTATTAAGCAATGCCAATGGCGGTGTTGGCTCTATCCTGGGAGGTATCAGCGGTATTTCTCCAACTGAGGTGGTTATTATTGGTGCCGGAACCGTGGGTGAGTTTGCTGCCAGAGCTGCTTTGGGGCTCGGGGCAACTGTTAAAGTATTTGATAACTCCACATCCCGTTTGCGTCGTTTACAGAGCCAGTTAGGTACACGTATTTTTACATCAGTCATTGTTCCCAAAGTGTTGGAAAAACATTTGAAATCAGCAGATGTAGCTATTGGTGCATTACGTGCATCTAAAGGAAGAACACCTTGTATCGTATCCGAAAATATGGTTTCTGAAATGAAAACCGGTTCAGTGATTATTGACGTAAGTATCGATCAGGGAGGTGTATTCGAAACATCTTCGGTAACTAATCACACAAAACCTGTTTTTCGTAAGCATGGTGTTATTCATTATTGCGTACCAAATATCCCTTCGCGTGTAGCACGAACTGCTTCTTATGCTTTCAGTAATATTTTTCAACAAATTTTAATGAATATGGGTGATGAAGGTGGTTTTGATAGCTTAGTGCGCAAAGATTCGGGCGTGAGAAGTGGTGTGTATATTTACAATGGCATTTTAACAAATCAATTCCTGGGAGAAGCCTTTAATTTACCGCACAAGGATATTAACCTCTTAATGGCAGCAATGTAATTATGAACTTTTGGCAACGTTTTCGTTTTTTCCTGGTTGGTTTTATTCCAGGTCTTATCATATTAATTTTTATCATTAATAAAAAAGGCTGTAGCAGTCCTAATGAATTAAAAATGCTGGAATTAAGACATCAGTATTTAATGCTGGGCGAAAAAGCGAAATGCAAGTTGAAGTGCCTGGCCATGCCTGAGAAAATTTTTCAGATCAATATGAGAGATTTTGAAGTGAATTATGATCTTAGTGAGATTCATAAAAAACCTTACGGCTATTATTACCTGCAGGCCACGGATGCAAGCAAAGCGCTTTATGAAATGGCCGCCGAGGACAAAGATACGGTTACCTATATTAGCGACATTAAATTATTGAATACAGCCGCTGTTACGTGTAACTGCGATACAATCAACTAATGGAAACACAGCTAAAAACAGACCTGTCCAAATTTAATAACGACTGGTACAAAAAAGGCGGCAGTTCGGTAAAACGAATTTCCTGGTACATCTTAAATGCTGCTTTTTTTAATTCAGCTTTTCCTATCATGTCTTTCAAACGTTTTTTATTGCGTTTATTTGGCGCTAAAGTTGGAAAGGGTGTTGTTATTAAACCATTTGTCAATATTAAATATCCATGGCGTTTGCGGATTGGTAACCATGTTTGGATCGGCGAGAAAGTATGGATCGACAATTTAGGCTTAGTTGTTTTGCATGATAACACCTGCGTTTCGCAGGGAGCTATGTTGTTATGCGGTAACCATCATTATAAAAAAGTAGCGTTCGATTTAATTGTAGGGAATATCACGATTGAAGAAGGTGCCTGGATTGGTGCCCAATGCGTGGTTTGCCCGGGAGTAAAAGTAGGTAGTCACGCTGTGCTTACTGTTAACAGTGTTGCTACAGCAAGGTTAGAGCCCTGGGGGATTTACCAGGGAAATCCTGCAGTGAAAATAAAAGATCGCGTGATCAAGGGATAGTTTTAATCAGTAACTATTAATTTTTTGGCTGCCACCGTTATGTTGTTTTCTGTGATAGAGACAAAATACACGCCATTTTTTAACTCATTTCGGTTTAATTTGATGAGATTGTCATCAATGTTAGCCACAACTTTTACAACTTCACCTAAAGTATTAGTGAGCGTTAAGGTTCCGTTTTGAATGTGTTTCGTTAATTTCAGTGTTGTTTCCGTTGAAAAAGGATTGGGCGAAATAGTTATATCAGCTAAAAACTCCAAAGGATCTATTTCATTGATACCTGTGCTTATTCCGTTTCCGTCAATCTTAACTAAATAAATGTTATTGTTGCGTATTCCCGAAAAAATATAACCTCCATCAAACGTTTGCTCAATAGCATACGCATAGTCATTGGTTGAGCCTCCATAGGTATTACTCCACAACTCATTGCCAAGGGAATCTGTTCTTACTACATACGCATCAAATCCACCGGCTCCAAAGCTGTTGGTTGATCCGGCAATAATATAGCCGCCATCAGACGTTAACGAAACCTGGTTGGCATATTCATCATCTAATCCTCCATAGGTTTTCGACCATTGAACAACACCATTATTGTTTAGTTTAGCTAAATAAGCATCATAACCACCTGATCCCGAACTCATGGTAGCTCCCGAAATAATAAAACCATTATCGGGTGTCTTTTTCATGCAGAAGCCCTGGTCATCGTTTGTACCGGGAAGTGTTTTTTGCCATAATGTATCTCCCGAACCATTGGTTTTAATCAGAAACATATCGTAGCTGGCTGTATTCGTTAATTCCGTTACGTGCCCAAAAATCATATATCCTCCTGTAACTTCGCACGTAGAATGCACGACGCCGTATCTGCCTGGAAAATAATTTTTCTCCCACACTTTAATGCCTCCCGGATCCGTCTTAATTACATAAGCCTCCGGATTCCACGCTGTTGTATAATATCCACCCATAATAAATCCGTTATCCTGCGTTTGTTCAACAGAATAACCGTACGCATTGACAACATTATTGCCGTTAAGGGTGGTCCATAACGTATCTCCATTGGCGTCTGTTTTCACGAGATAAAATTTCATTAAAGAGAAGTTATTCGTATTGGGTCCACAGGTATTACCGGCAAATGCAAAATTGTTATCGTTTGTTTTAATGAGCGTATACCCCGAACTGTAAGCGCAGGCGGGATCAGCAGTAAATAATTTCGTCCATAAACCATTTCCGTTTTTATCTGCTTTAATTAAAAAAGCGCCTCTTTGCCCAACCGAACTGCTGTAATTCCAGTTACCGGTAAACATATATCCTGAGTCGGATGTTTGAATAACAGAATAACCGCCATCATATCCAGTACCCCCAAATATTTTTTGAAAGCCAGGTTGCGCACGAAGGCCTAATAAATTGATGCTGAAGATAATTGTAAAAAAGAGTTTGTATGCCATTATAAGGTTGAGTATAGATGCTTATTAAAGATAATGCGTTTTTTTAATCTTTACAAAATATTCATAATGCAACTTTGTTAAATGAAGATGAGAAAACCTGGTAACCAATCGCGCCATTAAATTTTAGATAGCCAGTAATTGTCAGAATGTGCCAAAAACGTCTTTAGTGGTAGCTTTAAACCATAAGAGATCCGTTAGTTTTGAATTCAGATTTTTTCTGTATTAAAAATTAATGAATGCCACGATCATACCTGATGCAATTAAAATATGCGTATTATATATAGATGATGAACAGCATAACCTGACTGCTTTTAAAGCAACATTCCGAAAATATTTTACGGTTTATTTAGCAACCTCTATATGGGATGGCAAGCAGATATTGGATAAGAACATGATACATGTTTTACTAATCGACCATACGATGCTTATTAAAATATGTAACGGTGATTTATCCGGAATTATAAAAAAGTATAGTAGGCAAGAAACTATCTTGTTAACCACATTTGCTGATGTCCCATACCTTGAAAATGCAATTAGTAAAGGAAAAATACACTCCTATTTTCAAAAACCATGGGATGATGTGAAGTTAAAAAAGGCTATTGAAGAAGCCTATAACATCTTGAATGAAAAAACGGACTAATAACTTCACTTGTTATTCGCGGCTCTGATTTTCTCTATTTTTTGAAGTTCTTCCACATCGGCCCGGTCTTTTAATCTACCTGATGTCATTTTTGACATGACTAGGTGTTTGTATTGAATGATAGGAACTGAAATCCCCTCAATATCAGCGATGATTTTTTGAGAAAATGCTTCGTCAAAAGCAACATTACTTATTTTGGTTAAACAGTCAACTCTTTCAGGCTCTTCCCAAAAATGAAATGCCAGATGTTGTGTAAAATCAAGTTGAGATATGTGTGTGATCCCCTCGTTATCAAATCCAAATTCCTGTAAAACCGGGATCAGCTTTAATTTGTTGTCGTTAGTAGGTTCAAACCACAGATCCATATCACCGGTAGTGTGTTTATATCCATAATAAATAACAGCATAGTCTCCAATCAGCAGAAAATTAACCTGATGTTTAAGTAAGGACTTTAACAATTGTTGATGACTTTCTACGAAAATATTCATTCCTTATCAAAATAGATCTTGTTGGTATTCGGCCTTTTTTCTACAGTGGAATATACTCTCAAAATTAGCTGAACAGTTTCTCTAATTCTCTCAACAGGATCCTGATTGATAGTATATAGAGTCTGTGCTTCAGCAGCTTTATCAGAGTTAGAATAAATACTTATTTTTTTATTGGAAGAATCCATTTTCAAAATTTATTACCTTAAATGTAATTCATTTATCCGAAAACTAAAAGTTAATATAGTTTAATACCATTTCACTTTTAAATAAACAGCATCATCTATCTGTATTGAATTGTCTTTAGAGTAAAAGTATACTGAATTGCCTTGCTTCGTCTCAGCAAAATATTCAAATCCATAACCATTAAAAAACACATTTGTTACCGTAACCTGTATGTGAGCCTGAGCTTTCGTATCCACTATCTGTAATTGATTGGGACGGATGTAAGTTTGATTTTTTGATAGCTTAACTTTAGAAGAAATCAAATCATCTTGTTCCAAAATAAAATAACGCCCCATTAAAGCGGCCACGTTTTTTGTTTTAGGGTGGTAGTAAACTGTAAAGGTTGCATCATGCTGAATCAGTTTTCCGTTTTCCATCACCGCTGTTTCATCGGCATAGCGTAACGCTTCTTCGGGCTGGTGCGTAACTAAAATAACCGCAGCGTTTTCTTTTTTTATTTGCTGGCGAATGTATGTGAAAATTTTATCACGTAACGGCAAATCTAAATTACTGAAAGGTTCGTCCAGCAATAATACTTTGGGGAATTCAGCCAACGAACGCGCAATAGCTACACGCTGTTTTTGTCCGGATGATAAGGTAACGGCTTTTAGGTTTTTGAAAGCTGTAAGATCGAGTAAGCGTAAAAGTTGATTTGCGCGTTTTTGCTTATACTCGTCAGTATAGCCGGCTAATTTATCTTTAATGTTTTCTTCAACCGTATGGTTGTCGAGTACATAAAAATCCTGGCTCACAAAACGCATATCTTCGTGTCCTGGAATTAAATTATAAGCAGGCCCCAATACTAATTTATTATCAATGATTATTTGTCCTTCCTGCAAATCCTCCAATCCGTAAATGCATTTTAAAAGGGTTGTTTTTCCGCTCCCACTTTTGCCAATAATGGCCAGGATCTTACCAGGTTCTGCTTTTAAAGAAACTGAACTGATACCTTTAAACTGGGTTGAGTTAGGATAATTAAAGGATATTTTACTAACGGATAAAATAGTTTTATTTTTTATAATAACCGTTGGTAAATAACTGAACGAAGGTTTTTTCTTTATACTTTTTGCCATCAATGCCTGTTGCATTCAATACACAAAAATAGGTTCCATCTGTACAAGGTTCGCCGCTGGTAGTTCTTCCATCCCAAAATCCTTTAAGCCGGGAAGTTTCGAATATCAAATTGCCGTAACGGTTGTAAATACTAAAATTCATTTCTGTTATTTCATCCAAATAAGGCCTGAACACATCATTGATGCTATCGAAGTTAGGGGTGAATACATTTGGTAAAATAATATTGGAAATAGAATCACTGGTATCATAAAGAATGATCTGCGCTTTCGAATTATGAATGCATAACATGAACAGGGCAGCTAAAATGATTTGTTTGATTCTTTTCACTAAAATTAGTTAATCAATTAAATTGTATTGAGGAAATCCAATGTATTTACGTCATCGGCGAAGTCAAAAATGGTTGGTTCCTGACTGTGACCTAACGCAATGGTTTTGGTTCCCTTCATTTCAAAGTTAGCTACAATGCATTGTAAATTTGAAAGTAGCGGCGTTATCTTTTCAACAAGTTGTTCTTGATTAGTATAGCTTTCGTAATATAATACCGAAGTAGGAGCATGCACATCGGCATGTTCGCGGATCATTAAAAAGTTGTTATCCAGGAAAGTAATGAGATCTAACAGGTAAATAGCGCGGTTATATTCGTAATTATTATTATACTTTTTGTTGTCTAATACATATTTATAGTCATAAACGGCCTCAAATAGTTTGTCAAATACATAACCCTCGGGCACGTATAGCTTACTTACATTACGGCAACCCAGTCCATAATAGTAAAATATATCCTTACCCAGTTCAGTCAGCTCTTCTTTTGTTTCCTTACCCGTTAATAAAGCAATCGAACTTCGGTTTTTGCGGATAATATGAGGATATTTACTGAAGTAGTACTCGAAATGCTTAGCCGTGTTATCACTTCCGGTGGCTATAACAGCATCAAAATTGATCATTTTGCCTTCCGAGAAATTGATCTTTGGAGCCAGGTCTTTTTCAAAATAAATGAGCATACCGGCTAAAAACGGAATTAACGCAGGATCATCGCTGGATACTTTGATCAGAATGTTATGACCACTCAGTAAAACACACATCATATCATGAAAGCCAACCGCGGGGATATTGCCCGCCATAATTACCGCTACGGTTTTAGGTTTTGCCGGTTCTTTGATAGATTTGGTGAAACCAGCCAGATTGGTGTCACCAAGCATAAGTGCAATGCCATTCAGTGCCCTGGTAATGCTTTCCGGTGTAAACCAGCCATTATAGGAATAGGCAATTTCAGTGAGTTTATTGAGGTCGTCATGAAAACGCTCCTCTTTTGGAAGCCATTGATTGGCAAAATGGCGGTTTATAAACAAGCCTAGTTGAACAAAAGCTTGTTCGCGTTGTTTTAGGGTCATAAAAATTAATCTTATATTTGTAATCTTATTATTACAGCAGACAAAACTAACGAAAAAATGGCTATTAAAATTACAGATGAATGCATTAATTGCGGGGCTTGCGAACCGGAGTGTCCTAATAATGCCATATACGAAGGTGGCGCCGAATGGCGTTTTGCCGATGGAACCAAAGTAAAGGGCGAATTTACGGGAGTAAATACAGGAATTACGGCTGATGCCAATGATCCTCTAACACCCTATAGTATGGATGTGTATTACATTGCAACTGATAAGTGTACCGAATGTGCAGGCTTTCATGACGAACCTCAGTGCGCTGCGGTTTGTCCCGTGGATTGCTGTATTAAAGATGAGGATAATGTAGAAACTGAAGATGTGCTGTTAGCGAAGAAAGACAGTATGCATTTATAGTCACTATTTTATTTATACTAAAAGCCATTCTCGCCGAGGATGGCTTTTTTGTTTTAACTCAATTATCCGGGATAAAAAACATAGATTTTACTCAAAAATCCAAACCAGTGTAGGTAATTTAGCCTTTGTCAAAAGCTTATCTATCTTAGTCATTAAGCCGTTGGCAACTACAGGGCAGCCCTGGCTCCAGCCAAGTGTAAGGTGTGAAGGATAGATTTCCGTTTCAGGAACATATTCGTAAGCGTGTAGCACTATTTGGCGTTGAAAGGCCCTAGAGTTACTGCTTTCAAGTCCATGCATTTTGTAATGCACATTTATTCCCCAGTTGCTGTAAGCCCGTTTACCAATTTTGTATTTGCCAAGGGAGCTACAGTTACTGCCAACCACATTACTATAAACAGCCTGTTGCTGTGTGCTGTTTTGGCCCAGCCCATGGCAAACGAGTCCCGAATCGATTATGACATTTGCTTTAAGATCATAAATGAAAAAGCGTTTCTTTCCTGAATGAATAGAAAAGTCGACCAAAAAACACAGGTCGGTATTTAACTTGTTCTTTTTACAGTAGGCTTTGGCTTCAGTTGCCTTTTTTGTAAGCTTGTTGACCGATTGAGCGAAATGAACAGCTGACGAAAAAAAAAGACCAAGAACCAGAAACCATTTCATAAGCGTGAAATGAAATTAATTGTAATTAGCAGCCGCCAATCACGGTACCACCCAAAATAAATTCAAAATTTTGCTTAACGGCAGTTCCATTTGAATTTTTAGCGGGTTTCCATTTGGGCATGCTGTTAATCGCCTCCAGTAATAATTTGTCTGTAGTAGCATCGCCCGACGTTCTGGATATTTTTGCATTATCTATTTCGCCACGCTCGTTAATGGTAAAGTTTACCATAGCCAATTTTAGAGCTTTGGATACAGCCTCAGGTATTTTTGTAAGCACCTGGTCATTCAAATAGTCAGTCATTTTTTGGTTTCCGGTAACGTATTCTGCGTCAACATCCGGCGCATAGGTAGTTTTGTAATGCATGTCACTTATTTCTAATTTTTGACTAACTGCGTTCACACATTTATACTCAATATTTACCCAGATATGCGTGCCGAGGTCGGCAGTATTTAAAATATTTTTTTGTTCGGTAGTTAGTTTTTCATTGGTTCCTTTTGCGCTGATGGTTTTACCATTACAGGTTCCTGAAATACTTACCGAAACATAATCCATGATCCAGCTTGTGGGATAACCCGGAATAATATCGCTCATGACCTCTGCAGTTGCCAGTTTCTCTTTTTTAATTGGATTTGACTGTTGACTATGTAATTCAAACTCGGGTTTTTGTGCAAAAACAGAAATGAAACTCAGTAACAAGAGGGGAGTAAGTATTATTTTTTTCATGGCTCAGGTTTTATGGGGTTAACTTGAATAAAAATAAACAATTGGTAGCCGGTAAAAAACATCTTCACTCATTACCAGTCATTTTTAACATTTTTTGGTAAAAGGTCGTCGATCGAAAATTTTAGTTTAGAAAGGAAGCTAAGGTTCACTTTTACAAATAAAGTCTAAAACAGGTTGCTTTTACTGAAGATAAACTCATCGCCTTTAAAAAAAAGAAAACGATTGTATTGCTCCCTACCTCTTAAAGTTGTTCCATTTAACAGATCACTGGTAAAAGCACTGTTTAATTTGCCCGCATAATATCGATTGTAATAGATATGATTGGCAATCAATAAAGGTGTGTTTGCTTTATTCTGAGCATTCATCATTTCTATGTCATAATAATCGGCCACTACATACAATTTGTAACTACGCTGCGTACAATAATCCTGGCACGACGAAATTAAAATACAGGATACTGAACTACAGCGGGGTCCCCACAGGTAAACAACGGAAGTATCATTTGCTGCCAGGCAGTTTTTGAGTTGTTTTCCGTTAATGGCATATATGGTTGTGTCTTTTTTGAGCTGACTGATGGAATCGTCGTCTTTAAGTAATACAACTGATTTTTTTTCCTCGTCGCTCAGCTTTTTGTAGCCATTGTAAAATCCGGGAGTATTAACAATGATGCACCCGCTGACTAAAAGTGAGGTAAGACAAATACTGTAATATTTAAAGAAAGGACTCAAACGCTCCATTTATTTTTTAGTTACATACAAGTCCTGTAAAAATTTTATTTTTTGGTCTTCCTTCCATAAACTACTTACCACCTCATACACGTGTACGTTACATTTTTGAGTACCTACCAGAAAATAGCTGTCGTAGTGTTCATTATGCAATCGCCAAATAATATACTCATGGATACTATCAGACACTATAATTTCTCTTTTAGCCTGATGCCGTTCCGACAGGTAGTTGGAATCCCATTCATAATAAGCTTTCGTGAATGCAAGATTTTTAAGGTTCTTTTTTGAAAACTCATAATTGTTGCAGGTAGTAAACGCTACAGCCAGTTTTATTGAATCCTGATTGAGAAACCACTGCTGGCCGCTCACGCTATTGTACCTTTCTTTAGTCCACAGCCCCGGTATGGATACACTACCTATAGGAAAAACGATGTACTGAGTTGTATTGGTTTTACTGTTATACGAAACGGTTTCAGTAGTACTTAGGTTTTGCGCTGAGGTGTTTGGCACAAAAAATAAACCGATCAGGAAGAAAAGATATTTTAACACGCTTTTCATTGGCGCTATGAATTATAGGTTATGATGTAAATATATGACGTTAGCGGACACCGGCAAAATATCCGTTCTATTAATAATAATATGGATTTCAGAGATTGCTTATATCATTTTTAACCGGTATGTTCACTAAAAAAGGTAAGCATGGTTTGCAAAGCATCTTCCGAGTGCATTCGCTCACCATTTTCTATTGATTCCCGTGCAGTTATTGCAGCCCTTTGGCCCATCTTTGTTTCATAAAATGAAATGGATTCCTGTAAAGAATGATGTGTATCAGAAGTTAAACACTCACTGAGTTCCAAAGCATCGAGCATGGCCATATTTACACCCTCGCCTGCAAAAGGTGGCATGACATGGGCCGCATCGCCAAGCATAGTTAAGTTGGGCAATGCTTGCCAGTTTTGGTTTAAAGGCATGCAATATATAGGTCGAGGAATAAAAGGCGTTTCCGCATTCTCAAATAATTCGAACCAGATCGTACTCCATTCCGGATACTCTTTTTTAAACCAGTTCATTACCTGCATTTTATCGGCGAAGTTTACATTGCTTTTAATCGCCCAATGTTCATCTGCTTTAAAACTAGCGTAAAAGCCTATTTCACCGTCTGCTTTTTGTCCTAAAAGGATATTCTTTTTTTTTCCGAATGCCATGATCTTTCCACCACGCAAAAGTGTTGATATGCGCGGCGCCTTTTTTTTTGCATCATAGATATTACCTTCCAGCATAGTTATACCCGAATAAAAAGGTTTAATGCCGGTAATGTAAGGCCGGATTTTTGAGTTTGCGCCATCCGCAGCAATCACTATATCGGCGTAAGCATCGTTTTTGTTCTTGAAATGTAACAGCCAGCCATTTCCCTCTCTTACCAAGTCCGTAAATTGACTATTCCATTTAACCGTCTGCGGTTGTAACGACTCCAGTAAAATTTTTCGTAATACACCGCGGTCTATTTCGGGACGAAAATGCTCACTGTCGAAATTTTCATTGAGTTTAGTTTCGTGGTCACTGAAAAATACGGTTGCCTGGTTGTTTACGATACACATTTTATCGGCGCCTACCATAAAATTGTTTTTAAATTCGTCCATTAAATGGGCTTTACTGAGCGCAGCTAATCCCGATTGCTCATGAAGGTCGAGCGGCGAACCCTGTACACGTGCATTTTTGTCTATGTCTCGTTCGTAAACGGTAACATCTGCACCTTTTAATTGTAAAAGTCTTGCTAATGTCAATCCACCCGGACCACCACCTACGATGGCTATTTTTTTATTTTGTAACAGCATGTTCACTTAAAATTAGGATACAAAGCTAGTCGGGTAGCAAAGTAGATAATTGTATAAATCGGTCGTTGCGATTTAATTTCAATTCTTTTGGCGATACGCCTGATAATTTTCTGATCTCTTTAATAAAGTGTGATTGGTCGGCGAAGTTTTGCTGGGGATATAACTGTCCGTCTTTAATATGATGAAAGGACGCACGAAAACGAAGTATATTACAATACGCTTTTAAGGGAAGTCCGAATTGGTGGTTAAAGTAGCGGTTGATTTGGCGGCTACTCCATGATACTTTTTCCGATAGCTCTTTAACGGTAACCGTTCCATGTGTTTCATAAATCAGATCAAATAATTTTTTCTTCCGGTTATCGTAGTCCTTCGGTAAAAGTTCATAAAGTTGTTGAGATGCTTTACTACAAAAGAGATCAAAATCAGCGAGATCCTCTTCGCTGAAATTCCAGAAATCGGGCGGTAACTGTTTTGCGCTGTTTACAAAATCCGAAATAGTATGTCCAAATATGTATTCAGTAGAAAGCAACTTAAAGCTTACTGCGAACATGCGTGTTTTAGCTTTCAGTAAAGCTTTGTCGGGTTTCGTCTCAATTCCTGAAAGTATAATTTGAAATGGCTGCGTAGCCGATTTTGAGAAGGTGAGATCAATACGTCCGTCGGGTAATATAACCAGCTCTTTATCACCCTCGGATCGGTTTTCCAGTAACCAGAAGCTTTCAACAAATTCAGAAAGTGAATGATGGGGTTTGATAAGTCTGAATGCAATGTCGCTGTGCATGAGTGATGAGTTGAATATGTTTTTACAAACAGCCGTTACAACAGGCCAGGTATAAAGATATTCTATTTTACCGGATCAGGCATTTACTACAAAATGTTATTTGACCTGTAACTTATACCGTTTTTTTGGTTTCCGGTGTATAGCACGCAAGTTTACTTCGGTTCCAACCGTTAGGATGCCATCTCCTCCCAGGTCGGCAAATGGCGATACAACGCCCAGATCGAGTTGGGTAATAAGTCCGAAATTGATATACCATACGTCTTTCTTTTTTTTAAGCGGACGAATGGTTGCAAAGTCGGGACCGGTTTTAAAAAAAAATTTCATGCCACCTACAACTTCGCAGCTTAATCTTTTGTATTTCAAAAAACGGTACTGAATATTTGCTCCCATGCATAACACTTTAAAGGGAGGTGTGTATATCAATTCAAACATGATTCGCGCTTTCTTAAACTATTCAGCCTGTTTGATATTGTCTTCTATTAAATCATCATCCGACCAATTGAATTTAGGAGAGATATATCTTAAATTGTAAGCGAACGACTCTGTAAAATAACTACTTGTACTCACTCCGAGTTGCGCTCTCCAGGGTCTTCCGATAGACACCTGGCTACATAGAGTTGATGACGTATGCCATACAAATACGATCAAAATCAATCTCGCAATCGACAGGTTATTTTTTCGATAACTGTATGTATGGTAGCTCAGCGACACTACGTGAATAACGGCTGTCTTAGGGTTTTATTGCTTTGCTTCGTCAACCAAAACTCAAAGAGTGCTGATGGTTTTTAGATACCGTAGGTCGTGAAATTAACCAGAGAGCATAACAAACATACTTATTGGAAATATTATCAGCCAAAAAGCAGCGCCTAAAAACAGGTTGTAACTGGTGCATGATACAATATTTGCTTTTGATTTGCCTTTAAAGTTGAAAATCATTCTTACGCGGATGCCCGTATATTGAAGAAGCGGTAATACAATTCCTTTCCATATAACTTTTACATAAACTTCACCCAAGGCGTCAACTAATATATCTGCTAATAAACTCACTACTTGATGGGTGTTATCGCATCGTTAAGGTATAACCGGCAACTCCGTTTATCGGGCACAGGCAGCTGTTCCCGTAAGGTCGATACTAAAGCTATCTTTAGGAGGGAAGTCACATTTAACATTATCGCAGATCTGGTGTTCGTAGGTGCCTTCAATTTTTAGCTTGCTATTAGCATTGATTTTAACCCGTTGTGTAAATACAACTTTATTGTAGTGATAGTAAACGGTGGTTTTAACCGTTTTGTCGTACTCGGCTGCTGGCTTTGTTTCTTTTAAATTACCAACCAATGTATAAGCCTGGTTTGGTTTGAAAATAATTTCGGTCGGAAACGTTTCGTCTTCGGCACCTTTTATTTTAAGAATAGAAGGAATATGCCAATCCTTATCGATTGTTACCGTAAAAATCAGATCGTATTCGCAGGCGCTTACCTTTTTACTGGAGACTTTCCATTGCGCATGCAATACCTGCGCATTGATGCAAGACGTTGTGAAAACAATAATAATAAAAGCTAAAAGAATGTTTTTGGTCATGTGTGTCGTTTTAATTAAAGTAAAACTATGCTTATTAGATACACCCTAATTTGTTTTAACAAAATTTGGTGGCTTAGGATATACTTCTTTTAAAACTGGCCTACTATAAAATAGTATTTATGACTTCATTTGTTTTAAGGGTAATGTTACGTTAAATACAGCACCTTCCTCGCTGCTACCGGCTGCATCAATGTGACCATGATGATTAAGGGCAATTTTTTTGCACATCGCTAATCCAATACCGGTTCCTTCAAATTCAGATTTTTTATGAAGGCGCTGAAAAATGCTGAAGATCTGTTCGGCATGTTCCTGTTTAAAGCCTATACCATTATCTGTAATTTGAATAGTGACGTATTCCTTTTCAGGATTAAGCGACATTTTTTTTATTTCTACAGGATCTGTTTTTTTGGACGTGATATTGATAACGGGAGCTGTGTTTTTTCTGCTGTATTTTAAGGAGTTTCCGAGCAGGTTTCCAAAAAGCTGTGACATCTGCAAAGGGATGGCTTCTATTACCGGTAAATTTGTGTAGTTAAGGCCCGCACTTTTTTGCTCTATGAGTAGGTCATAGTCATGCCTGGTATTTTCAATAACCTTGTTCAGATCAACTTGTTCAAAAGCATCATTATCTTTTACGAGTTCTGAGTAAGATAGCACATCCCTTATAAGCCTGTTCATCCTGGTGGAAGAGTTATTTATTTTATCCAGGTAAGTCTTAGATTGAGCATCGAGTTTGTTACCCAGACTATTTTCCAGCATTTCCGAAAAAATACTGATCTTACGTAAAGGTTCCTGTAAATCATGAGAGGCGATGTATGCAAATTGCGCCAGCTCCGAATTTGATCTCTGTAAATCGCTGTTGGTATCGGCGAGCTCTTTAGTACGTTCGGCTACGACGTCTTCAATTTTTTGACGGGCAATAACTTGTGGAGTCACTTCAACCGCAACGGCTAAAATACCAGATATCGGACCATCAGCTTCCCGATAGGGCTCGTACACAAAATTCACGAAAACCACTTCCGATCTACCCTGGCGTGTAAGGGTTACAGGAAGTTCATTGCCTATAAACGTTTCGCCTTTAGTGTACACATTATTTAATAACACATCAAAGCCCTGACCTTCAATTTCGGGCAGCGCTTTCATTACCGGCTTACTAATAATATCCTGGCCGCTTTTACCCCATAATTCGATCATGCGCTCATTAGCTAATTCAATTACGTATTCGGGGCCTCTGAATATACACATGGCAACAGGAGCCTGTAAAATAGTTTTTCGTAAGTTACGTTCGCTTTCTTCAATTTTTTTCTGTGCAATCATCAATTCGCTGATATCCTGTATCACCCCAATTAACTTCATAGGATTTTTATGATCATCATAGATAACGGTTCCGGTTACCCTTACCCAGTGTACCGATTTATCTTTCCAGATTATCCTTGCCTGATAATCCAGTTGTCCGGATAGTAAAGATGCTTTGTGTGCACGTTCTCTTTGAAGTACATCATCCGGGTGGATGCTTGCTGCATAATCGCTTCGTGTAACTGAATGATCTACACCCCATATTTCTTTAAAGCGGTCGTCGGTAATCATGTCATCCGTAGCATAGCTGATTTCGTACACACCTAACGCAGCCGAGTTAATTGCTAACGTTGTTTTTTGTTCAGCTTCTTCCACTTTTTTCCGGGCCAGAACCTGGGTACTCACATCCACGGAAATAGCCAGCACACCAAGTATTGTCCCATCAGCATCCCTATACGGTTCATAAACAAAATCCTGGTATACCGTGTCTTCTTTTCCGTTGCGTAATAACGTCACTGGGGTATCGTAAGCTTTAAAGGTTTCTCCTTTTTTATATACGTTACTCATGATTTGTTCCAATCCCTGTCCACGAGCATCGGGTAACGCATCAAAAACGGGTTTGTTCAGCACCTCATTTTTTTTCTTGCCCCATATTTCGATCATCAGGTCATTGGCAACTTCTATCACGTGGCGGTCACCCATTAAAATACACATTGCTACCGGAGCCTGCAGGATCATGTTGCGGAAATTCTTTTCGCTTTGCTCAACTTTTTGTTTGGTCACGTTCAGATCAGTAACATCAGCGGCTGTATTCATCACGCCATATACTTTTCCGTTTTCATCAATCAGCGGCGTAAAGCTGTAATTGAAATAATAGGATTTAGTTTTTCCATCGATCTGAAGATCTATGCGTTGATTTTTATTATGAAAAGGATTGCCTGTCATAAAAACATCGTCGAGTTGCTGAAAGATCTTTTGATTATGCAGTTCAGGTAAGATGTCGCTGTATATTTTGCCGATCACATCATTGCCTTTACCCCATATATCCAGGATAGACTGGTTGGCTAATGAGATGCGCATTTCGCGGCCTTTATAAACCCCGATGGGAAAAGGAGCGCTCTCCACCAGCGAACGAATTTCTGCTTCGCTTTTACGGAGCGCATTTTGTGCCTCTACACTTTCGGTGATGTCCATACAAGTGCTGGTATAGCCGGCAATCGATCTATCGGTATCTAGTCTTACTGAGATCTTTGCCAATAACCACCGGTACTTTCCGTTTTTATGCAGCATGCGAAACTGGGATACAAAAGATTCTTTTCTGTCGAATGCGTTTTTATAGACAGTCAGAAAATTTTCGAGGTCGTCCGGATGCATTAACTCTTTCCATCCAAAGTTTAGGAGATCGGTAACTGCCCTTCCTGTAAAGTCTGCCCAGGCTGAATTGAAATAATTAGTATTCAAATCGTTATCTGCAATGGAAATCAGCATGTCGGAATGCTCGGCCATGTTTCTAAAACGATCTTCGCTTTCCTTTAGAGCATCTTCCGATTTCTTTTTGTTGGTTGTTTCTATGACCGTTACCAGAACACCGCCAACTTCACCATTGTCCTTTCTGATAGGGCTGTATGAAAAGTCAAAAAAACATTCTTCTATATAGCCGTTTCGGTTTAGTGGTAACATAAAATCCGGAAAACCAACGGCTTTTCCTTCCATCACGCTGTCAAACATAGAGCCGATAATGTTCCATATTTCTGAGAATGTTTCGCGTGTGCTGATCCCCAGCGCTTGTGGGTGTTTAGTTGACCCAAGGATAGGTCGGTATGCGTCGTTATATAATTGAATATATTCTTTACCCCATGCAATGTACATGCCGAATGGGTTATCCATCACCATGGCAACGGTTGTTTGCAGGCTTTGTGGCCAAGTATGGGGCGCGCCTAAGGGCGTTTTGCTCCAGTCGGTGGTTCTTAACAACTCTCCCATCTCTCCGCCACCTTTCATAAAATAATGGTCGTTGTGCATTACAGTAGATCTAGTCATTGGATTAGGTAAATAGAGGTTTTAAAAGGTTGACAAGTTCATCAAACCTATCAGGTTTAGTGATAAAATCGTGCGCGCCCAGATCTTTCATCAGTTGTTTGGTGGCATGGTGAGATGACGTTGAAAATATGATCACAGGAATGTGTTTCAATTCACTGTTCTTTTTTATTTCGACTAAAAATTGCTGCCCGTTCATCAGCGGCATATTCAGATCCAGGAAAATCACATCGGGGATAATAACCTTTGCGCTCAGTTGCTCCAGCGCCTCAACGCCATTATCAAATATCTTACTTTTAACCGATGTGGAGATGCTTTGGATAGCCGTTAGAAAGATGTCCTGGTCATCCTCATCGTCGTCAATTAATAATAGGTCGTTAAATAGCATCATGCTAAAATAATGATAAGCTACTCAAATAATTGTAGAATTATTTTCCCAATTGAAAATATTTTGGAATCTCTAACTATGGCAAACCCGGAGTGCTTTTTACCAATACAATCTTTGTGATCACGTTCGCCGTATCCTGAAATGTTTGGTAAATATAGTAGGCGTACCTTACAAATTTTTTATGAGTATGTTTATCTTCAAAGGTCACCGTTAACAAGTAGCGTTTTAATTTCCTGTTAAAACTGATCTTATAAATGGCTGACTCTGCTTCCGAATCGTCTGTTTCCCATGAATAACTTTCTTTAAACTGCGAATCATCAAAAAAGCGCCAGCATCTGCTGCTGCTGCCACACCTTTCAACACCTGTCAAATCCCAGCGCTTTAGCTGGCGGAAGAGCCTGATGGTGTCGGGTTGTATAAATCGTTCAACATGGTAGTCACAGTGTTTCCAGATAACACCTTCCTTTGCATGTTTCTCTTCACAAAAGATATGTTTATAATCTATCGCTTTGTTTTCCTGTGCAACTGCTCTGTTTCCATAAAAGAATACCCCATATAAACCGATGGTTATACATTTTATGTGTTGTATGGTAATTTCTAAACTCATCTGAACAGGCATGCGTGAATAAATTGCTATTGTGTATATCGTATGGAAGCAAAGTAATCGTCTGTTTTTTTATTTTCTGTTTCACGGGTTGTAAAAACAAACAACCGGATAGCAAGCGATTTATGAACGATATAGAGAGACGTTACATAGATAACCCCTAATTGTGGTGATATCGCTTTGATGCGTTGCCTGATCGTATAAGTTGCTCCTTCGCCGGTAATTTCCTGCTTGATCAGCTTTCCCTTAACACTGCCGGCATACATATCTTTTATAATGCCTGAAAAAGAATTTAATTTGGCGGCGGGCGTTTTTAGAGTGGTATTACTTTTAAATTCACAAATATCGATACCGTATAATAAATTAATATCGTCTGTTGGTTTTGGAAACGCATATTGATAGCTATTATATATCCGATCGGGGGCAACACTTTTGGGTGATATATTGGCAGGGCCGTTAAAAGGAATGGCAACGTCGTATGAGCCAAGTTTAACATAGGTGCCAAATACAGGATGTGCATTGCCAACCATGGATACTGGCGGTGGTGGCGGGAGAGGTGGCTTGTTGTTTTTAGGAGCAGTTTGCGAGAATGATACTGTTGTAAGCACGATCATACAGAATAGGAGGAAAGCTTTATACATGACTATTATGTTATAGGATGGATCTATCTATTTGGATATGATGGTAAAGGTAACTCTTCTGTTCTTACTTCGACCGTCTTCCGTGTCGTTATTTGCAATAGGTTCTTTACCACCCAAACCTTTATAGGAAAGCCGGTTGGCTGAAATGTGTTTAGAAATTAAATAGTCGAAAACAGCTTTGGCTCTTTTTTCGGAAAGTAGCTGGTTCTTTATGTCGTCGCCCACATTATCGGTATGTCCTTTAATTTCGATGGTTGTGGTTGGTTGTGCTGATAACTGATCTGCCAGGGCGTTGAGTGCAGGGTATGATTCTTTTAAAAGCGTAGATTGGCTGGTTTCAAAGAGCAGGTTCTGTATGATGATCTCCTTAGCTTTTACTACCGGTATTGACGTGAACCTTTTTGGCTTTTTAGGCCAGAGGTTATATAAATAAATTTTAAAACCTTTTTGCCAATTAGGTTCGTATGGCCAGATAACCTTAAGGTAAAATGTTTCTCCTGCTTTTACCGGCAGTGCTGCTGCATAACCGTAACCGGGCCCAGCTCCCACCCGCGCTTGGGTAGCAGAGGGAGATAAACCGGTGGAGCCCATTTTATCGTAATTTACGCTTTCGCAGATCCTGATATAGTTTAATTTTTTATTTTTAATATCCAGGGCGCAATTGGCGTTCACACATTTATATACGGAAAAGTCATAATCGTTTGCAGGGTCAAATGGTACAATATCGAATATAAGAAGCGTATCGGTTTCAGCTGTAAATTTATACCAATAGCTAGAGCTGATGTTGGCAGGATACTTTACAGACTCTGTTACCGAATCGCGGATGTCCCTGGCCGATAAAGCATCCTTGTTTGTGGCTGTTTGAGCAAAACATCCTGTGGCCGTTAAACCGATACCGTATATGACCAGTTGAACCAGGTAAGGCATTACTTTAAAGACTGAATAGGTTTTCATATAAAATGCTTCTTTTTTTAGTGTAACTCAATAGTTAATTAAAGATACACGCTTGAATCAGATTTGCCTTTTTTTATGCTTCTGGTATAAATGGTGACAAGAACACCATGACTTATTCTGTTTTCAGAATAATAGTACAGGCACCGCCAAGCGCGCAGCTGATCATATGGGCGGTGTAAGAGCCATCATTTAATCCGGTAAGATTTAAACGCGGCTTTCCTTCCAGGGCTCTTTTGGTATCATGCAATTCAATTTTTTTATCGGGCGAGCGCAGGTAAACGTCAGAAAGAGTTCCGCCACCCGGAAAAATTAACAGTACACTATCCTGTTTGCTGTGCCGTACAATTTCTATAGGTTTGCAATCTCCTTTGCCGGTTTCACAACCTTCCAGGTAATCGAAGGTTAAGGTTGTAACAAGGAGGGGCTTGTCGGCTTTTGGTTGACTACACGCAAAAGACGTCATTCCTATAAAAAGCACTACGATATAAAGCTTGTAAGTCATTTTAAAAACGGCGATACAAAGGATTTGTTTTATTTGTGCGCTTTTATCCATTCGGCAATTTTGCCGTTATCGCCTGCTTCTATCAGCGATTTAATAGCGTCGTTACTTTTAATGTTATGGCCGGTGAGATCTTTGACGTATGTATAGAGGGCGGTGACCGTAAATAACTCCTGGTCGGCCTGGGTACCTTTTTTGTCATTAATAAAGGATTGTACCCAAAACCCCATGAACATAGGAAGCAGGTCGAAGTTTTTTTTGTATAATTTACTCACGTAGCCATCTAATGTTACCGTAACACCCGGGCACCCTTCGGCGTAACGAATGATAAAACGCACACAGGCTTTACGGTCAAAATCTTTATCATCAATGGGCGTGCTTGCCATATATTCAATGGCTTTCACAGCGTTGTGTTCATTTTCAACATACTCGGAAGGATCTTTGATGACCACTTTTTCTAAATAAAAATATCTTTGAGAAAAAGAGGTATGTGTAGCAATCAATACTAAAAGGAGTGTAAGGTATTTCATAGGTTTATTAGTTTTATTAAATGTACAAAAGGTTTTTAAAGGATACAAATGCCGATGCTCCTATTATTATCGCAGCCTGTTTTTCAGCTATGAGTTATAAGGATCTATAGATATTATGACCAGCTGGCAATGCGTGTTCTTTTTTCTTTACCTCGTTTATAGATAGTAAATCTGTTGCAGCCGTTATACCATTCACCATGTTTCTTTCCGCGTTTATAGTCACCTCGGTTGGTGTCCTCTAACCAGAAGCCTGTTTTGGTGTTTCTTTTGAATCGTCCTTTTTCCAGTATCACCCCGCTAGTATCATACACCACCCAGGCGCCATGTTTTACGTGGCTGTTATTTGTCAAGAAATTCCCAAGCTCATGAATTTGTCCATTGCTGTGCCTCGAAATATACTGATACTGAACTTTGCCAATCACAGTATCTGCCTGTGCCCTGCAACCGACATTGGTGAACACTGTCCAAAAGACAAGGATATATGTAAATGATGGTGACAAAGGCATCTAATTATAATGAATTAAAGATACACGGTTGCCCTGCAATATCAAATTAATAATATAACGGAGTTAACCTGAAAAGAATCGTTTAATCGATCATATGTCTCAAAAAATAATAACCGAGCATAAGTAGCCACAGGGGAGAGCTAAGGCCGATAAACAGCAGCAGTAAAAAACCACCGGCTAGCACTGAACCCCAAAAACCTTTTTCGGAAAATTGCCGCGCTTTGAGTTTAATATAGTTTATGAATTTCAATGTTAGCGTAGTTGTCCGTCTTTAGTCATAAAATTCATACACACATTTGATATACCGCTTTCTCCCAGGCCGGCCCATAATCAAGCCCTTGTCATTATAATTGGTTTGCGAAAAGCTGTGCTTTTTTCCGAGTTTATCAATATATTCCTGTTCAACGCAATCATTTCGGCTGTCGTAGCGATATTCCCAGACATCTGTTGTATCGTCGTGTTCAAATCTCATTTCCCTAACGAGGTTATCGTTTGCATCATACTGGTAAGTTTTATAAAAGTAAACGGAGTTGTCGGGACGAAGCCTGGTCATTTTTACGGGTTGATGATGCATGTCGTATTCAAATACGTCTGTAAAGTAAAAACTGTTCGGCCTGCCTCCCATCAGCCATTTAATGCGACTCATATTTCCGCTGCTGTCATAAGTGTAGTTATATATATCGTTATAAAGGGGCTCGGTGCCAACAGCTTTTTCAATGATGCGGCCATGATTATCGAATTTATAAGTGTGTAGTTTTTCTACCGGACTATTAAGCACGTACCCTATATCTTTATACAAATTGCCTTTTTCATCGTATACGTATGTTCTGTGATATGCTTCAGAGTAGTATGAGAGATAGTCGATTAACAGACCCGTTGTATCATAGGAGCGATGAGTAAGCAATTTGCCTTTGCCTTTTGCCTGCTCGTTTTTATACCTGAATTCCTTTATGGATTTGACCTTGTTTGTTTTGTAAAGTTGTTGGTATTTGTTGATGTTGTTATGTCCCGCCACAGAATTGTCCTGTGCCAATACGGAAAATGAAACCGCGCACAAGATGAATGAATGCAGTATTTTTTTTATGATGGACGGCTTTGTCATTTATTGGGCGAAACCTGTTATTTAAAGATACAATCTTTTAGCGGGCATTCCACCAGCCTGTAACTACTTTTTTTTCAGCCTGGTCTTTTGGCTTCACATCAATCCCATAATCAAACATCACCGGGCTGTTGTTCCAGATTTGAATATGAATTTCCTGATCTTTTAAAAGTGAGGGATCAACAGATTTTAAAGTTTCAGACAAGTCTATCTTATTGACAGGAGTTGGGTATCTTTTGTCGAGTAAGATGGAATTACCCTTAACATCGCTATGTAAAAATACAAGCACTTTAGAAATGCCTCCGCCATTGGGAGGATCGCAGTTTAACGCACCTGTCTTTAAATCAAGGGAACAAAACCTGGCTTTAGGATCATGATTTCTCACCCAAAAAATGCCACACGAAAATTGCATGGTCATTAAAAGCAACACACAGACTTTAAAGAGGAAACCTGTTATTTTATTGAAGTTGATCATAATAGAGGATGGCTCGTTTTGGATTTTCAGGACTATATAACACTTTAAATGCTTTACCCGTTTTCAGATGAACGTTCATGCTATCCAGGTTAAAGCCGGGAGCCACATACTGGTATTTGGTATAGGCAGTTTTAAGCGTGTCGTTTTCACCGGCATTACCGGTGTATGTAAATTCAAGAGCAATGGCGTTTTGGTAAAGCGCATCTTTGCCATATATTTTACTGATTCTTCCGGTTGTAGCTATTGTTTTTTCATCATCCAGGAAAACGGGTCTATACCTGATCAAAAAGCTATGAAAATTATCGTAAGCATGAGGATCATATTTGACCACAAATTTTTCGCCTATCTCTCCGCAAGCATCTTCGCCATACATCGTAAAATCATAATCAGGATTTTTCTCACCTTCGTCGGGTGTGTGTTCATTTACTTTTCTTTTTACAGTAAACGTATAAATGGAGCCACGATAAGAATTGTGAGCGTCAGTATCTCCTTTTATAAGCCCAACTACCATTGAGTTTGAAGCGGCGCGGTTACTGTGCCCCGTTATAGTAGCCACGGTTTCCGTATAGTTGGTGTACTTTTTTTGTGTGCTACAGCTAAGGAGCAGGATAAGTGAAAGGTATGACAAGCGTATATAAAGACTCATTTTTTAAAATCAACTGGGTTATATATTTACCTGTCCAGGAAATCGAAGAAAAATTTGATGCCTGTGTTTTTTTCTAGTAGCTTCTTTTGTTGATCTACGCTATATTTCTGCATGTATATGTTTTTCCGGTTTTCCTCTACCTGCTTTAACCCTTGTTCTGAACTATCAAATAGTTGAGGCGCATGCCTTGGGTCTTTACCAAATATGTTATAGCAAATTTTGTAGGCTGGCTTTTGACAGGTTTCTGCCGGATTTGTTTCGGCATCATTATGCCAGATAATAGCTGTTTCTTCCAAAATACCGATTTCTTTGGGATGGATATAACCATTTAACATAGCCTGGTAGAATAGCTGTTTATGTTCGGAATAAAAACACCTGGAATGTAAAATGATATTGTAAGGGCATTTTAAACGTAATTCAAACTCATCGGGCGGCATATCATTCGTCATACCCGAGAAGCCTGCATAGACATCTTTCCTGTTAAATTTTTTATAAAAATCGAGATACATTTGATTAGTAGTCACCCCCAGTAATTGCTCATTCGGAAATTTACCCCGTATTAAAAAGCTGTCTAAAATGTAGCTCCTGGTGTCATTCTCATTTTTATAGAAGTTGTCATTTCTACCACCCATATTTACTTTGATGCTATCAGACTGGTAACACATCAAACATATTTTGTCCATGATATGTTGATCAATTCGTTTGGGTTTATACTCTTTTTCGAACATTGCCTGTATTCTTTTTTGAAAGTGATTCGTATTTACCTGTTTTATTAAGGGGCTCACGTTAATGGCCGTTAAGGGTAAACCATTTTGAAATCCTATTTTTAAATAGTCATAAAATTTCAGCGTATCACCCAGGTAGAGGGCTATTTGGGAGGCAATAAAAGGATCTTTTAAAAAAGGCTTGTGTTTTTTGAAGGCTTTGTCATAAAATACAAAACACGATTTATCTTTTTTTAATACAAAGGTTTCTTCGGCCATATTGATCAGTTGGTAATACTCGGTGTAATTCGCCGCGTTGCTTCGCAAAGAAAATGTGGCAAGTAACAAAAGCCAGGTTAATAATTTATTTTGTTTCATGTTGGTTGCTTTGTTACCGTGAACACTCTACTATATGGTTACTTAAATGTACAATCTTTTATCCGTACTGTATAATTCAGTTTTTTTAGGGAAGGTTTATTTACGTGAAGATCACGATTTTTTTAAGCACTTTTGGATACGGTTGTAAAAAACTCATGTTGTAACTTTTTTCTTAGTCAAAAAAAAGTCACAAAAAACACAAGCCAAAAAGATGATCAATCAGCTCCTGGAATTTAATTACTTTTCTGTATCGTTTATAAGATATTCTCATTTTTTTTGTGCTCCGCTTCCGTCGCTTTAGCCTTAACTATCGTGATAACCTGTTCTAAGTCTTTGGTTCTGTGAAGAAAGCCCTGCCAGTATTCTTTGGTAACAAGGCCTATATAAAACTCCTTATTAAAGAGCATATATATCAACAGCAACACCGAGTATAAAGGCTGGCCGTAATATAAAGGGATTGGAAGCGGCCCGATGTGGAAGCCTACGTAAGAAGTGCTGATTTCATGAAAGCAACTGAGTCCGCCAAAATTGCCAATAACAAGGGTGATACCGAGCATTAAATTAAACAGGTTGTGATTGATGAACAGCATAACCAATGTTGCAAGTGGCAACAAAACGCAAAGGTAATGCTGCACCTGCATAACAGCGTTGGTGCTAAACCACCACAAATCAATGAATAACCCACCGGTGAGGATGTGAAGAAAAATGACGATTAGAACATTGATGGTATGCCTGTTTTTTTGCATGGGTTTTGTTTGTGCTACAATTGTTAATATGTTGTTCTTGGTTTTCCTTCGTTAGGTTAGAGGTGAAGCATCATTTGTTCTTTAAGAATTACGCACCCGCGATATTAAGGCTTAATCCGGATCATGAGCCAGTGTGTTCCAACAAATATTTCAGGTTTTGTCCCAAAAGCGTATCCCATCCATCCTCAAAGCGTTGCTTGCTGAAATGCGGATGATCTGGAAAACTATCCAGGTTGGTTTGCGTTATCCGCAGCCGGGTACTGTCTCCTTCCGCAAACAGGTCAAATGTAACTTCTGAATTTCCTGTATACCCCTTGTAAGTCCAGCTATGGGCCAGCGTTTTACCCTCTGTCACTTTAGTCACGATCCATTCTTTTTGATAGGCGGCACCAGAATCTTCAAATTGAAATTCGAATCCAACTATTGGTTCAAATTTTTGTAGCTGAGGAAAATACCATCTCTTCATCTGTTGCGTATCTGTTAAGGCCAACCATACTTTATGTACAGGTGTCTTATAATTAAATTCTTTGATTAGTGGAGTACTCATAGGATTAAAGGTAAAGGTTTCTGCGCATTTCCAAATCATTTAGGTTAAACCAAAGCGATCACTTTAATTTGTGTTAGCCCATTCAATGGCCGGATCGAGCCATTGTTTAAGAGGTCTGAAAATAAATCCATGCCGGAGGCCGGTGTTTATTTCTATTTCCTTATACCGCGAGATCATCGTTGACCTGTCTTTAAATTTCTGACAGGTGCCATTGGCCAAATCGCTCTTTTCGTAAATGGACAGAATGTTTCCGGTGAACGTTATATCCGCACCATATGTATATACTTCATCATCACAGGAACCCATCAATACATAATTCAAATCTTTGTTTTTTGCATAGGTTGAAACGTACATGGCGATAAGGGCGCCCTTGGAAGCTCCAATCACTGTGATGTATTTTGGATTGATACCTTGATTCAGTAAACTATCAATTTGACGGGCGACCAATTGCGCATACGCTTTTACATTTGTATTGGGCTTTCTTACCTGGCTTATCACGGTGAAGTTTCTTTTTTTGAGCGAGTCAATGATGTCAAAATACTTATATTCTCCATAACCATTCACGGTTTCAATCGCGTGCGGACCCTGATTTTCAACGATCTTACCATGCAGGTAAAAGATAAACCGTTGTCCAATTCCTGTGTGAATGCACATCATTAAACAGAGGAAAAAAAATAAATGTTTTTGTGTTCTCATAAACGCCATATAACTGCTAATTCGTCTAACTTCATTTTTTTTTAACTACTGTGGTAAAGCTTCTTTAAAAATATCCTCCAATAGTTTTATCATAGCAGCCGGCATATACGTTTTAAATCTACCTGAGCCCCATAAAACAGTTCCCCCTATTTTTTCGCGTCCTATCATTACTTTAGATCTTAGTAATTGCCCGGCGCTGTCATAAAGATATAAAGTTAGTTTATAATTCAGATACTGAGCGCCATAACCATCTGTGTGTAACTGATCAAAAACCAATACTATTTTTTTGTCACCTGCCAGGTTGAGTAAGTGCAACTTAACCTCATCTTTATCATCATTATACTTTGTGTTTACGTTTGTAACTTTTACTCCCGACTTTTCAAAGGAACTGACAATGTCAGTAGACAGATCCACCATTAAGGCATTTTTACTACGTGTTTTCATTGGCCAGGAAATACCGGTACGGCTTTTCGCATAGCCAACAAAATCAGGACCTTGTGAGCCATTGGTAACAGCTTCCCGATGATCTAAAAGTGCAATATCAATGCTCTTAGCGTTTAAGGCAGTTAAATTTAATGTTAGGCCATCGTACTTAACTTTTCTGTTTAAAGCCAGCCGGCAGTTTGTGAAAAAAACAGAGATCAGGATCACTGATAAAAAAAATCTTGTATTCATTATAAACGTACTTATTAATATTCAACTTACTATGGCCTGTAGTCTTGTATTTCACAAGTTCTTCCCGCTAAAATTTAATTATTGCTTGGCGTCATATGAGTTCCGAAATGTTGCATAAAGATAACTTGTTGGCCGTTATGTGCAAGAAAAAAAGTGACCGATGATATTCGAACCCATGTGTTTAATCCGGGATAACCGGTATTGTTTTATGAATGACACTTCCGACCAATGAATGAAGAGATCTTTTTCACATACATCAGCGTGATATGATCTTATTTGCTTTATGCCTGTAATACAATGCCGCAATTACTCCAAGAATAGCCGAAATAGATCCCGTTGAAAATAAAAGTAAATAACATTGCTGGGCTATTTGCTCTAATGGGTTAGGCCTTTCAAACCTATGCCAGATCACAAAAACTGTAAACAGGAGCATGGGTGCAACGACAAGAAAAAGTAACCATAAAATTTGCAACAGAAAAAATGCATGTTCTTTTTTACCGGTGCTTACCGTGATATAAGCCAGTAAACTCTTCATCCACCAGAATAATATCAGGAAAAATAGCAGAACAGGGGGCAATAGTACAAATTGTAATCCCTGCCCAATACCTTTAACTACTGAAAGCCCAATGATGAATACCGGACACGCAATGGCATAACACAGGAAGATCCATCTTAATATGATGACAGCTGTTTTCAAAATTTTGGAATGCATTAAAGCCTTTTTAAAGGTAAAGGTATTATTAAAGCATTCCAAATTCAAGTGTTTTGATACTTCACGGATCGCAAATCTATGACAACTGATGTATTGTTTTGATTGTGTATTTCGGTTAAAGATTAAATTCAAGTAAGAGCTCCAACTTCACTTTTTAGAGATGGAGTAACCGCAGGCATAAACTTTGCTTTAGATTGCTTATAACTGAAAATTAACGAGCTATGAAATATCTTCTATCATTAATGTCATTGATTTGCATCTTATGTGTTTCACTGTGTACAACTGCCTGCCGTAAGGAAAAAGGGGTTTGCTATTGTAAATATGCGAGTGGTGATAAAAGACACTTCGACTTAAAATCGTTGCCCCGTAATGAGGCGGTTGATTCCTGCGCAGTAATTAGTGGTAATGCCCAGGGCTTTGGTGGAAGCTGTAAACTTAAATAGTTTTGTTGACTGCTTTCATTCATTGAATTAACAAAGCGAAATAATTGTAGAGTGACTGCGTTGCAAAAGCTTTGCTGTCGCATTATTCGAGGTGAATTTGGAAGGCGATTATTCTAACAGTTCACTTGTCGCGTTGGCAATATTATTCAAGAGAAATTGGTTGGGGATCTTTACATATTCTATTAGGTTGAGTAAAACCTGAATTGTTTTACCGGATTTTGATGTTTCATCTGGAGAGTGTTTGGTTACAGCTTCGATTTTATCATTTTTCAGCCTTAGTAAAGTAAATTTGGTTCCGTCAAGAACAAACATTCCTGCTTTTGGCAGTCGCGCATTAGTGAATGTTTGATTTAATAACTCGAGAAGTTTCTTGGAAGTGCTATTGTCAATGTCGCATTCAACGGTTGTCGTTTTATGTCTAGTCACATAATTGTTTGCATAATATTCCTCCCAATAACTACTGACAACCTCTCTGAAAACTACTTTAATTCCACTGATATTCTGTTTTATGACTAGCAGGCCTTCAGGTTCGAATGAAGGCCGGATATAAAATGCGAATTCGTCGCTTTTAATCTGATCCATGCCTAATATTAAACGGAGATTGTTTTCGTAATACCTTAAAAAGGAAGTTTCATTTGCATCTTCAGTTAAGGGCTCAAAATATTTCTCGTCCTCTTTTCGCAAAATTTCTTGCTGATACTGCCGTTCACATATAGCCAGCTTTTCGGGCGTGTCTATTTTCGTAAAAATCTCAAATGTATGTTTAAATTCTTCGAAGTCCATGCGTTTTATATTGCACCTAACGTTTTGAGCTAATTTCTGTTTGGGATTGAAACACAGTCTACCGAAACGTTATTAACAAAGCTAAATGTTTTTTTTCATTTGCAAGCATAAATAAATGCGCATTAAAGGCGGTTGCTGTTTGCTGAATTGTTAGCGGCATTTAGTTATACTTAGCTTACGAGCCTGCCGATTTTACTTTTAAGCCTGATATGAGTAGCACTATTCCAAGCAACCCTAAAAGACTAAAAGCATAAAATTCGGTTCTCACATCCTCGTTTTCATATAGAAAAATGTCCTTGTTTAAATCTGCCTTCAATTTTAACTCCTGGCCTGATTTTAATTGTCCACAATACTTTGGGAAATATAGCTTGGAATGCTCTTTCAAGTCTCCTCTGTCCACATACTGGAATTTAAAACTATAATTAACATCGTTATGCAAAAAAATAGTTGGCACATAAGTAACCCTGACCTTTATTGTCTGTCCGGTTAATTGAGTTTTGAATGCGTCGATTTTACGTCCTAAAGGAATTATGGCAATGAGAAGGAAAATGATTCCACTAAATATATATGTCGTCTTTTTAGTCAATGGTACCAATTACTTTATTTCTGGTCTGTCCGCCACTTTTCTCTAAACGTTGCGCCAGGACATGAGAGGCTTTTGGGCACTCGTCTACGTAAAAGTTTAACTAAAGATAGGATGTTTCTAGGCATTTGCAAAATGAACATACGTTTCGCTGAGCGACTTTGAATGAAGTGATGCCGATCTTTAATTCAAAAGCAACGATCTTTAGTTCAATGACAAGAAACAAGCATTAAGTATCATTGATCTTAAGTTGGATGATAACGATCTTTCATTAATTGATAACGAACAAGCATTAGGTAGTATCGAATTCGAACTAAATGACAACGATCTTTAATTCAATGACAGCGATCAGGCATTAAGTAGCATCGATCTTAAGTTCGTTGTCAACGATCTTTAATTCGATGATAACGATCAAGCATTAAGTATCATCGATCTTGAGTTCGATAGTAACGATGTTTAGTTCACTGATAACGATCAAGCATTAAGTAGTATCGATCTTTCATTAGATAATAACGATATTTAGTTCAATGATGACGATCAAGCATTAAGTATCGATGATCTTGAGTTAGATGTCATCGATCTTTAATTCGATAGCATCAATCTTTAATTCGTTGTCATCGATCTTTAGTTCATGCTAATTGATTGATATTTAAGGAGGAAGACAGTTTGATAAATGATATGCTAACAGCTAATAGAACGCAATTAACTTAAAATTGGTTAAAAAAAGAATGAAAAAACATTTTATACCTCTGTAAAATTAGTTTTGACTAACGAAAATGGTTTTCTGTTACGCTTATTAAAATTCTGCCGAAGAAAGTAAATCTAAAAGAGCATCAGTTGATAATTCAATTTCGGATGAAAAGTTCCAATAACCATAAAAAGATTATGAGAAACATAATGGTGTGATTGGGTAGTACCTAAAAATAAATGTAGGTCTTTTTAAGTTATTATTTTCTTATCGTTTTACTCTCTAATCCAAACTATCCTCAATATCAATCAGCGGCGGCTCCACAATTTCTTTCTTCATCGATTTTTTGTGGATGGATAATAAGATGGCCGGTAATAAGATGATGTTGGTAAACATAGAGATGAGTAAAGTCAAAGACATTAATACTCCCAACGCAACAGTACCGCCAAAGCTGGAAGCTGAGAAAATAGAGAAGCCAAAGAATAAAATGATGGATGTGTACACCATGCTTAAGCCGGTATCTTTAATAGCTGCCGAAATAGCTATTGGCGCGTTGGCCAGTTTTTTTAATTCCTGGCGGTATTTGGTTAAAAAGTAGATGGTACCATCGGACGATATACCAAAGGCAATGCTAAAAATTAAAATGGTGGATGGCTTAAAGCGGATATCTAAAAAGCCCATGATCCCTGCGGTGATCACCAAAGGAATTAAACACGGCAATTTGGATAAAATAATAATGCGCACCGAACGAAAGAGCGCTATTCCTACAATGGCAATTAAAATAATTTCAATCAGCAAGCTCTCCAGTAAATTGGACAACAAATAATCATTGTTCTTTAAAAACACCAAACTGTGTCCGGTAGTACTTACTTTATACTCAGCCGGCGGGAAGATAGAATCGATCCTCGGACGAATGATAGCCATGAGTTCTTTCATTTTTTTAGAACCGATATCAGCTGCCTGGTAACTGATACGCGTGGTTTGTTTGGTACTGTCGATGAACTTGGCCAGCTTGTTGTTTTGTCCTTTCAGTGAACCCGAGTATTCGGAAAGTATTTTCAGATCGCTCACGCCCGGCAATTTATAGTATTTAGGATTACCGCCTTTGTATACCTGGTAGGAAAAATTGATTGCTTCCACCACCGATAGAGGTTTGGAGAAGATAGGATATTCGGCCATCATACGCTGCAGCGCTTTAATTTTATAAAGTGCCTTGGCATTGTTAGCAAATAAGCCATTTTCTTTTTTGGTATCAACGGCAATTTCAAAAGGCAGTACGCCGTTAAAGTTTTCTTCAAAAAAGTGAAGGTCTAAATAAATAGGATCTTTCTTCGGTAAATCATCTACCACGTAACCATTCATATCAATAAAGCTCATACCCCAAAAACATACTAAGGTAACTACCGTTGTAGTCACATAAATAGCGATGCGGCGGTTTTGCACCAAATGGTCAACCCAATCCAGGGCTTTGTTTATCATTTTACCATCCTGGTGTTTGGTATGCTTTGGTTTTGGAGTAGGGAGGGCCACTAAAATAACAGGTACCAATATTAAGGTGATGAAGTAAGTGGCCATGACGCTGATAGCGGCCACCGAGCCAAACTCTACCAACATAGAGCTCTTGGTAAAATATAGCACCCCAAAACCAATCGCCGTTGTAATGTTTGCCAGGAACAGGGTTACGCCAATCGTTTCGATACTGCGGGTAATGGCTTTTATTTTATTGCCGTGCGCTACAAATTCGCTGTGGTATTTATTAATTAAGAAGATACAGTTAGGTAAACCAATCACCATGATCAATGGGGGAATTAATCCGGAGAGGATGGTGATCTTGTAACCAAATAAATGCATGATGCCCATCGACCAAAGCACACCCACGGCCGTAATAATAAGCGAGAAAAATACAACGGAGCCCGAACGGAAAAATACCCATAAAATAATAGCCGTCACGATAATAGCTAAAATTAAGAACAGGGTCATTTCGTGCGACACCTTGGTCATAACCTGGGAGCGAATGTAAGGCATACCTGAGTAATGCATTTCAATGTTGTGTTTCTTAGCGTATACTTCGGCTAGTTCCCGAATCTCGGCTACGATAGCCAAGCGGCGTTTCGAATTCAGGTCCTTTTTGGTAAAGGTGATCGCCATCACGTTGGCTCCCGTTTTTTTATTATAAATAATGCCTTCGTAAAAAGGTAAGGCTAAAAAGTCAGCTTTCACACTATCCACATCTGCCTGGTTACGCAGTGGATGTTGAATCAGGGGCACAAAATCAAATTTTTGCAGACTATCATTCAACACAAATTTGTAAACCGTTGGCACCGACATTAGATCTTTAATACCCTGAATGTTTTTAATGGTATTACTGAGTTTATACCAATCGTTAAATTTTTCGTATTCAAATAAGTTTTTGTCGGCAAAGCCCATCACCATTACATTGCCATCTTCGCCAAAATGCTTTTTAAAGCTTTGGTATTCAATAAAGGTGCTGTCGGTATCCGGTAATATTTGTGCAAAGTCGTAAGAGAGTTCAACCTTGGAGGTTTGGTAACCCATAAAGGCAGTAATGATCAGTACAACGGTTGTATATATTGCTTTATTTCTTAATAACGAATTCGAAAAAAATTTCCACATAAGTAATTTGCTTTTAGTAACGCTTTGCAAAGGAAGTCTAATTGCTTTATATACAACCGCTTAACTTTCCAAAAGGTTTAAAGATAACGATTAATGATTTATATAAAAAAAATGTTTTTAACTGAATTGAAGTTATTGGTTTTAAAGGGGATAGGAACGTTTTTTGTTATGTGGACGCGTTCCTGCAAGAGGCAGGCAGGAACCAGGCTGTCGCTGCAATCTTTTTGTAAAGGAACACAAAAAGGATTTCCGCTTGCATCCCTCGCGCTGGTTTTACGTATCAAATCCCAGGTTAACTGTCACTTCGAGTAAAATTTGCCTGTACTTGCAAATTTGTATCGAGAAGCGTTCTCTGAAAAGTGTTTGATAAACTATTTTCATTTTTTTGAATAAGTCATGTGTATAAGCTCATTTATTTATATATCTTAAAATGTAATGACGGTACTTACTATACAAGTGTCACCAATGATTTGGAAAAAAGAATAGAGCAGCATAACTTAGGTATAAATGAGGATGCTTATACGCATAGTCGAAGACCGGTTACCGTAGTTTGGAAAGAATTATTTAACGATTTTAAGCTAGCTTTTGAATGGGAAACCGGGATTAAAAAGTGGAGCAGTAAGAAAAAAGAAGCCTTAATTAATAATGAGTTTGAACTATTAAAACCGTTATCAAAAAAAAATTTTTCTAAGAAAAACAATAAACTTTAATTAAAATCCTTTAAAGTTCTCGATACATTTTTTGCGAAGAGGCAGCAAAAAACACTCGAACTGACATTAAGGGGAGCCTCGCGTTAGGGATTGCAGCGAAAATCCTTTTTTATGAGGTACGAATAAAAAAGATTGTAGCGTAAAGCCCGGGCCGTAGGCAACGCCCTCCCAAAAAAAGTAAGCAGAAACTAATCCTTCTTCAATTCCTTCTTCACCAACTTCAAATTAAGGAGGTTCATTGGGTTTGTAGTTAAACCCTTTACGTTTTTGTGAACCAAACGAATAACCTGATCGTAGTATAAAGGAACAATAGGGGCATCGTCCATCAGCATCTGATCCATTTGCTGGTAAAGGGCATTCTTAACTTCGCGGTTTTGTTCGCGCAGTACTTTTTCGTAAAGTACATCAAACTCAGGATTTTTGTAGTGGGTGTAATTTGAACCAACAGGTGCAAAATTCTTGCTATAAAATAAATGCATAAAGTTTTCTTCATCGGCATAATCTCCTACCCACGATTTTTTAAAGAGGTTGTATTCACAGGCAGCAACCGCCTGGCGTAACACCACCGGTTTATCCACGCTGATATTTACTTTGATATTATTTTCGGCTAACTGCGATTGGATAAATTCGGTTTGCTCTAAATAATTATCAGTAGTATGTAATGTAATTTCAGGCATATCTTTTCCGTCAGGATAACCGGCTTCAATTAATAGCTGGCGCACTTTATCAGGATCGTAGGTATAACCTTTTACAATTTTTTCGTTAAAGGAAGGCAAGCCATTCGGAATAAATCCGGCAGTGGCAGGAAAACCGATGTTCTTACGGAAGAACTTTACCATTTTCACCCTGTCAAAACCGTAGTTGATAGCTTTACGTAAGGCTTTAATTCGGAGCGGCGATTTTTTTACAATATCGATATTTTCATCCACCAGTATTCCCAGGTAATCTGTCTTTAAATAATTTTGTTTTTGCAGCGTAAACTTTTCTGCATAAATAGGTTGCAGGTCGCCATTTTTATCCAACACTTCATTGATATTAAAAGCATCAGCTCCGCTTAACATATCATACTTGCCATTCAATAATTCCATAAAAGCCGTTTCCCTGTCTTTTACAAAAGAGATGGTAACAGCATCCAGGTATGGTAAACGGTTGTTACCATCGTATTCAAAATAATTTTCATTCTTTAATAAAACCAATTTGGTACCTTCTTCCCATAATTTAAATTTAAAAGGACCTGTACCTACAGGGTTACGTCTGAAATCCTGTCCGTAAAAATCAGGCGCTTCAAAAGGGATAACCGAAAAATACTTCATGGTTAAGATACTCAGGAAAGCCGAGATAGGTTCTTTTAAATAAACCACAAACGTTGAATCGTTAGTAGCAGTAAAACCTTTATAACCTGTTTTTTCGGTACGGTCGATATTTGACAATAAGGATACCGCGCTGCTTACGCGGGCATCATACAAACGATTAAAAGAAATCACAAAATCCTTAGCAGTTACTTTACGACCTTTTTTATTCTCAAAGCATTCGTTATCATGAAAATAAACATCGTTTCTTAAGATAAAAGTATAGGTTAAACCATCGTCACTGATAAACCATTTTTTAGCAATACAAGGGATCACATGCAACGAATCGTTTAACTGAACCAAACCATTATAAACCTGGTTTACACCCCAGATATCTTCCGTGTTATTGGCCGATGCCGGATCAAGTCCCGAAATACCCGCAATTTCATTGTAATTAAATACGGTGCGGTTGTCACTTTCCTCTTTAGTGTCTTTGCAGGTAGTGGCCATGGCCATTATACAACCGCAAACGATGACAGAGCGTATTAATTTCAGGGATTGAATCATTGGTTTTGAGTTTAAGGGTACTTATGTATCAATATTAGTCAAATACAGGGCGTTTTTCTCAAACTATTTAAACAGTTTTTCACATTAGTGTGTCAATTCTCACAAATTGTATAAATTAGTGTTCTATTATTTAAACTATTACTGAAAAAATGAGAAAACAGTTAATTGTACTTTTATTGAGCGGGATCACTTCGATGGCTTTTGCACAGGAGGATGGATTGACCAAAGTAACGCCGGAAGGCGCTGCTGGTAAAATGAAAGTTGGTAATTACGAGGATGCCCTGGGCGACTTTTTACAATTGCTGAATGAAGATCCAAGAAATGAATCCTATAACTACAATGTAGGAGTATGTTACTTAAATAATAGTATGAATAAAGGAAAGGCAGTGCCATACCTTGAAATTGTAACCCGTAAAGACAAACATGACCCTAATGCCGATTATTTACTGGGACGTGCCTATCAATATGCTAATCGTTTTGATGATGCCATCATCGCTTTCAAAAAATTTAAAGCTGATGCTAAAGGAACCGTATTTAACCTGGTAGATGCTGATCTTCAGATCCAGCACTGTATTAATGCCAAAGAATTAATGAAATTTCCGGTAGATGTCATGTTCCAGAATCTCGGTACCAATATTAATTCAGAATACAGCGATTATTACCCTTTTGTAACTTCCAACGAATCTTTTATTTTATACAATACCAAACGCCCCGAAAAAAATGCGGAGAAAATGGAGAACGGGAATTACGTTAATTCCATCTATATATCGCGGGTAGTTAATGGCGAGTATATGAAAGCAAGCCCTGTTGGAGCACCTATTAATGCCGGTAATGCCGGAACCGAAGTCATTGGGTTAAGCGAAAATGGTGAGACCGTTTTATTATTTACGCCCGAAGGTTTAGGAAAAGGAAATATCTTTATCAGTAAGCTGGATGCGCAAGGAGCTTATGGTAAACCAGAGAAGCTGGATGCTAAGATAAATTCAGGTGGCGACGAAATCGCTGCTTCTATTTCATCTGACGGGAATACCTTATATTTTGCCAGTAGCCGCAAAGGTGGTTTGGGTGGAACAGATATTTACATTTGTAAAAAAATTGGTAAAAAATGGTCGGAGCCGATGAATGCCGGATCAACCATTAATACACCCTACGATGAGGATTTTCCGAATATTTCACCTGATGGAAAAATCTTATACTTCTCTTCCAAAGGTCACACCAGTATGGGTGGTTACGATATCTTTAAGTCAAATTTCGACGAGACAGCAAACACATTCTCAAGTCCTAAAAACATGGGTTATCCCATTAATACCACCGATGATGATATGAATTTCCGTATCTCCAAAAATGGTAAATATGGCTACATTGCTTCTGCCAAAAATGCCGGCCAGGGTGATTTTGATATTTACCGGGTTACTTTTAACGAGGTAGAAAGTGATTACTCGGTTGTTATTGGTGGTTTTAGTGCAAAAGATGGTTCAGACATTAACTACGCCGATTGTTTTATTTCGGTAAACGACAATATTACCAGGCAATTAGTAGGGAATTATTTGCCAAATCCATCAACCGGCCGTTTTGTGGTTATTTTACCTCCCGGTAAATACCAGATGAGCATTGATGCGCCTGGTTATAAACCGGTAACTAAAAATATTGAGGTGTTCGACAAGGTTTCTTACCAGGCCGAAATAAATTTGAATATCGAATTAACGAAGTAAATTTCATTGTACCTTTGTCCTTGTTTATAAATGGAATTTTCATCAAAATTAATAGAACAGGCAGTAGCTCATTTTTCTGGTCTTCCGGGCGTTGGTAAAAAATCAGCGCTGCGTTACGTGTTGCATTTAATTAAGCAGGACACACAAGAGATCACCAATTTTGCGGATGTTTTAAAAGCCTTAAAGCATGATCTTAAGTTTTGCAAAAACTGCCATACTATTTCAGATCATGATATTTGTGACGTGTGCGCAAATCCTATCCGGAATCAAAAAGTAGTGTGTGTAGTTCAGGATTACCGCGATGTCATGGCTATTGAAAACACGGGCTTGTATAAAGGTGTATACCATGTATTAGGAGGATTGATTTCGCCCATGGAAGGTATTGGTCCCAGTAACTTAACCATTGATTCGTTAGTTGAAAAAGTAGCCAGGCAAGATGTGACCGAAATTATATTAGCACTTAATGCTACCATGGAAGGTGAGACCACCAGTTTTTTTATCTTTAAAAAACTGGCGCAATATAATTTAACCTTATCAGCCATCGCCCGTGGTATAGCCGTAGGCGATGAGTTAGAGTATACCGATGAAGTTACCCTGGGACGTTCTATTGTTAACCGCATTCCTTATAACAATAGCTTAACGAGGTAATTCATTGTCAGTTCGAGTGTTTTTTGCTGTCTCTTTGCAAAAAATGTATCGAAAACTTTTTAGATTTAATTTATTCATTTTTTTATTTGGGCGTGCCGGCGCAGAGAACAGGCACCGTCGGGCTGACCCACTGCAATCTTTGCAAGAGGCAGGCAAAGGATTTCCGTTCGCATCCCTCACGCGAGTGTAAGGTAAGATTGAATTTTAAGTTCTCACATTTATATCTACTGAGAACAGTAAAAGCCCAAATGTTAGACTATGATTTTGTGCAGCAATAGCTGTAAAATAGTGATGTCTTGATACGCACAGCATCAAGGCGGAAACTGTTTTAGCAGCGGTCCAGCGTTCCTTCGCGCGGGAATTACCTATCACAAAATCATAAAGCTTTTTGTTTACTTTTTGGCGTCAAAAAGTAAAAAGAGAATTTTGACTAAGAAAAAAAGTAATGTAAGAAAGAAAAAATATTTATGGAATTTAAAAGAGATCTACATCCCAATGTAAATCCTTAAAAAAATTACCATGAAAACTATATTAATCTTTGCCTTATGCCTAACGATAGTTAAAGCAAACGCTACAGAAACAGAAAAAACAATTAAATCAAAACCCGAAAAAATAATTGTATTCACACAAGGCGCGCAGGTTCACCGCAGCAGCCCCGTTAGTTTAGCGGCCGGGCAAAACACAATCATCTTTTCTGGCCTGGAGAATTGCATCAACACTGCTGCTATACAAGCTTCAGGAAATGGCAATTTTATCATTGCCGACGTGCAACACGAAGTGCATTATCCAGAACTGGATAAAGCAAAGCTGAACGGCGATGTACGTTACAAAAAATTATTGAAACAGGTGAATGATAGTTTACAGGAATTGAATTATTTGCTGGAAGATATCGCTTATAAAAGTGAAGCATTGACAACCGAAAAAAATGTATTATTGAATTATAGTTTATACAAAGGCCAATCCAAGCGTGACAGCATTGCTTCTTTAAAAGACGGGTTAACTTACCTGAGGGATAAATTATACAACATCAATGCCGAGCAATTAAAATTAAAACGTGAGCGCGAAAAAATTGAGGCAAAGAAGATCGCTTTAAACGACCGCATCGTCAATGTGAGTCGCGAATTAACCAATCAAAATAATACCGGCGAAGTGGAGCAGGTAGATTACAGGATTTTAGTGCACGTTATTGCCGATCAGGCAACGCAAGCTACCGTTAATTTAAACTATTACATCGCCAATGCTGGCTGGACACCTTCGTATGATCTGCGTGCTATGTCAAGCGATCAAAATGTAAAACTGACCTACAAAGCACAAATCCACCAGCAATCAGGCATTGATTGGGGAAATGTGAAGTTGGTGCTTTCAACCGCTAATCCCAATCGTTCCTATAACATTCCTGCCTTATCACCCTGGTATTTGGGTTACAATCCGGTTAAAGCATACAATAATAAGGATATGAAACTGTCGTCTCCCGCTTCAGGAGCAGTTGCTTCTGAAAAGAAAAAGGCTGAGGATATAGATTTGGAAGAATCTCAATATATGGTTACAGCACAAAGCGCGTATGATTATACGAGTGTAAGCGAAAATGTTATTGAAACAGAATACGAGATCAAATTAAACTATAACATTCCGTCCGATGGTAAAGAGCATTTTGCTGCCATTATGGTGAAAGATCTAAAAACAACATACCGTTACAAAGCCATTCCAAAATTAAATAACAACGTTTATTTAACGGCTGTGTTATCTGATTGGGAGGATGCCATTACCATGGGCGGCCAGGCATCAATCTATTTCGATGGCTCTTATGTTGGTGCCACCAATTTAACTCCCGGTGGAACCGAAGATACGATCCAGTTGGCGTTAGGTATTGATAAGAATATCGCCATCAAACGCCAGAAGATCAAAGAAAAATGTTCTCAGAAAGTGTTGGATAACGATATTTTGCACCAGTATACTTACGAAATCACCATGAAAAATTCACGCAATACAAAAATCGAAATTGAAGTGGAAGATCAACTTCCATTGGCTCAGGATAAAACAGTCACGATTGATCGTAAAGAAATTTCCGGTGCGAAATACGACGAAGTAACCGGTATTTTAAAATGGCGCTCAACTATACAGGCAAAGGATAGTAAAAAAATAACTTTAATGTACCAGGTTAAAGCGCCTAAATACATGGCTGTTGCAAGTAATTGATAATTTGTTGCAAAGGTAGTAGTTGTAACAATAAGAAGCCCGGATACATTAATAGTATTCGGGCTTTTATTTTACATTTTTTTAATTTTAGGGCCCGTTCGGCGGGAGCCGAACCGGGCTGTCACACAAACTTTTTTTTGTTAAAAAAAAAGGATTTTCGTTTGCATCCCTCGCGCGGGGCTTATGGCAAAATTCGAAGTGTAAACTCCGGATATTGAAATGCAAGCTTCGCGTGAGGGATGGAGGCATTTGTCTGAGCTCTTTTTATTTGTCCTGCAAGGCAAATGAAAAAGCGAGTGCCGATAGCCCGTATCCGCCAGCTGGCGGAGCACGCCCTAATAATAAAATATTACTTTTGTATCCATGACAAAACCAAAAGCTATATTTAGTTGGAGTGGAGGTAAAGACTCTTCTTACTGTTTGCATAAAGTATTATTGGAAGACCAATTCGAAGTATCTTATTTGTTAACCACCGTTAACGCCAATTTCAAACGCGTGTCGATGCATGGCGTGCGCGAGGAGTTATTGGATAAGCAGGCAGAGTCTATTGGCATTTCGTTATTAAAAGTAATGGTAAGCGAGGGCACCAATGATGAATACGAACAGCAAATGGAAACTTTATTGCTTAAGGCAAAATCGGAAGGGATAGAACATGTCATTTTTGGAGATATTTTTTTAGAAGATTTGCGGGCTTATCGTGAGAACAACATGGCAAAGGTGGATATGAAAGCTGTATTTCCTTTATGGAAGATAGATACAACTGAGCTTATAAAAGATTTTATATCCAAAGGATTTAAAACCATTACCTGTTGCGTGAATGACGGCTATTTGAATGAAAACTGGGTTGGAAAAGAAATAGATGAAACTTTTATTAAAGAATTACCAAACAATGTTGATCGCTGCGGCGAGAATGGCGAGTATCATACCTTTTGTTATGCAGGACCTATTTTTAAAAAGAAGATCGAATTTACAATAGGAGAAAAAATTTACAAACCTCTTGAGATAAAGATAACCGATGATGTGTGTTCATCAAATGTAATAACCAAAGGTTTTTGGTTTGTTGATTTAGTTTAATTGCCGATCACTTCGACTCCGCTCAGTGTAAGGGTTTCAAGCGTTGGCTGAGCGGAGCCGAAGCCACGGTTATTTAAAGCATCTCCACAATAATACACTCAGCGGCTTTGGGACTAATACTCACTTCTTTTTTCTGACATACCAAAATTATCGAGTTGTCAAACTCCTCAATCGTTTTGATGATGATGCCGGCACCAATAATGAGTTGGTGCTTCTCGAGGTATTTTAAAAAAGCGGTTGAATGATCTGTAACGCCCATGACTTTATACGCGCCTTTGGGTTTTGCTTCCGACAATTTAATGAAATTACTTTTCTGGATCTTTCCTTTTTCATCGGGAATAGGATCTCCGTGTGGATCAAAATTGGGGTGGCCTAATTTTTCGGATAGTTTTTTAATGAGCTTGTCATTTTTGATATGCTCCAGCTCTTCAGCGATCTCATGTACTTCATCCCAACCAAAACCCAGTTCATTAGCAAGATAGGTTTCCCAGATTCGATGGCGACGGACGATGGTTAGAGCCATTTTAGACCCCGCTGACGTTAACCGGGTTCCGTAAGATTTTTCATATACTACCAGTTTTAAGTCGTGCAGTTTCTTCACCGCCTCTGTTACCGTAGCAGGAATGACATGAAGCTTATCCGCTAATTGTTTGTTGTTAACGATAGCCGAATTTCCTGAAGAAAGATGGTAAATCGTTTTTAAATAGTTTTCTATAGTTTCAGACTGCATAAATTATTTTTTTGGTACGCCAAAAATAATAATTTAAACTATATGAATTGTGAACACCTTTGTATATAATTACATTACTGATGAATATCCGTTTACTAATCCTATTTTTGTGCTCGGTCACAATCAGCCTGGCGCAAAACGCAGTAGTAAAGGGCTTCGTGAAATCAGATACCAATGTGGTTGGTTTTGCAAGCGTAGGACTTATCGGAACAAATGCAGGCGTGAGTACCGATGAAAAAGGTTTTTACCGGATGACTGGGATAAAGCCGGGTAAATATATTCTAAGAGTGTCAGGAATTGGCTATCGGTCTTATGAAAAGTCGGTTACACTTAAGGAAGACGAAACATTAACATTGAATGTTAGTTTAATGGCAGATGCTTTAGGTTTAGATGAAGTGGTGGTTTCTGGAACGATGAAAGAAGTTTCCAAACTGGAAAGCCCGGTGCCCGTAGAAATTTACACACCCCAGTTTTTTAAAAAGAATCCAACACCCAATATTTTTGATGCCCTTCAAAATGTAAACGGCGTGCGTCCGCAATTAAATTGCAATGTTTGTAATACCGGCGATATTCACATCAATGGACTTGAGGGTCCCTATACGATGATCATGATTGATGGGATGCCCATTGTAAGTGGTTTGTCGTCGGTATACGGTTTATCAGGAATTCCTAATAGTTTGGTAGAGCGCATTGAAATTGTAAAGGGTCCCGCGTCTTCTTTATATGGTAGTGAAGCAGTAGGTGGCCTCATTAATATCATTACCAAAAAAACGGCTACAGCTGATAAATTGTCGCTGGATGTAATGGCTACTTCCTATCAGGAGTATAACGTGGATGCGGGTGTAAAATACCATTTGGGTAAAAAGGTAAATTCTTTGTTAGGGATCAACTATTACAATTATCAAAGCCCCGTAGATCATAACAACGACGGTTTTACGGATGTGACTTTGCAACACAGGATCTCTGTATTTAATAAATTAAATGTTACGCGAAATGACAACAGGGAACTATCGTTGGCGGTGCGTTATTTTTATGAAGACCGATGGGGCGGAGACATGAAATGGAATAAGAATTGGCGAGGAACAGACAGTGTTTACGGAGAGAGTATTTTTACGGGACGTTATGAGATTATAGGAAAGTATCAATTGCCCATGAAAGAACGTATTTTTTATAACGTGTCATTTAACAACCATGATCAAAATTCGTACTATGGCATTATTAAATTTTATGCGAAGCAACAGATCATGTTTCACCAATTGTACTGGGAAAAAGAATTGAAGAAGCATTCGGTATTGATTGGAGCCGCTTACCGATACACCTGGTATGATGATAATACAGTGATCACGCAAAGCAATGACAGTATTCCAAAGAACCGGCCCAGCAATGTTGCTTTACCCGGAGTTTTTTTACAAGATGAAATTGCTTTTAATTGCAATCATAAATTATTAGTGGGTTTCCGATACGATTATAACGAACAGCATGGTAATATATATACACCACGTTTCGCCTATAAATGGATGTTGAACGCTTCAAATATTTTGCGACTAAACGCAGGAACCGGATACCGTGTGGCCAATGTATTTAGTGAAGATCACGCCGCTTTAACGGGATCAAGGGAAGTCGTAGTGCTTGGAAATTTACAACCCGAACAAAGTGTTAATATGAATTTGAATTATGTAACCAAATTCTATAGAGATAAATTTTTCCTGGGTATTGATATGTCTTTATTTTACACGCGTTTCAGCAATCGCATCATTGCCGATTACGACAGCGACCCTAATAAAATTTATTTTAATAATCTTAATGGATATGCGATTTCGCAAGGCCTGAGCGCAAACGTTGACCTGGTATTTAAAAATATACCGGTTAAATTTTTGATCGGCGGTACGTATATGGATAACTATAAAGTAGAGAACAGCGTAAGAGCGAAACAAATACTAACTGAAAATTTTACCGGCACATGGACGGTAAGCTACGAATGGAAAAAAGCCGGTTTAAGCTTTGATTATACAGGAAATATTTACAGTCCGATGCGTTTGCCATTACTGGGCCCGCTTGATCCGAGAAAAGAGTATTCGCCCTGGTGGAGTATTCAAAACTTACAGATCACAAAAAAAGTAAAACAATTTGAATTTTATGGCGGGGTTAAAAATGTATTGAATTTTACTCCCCCTGCCAATAGTATTGCGAGGCCATTTGATGCCTTTGATAAAGGTGTACAATATAACAGCGCGGGACAAGTCGTTGCAACTTCCGGAAATCCGTATGCCATGAGTTTTGATCCTACATACATGTACGCACCAAACCAGGGGATTCGGACATTTTTGGGAATAAGATTTAAGATCTAAATAATTTACGTTTCCCGGCTTTCATTCGATTATACCCTAATTTAGGTATTACAAATACTAAGTATTTAGTATATGTTTGTTGTTTAGAATGAATCTAAACTAATAAATTGAGTAAACACAGCCCTATAAAAGTTATTATTGCCGATACAGCTTTCCTGATCCGTAAAGGATTGAGAACATTGATCAAGGAAAATAGTGATTTCGAATATATAACAGAAGTTGAGGACACAAAGAGTCTAAATGCTGAATTGAAAAAACAATTGCCCGATGTGTTAATTGTAGATCATTGTTGTGATGATTGCTTTTCGCTGAAAGTCATTCATAATGTAAAGCAAACCTATCCCGGGTTGAATATCCTGGTGATTTCACATGAAAAAACAGCCGATGAAATCAAAAAGGTAATTGGCATAGGCATTAAAAATTATTTGCTGAAAGATTGCGACGAGCAGGAAATAACCGACGCGATCAGATCATGCGCCAAAGGTGACAAATATTTTTGCGGGCAAATTATTGATGTATTGCTTGAGAAAGAGATATCTGTTAAAGATCATTGTGCCACAGGTGGTATTACCGAACGGGAAGTGGATGTCATCAGGGAACTTGTTTCAGGGAAACGGCCGAAAGAAATTGCAGACAGCTTGAGTATCAGTTACTACACCGTTGTTACGCACAAAAAAAACATCTACAAAAAATTGGGTATCAATCATAGTATTGAACTGGCTCAGTACGCCATTAAAACAGGTTTGATGAAATAGTCATCTACTTATTTTTAGTTATTATATACCCAAATTCAGGTATAACAATTTACCATCATTTAAGTATTGTCGTTCGGTGTTAGAACTCTCATCTTTGCGAAAGTTATTTATAATTATTCTAAACAAAGATAAAATGAACAAAACTTTACTTTCAATAGCACTTATGAGCGTTGCTTTACAAAGCAATGCACAAGTAGTAATCGATACTGTTTCAGTAGGAGCTGGTTACTCAAATCAAAAATGGTACAGCCTTCAAAATGATGAGCAGGGAACTCAACCAAAAGATAACTGGGATCTCGCTTTTGAGATCAGTGGATATACTGCATCTATTTTAGCCAACGTTCAAAAAACAAATTTTGCTGTATATAAAGCGCCCTATTCAGTTGCACAGTACGCGACGATAGATACTATAGGAATCAACTCCTGGCCCATGTTATATAACAGTGATACAACCTGGACAGCCGGTGCTTTTAACCGAGGAGCAATCTTATCTAATCCCAATGATCTTGGTTGGGGCGTTTATAACAGCAGTACCCACATTATCACAGGTGATAGTTGCTACGTGATCAAATTATCCGCTACTTCTTATAAAAAAATAAAATTAATTGATCTTAATGGCGGTGTTTATTCTTTCGAGTATGCCAATATCAATGGTACAAACTCACAAGCGCAAAGTATTACAAAAACAAATTATACGGGCAAAAACTTTGCCTATTTTGATCTAACCAATAATGTTGCCGTTGATAGAGAACCGGTTGCTGCTAACTGGGATCTGACTTTTGTAAAATACATTTCATTTGTACCGCCAAGCGGGACTCCTTATGGCGTAACAGGTGTTTTAAGTAACAAGGGTGTTACTGTAGCTCAGGCAAGTAACGTAACTTCGCCAGCTACTTATAATAACTGGACTTCTCATGCTTTTAATACAGCTATTAATGAAATTGGCTATGATTGGAAAGAGATCAACATGGCAACCTTTGCCTGGGATATTAAAAGGGATACTGTTTATTTCGTGAAAGCTAAAACAGGTGATATCTGGAAATTACGCTTCACCAAATTTACAGGTTCAGGTACGGGTAACTTTATTTTGTCTAAAGAAAAATTATCATCGGTTGGTCTTCAGGATTTAAGTGGAAATGTTTCACAGGTATCTTTATATCCAAATCCTTCTAACGGAACTACCACTACTTTATTATTCTCTACAGAAACAGAATTATCGAATGTTTCTGTGTCAATAGTTGATATGGCCGGACGTATAGTTTCTACTGAAAACATATCGGTTAGCGCAGGAATGAATCAATACCAATTATATATCGGGACACTAAACAACGGGGTTTATTTTGTGCAATTGAATGCAGGAACGAATACAATAACACAAAAGCTAATAAAACAATAAACAATAAAAAATATCGGTTTAAAATACCTGCAACTTGTTTTTTTGTTGCAGGTATTTGCCGATAAAAATTAATCTCTAAACACAAAAAAATGAAATCACTATTGATCGTTGCCGGATTTTTATTCACCGGAACTTTGTTTGCTCAAACAAAAAACAACAAAATGGACCAGGATCGCGCAAGCATTAAAGCAATGGCTGGTATTTACAGAGTTACCTTTGATTTTGCTGAAACCTTTGCTCCCGATACGGCCTATAAATTTCACGAAAGGTATAGCGAACACGGTATTGAGCAGGTTTCACTTGTAGAAGAAACACCTACTAAAATTGTTTTACAGCATTTATTGATCATCAACGATTCTACTATTATTAAACACTGGCGCCAGGATTGGGTGTATGAAAACAAAGACATTTATAATTTTTATGTAGAGAATGAGTGGAGAAAAACTACTTTGACTGCTGATCAGGCTAAAGGCACCTGGACTCAAAAAGTTTACCAGGTAGATGATAGTCCGCGTTATGAAAGTTACGGCACCTGGGTTCACGTTGATGGAAAACACTATTGGGAAGGTACAACCGATTCACCTTTACCGCGTCGCGAATACACCAAGCGTAAAGATTACAATGTATTGAAAAGACATATCCGCATGGAAATTTATAACGATGGAACGTGGGCATATGCACAGGATAATGAAAAAATCGTTCGTGAAAACGGAAAAGATAAATTACTGGCCTGGGAAAAAGGAATGGAAGTTTTTACAAAAGGCAAATATGATGCGAGCCCTGCCTTAAAATATTGGGATAAACAAAAAGTGTATTGGGAAGATGTACGTAAAATTTGGGAGCAAGTGTATGCAAAAACGCCTAAATTGAAGTTAGCCGCTAAAGTAGATAACAAACGTTTATATGAAGATTTGTTTGAACTAGGCGACATAGCCTGTGAGAAAAAATCCTATATAAAAGGCGCCGCAAATACAGAGATCAAAAAAATCATTGATTCATTTTTAAAAGCTTCCTAAAAATTTGCCATTGCGGGCTTCAAACATAATAGTCCCGGGATTAGTACTGCCGGATTTATTATGCGTCCCGCAATGACAAATTCTATTAATTAGATGTGTATCTATAAAATATTAGCGCAGAACAAAAGTGGCTATGTTATTTTGTGTAATGAGTGCAATCATTACCAATTAGCATTTGGAACTACGGGTGCATCCTTTAGTAAAGATAAGTTCCTGGATTTTTGCGATTATGTTATTGTTTTAAATCAGTCAGCCGTGTGTAATTTCTATATGAATGACAAACGGATAAAAATTGATTTGTTTCAGGAATCAGTTATGATGATTCTGAATCACAAGGAGTTGCAAAATCTTTACGAAATGGTGTGTGAGGCAAAGTTTAATTTAGAAATGGATGATCTGTTTACCGACCTTAATGTAATTACCGAATGAGAATTGTATATCTATTATTTATATTAATTATATGTTGTCAGGCCAATGCCCAACAACTGCAGGTCTGTTCTTCAAAGGATTCTCTTCCAGTTCCGTTTGCAACTATTTATGTCAAAAATAGTTTTATCAGTTTTGGAAAAGTATCTGATGAGAAAGGGAAAATTCAGTATCATAAAGGTGAAGACGACGACAGTAGTAATTATACATTAATCATCCAGGCAGTTGGTTTCGAAAAGCTCACAAGAGTTATTATGGGCGTTGAGTTAAATAAAATGAAAAAAATTTACATCACGCCGTCTAACCTGAATTTAGGCGAAGTGGTGATCACCGCACAGTACGCTCCAACTACAGCGGAACAATCGGTTCAAAAAATACAGATCATTGATAAAGAAAAGATACAACAAATGGGCGCCGTTAATATGCGCGATGTACTTTCTAACCAGTTAAATGTAAGATTGCAGCAGGATAATATTTTAGGAGCAGGTATGAGCCTGCAAGGAATTAGCGGCGAAAACGTAAAATTTTTAATGGATGGAGTTCCCATGATCGGTCGACTGAGTGGGAATATTGATCTTTCGCAGATTAATGTAAACAATATAGAGCGGATAGAATTTATTGAAGGTCCTTTATCAGTTCAGTACGGCACCAACGCTTTGGCTGGAACGATTAATATTATCACAAAAAATGCGAGTACCAGGAAGCTGACTACCGGGGTAACCGGTTACTACGAAAGTATTGGGAGCTACAACACAACGGTTGATGCCAATGTATATTTAAAGAAACACAATATCCAGGTGAACGGTGGGAGAAATTATTTTGACGGTTGGAATTCAAATGATGATGCCTTTTATTTTCCACAATCGCGTGTTGCCGATAGTACCCGCTACAAGCAATGGAAACCGAAAGAACAATATTTCGCTAGCTTTGGTTATAATTATACCGTCAATAAATTAAATTTTGGGTTAAAGAGTTCTTACTTTGATGAGAAAATAATTAATCGTGGCTATCCCCGCGCGCCTTATTCGGAAACGTCTTTTGACGATTACTATTATACAAAGCGAATTGATAACAATGTCTATTTAAACGGAAAAATTGCCAGGAACTGGTCAGTAAATTCACTGATAGCGTATAATTATTATAACCGTGTCAAAAAAACGGTTTATAAGGATTTGACA
>JAZKDT010000018.1:33005-74366 GCA_040387475.1 Bacteroidota bacterium | reverse complement strand
GATACAAGTACTTTTAGTTTAGTAATGAGCAGGGCATCCTTTGTTCATAAAATAGATTCCGCCAAACTAAATTATGAAATTGGCTATGATGTCAATTATGAATCTGCCTTAGGAAAGCGCATCGATAAACATTTGCAGTACCAGGGCGATTACGCAGGATTTGTAACCATGGAGTATAAACCGGTGTACAAATTGATTGTAAAGCCAGGTGTTCGGTACTCCTACAATACTACGTATAAAACACCCGTGATACCGTCATTAAATGTAAAATGGATATTGAATGATGCTCATACTCTAAGGGCCAGCTATGCGAAAGGATTCAGAGCTCCGTCCTTAAAGGAATTATATTTTCTGTTTGTAGATATCAATCATAACATTGTGGGTAATATGAATTTAAAAGCGGAGCAATCTGATAACTATTCTTTATCCTACAATTATAGAACCACGATTAAAAACTGCCGTTTTAAAATGGATGTTAGCGTTTTTTACAATGATATCTATAATCTGATTACCCTTGCTCAGACAACAGCCACAGAATACTCTTACATCAACATCGGAAAGTACAAAACCGCCGGCATTCAATTGACCAACACCTTAAGATTTAAAAAACTGAGTTTTCAAACCGGGCTTAACTATACAGGAAGGTACAACGATTTGTCGGAGACACAGGATCTTCCGCCATTTAATTTTTCACCCGAAGCCTCAGAAAATATTTCCTACAGATTTATTAAACAAAAATTAACGCTGTCTTTATTTTACAAGTACAATGGTAAACTACCGGGGTATATGCTTGTGAACGACGAAGTGTTTCAAACCAGTTTGTCAGACTATCACACGATGGATATTACAGCGTCTAAATTGTGGTTTAAAGATAGGGTAGGTGTTTCGGTTGGTTGTAAAAATGTATTTGATGTACAAAATATCAGTTCCACTGCTGGTTCGGGTAGTGCTCACAGTTCGTCGGCAACTTCAGTGCCTTTATCTACCGGCAGAAATTATTTTATTAAACTCACATTAAGCTTAACCAAAGAATGAGAATTATAGCCGGATTATTCATAGTGGTGCTTTTTATTTCCTGTGAAAAAAGGGAATTAAAAGCTCCAAAATATAACAGGGGAGATGTGTTGACCGGGCAGGTTAATATGACGTCCAATTACAAAAACCAGGTGTGGTTTTCGTTAAGCGAAAATAAGATCGTTTCTACTAATTTTAAAACGGACTGGGATATTGCATTTGAATCGTTGGCCACAGGTAATCATGTTGTATTAAACAGTTCGTTGGGCATGCGGGTTTATAAAACAAATTTTACGCAACTTTCGGAGGTAACTGATACAACAGGATTAGCCATTCATGAGGTGGTGGATTCGCCAACGGGTAATCTTGACAGTACGGCCATAGGCGAATGGGAAGTAAATAATAACGTATTTATTGTTAACAGGGGTTTTAGTGAAACGGGCCAGGTATTAGGATTTTATAAACTAAAAATCCTATCAGCTTCTGCTAACAATTTTACGTTTGAGTATGCCGATATTTTTGGAACGGAAACTTTTCAGCGAACCATTACAAAAGATGAGTCCTATAATTTCAACGCCTATTCGTTTACGTTGCACCAGCAAGTAGAGATTGAACCACTAAAATCAAATTTCGATTTGTGCTTTACGCAATTTACTCATGTATTTACTAATCCATTACACTACTACCAGGTAACCGGTGTGCTTTGCAATTCTTTCCGCACAAGAGTAACAAGCATTACTGACAGACCTTTTACAGATATTAGCATCAATGATACTTTAGGGAGATCTTTTAACGATTATAGAAACAGTATAGGTTATGATTGGAAAGTTTTTGATCTCAACACAAATTTATATACCGTTAACACAAGTCAATGTTATATCATCAATGACAATAAAGGCTTTTATTATAAATTGCACTTTATTGATTTTTATAATTCGGCGGGCTTAAAAGGCTATCCTACGTTTGAGTTTAAGAAATTGTAAACTATTAATAAAACTTCTCAAACAAATATTGAAGTAAAGGTTAAATTATTTTTGCACGTTCAAAAAAACATAGCTCAACATGTTAGCACCAAATTTTAATGCTTTTTCGTGCGCATCCGGACTATCTTTATGAATTTCCGGACTTTCCCATCCATCACCTAAATCACATTCGGCATCATAAAAACAAACGAGTCTGCCTTTGTAGATCAATCCAAAACCTTGTGGCGCCTTGTTATCATGCTCGTGTATTTTTGGCAAACCTTTATCAAAATTATATTGCTGATGATAAATAGGATGCGAGAAAGGTAATTCCACAAGATCCAGTTCAGGAAATACTTTTTTTAACTCGGTTCTGATAAATTTATCCATCCCGTAATTATCTGATACATGCAGGAAACCTCCTGCTAACAAATATTTGCGAAGGTTATCGGCTTCCTGGTTCGAGAAAACAACATTCCCGTGACCAGTCATATGAATAAAAGGATAATTGAATATTTCCGCGCTACCAACTTCTACAACCGCTTGCTCTGGATTAATATTTGTTTTGAGATTGGTATTGCAAAATTTGATCAGGTTTGGTAACGAGGTTTCTAAATTGGCATACCAGTCGCCACCACCACTATATTTTAATAAGCCAATTTGATAGGATTGAGAAAAAACAAAACCTGTTTTTAAACAAAAGAGTAGAAATAAAAATAGATAAGGACGCATTATTGCTTAAGTAGTTTATAGTTTTTCTTTTCCTCGGAGATTGGTAAACCCAGATCAGAAACAACCAGCTGGTCTTTTGATTCAGTATAGCCGTCGGATGTTACAACAATGTTATAAGAACCTGCAGGTAATGCCATTACAAATTTACCGTTAGCCGGATTGGGGGCAAAACTAAATTCTTCGTTGGTAACCACATTAACAGCTAATATATTGGCAATATATTCTTTAGGTTGATTCAATGAATCTCCTAATATCATTTCTCCCAAATATAAAGTCAGTTTTTGTTCCATATCATTAAAACGAACTCTGTATATATCAAGATCGCCTTGTCCGCCAGGTCTTAAGGCACTGATATAGCCCGCGCGGTTATCAGGCGTTAAGCTAATACTTCTGTCATCATCAGTCGTATTTAAAGGATATCCTAAATTTTCTGCTTTGGACCAGGTATTCTCTTCAGGATTCCAGATGCTTTTATAAAGGTCAAAACCGCCAATCGTGTTATGCCCTTCAGACGAAAAATAAAGTGTAACGCCATCGGGTGACAGGTATGGGAAGTCTTCGTTGTATTCTGTATTCACTTCAGCACTCATTTTAAACGGCTCACTCCAGTTACCGTTAGGTAATTTACGGCAAATAAAAATATCGGTTTGATCTTCGCGGTTATCCCCTCTTACAAAAAACAAAGTGTTTCCATCAGCGCTGATAGAGGCCGAGTGTTCAATCTTTTTATTAATATTTTCGGCTAATGGTTGATATTTAATCCAGGCCCCGTTTTTTTTAACCGTAGAGTAAATGTCGCCGTATTTATCGATATGGTCAATATAGATCATCATTTCAGAACCATCGGCTTTTAATCCAACCACTTGCTCATCCAGAGAAGAGTTTATTTTTGTTCCCGGATTTTCAGCTTTTATCCATCTTCCGGATTCGACCCTGGATGTATAGACATCAGAAGCAAAATAACCATCTACTTCAATTCTGCCGGCTGTTAAGCCTTTTCTACGTGTTGTAAAAGCTAAAAAGCTTTCGTCCTGCGTTATCCATGGATAGTAATCTGCAAACTCCGAGTTAATATCTTTTCCCAGATTAGTGAAGGACACATTTACCGGATTACGCATCAACATTTTAGCATTCGCACAAATTTCAAGTTCACGGTCGGCCACTTTTTTCTTTTTAGGTTCAAGCTCCTTAAACTTTTCAAACGCCTTAACAGCTTCGTCAATTTTATTGGATAAACGATAGGCATGGCCTAAGCGCAACCAAACATTTGGTTCTACTTTTGGATCTTTGGTGCAAAATTCCAGGTACTTAATTGCTTCCGATTTATTGATGTTTGTGTGTAAATAGCACTCAGCAATTTTATATTGAATAGAGGCGTTATTTTTATCCGTTTTTAAAAGATTTTTGTAGACAGGAAGCGCCATTAAATAGTTATGATGGCTGTAATGTTCATCAGCATCTTCGATACTTCCATTTTTGGATTGAGCAAAAATAGCAGAGCACCATAAAATACAACCAAGGGCGATAAAATACTTAAACATAATGGTTACAATTTAGAAAATTATTTCAATAATTGCACTTATTTTTTCTGAGAAAGTTTAAACAGCAAGTCTTTTTCTTCTTTGCTTAGGTTTTCATACCCGTTTTTAGAAATCTTATCCAATAAACTGTCAATGGTTTGTTGGTTTGCAGAATTAGGTTGTGTTTTGGCAAAAGAGCTATTATGCACCACTTTTAAAGGCGATTTTTTTTCTCTTTTTAAAAAGGAAAAATCAGATATATCTTTTCCGTTCTTTAACATATAACCAAAAAATAATCCAAAGAATGCGCCGCCAAAATGAGATATTTTTCCGCCGGTATTGATATTAAAATCAATGATACTTGAAACTGCAAAGATCAGTAAAGCATAATATTTGTATTTCATTTCGATAATGCCGAACAAACTCACCTGCAAATTCGGAATGTACATGGCCAGTGCGGTTACCACACCAATTACGGATGCAGAGGCACCCAACAAAATCGAATTGGCAAATGTAACCGGAAATATAGCAGAAAGCACCAGTAGGATAATTCCGCCACACAAGCCACTCATTAAATAAACATACATGAACTTTTTTTCGGAAAGAAAATTTAAAAATGTTTGTGCGGAGAAGTAAAGCAGGAGCATGTTATAAAATATATGACCTAAATTTTGGTGCGAGAACATATAAGTAAAAAGAGTCCAGAATTTAAAAAAGAACTCATTTAAATTTAATGGAAGTGCCAGATTATTGATGACAGCACTGGTGCCAAATATACCGGTACTGATATTGATAATAAAAAAGATAACAATATTTACTACCAGTAGAATGGTTAATTTACTGTGTTTCTGTAATTCGTATTTTATATTTTGAAGAAAAGACATCCTGTTTTAAAAGAAAAAAGTTTTATTACGCTTCCATATTAACATAATGATGATACCAACGGCTAAACCTCCCAGGTGAGCAAAATGAGCTACATTGTCGTGAGAAAAGAACCCATTATATAACTCAAATAAAGCATAGGCACTCACCAAATATTTTGCTTTTACAGGTATCACAAAATATAATTGCAATTCGGTATTAGGAAACATCATGGCAAATGCCACTAATAAACCAAAAACAGCGCCTGAGGCACCTAACAAAATAGTATACTGATTGTTAAAAGAACTGATGCCCAGTTGCAAAGCGGCAGCCCCTAAACCACACGCTAGGTAAAAATTGATAAAGCGTTTTGATCCCCACATGTTTTCCAGGATGGAACCAAACATGTAAACAGCAATCATATTTAAAAAAATGTGTGCAATGTCGGCGTGCATAAACATGTAACTGATAAACTGGTGAGGTTTAAAATCGGGGTCTGAAACCGGATGCAGATCAAGGTAATGATCCAGGTCGACCTTACCAGCCAATAAAAATTTAGCGGCAAACAAAGCGATGTTAATGATCAAAATATTTTTGACCACCATAGGGATCTGTTGAAATTGTCTTGGTTTAAATTCCTGATAACTCATCTCTGAAAGTCTATTTCTTAAAAAAGGCGTCTAATTCTAATTTACTCATTTCCATAATCACCGGTTTTCCGTTAGGACTGTACATAGGATTATGGCAGGCAAATAAATGTTCAAGCATAAGCGTAATTTCCTGTTCTTCCAGCACTTTGCCATATTTAATGCCCGCACTTTTTGCCATACTTTTACACATATTCTCAAACGGATCAATCTTCACGTCAAAGGTATTTAATTTATAGGTTTCCAATATACCTTCAACCATCTCCTGTGTGTTAAATTCTCCTAATTCGGCGGGGGTGCCTTGTACTACAACCGTGTATTTGCCAAAAGGTTCAATTTCAAAACCTAATATTTTAAAATGAGGCATTAATGTTTCGAGTAAAACAAAATCATTAGGTGTAAGTTCTATGGTTACCGGAAATAATACCTGCTGCGAAGCCGTCATAATATTTCGTTCCTTGGTAGCAATATAGTGTTCATATAAAATCCGTTCATGGGCGCGTTGCTGATCAATAACCAACAAGCCATTTTCATGGGCCGAAATGATATATTTATTATAAAGCTGAAACCCTTTGTGCGAAACCAATTCATGATGGAGCCTGGTTTGCTCTGCTTTTTTTTCCAGTTGGAGATTTTCGAGTTCTGTCTTATAATTGGTTTGCGAATAATTTTGATAAAGGCTTTCCCAGTTTTGTTTATTGTTCTTTTGCTGTTCAGTATCTGCTTTGGGTTCTTTATATCCCGAAGACGACGATGTGGACGACCCCGTTGAAAATGGATTGTAATCTTTGTTAACGGTTACTGTAGGTTGCGAGACAGCCTTTGTGTAATCAATCTCAAAACTCATTTCACTATTAAAATCAAGACTTGGAGCCAGGTTTGCTTTACCTAAAGCACGTTTTACAGCGCTATGTAACAAGGCATAAATAATTTTTTCATCCTGAAATTTAATTTCCGTTTTAGTAGGGTGGATATTAATATCAATTGTTTGTGGATTTACTTCCAGGAATAGATAATAAGCAGGATGTGCATCTGCAGCAATTAGTTCACGGTATGCTTCCGAAACCGAGTGATGTAAATACGGACTCTTTATAAAACGGTCATTTACAAAAAAGTATTGATCGCCCCGGCGCTTTTTAGCGCTTTCGGGTTTTCCAACGTAACCCGAAATCTTTACAACATCGGTTACCTCGTTTATATGCACCAGTTTACCCTGTAGTGTTTTGCTGAATAAGCCCGAAATGCGTTCCATTAATGAGGCAGCAGGTAAATTATAGATCTCATTACCATTACTGAATAGTTGGAAATGAATAGTGGGATGAGGAAGGCATACTCTTTCGAACTCGTCAATGATATGTTTGAGCTCCACATTATCGTCTTTTAAAAAATTACGGCGGGCCGGAATGTTAAAAAACAGGTTTTTAACGCTAAACGAAGATCCGGTAGGGGCCTGGCATTCTTCTTGACGAATAAACTTATTCCCTTCAATTTCAATCAATTGACCTACAATATCTTCTTCCCGCTTTGTTTTTAATTCAACCTGGGCCACGGCAGCAATACTGGCCAAGGCTTCTCCTCTAAATCCTTTGGTATGTAGTTGAAACAGGTCTTCGGCTTTTTTGATCTTAGAGGTAGCATGGCGTTCAAAAGCCATACGGGCATCTACAGGGTTCATTCCCATGCCGTTATCAATAACCTGAACCAGCGTTTTTCCGGCATCTTTTACTATCAGCTTAATAAAAGTAGCCTTGGCATCAATGGCATTTTCCAATAACTCTTTCACAATGGAGGCTGGTCGCTGAACCACCTCTCCGGCAGCTATTTGATTAGCCACACTTTCCGGTAAAAGAGTTATCACATTTTGCATGGTTGCAAAGGTAATTTTTTACTTGATTAACCCTAAAAAAGAGCGATTTTTTAGAAAATAATAAAAAAAGTTAGTAATAAATTTTTACCCGCGCATTATTTTTTATATATTTCCCAAAAAATAAGGTTATGTCGACAAAAACTAAGGCTTCGTCAAAAAATAAAAAAGCAACATCTAAAAAAGCAACTTCTAAAAAGGCAGCTGCTAAAAAACCTGTTGCTCAGAAAAAAGCTATTAAACCTGTAAAAAAAGCAGTTGCTAAAAAAGCGCCTGTTAAGGTAAAAAAAGCAGTGACGAAGAAAAAAGCGCCGGCAAAACCTATAAAAAAAGCCGTAAAAAAAGTAGCAACTAAAAAGATTGTTGCTAAAAAAGTGGTTAAAAAAACTGCAAAACCTGTTAAAAAGATAGTTGCTAAGAAGGCAGTGAAGAAAGTAGCAGCTAAAAAAGTGACAAAATCTGCGAAAAAAGCTATTGCTAAAAAAGCGGTAAAACCTGTAAAGAAAGTTACCGTAGCTGTTAAAACCGCAGCTCCTAAAAAAGCAGTTCAACCTGCGCAAACAGTAGCTCCTAAAAAAGGATTTATAAACACTCATGAAGTAAAACCTCTACATTCTAAAGTATCTACTGTTAAAGAGATTAAGCATATTATTGAAGAAGTAGTTGAACATACAGCTGAAAAACCTGTAAAAGTTGCTAAAGCTAAAAAAGAAAAAGCACCTGTAATTAAAAAGCCTATCGTTGCACCAACTACTTTCAGAAAACCGGATAATGAGGCACCCGCAAAGTTTGTTAAAGAACCTAACGGTAAATTTGAAATGGAATTTGTGATCAGAGCTTCTGAAGATATGGTTTTTGAATTTGTAAGTACAGAAAGCGGTTTATCAGAATGGTTTTGCGATGACGTAAACATCCGGGATGGTGTATTTACTTTTAACTGGGATGGGCAAATTCAACAAGCCAAACTGGTAAAAGAAGTTCCGCCGATTTCTATCAGATACCAATGGCTCGATAAAAATGATGGTAGTTTTTTTGAGTTCAAAACTCAAAAAGATGAGTTAACCAATGACATATCGTTGATTATCACTGATTTTGCGAGCGATAAAGCGGATGAAGAATCTGCAAGATTGTTATGGCATAGCCAGGTTGACAAATTACTTCACGTACTGGGATCTTTCTTTTAATAACTAAAAGCCTAGTTTCGCCCAAATTAACAATTTGCTTTTAACTAATTTTAGTATTTTAGCAACTCATTAACTTAAACCATTATTCTCATCGCTTAGACATCTACTTAAATTTTATTGTATTTAATAATTTAATTGTAGTCCTATGTCTATGCAACTTCTTTCAGATAACGAGCTGGTTAAGCTCTACATGAATGGTAATGAAGAGTCACTTTCAATTCTTGTAAAACGTCACAAACGCCGGATATTTTCATATATCTATTTGATCACACGTAATAAATCGTTAACCGAAGATGTATTCCAGGAAACATTTTTTAAAGTAATTCAAACTTTAAAAAGGAAGCAATACAATGAAGAGGGTAAATTTTTGCCATGGATATTGCGTATTGCTAAAAATCTAATCATTGATTACTTCCGGAAAGTGAAAAAGATGCCTTCTATAAGTACAGTTATTAATGATGAGGGAGAAGAAACCAGTATCTTCGATATCATTCCTGATAATACGGAAGCTGTAAGAGATACAGAGGAAACAAGGCAATTCAAGCAATCTATTCGCGCTATCGTAAATGATTTACCGCGTGATCAGAAAGAAGTGGTGATTATGAGAACATATTATGACATGAGCTTTAAAGAGATCTCTGAAATGACCAATGTGTCAATCAACACTTCATTAGGAAGAATGCGTTACGCTATGATTAACCTTAAAAAAATGCTGGAAGAAAAAAATATTGAGATCTATATTTAGTTGAAGTAAGCCCGGTGATTTTTGTTTTTGTTAAAACCTCCGATAACATTGGAGGTTTTTTTTGTGAACTAGTTTTTAATTGTAGTCAGTATTTAAATTCTTCTGCCCATACATTTTAATTAAAAACCACGCTTGGTTTTTCTCATAGCAAATTATCATAGGCCGTGGGTTTGGAATATGTTACCGATGTTTTCAGAATAAGTTCGTTAGCTTTATTGCGTACATTCATATGGCTTTAAGATTTTGGCCCCATTTTAATATTGTTTCTGTTCTTAACGTCCTCTATCTATAATTGTGAAATTTTAAGCTTCGTACGAGTAAACAAACGTATCGTTTAATCACAAACTTTTCAAATAATCTAACAGGTCGTTTTTATCAGCGTTACTCATTCTCCAAATTACGCCCATATTTGCTTTTGTACCATCACTTTTTAAATCGTGGTCGATGAAACGAAAAAATAAACTGTCTGTATAGGGAACTGACAGAATATCAGCATTTGACAAGTCAATGAATTTAATGGATACACCTTTCATTCGGGTTCCGTTTTTTCCGTGGCAGGCTGTGCAACTTTTTATAAATCTGATGGTTGAGGCGTTTTTATCAAGTAATAATTCTCCTTTTAAATTTTTTCCTGTTTTATAAATGGCTTCTCCATTTGCAGAATACAACTTTTTGTTGCCTGAAAATAAGATGAAGCAAAAAAACACGGAGACAATGATGATTATATGTTTCATTCAGCTATATTTTTTGCCTGATTAATGATAAAATTGTTAAACCAAATGAAATTACCGAGGCAATTGTTCTCACTGTGTGATAATTATTCCAGGGTTTCTCAAAAGTTTGCCGCATAGCCGAAAGGTCTGTTGTAGTGGCAGTTGAAATTGAAAAATTTGCCAGGCGCTCATTTAAAGGCACATTGCAAAATAGGGTTACTCCAAAAACGCCAATGAAATACACGACTGTAGCAGAAAGTAACAAATAGAAAGTCGCAAGATGACAATTCTTATAGTTTAACCAAGCCGCGGTAGGAAGAGTTACTAAACTTCCCATAAAACTAAAAAAGAAATAGGGGTTTTGAATGGATCTGTTTATCGATTGGAAAGACCGGAGGTAAAGGTCATCCGGGAGATTTCCTAAACCTTTAACGACAGAGCAATCATAACCATAAAAAAGTCCGGCCACTAATCCGGTTAGTAATATTGCTATTACCTGAACTATTTGTAAAACGTTTAAGTTTAGCGGGTTTTCCATATTCGTATATTAAAAATTTATGATGCAAAGTTAAAGATGCATTCAGCCCGAAAATAGAACAAAACCGACAAAATTATTTTTTCGATGTAAAAGCGAAGGGTGTTTTGCCCGTAAATGCCTTGAACACTTTTATGAAATGGGACTGGTCGGCAAATCCATTGGCATATACAATGTCGGTAAGTTTGGTGTAATCTTTTAACTTTAATTGCTCGAGGGAGTGCTGAAACTGAATGATCTTGGAAAATTGCTTTGCTGTAACACCCGCCGAATTAAAAAATCTACGTTCAAATGTACGTTCCGTAAGGTGCAGCTTTGTATAAAGATCGCTAATCGTGACTTGTCCTTTATTGTGAATGATCATTTGAATGGCGGATGCAATAGGTATGTCCAGTTCTTCTTTTTTGTTGTTAAATAGCGTGATCAACAGCCGGGAAATAATTTTAATTCTTTTATCAAGGCTCGATGTTTGCTTTATACTTTTTAGCACGTCAATTCCGCGAGAACTGTCTAATTGATTAAGATCGTAGCAGTTATCATTAAGATCTTTATGGGAAAGATTGAACAAACTTTTTAATACAAAAGGATATACTTGGTATATGATCAATTTGTAAGGGCCAGTCATAACCAATTCAATGGGTTTTAAAGTCTGGCCATACAGGAACATTTCAGGCATTATTTTATTGTGAGGTTCTACAATTAACCCCTTCGTAGTTTCCTGAAATAGTAACCCCGGGTAACCGTCGGCATAAAAGGGTAGTACGGTTTTCAGCTCAGGGTCTGTTCTTTCAAATACAAGGATATTTTTTACAAATAAAGAGACGGATTTATCAGGAGCCAGTGTTTTAAAGTTCATCTTATAAGTACTTTGATGCTGAGTTCCGGAGTTTGTTTTTTGGAGCCGGGTGATGTTAATAGAGCTTAAATAATAACTTTAAATAATCTTTCTCTGTAAAGTTTGTAACCGGATTTTCTAAAATACGAAGCAGCAACAACGTTAGCACTCCAGTGATCCAATTCGATTTTTTGTATAGACTTTTCTTTTGCCAGTTTTTCGGCCTGATCCATCAGCATCTTTCCTGCACCGGTTCTTTGATGTTTTGTTAAAACTGATATCTGGTCAACGTATAGTGTCTTAATAGTATAGTGAAATGCATTTTCCTTTGCTTCTCTAATAAAAAATACTGCACAGCCTATGGCGATGCCGTCCTTTTGCACCAGATAGCCGTATGCGTTGGGTTCGTTGAGATAATTTTCCAGCGCTTTCTCCATATCTGATTTCACGAATGGCTTAAACATTTCGGGATGGAGCGAGGCATGCAGATTTTGGACCTCTTCATTAAGTGCCGCAATTAGTTTATAGTCTCGTGTTTCAACTACCGTTATCATTTTTTTTTAATGTTTTGAACTTACTGCGCATTCCAACCACCATCAACAGGTAAAGCTGTTCCGGTCATCGTTTTGGCAACATCTGATGCTAAAAATACGGCCAGTTGGCCGAGTTCTTCAACGGCTACAAATTCCTTTACAGCTTGTTTCAGGAGCATTACTTTATTTACAACATCGGTTTCGCTCATGTTATGCGCTTTGGCCTGATCAGCAATTTGTTTTTCTACCAAAGGTGTTTTTACATAACCGGGGCAAATAGCATTGGCAGTAATACCAAAAGGAGCTCCTTCTAATGCTATCGTTTTAGTAAAGCCAACAATACCATGTTTACTGGCAACATAGGCGCTTTTAAATTCAGAAGCTACTAATCCGTGCGCAGAAGCAATGTTGATGACACGTCCGAATTTGCGTTCTTTCATACCTTTCCAAACAGCTTTGGTTAAATAAAAAGCCGAGGTTAAGTTAATGCCGATAATGGCCGCCCATTTTTCGTCAGGGAAATCTTCAATAGGGGATACATGCTGAATGCCCGCGTTGTTTACTAATACATCTATTTTGCCGAATTTCGAAACCGCATCATCTACCATTTTTCTTAATTCTTCAGGCTTCAGCATATTGGCATTGCTAAACATTACATCGATACCGAATTCTTTACCAACACCATCGGCAATTTCTTGTCCGTTAGCTTCCAGCCCGTTAAAAATGATATTGTATTGTTTTGTTTTTGCAAATTCGCGTGCTATTCCCAGCCCGATACCACTGCTACTTCCTGTAATTAAGATTGTTTTCATATTTTGTTTAGTTTTTAAATTATAATTAAGATCCAAGCATTGATGATGAATTATGCAAATGTGTGAATCTGTGTATGAGAACTGTTAAGCGTGACTCGTATATAGTATAAGATTCGTAACCCTAAAATTAAAAATTTGGTTTGAGTAAATATTTGCTATAGAAATCTACAATATGTTTAACAGCGTCATCGGCAGTATCTACAATTTTAAAAAGGTCCATATCAATTACATTGATGTTGCTTTCTTTGGCCAGCATGGTCTCTTCAATCCATGTAATTAAACCACTCCAGTATTCCTTGCCAACTAATACAACCGGAAATTCTGCAATTTTATTTGTTTGCACTAATGTCAATGATTCAAATAATTCATCAATGGTTCCGAAGCCACCAGGCATACCTATAAATCCCTGGGAGTACTTTAAGAAAACAGTTTTTCGCACAAAGAAATAATTAAAGTCGATGCTTTTATCGCGGTCAATGTAATCGTTTGGTTTTTGTTCAAACGGTAATGTAATATTTAAACCAACCGAATTTCCCTTTCCGCGTTTAGCACCTTTATTTGCTGCTTCCATAATGCCGGGTCCACCACCGGTGATAATACCGTAACCTTGCTGTGTTAATTTAAAAGCAATTTCTTCAGCCAGTATATAGTATTTATTTTCGGGTTTGGTACGGGCTGAGCCAAATATAGAAACACATGGACCGATCTGTTGCATTTTCTCGAACCCATTTACAAATTCACTCATGATCTTAAAAATCTGCCAGCTATCTGAGGCTTTAACGTCGTTCCAATCTTTTGATGCAAATGCTTTTCTTATTTTATCTTCTTTATCAGGAGTCATATAATGCGTTTATTAATATTGAGCGCTTAGTTTTTAATAGGAATTTGAATGTTCATTTCTAATCTCATACGAATATACGAATCTGTATTTAAATATGGATATATGAAGGATTTTTGAACCTGAACTTATGCAGGAAATACCATTCGGATAACTATCATACCCAAAGGTAAGGTGTAATGCACTTAAGGCACGGTAGCTACTAAAAAACTAATGTCCGCCAAAGGAATTGCCTGTAGCCAATCCGTAAATGCTGTAGCCCGTTAAAACCAGAAGCATAACAATAGCGAGAACACTCATAACCGGAATATTATTAATATTAAAGGGAATTTTAAAAGGCCTCGCCAGATCAGGTTTCTTTTTTCTCAGGTAAATAACGGTTGCATTAATGATCATAAAGGTAAGGAACATAAAAAAGTTAGTGATGAGTGCCACAATTTCAACTTTTCCGATCAGGGAAAAAGTGGCCGCAATCAGTGCTGCAATGGCAAGCCCTACAATCGGTGTTTTTCGTTTAGGCAAGACTTTAGAAAGTATTTTTACTTTCTTATTTTCTTTACCTATGTTATAGATAACGCGCGACGATCCCAACATATTTGAAAGTAGAGAATTGGAGGTGGAGAATAAAGCTACTACGGAAATAATGATGGCTCCTGTTTGACCAAAACGCTTTTCAACCACTGTAGCAAGTGGGCTATCGGAATTAGCTAATTCGTTGAAAGGGATCATGCTGATTACAACAAAGGAAATCGCGAGGTAAATAATGATGACGATAACAGATGCTATAAAAAGGGCTCTGGGTATATTCTTTTCAGGATCCTTTGTTTCTTCCGATAATTTTACTGCGTCCTCAAAACCTGTAAAAGCAAAAAAGCAAATGGCGGCACCCAGTAAAAATCCATGAATGCCATTTTCAGGCATTTCAAAATAATTGACATCGCCAATTGCGGGCGCTGCAGAATAAATAACAAAAAGCAAACCGCAGGTTTCGATAATAGTAAAGATGATATTTACAACGGAGGAATGTTTAATGCCGAGCACATTCACCAGGAAGAGCAGCCCAATAATGCAGAGTGCGGCTATTTTTTCAGGGAAATCCAATAACTCACCCAGGTAACCTGCAAAACCAATGGCAATAGTGGCTGATGAGACTATGCCGCTTAGCGCAACCATTATCCCTATAGCATTTGCCCATCCTAATCCGGTAGCTTCCTTTACAAATGAGAACTCACCGCCTGATTTAGGGTACAACGCAACTAATTCGGCGTAGGCGAATAATGAAAGGATCGCTGTAAACGCAGATATAGAAAAGGATAGCCAAAGCATATTGCCGCTCACGCCGGCAGCTTTGCCAACTACTGCATAAATACCGGCGCCTAAAATAACACCCGCCGCAAAGAAAATAACTTCTGAAAGATTTAAGGTTCGTTTAAGTTCTGCCATTTTAGTTTTATAAAATGACAGCAAATTTTTAACCAGCCCAAAAAACGCATGTCAGGCACTTATTTGTTGTCCTTTTTCCACATAATAAGAACCTTTAAAAGCGGACACAATAACCCTACATCAACTCTTTTTTAAGAAAAGGAGCAGTGTAGCCTTTTTTAAATTTCACGAGTTCTTCGGGTGTTCCGGTAAACAAAATCTCTCCGCCTCCTTTTCCGCCTTCCATACCAACGTCGATTAAATGGTCTGCTACTTTAATAATGTCCATGTTATGTTCGATTACCAACACAGTATTACCATGATCAACCAAACGATTTAATACGCCTAGCAAAATTCTGATGTCTTCGAAATGGAGTCCGGTAGTAGGCTCATCTAAAATATACAAGGTGTTACCGGTATCGCGTTTACTTAACTCGGTAGATAGCTTTACCCGTTGAGCTTCTCCCCCGCTTAGAGTGGTTGCTTGTTGACCCAGTGTAATGTATCCCAATCCAACATCCTGTAACGTTTTTACCTGGCGAAAAATATTGGGAAGGTGTTCAAAATATTCACAGGCCTGGTCAATGGTCATGTTTAATACATCACTGATCGATTTCCCTTTATAACGCACCTCCAGCGTTTCGCGGTTATAACGTTTGCCGTTGCAGCCATCGCAATTCACATAAACATCGGGAAGGAAATTCATTTCAATTGTTTTTACACCTGCTCCGCCGCATATTTCGCATCGTCCACCTTTAACATTAAACGAAAAGCGGCCCGGTTTATAGCCTCTTATTTTCGACTCCGGCAATTCTGCAAACAAGTTTCGGATGTCAGAAAATACGCTGGTATAAGTTGCCGGATTACTCCTTGGTGTACGACCAATGGGAGATTGATCAATATCAATCACTTTATCAATATGTTCGAGGCCCGTAAATGACTTATGAGGTAAAGGACGTTTTTCGGAATTATAAAAATAGTTGCTTAAAATAGGGTAGAGCGTTTCATTGATGAGGCTCGATTTACCGCTGCCACTCACGCCCGTAACGCAAATAAACTTACCCAGAGGAATTTCAACACTCACATTTTTTAAATTATGACCGGTACAACCTTTCAATACCAGCTTTTTTCCATTGCCTTTGCGGCGAACTTTAGGAACTTCAATACTTCTTTTGCCGGTGATATAATCCGCCGTAATGGTATTGAATTTGAGCATCTCTTTTGGTGGAGCCGCAGCAATTACTCGACCACCATGCACACCTGCGCCAGGCCCAATATCAATCACATAATCACTTTCAACAATCATATCTTTGTCATGCTCAACAACCAATACACTGTTCCCTACATCCCGTAAATTTTTAAGCGCATCAATTAAACGAACGTTATCCCGTTGATGTAAACCAATACTGGGTTCATCTAAAATATACAGTACACCCACGAGTTGAGAGCCAATTTGTGTAGCTAACCGAATACGCTGAGCTTCACCACCACTCAGGGTTTTGGAAGAGCGATTTAATGTTACATAATCCAAACCAACTTCGAGCAAAAAACCAATTCGTGTACGGATCTCTTTCAGTACTTCTTTAGCGATCACGTTTTGGGATTTGCTCAACCGTTTTTCTATGCCGTTGAACCAATCTCCTAAAATATTGATATCCATTTCCGATAATTCAGAAATATTTTTTTTGTCAATTTTAAAATAAAGCGCTTCTTTTTTTAAGCGGGTTCCATTACACACCGAACAATTTATTTTATTGGTAAACCCTTCTACCCAACGTAACATAGCAGGAGAGGGATCTTCTTCGGCCTGGCGTGAAATATGGGTAGCAATACCGTCAAAAGCAGAGCTGTAGCCATTAGCATTCGTGTCAGATTTTACAGTAAATAGTTCTTCTGTTCCATTCAATAAAATATTTACGGCTTCTTCGGGTATATCTTCAAAAGGCGTATCCAACGTAAATTTATATTTTTCACCGATTGCTTCAATTTGTTTAAATACCCATATGCTTTTGGATGGTCCCAGTGGGGCAATAGCTCCTTTGCGAATGGATATGGATTGATTAGGAACGATCTTACTAATATCCACTTCTGATACAACGCCTAATCCGTTGCAATGTGGACAAGCTCCGTATGGTGAGTTGAAGGAAAATAAATTAGGTGCAGGTTCATCGTAAGAAATGCCGGATGTGGGGCACATTAACGAACGGCTAAAGAACTGGACTTTTCCGAACCCGAAAGCCTGTGTTGTTTTCTTTTTGGTTTTTGTTTCTTCTTCATGCTCCAGTACCATGATCGTTCCTTTGCCTTGCTTCATCGCAGTTTGCAACGATTGATACAAACGTACTTTTATATCTTTAACTATTTCCAGACGATCTACCACGATTTCGATATCATGAATCTTGTAACGATCTACCTGCATTTTTGGTGTAATATCTACAATAGCGCCATCAATTCGCACTTTATTAAATCCTTTTTTGCGTACATCTTCAAACAATTCGCGATAGTGTCCTTTACGACCTTTAACTACTGGAGCCAGCAAATTTATTTTTTTGTCTTTATACTTTTCAAGGATAAGGTCAATGATCTGATCATCGCTGTAGCGCACCATTTTTTCGCCTGTCACGTACGAATAGGCTTCTCCCGAACGCGCAAACAACAAACGTAGAAAATCGTAGATCTCGGTGATTGTACCAACCGTTGATCTTGGATTTTTGTTTACGGTTTTTTGTTCAATAGAGATAACAGGGCTTAATCCTGATATCTTATCCACATCAGGGCGTTCCATATTTCCTAAAAACTGGCGCGCATAACTTGAAAAGCTTTCGATATAGCGGCGTTGTCCTTCAGCGTAGATGGTGTCAAAAGCGAGTGATGATTTGCCGCTTCCGCTAAGTCCGGTAAGTACTACTAATTTGTTACGGGGTATTGTAAGTGATATATCTTTTAAGTTATGTGCCCTTGCACCGATAACTTCTATTTGTTCGTCTTCCATATTTAGTGCAGATTAAAGATTTAAGACAAACGATTTAAGATGTGTTTAAAATTCTGGATCATGTATCTTTCCTCTTTTGTCATTTTTTTATTGTATCAGTAATTATTTTTAAACTATCCGTTTTTAGTGTTTTTGTGAATATTGTATCGGTTGCCGACTCCTGTGGAAATACATCGTTAAAGTAAACACTCAGATCAAGGTTTTTGTTCTTTGGAACCCTGAATTGATAAATTTTATTCTCAGGATTATGTAATTGATCTCCAATAAGCCATGGATTAAAAGTTTTTAAAACGATTACATTTGTACTGAGATGTTTGGCAAAAGCGGTTAAATTGGTAATTGACGAATCTACTTTCACGAACTTAAAAGCAGGAAAAGCGCTTGTTTTTTTGAGTTTTGTTTTCACACCAAAGTGAGTAGGGTTGGAGAGCAGTGTTTTGTAGGCAAGGATCCTGTATATAAAACTACCGGTCTCTTTATTCAATAAGAGATCGTAATAGTTGTTGGTGTTTTGTTTTTTTAAGGCATTTTGTATACCGCCTATACCTACGTTGTATGCCGCCGCAGAGAGTGTCCAATTCTTAAAGTAGTTGTGCGCGTCTTTAAAGTGTTTGCAGGCCACCACGGTTGCTTTCTCTACATCCAGTCGCTCATCTACTTCACTATTAACAACCAACCCATAATGTTGTGCCGTAACAGGCATTAACTGCCAGAATCCCGAAGCGCCCACCGGAGATACAACATTGGATAAATGACTTTCGATAATAGCCACGTATTTAAAGTCATCAGGCACGCCTTCTTTTTTAAGAATAGGTTCAATTAATGGAAACCACTTTTGAGCTTTGAGAAATAAACCGATAGACGAATTTTTCCAGGTTTTGTTGGCAAAAAATTCCTTTTCAAGACTCTCTTTAATTTCATAATCGTTTTGAGGAACTTTTTCGCCTGCAAACTCAAGATTAGCCGGTATGTTTAACCCTAGTACTTTAAAGTTAGCGTTAGTATAATCAAGGGTATTTTGATTTGGATTGAAGATGATCAGCTCAATTAAAAAAATAATAATGAACCACGAAACAAAACTCACATAAGCTTTTTTGTAAAGAGGAGTTGGTTCGCGAAAAATTTTTAATATCCAGACAGATATGGTCACTTTCTTTTTATGATCGTATTGAGATATAAAGATACGAAAGTGATGGCACAAAAAATAATGGAAATAATCAACCAGATTTTCTGGAAATTAAGGATAAGATTTAAAGCTAAAGCCAATCCCATCAAGCCAACTCCAAAAAACAAGATGGCAATTCTTTTTTCGGTAACCCCTTTAAAAAATAAATGATGGGTTGTGTGATCTTTGCCCCCCACAAAAGGCGACTGGCCTCTCTTGATACGGTTGATACTTACGGTAACAGTATCGGTTATTGGCAAAATAAATACCAGGGCTATAGATAAGAAACCCATTAATACAGGACTTACTGAAAACCACGTGTTATTTACCAGTGAAAAAGAATTCCAACAATAGTCAATACCAACTACTGCTAAAAACGCCCCTAAAAACTGACTGCCGGTGTCGCCCATAAACATTTTAGCGGGATGCCAATTATACACTAAAAAACCCAATAATGCCCCTAATATGCCAAGGCTTAAGATGGGAATAGGAGTAAGAATCATGTTAAGGTTTAAATTCAGAGAAATTACAAATGTTAAAATAACAGTGGAAACAATTGTCGTGATACCGTCCATATTATCCAGCATGTTGATGGAATTCATAAACCCAATTACCCAAAAAATGGTTAGTCCAAAATTAAACGCCTCATTAGGAAAAATACTGATTTTTGTACCGGTAAAATAAAGAACCAGTCCGCAGATGAGTTGAGCGATAAATTTTAGCAATGGTTGTGTATTGTAAGCATCGTCGGCCAGTCCCATTAAAAAAGCAATTGTGCAAACGATAAACACACCAATGATCTTTAAATTGCCATAGTGAAGTGGCAGCATATTATTAATGAAGTTTAAAACAATAAACGTACAGAGAAATATGACAAAAAAAGATATACCACCCACGGAAGGACGGATGGTTGGATTCCAACGAATCTCTTTATGTGTAGATTGTTGCTGACGCACACCCAGTGTTTGCGAAAACTTGAGAAGTATAGAATTAAAGAGAACGGAAAGAATGAAGGTTATACCAATAACCAACACTACAAATAACAAAATATTGTTTTGAAAATAATTCATTGGTTAAAAAGGACTGCTAAAGTCTTTGAAAGGAGTTCCAACCAGGTCCTTTTCAGACAACACCGGACTGGCAATATTCCAATCTATATTTAAATTTGAGTCATTCCACAATACAGTTCCTTCAGATGCTTTATGGTAGACATTGGTACATTTATACGAAAAAATAGTATTGTCCTTTAGGGTTAAAAAACCATGAGCAAAGCCCGGTGGGATATAAAACATGGTTTTATTTTCTTCGGTAAGCTCAATAGAAACATGCTGTCCGTATGTGGGTGAGTTTTTGCGTATGTCAACGGCTATGTCTAAAACAGCTCCATTAATAACTCTAACGAGTTTTCCCTGGGCAAATGGCGGAGCCTGAAAATGCAAACCTCTCAATACCCCTGCATTGGATAGAGATTGATTATCCTGAACAAAATTTACGTCAATCCCATTCTGTTTAAAAACATCGGCATTATAACTCTCAAAAAAATAACCTCTTGCATCGGCAAATACTTTCGGTTTTACGATTAATAAGCCTTTTATTTTAGTTTCAATTATTTCCATAATTTAGAAATGCCTTGTTTTTTTTCTACTTTATCGTCAGAATAATAGCCATTTCCATAACCATAACCATAACCATAACCATAACCATATTTATAACCGTAATTTGAGCGCGTGGTATCCACACCATTTAAGATCATTGATAAATTTTTAATACTGGCTTCATTGATTAATTTATCTAATATCTGCACAAACGCTTTTTTAGAATAATCTGCCCGGAAAACATAAATTGGAAAATCTGCTTTTTGAATAGCCGTGATACCATCTGTAACCAAGCCTATTGGAGGATTATCAAACACAATGTAGTCATAGGATAATTTTAATTCTTCAATCAATGTATTTAGGCGATCACTAATAATAAGTTCCGAAGGATTGGGTGGAATAGGCCCTGCTGTAATATAATCAAGGTTAGGGAAGTGGCTTTTATTGATACAATCTTTGATTGAGGTCATGTTTGTTAAAATAGTACTCATCCCTACCTCATTTGATACCCCAAAGCCTTTATGGATTTTTGGTTTTCTCATATCCAGATCCAGTAAAATAACCTTTTTCCCGGTATACGCTAATATACCAGCGATATTTAAACAAACAAAGGTTTTGCCTTCACCGGATATCGAAGAGGTAACAGCAATGATTTTTGGACCTTCAGCATTATTAATAAAGTTTAGATTAGAACGAATACTCCTGAAAGCTTCTGCAATTTGAGACTTTGGGTTTTTATCAACAACTAATTGAGAAACAGGAATGTCGCTTTCATAATTGGGAACAATTCCCAATACAGAAACAGAAGCGTCGATATTATTTACTACATCGTTAACCGAAGTAATTTTATCATGTAAAAAATAACGTGTAAATACCAGTAAGAGAGATAATATCAATGCTACTAATAAAGCAATAATGATAGTCATTTTTTTATTCGGAGATACCCATGACCCGCTATTGATGGCTTCTTCTAAGATCACGTTTTCAGAAACAAAACCTGCCTTATTGATGGAAAATTCTGTTTTCTTTTCAAGCAACATGGTGTAATATTTTTCGCTTATGCTAAACAAACGCATCAATCTGGTGTGCTCCAGATCTTCATCGGGGTGATTCAGGTTCTTACTTTGGTATTCGGAATATTTTTCAGTGAGGGAAGTATACCTGGACTTATATTTTAGGCGTACAGCATTGATAGTTTCGATCAGCAATTTTTTCTGATTTTCAATACTGTAGTTAAGTTGCCTGATATTTTCACTATTGGGGGTTACCATGTATAAAAGATCCTCTTTTTCAAGTAATAACTTTTGAATACCCTGAGTATATTCCTTAATAGCGCTTTCATATTCAGTACCCGATATTAAAGAGATAAGCTGATAAGTGTCAATACTTTTGTTTTTAAGAATATTTTGTTGAAGTTCGGCCAAAATTTTCTCATCCATTTCAACCTTCAACATATCATCTTCAATTCTCGACATTCTTACTAAATTGGGATCAATAGTGGCGGGCTTAACTTCATAATTATGATCTTTTCTAAACTCCTGAAGATTATTTTCTGAAATTTTTAAATCGCTAAACACTTCTTCTAATTTGCTGTCAATAAACGCAATGATGCTTTTTGAACTTTCACTTTTGCGTTCAACATCAAACTTCAGATATTCCTCCGAGATAAGATTTACCAAATCCCTTGATTTTTCAGCATTTATATCTTTTACTTTTACTTGGATCGTACCCGCAGCTTCATTAACTAATTTAATGTCAATCTTGGATTGAAGATTGGATGTTACGTTATCGATGTTATTTATTATAAAATAAGATTTATTGTTTTCGGTCAATTGCGATTTAACAACATTATCGCCTAAAAGCGCATTAGGTGAAATGCTTAATTCAAAGTAAGGAGTAATAACTACGTTGGAAGTGGTGAAGGGATGTGTGAAATTTTTTCCTTCTGTTGTAAATGATATAGTTCCCGAATTAGTGCTGTTAAAATTAATGTATATTTTAACTCCATATATATTATTACGTTTTACATTAAACTTTACTAAATACGGAGAGGAAATGTATAATTCATTGTTTTTAAAGGTTCCTTCATTAAAGTAACTAATTTGCACATCGGATTTTTCGACAACGCGTTTTAAAAAGATCTTGGAATGAATTTGTTCCATTGCCGTAGCAATTTTATTATCGCCATCTTCGTATTTAGTCATCTGAAGAACCTTGGATGCTTCATTGTTTTCATTGATCTGAATAAGTGTGGCAGATTCATATTCGGGCTGACTATATCTTAAATATACAGTTGCGATTCCAAGACTGATCAGAAAAAAGAACAAAACAAACCACAAGCTTTTTTTGACAATGTAAAGCACTAGCCCTAAATCCAGTTCGCTACTGAACTTAGAAACCCTGTCTCTGTATTTATCTATAGAATTATTCCCCTGAGGTTGTATCATTTTATCCTCGTGACAAGCGTATAGAGTAGGAAAGTAGAACTGATCAAAGAAATAATAGGGGTTATTTCCGATACTAACGTTCTTGCAAACCTATATCGTGGTTCTACATAAATAATATCATGGGCTAAAACAACTGTATTTCCCACTGCGATTCCTTCTATTTTTGATAGATCCATCAGATAAACTTTAGGTTTATCGCCTTGATTCCGAATTAATTTAACTTTGTAAGCTTTTCCGTCTTCAGCTATCCCGCCAGTTAAGGCAAGCGCTTCAATTACTGTTGTATTATTATTGGTTAAATTTATTACCCTCGCAGTTCCTCCATTACCTGGAAACACAATAACCCGTTTATTTACAACAGACATAAATACAAATGGTTTGACATAGTAGTCAGAATAAACCTGTTCTAAAAATTCAGTTGCTTCTCTCACACTCATTCCTGCAAGTTTAATACGACCTACCAGCGGTAATTTAACCGTACCATCCATATTAACTACATAATCCAGCTCAATAAAACGCGAAATTTGATTAGTGGTAGCTAAATCCACGATCTTAAATCCATCATTCGAAAAAATCCTCACGTTTAAGATGTCGTTTGCATCTATTTTATAGTCCTGCTTAGAGAGGGAGTCTGCGATTTTATCATAAGTATAATCTTTTGATGTTTTTAACATTAAGTTTGACCGGAACACTTTACAGGAAGAGAGCCAAAGTAAAAGTGGTAAGAACAAAAGATATTTTAGAAAACGCATAAGTGTATTATATGTTACAAAGTTAGAATTTATCCCCTAATATCAAAAATCATGCTTTTTTTAATAGTGATTGATATAATTGTCTCATATCACTGACTAAACGTGTATAGCTGTATTTTTGAATTGCCCAGTCTTCTCCTTTTTTTGAAATACTGACTAATTGGGAATGGTTAGCGCAGCTGGTCATCAAGTTACTGAAAAATGTGTGTTTATCTGTTATTTCAGATAAGAGACCGCATTCGGGATGTAATACGTCTTCGATGCCTCCAACATTAGTAGATACCACGTACTTACCAGCTGCCTGAGCCTCGATAATACTTACCGGTGTACCTTCATTTAATGATGTGAGGGCAACAATATCCAGCCCGTGTAAAGCCCATTCAACATTGGTTATCCAGGATGTAAAAATAACATCAGTTAGTGCTGACGGATCATTTGACCAGCTGACGTTAAATTGCTCGCAGGCTCCTGTAATAACATCCCTCGTATCGCCATCCCCAATAATAAACGCTTTAAAATTAGTAAATCCTTGCAGTTTCAAATGAGCGATTGCCTCAATAAATAAACTGTGGTTTTTAATAGGGGCCAGCCTTCCAATAATTCCAATAGCCACCTGTTCGGGCTTTAGATTGTATTTCTCCCTAAACTCATGACGATTTTGCACTTTATTTATCGTGAATTTGGTTAAATCGAAACCCAATGGCACTACATGAATTTTTTCTTTTGGTGCTATCTTAAAAGTTTCGGATAATTCAAGCTTCTGTTTATTACTGATTGCAATAATTGCGGTTGAATGTTTAGCAAGATAACGTTCAATGATTTTATAAAATCCTGTTTTTACCTTGCCGAAATAGGAATGAAATACATGTCCGTGAAACGTATGAATAATAATGGGCACATTGCAATCGATCGCCGCTAAACGCCCTATAGCGCCTGCTTTGGAGGCATGCGTGTGAACTATATCTGGCTTAAAATCTTTGATTATCTTTTTGATTTCTTTATAAGCCTTGTAGTCTGATTTTAAATTTATTTCGCGCTGAAACTGATTTAAAACTCTCGGTTTTAAGCCCAGTGCCTGAGGAATATATAGTGAACTGTCTTCGCCTTCTTCTTCCGGGCCGCCAACTAACAATGTCTCAAAATCATTTTCTAAGTACTTTGAAAGGTAACTTACATTGTATGTGATTCCACCTATATTAAAACGGTTAATTATTCGCAGGACTTTTGTCAAAATTTTAATTTAGATTTAATTCAGTTGAAAGTTGTTTAAAGTCTATGCCATCAAAGTTTCCCGAACTCATCATTAAAAGTACGTGATTTTTCAGGGATTTGGACTTAATATAGGCTGTTAAGGTATTACTGTCGGTAAATACTTTGAGATCTTTCCGGTTAAAGTAGTTCAGTACCTGTTCTTCAGTAATGGGCTTTAATTTTTTGTGAGCTATGGTATGAGGATTAAAGTAAACAATGGCTTCATCAGCGTCGTTCATGGCACCGTTATATTCTGCTAAAAATGTTTCATTTAAACTGCTAAAGGTGTGTAATTCCATGCAGGCCAGTACTTTACGTTCGGCAAATTGTTGTTTGGTGGCTTGTGTGGTTGCTTTTAATTTCGATGGAGAGTGCGCAAAGTCTTTATAAAACGCAAAATTTGTCGTTTTAACAACCAATTCCAGGCGTTTGGCAGCTCCTTTAAAGGACTGTATAGCCTCATAGAACTGAGAGTCGGTTATTCCTAATTTGTTACAAACCAAATGAGCGCCGTTAAGGTTCATGAGGTTGTGGTTGCCAAATATCTGTAAAGGAATTTCTTTTTGATTGTCTTGTAAAATAGTAGTTCCATTTTCTATCCGGTGTTTTGGAATAGAGTAGGGTATTTTGGTAATGTTATTGGATAGCCCTGAATTAGCTGCAACTTTTTGAAGTTCTTTATCCTCATGGCAATAAATCAAGCTACCGTTTGGTTCGATCATATCAACAAATTTTTCAAACTGGTTAACATATATTTCAAAAGTTGGAAATACGTTAATATGATCCCACGCAATACCACTCAAAATAGCAATGTTTGGTTTGTATAAATGAAACTTCGGCCTTCTATCGATAGGCGAGGCGAGGTATTCGTCGCCTTCAATAATAGCGATAGGAGCTTCTTTAGTAAGCTTTACCATGGTACTAAACCCTTCCAACTGCGCGCCTACCATAAAATCTGCATCCATTTTATGATAGGTCAGTACATGTAATATCATGGCGGTGATGGTTGTTTTACCATGACTGCCGCCAATTACTACCCTGGTTTTCTCTTTTGTGGCTTCGTAAATATATTCAGGATAGGAATAGACTTTTAATCCAAGTTCTTTCGCTCTAATGAGTTCCGGATTGTCTTCCCGGGCGTGCATTCCTAATATAACCGCATCCATATCGTTGGTGATCTTGTCAGGAAACCAACCTATTTCGGGCGGAAATATGCCGGCATTTTTTAAACGGGTTTTCGATGGCTCATTTATTTCGTCATCGCTACCGGTAACATTATAGCCTTTTTCGTGCAGGGCTAAAGCCATATTGTGCATGGCACTGCCGCCTACTGCAATTAAATGAACACGCATATGAGTGTGAGTTTGTTTATACGAAGTAAAGCTTTTATAACAAAAAATGCAGACCATTATGATCTGCATTTTAAACAAAGCTTTGTTAAGTACTAAGCCATTGCCGGAGTTGGCTTTCCTAGTATATAAAGCAATTTAGCATGAGCAGCGAGGGCGCCTACAAATGTCTTCTTTGAATAGTATGGCAAATTAAACTCTTTAGCAGTTTCCTGAATAATCGGTGCAATTTTTTTGTAATGTACATGGCAAATGTTTGGAAACAAATGGTGTTCAACCTGAAAGTTCAAGCCGCCAACAAACCATGAGAAAGCCCAGCTTTTTTGAGCAAAATTAGTGGTTGTTTTCAACTGGTGAGCCGCCCAATCATCCTGCATATTACCGGTTGAGTCAGGTAAGGGAAATTCGGTCATATCAACCACGTGAGCAGGCTGGAAAATCAAAGCAAGAATCAAACCACAGGTAAAGTGCATGATTGACCATCCAACAACAATTTGATACCATGGATTATCCATTACCAACAACGGTAAAACAAGACTATATCCTAAATAAAACAGTTTGTTAAGGATCAACAAAATTAATTGTCTTTTATAATTTGTTTTTTTAGTTACCAATAAACCCATTTTGTTGTATCGGGATAATTGCTGGAAATCTTTAGTCGTGGCCCACATAATAGTCATTAACCCGTAGAAGAACCAGGCATATAAGAACTGAAATCTATGGATTTTTTTGTAATCAGCATGCGGATCAAATCTCATAAATCCAGGAGGAGCAATATCCTCGTCATGATCATGGATGTTAGTATACGTGTGGTGTAATGTATTATGTTGCAGTTGCCAGTTGATAGAACTACCCCCAATAAAATTCATACTACGGCACATCATGGCGTTTAATTTTGCGTTACGGGCATAAGAGCCATGATTGGCATCGTGCATCACAGATAATCCAATACCGCTCATTCCAAAACCCATCAGGATGCATAATAATGATTGAATCCAGAGGTTATCAAAGGTATTAAAAATTAAAAGTAAAAAGGGAGTAAAATATAGGGTAAACATAAAAATGGACTTAATGACCATTTGAGAGTTACCATAACGCGAAATGTTGTTTTCTTTAAAATAATCGTCTACTCTTTTCTTTGCTGTTAAATAGAATGAACGATTGGCATTATTGAATCGGATTGTTTGTGCACTCATTTAATATTGGTTTAATTATTGTGTTTCGGAAGACAAATATAGTCTAAAAAAAGAAAAAAGCAAGAGTGTTAAAATGTTCATTACTAACATATTATCGTTGGTAATTCCCACTTTATAGACGTAAAGAGGTTATTAAAAGAGGAAGACTAACTATAAAGCGACAAAATTTGATGGGTAATTTTTTCCACATCCTTTTTTTGGCTTTTTTTACCAAAAGAGAAGCGGATACAGTCTCCCGATTCCTCTTTAGTAAGCCCCATCGCCTGTAAAACATGTGAGGGTTGAGCGCTGGCAGAGGTACAGGCCGAACCTAGAGAAACGGCGCAGGTATTCTTAATATGAGAGAAAACGGTACTACCGTCTTTTAGTTTTGGAAAGTAGAGATTAGCGGTATTATAAAGTCTGTATCTGGTTGATCCGTTGATTCTTAAGTCGGATATTTCAAGTAGTTGATGTTCCAGGTAACCTCTTAATTTTGAAATGTTCATATTATCGTCCCAAAAATCAACTTTTGCAATTTCACAGGCTTTGCCTAAACCAACAATACCCGTTACATTTAAAGTACCGCTTCGTTTTTGGTTTTCATGTCCACCGCCATGAAATAAAGGAATTAAATTCACCCGTGGATCTTTGCGTCTTACATAAAGCGCGCCAACGCCTTTTGGTCCGTATAATTTATGTGCTGAGATACAACACAAGTCGAGTCCCATTTCATTCACGTCAACCGGAAGTTTACCGGCCATTTGAGTGGTGTCGCTAAAAAAAATAGCGTTATGTTCATGTGTAATCTTGGCTATTTTTTCGAGATCCTGTAAAACACCGGTTTCATTGTTTGCAGCCATAATGGCTACTAAAATGGTTTTATCATTGAAACTATTCTTTAATTCGTCCAAATCAATTCTTCCTTCGGGGTCAACATTAAGGTAAGTAACCAGCGCTCCCTTTTCTTCTAAATAAGAACAAGTGTCCAAAACAGCTTTATGTTCGGTTTTACAGGTAATAATATGATTACCTTTTGTTTGGTAAGCTTCAAAAACCCCCTTCAAAGCCATGTTAACAGCCTCGGTTGCTCCGGATGTAAATACAATTTCTGAACTTTCTGCTCCAATGAAATCTGCCACTTGGTGTCGTGCTTTTTCAATAGCACCTTGTGCATACCAGCCTAGCGCGTGCGTTGTACTGGAAGCGTTTCCAAAATGTTCAGTAAAAAAAGGTAACATTTCAGTAAGTACCCGCTCATCAACTGGTGTAGTTGAATTATAATCGAAGTAAATCATTATGCCTTCTCGATGATAGCGGCGTAACCTTGTCCAACACCAATACACATGGTTACCAACGCATATTTCTTGTTTTGAAGGTTCAATTCAATAGCAGCGGAATTAATAATTCGGGCTCCGCTCATTCCTAATGGGTGACCTAAAGCAATAGCACCACCATTTGGATTAATACGCGAATCTTTATCATCCAGGCCCCACTGACGTGTGCATCCTAATGCCTGTGCAGCGAAGGCTTCGTTCAACTCAATAAGGTCAATGTCTTTCCAGCTTAAACCGGCGTTTTTTAAAGCCTTGTTAGCAGCTTCTACCGGCCCTAGTCCCATGATCCGAGGTTCAACACCCACAACAGCGCTACTTACAATACGTGCCAATGGTTTTAAGTTGTATGCTTTAATAGCATTTTCGCCTGCCAATAAAATAGCAGCCGCACCATCGTTCAACCCAGATGCATTTCCCGCTGTAACTGTACCATCTTTTTTAAAAGCGGGCTTTAATTTTTGTAAGCCTTCCAGCGTTGTATTTGCCTTCGCAAATTCATCTGTTTTAAAAATCAAAGCATCACCTTTCTTTTGAGGAATCTCTACCGGTATAATTTCTTTATCAAATCTTCCGGCCGCATTCGCTTTTGCGGCTTTTTGCTGGCTCCACAATGCAAAAGCATCCTGATCTTCCCGGCTGATTTGATGCATTTCTGCCACGTTCTCAGCTGTATCGCCCATCGCATCTACACCAAATTGCTCCTTTAGTTTGGGATTTATAAAACGCCATCCAAAGCTGCTGTCAAACAATTGCTGGTCGCGCCCAAAGGCCGAACCTGCTTTATTCATTACTAAAGGGCCACGAGTCATATTTTCAACGCCAGAAGAGATCATGAGTTCTGCTTCTCCTAATTGGATATATCGTGCAGCATCAATAGTCGCACTTAAACCAGATGCACATAAACGGTTTACCGTTTGCCCTGGAACGGTAACAGGTAAGCCTGCCATGAGTGAAGCCATTCTTGCAACATTGCGATTATCTTCTCCGGCCTGGTTAGCGCAGCCCATAATCACATCGCCCACTTTTGTAAAATCTACCGAGGGGTTTTTTGCCATTAGTTCTTTTAATACGAGGGTTGCCAAATCATCAGCCCTGACGGTTGAAAGTGATCCTCCAAAGTTTCCGATAGCAGTTCTAAGTCCGTTTATAATATAAGCTTGTTGCATAGTGAGTTTAATTTTGAGCTACAAAAATATTGTTTTTGTTTGTATTACTCATTAAAATAGGCGTTTTAATAAATTTAGGTTTTTTTGCATACTAAAGCCGTCAAATTTGCGTTACTTTGTAGTTGAAAAACAAGCATTTAAAGCCTAATTTTTGAAAAAACGCCACTTCTATATTTTAATTTTTTTTTACGTATTTTTCTTTTCAAAGATCAATGCCCAGGTTGCCGCGCCTATTTTGAGGTGCATTTCTGTTAATTCCAATAGCACTACATTATCCTGGATTATACCTCCCGATCCGGGCGGCCTGTTTACTGAGTACCAAATATGGACGTCGCCCACCGGAGTAACCTATACGTTGGCGGGCACAGTGAACGTATATAATCAAAGTACCTATGTTCAATCGCCAACAGGTACTAATTCACAATCACAATATTATTTTGTTAAAACAATCAGTTCGGCCGGAACAAGTACATCAACGTCTTCTGATACGCTACGGTCTATTTTTTTAAATGTAACCGGAGGCAGTATCAATGGTATTTCCAATTTAAACTGGAATGCCGTTAAAACTCCTTTATTACCGACGTCATCTCCTACTTATACAGTTTCACGGGAATATCCCGCAAATACCTGGAGCGTTATTTATACCGGGAATAAATTGAACTATAAAGATACGATCTACCGTTGTAAGGTATTTTATAACTATAAAGTGGAAATCTCTGACTCGTATGGATGCACCTCAGTGTCGAATGTGAAAGGAGATACCTGTAGAAATATTCAACCGCCGCCGATTGTAGTCGTCGATTCAGCATCCGTGAACTCTAACGGAGATGTGGTATTAGGTTGGGAACCTTCTCCTTATTTGGATGTGACCTGTTACGTTATTTATAAAAAAATTGGAGGCGCTTTAGTTCCTGTTGATACCATATGCGGGCCCGGAAATACCACCTATACGGCTGGAGGCGCATCAGCCGGAACTTCTTCACAGGGGTATTGTATTTCTGCAGTTGATAGTTGTGGAAATTATGCGATTCCTAGTTTAACGCATAATACTATTTTTTTAACCGCACCCGTTTATGATTTGTGTTCGCGAACAGCTGTTCTTAGCTGGACTCCCTATTCCAATTTACCAAAGGGCGTTTTAAAATACGACGTTCTTTGCTCCGTTAATTCTTCCTCGTACAGTGTTATCGGCTCTTCAACATCTACTTCTTTTTCACACACAGGATTAATACCGGGAGCCACTTACTGTTACATCATCAGGGTTTGGAATTCAGATAATTCCATTAGCGCAAGCTCAAACGAATCTTGTTTTACAGCTACCGGGTTACCAGGGCCGGCTTATGTTTATATTAATTCGGTCAGCGTAAATACGGCGAGCAAACAGATCGAACTCACGTTTACAGTTGATACCACTAACCCGTTTAAAGGATGTAATGTGTATAAATCTGAGGATGGTATCACTTATTCGAAATTAACGTTTGTGAATTCTTCTACGCTAATGCCGCAAACATATACAGACGCTAACGTTAAAACAAACGAAAAAAACTATTATTATAAAATAGAAGCAACTGATGATTGCGGTAATCCGGGTGTATGGAGTGATTCCTCAAAATCGATTGTATTGCATGTTAGCAACGATAATGAGAATATATTTTATAATACGCTTAGTTGGGATGATTATACAACCTGGAATGCAGGTGTAGAGTCTTTCAATATTTACCGAGCTGTGAATGGGGCTTTTGATCCCATGCCTATAATCAATGTACCAGCGGGAACTAAAACATATACAGATGATATTGAAAATTATATAAGTGAACAGGGTAAGTTTTCATACTATGTAGAAGCCGTTGAAGGATCGGGAAACATACATGGATTTAAAGATCAGGCAAAATCAAATCCTGCCGATGCATATGTAGAGGTTACGATTTTTGTACCAAATGCTTTTGCTCCCAAAGGTCTTAATAGCACGTGGTTGCCAGCAGCGCAATATGTTGAAAAAACAGATTACAAGGTTATGGTATTTAACCGCTGGGGTGATAAAGTATTTGAAACCCATAGTGATAAAGAAGGCTGGACCGGCGACGCTGCTACCGACGATGTGTATGTATACCTGATAGAATACAAAAACGCCCGCGGAGAGTATATCCAGTTAAAAGGGCATGTTAATATCCTTCGATAGTTTTTCTTAGCATTTCACTTTTAATAAGTTTCGGTTTTGGTTAGGTTTTAAGCTGTAACCTCTGTTACATTTGAAGTTATATTTTAAATGACAGTTTTCAGAAACATATTCTTTAGCTTTGTTTTACTAACAAGTCAAATACTTAGCGCACAGGTAAAAAAGACAGAGCCATCGTTAACCAGAGTATTGTTTGTATTTGACGCCAGTAATAGCATGAAGGCAAAGCACAATACTACCACTCGTATGCAGGGTGCCAAAGATCTATTCTATAAATTCCTGGATAGCCTCAATAAACAAAAAAATATTCAGTTTGCCTTACGCATGTACGGTCATACGGTAAAATATCCGCCCGGTGATTGTAAAGACTCCAAGCTGGTAGTCCCTTTCAGTAAAAATAACGTTGCGCTTATTAAAAGCAAAGTGGCCGAAGCTAAGCCAACGGGTATTACTCCCATCGAACATTCACTGACGGAATCCGCTAATGATTTTCCGGATACCAAAGCCGTGAACATGATCATTTTAATTACGGATGGTATAGAGGAATGTGACGGTGATCCTTGTAAAGCCCGAATGAAATTAATGGAAAAGGGAATTGTATTTAAACCCTTTATCATTGGTATTGGTTTGTCGCCGGAGCAAATAAAAACCTTTGAATGTGTTGGTGATTATTATGATTTTGATAATACGTCACTGGTAACGGATATCAGCGCCATAATCTCCAAACAAAAATTAAATAAAACATCTGCTCAGGTAAATTTATTGGACTCCAAATCGTTACCAAGTGAAACCAATGTCAATATGACTTTTTACAATACGAATACCGGTAATTATGCTTACAATTACCTTCATACCTTAAACCAAAAAAATAATCCCGACACTTTATATCTGGATGATTTCCCTACTTATAAAGTTATTGCACATACCATTCCGGCTACCGAAAGTAAAGAGGTAAAGTTGAATCAGGGAAAACATACGATCATTCCAATTGATGCGCCACAGGGATTTATTGAATTGAGAAGACCGTCGGGGGTGTATAATTTTAATGAAAAGATAAAAGCGATCGTAAGAAAATCAAGCGGTAATATGCAAACCTTAAATGTGCAATTGATGAATACAACTGAAAAATATATTACAGGTAATTACGACCTCGAGATATTAACTCTTCCCAGGACGTACATCAATGCGGTTACTATAACTCAATCGCAAACAAAGCTTATTGAATTACCCAACGCAGGTATGTTAACAGTTAAAGCGCTTGATAATGGAGATGGGAGTATTTATAAGGATACTAAAAAACTGGAATGGGTTTGTAACTTAAATAATACAACTTCGCAGGTTTATTATTTGCAGCCCGGGAATTACCGGATAGAGTGGAGGGCGAAGAGTTTGAAAGGTTCTATCTATACAATTGAGAAGAGGTTTACCGTAAGATCTGATGTAGAGGTTAAAGTGGAGTTGTATAAGTAACTAGTCCTTATAAAAGAGAAAATCGCGGGCATCTTTTATCATCTCCGCAGTAGTTTGTTTCTTTACGTTATTATTTCTGACTGAATTCCAGAAGAATGGGCGGTTGTCAAATGAATTACAGTAGCTGATTGTATAAGTGTTTTGTCTTTCTTCCAGGTCGGTTTCCTGCGCATATTGGTAATTGATTTTTTGAAGAAAAATTCCACTGTAGTGTTCATCACTGAACCATTTAAAGAGATCAGGATTGTACACAAACAGGCTCTTATTGAATTTATTTCTTTTGTCTCTCTCATCCATTGTCTCTTTCCCTAAATATCTTTTTTTGGAAAAAATATCCAGATCCTTTTTTTCATACAACTTTGCTATACTATTATTAATCTTTTGATATTGATTTAGCTGCTTTGGTTTAGTGCCTGAATATTCATTTAAGATTGCTAAGTTTATTTTTGTTGAATCAAATTTAAATTGTTGGTGTATCATCGCATTATATTTCATTCTATCTAATGACTGGTAGTAATTATCACCATACGCGTTCGTAGTGTGATCTATGATTACAAGTGTTTTACCATCTTTTATGTAGGGCATTTTATACTTATTTAAATTTTCAGCAAAATCCGAGTAAATTCCACCACCTTTTTCTAGGTATGTGTTGAGGCTTGCTAAAAATTTTACCTCATCTTTTTGAGAATAATAAAATAAAGCCTTTGAAAATTGGGCTTCATTTAAGCTCTTACTCTCTGCTTCTTTTATAAAATACCAGAATGCGCCCTCATAGGTATGAAAGGGCTTTTCTTCAATATTGATGAGTGGATGTTTTTGCGCTTTATTATAAAGCGCAGAATCGATAAACAAGTATTCAGGTTTTTTCAATATGCTTGAATTTGTATTGTCGAAGGATTCAGTATACTGAAGATCTTCCGCTAAAAAACCTTTTTTTAGTAATTCAGGCTCTCTATACATCATCCTGCGTGTCGATTCAATAATATAAAACAGATTTTTTGGTGATCCATCTCCCAGTAAATAATCTACAAAGGCAAGTTGCAAAGTTCTTTCAAGGGTGCCAATTTCCATGTTTATTTTTTTACAATCTTCGCGGGCAGCTTTTTTTGTCTTAGTAAAGTACACAGAGTCGATAATATAATTTGAGCCCTGTACATTTATATTTTTTACTGCCTGATGTAAATATTTTTGTCGGCCTATAACTGTATCCTTTTTTAACAACGAGGGAACAAGATTTTTCATACTTACATAAAATTCTTTTGAGTAAATAGTAAAGGACTTTCGTTCTACATATTGTAATGTATTCAAAATATTGTCGAGTTTATTTAAATTTTGTTTTGAATTGGCGATACAGCTATATGCAAAAGAGTCAGCCTTCATTTCCAATCCAAAATTTTCAACAAAAATTAAATTTAGTTTATTGTCAACATATTTTGCATTATTGGATTTGTCTTTTCGCAATGCATCCAATCCTGCCTTCATTTTTGCGGCGCTGTTGCTATAAAAGGTGTGATATATATGATGCGCCAGTAAAAAACTCAGCTCTGTCTCATTTTTACACACGGATAAAGTGCCGATATTTATAAAGATAAACCCATTTCCTAACACCTCTATATCAAAATTTGAATTCCGTCTAATAAAAACAGTGAATTTTTGTTTTGCTTTAAGATCTGCCGGTATTATAGAGTCTACCAGTTTATCCAGGTAATTTTCGAGTTCATACCATTCCAGATAAAACATATTGTTGTCGAAATCCCTTTGGAGACTGTACGTACTTTTGATTTTATAGCTGTCCATGTCTTCTTTCGACACGCCTGTTATCTGGTAATCTTTTATCTTTTGATAAGACGCAACCGGATCAAAAAAGTAGCTTTTACTGAATTTTTCGGGGAATTGGTAGGTTCCTTTAAATTGAGAATAAAGAGAAACGTTTAGTATTATAGAAATACCAAATAAATAGTTTTTAATGGACATATTTTAATGCAAAATCTTAAAGATCAATTCCTTCATCAACTCGCCATTATTTACACCACTATTATCAACGCCTTTGGTCTTTAGATCATATTCTTTTAAATAACCAAAAACCGCCTTCAATTTAGCAGTCCCATAATTTTGAGCTGCTTTCGCATAGCCGTCCACAAAGAAAGGATTAACTCCCAAAGTCTGCGCTACCGCAAATTTTGATTTGTCGGGAGCAAAGTGATACACTAATATTTTTGAAAAATACCCATATAGTGTGCTCAGGGTCATAACCGCCGGATGTTCTTTTTCGTTTGCCGAGAAATAATTTACGATGCGGTTTGCTTTTAATATATCTTTTTTAGCCAGGGCATCCTGTAATTCAAAGACATTAAATTCTTTACTGATTCCGATATTGTCCTGAACGGCTTCGGCGGTTACTTCTTCGCCATCTTTTAAATTGATAAATAGTTTTTCAACTTCATTGCTGATTTTAGACAAATCATTTCCTAAAAACTCAGCCAATAAAAATGAAGCTTTTGGACCGATTTTAAACTTCTTTTCGGTAACAAAGGAGGTGATCCATTCGGGGATCTGGTTATCGTACATTTTTTTAGTCTCCAAAAAAACATGGTTCTTTTGAAGAGATTTATAAACTGCACTTCTTTTATCAAGTGTTTTATATTTATAACAAAATACAAGAATGGTAGATGGTTGAGGTTGTTGCAAATAACCGGCTAAGGCGTTGGACGTAGCGACTGTTTTTTTTGCAGGAACTTCATCATCTTCATCATCGCCACCCGATGCTTTTCCGAGTTCTTTTAAATTCTGGGCTTCTTTTACGATCACAACCTGGTATTCACTCATCATCGGGAATCGCTTGGCTGCAGAAATGATCGTGTTCATATCTGCTTCTTTTCCGTACAAGATCGTTTGATTGAATTCCTGCTCGCTTTCATCGAGTACATTTTTTTCAATATAATCACTTACCAGATCAATGTAATAGGCCTCTTCTCCGCTTAAAAAATAAACAGGTTTAAAGATCTTCCGTTTTAAATCTGTGAGTATTTGGTTTACCTCTTTCACCTTACTAATGTAATAGAAAAAAGACAGCAACAAATAGGATGTTTAAAACAAAAAACTAACTGTTTTTCAGTGATTTGTGCGGAACCAGAACACTAAGCGTAACGAGTAAAAACACGGCGCCATAGGTCAAAATCTTAAAGTGTTCATAATAGTCATTAAAACTACCGAGTAACAATTTCATATTAACCATTAAGTAAATGAGGATAAGCATCAAAATTACCAGACGTTTTTTTAATGTTCCCAGGAGGCTATGATACTGTAGCATATAGTAAATACAATAACTGTAAGCAGGGAGGATAAATAAAAATGCATAATGCTGTTGGTGCGGAAAAATCAACGGAATTAAACATAATATATAGCTTATTTCCCAAAGCCTTTTAAAACTGTATTTGTTTTTTTTGAAGGGCATGCTGCGTAGGAAATATAATGTAAATGCTATTAAAAATAGTCGTGCACCGGTAATAATCAGGTTGAGGGTTTCAAAGCTAACATCGGCGATATTTCGTTTAATTTTGAGGGCATAAACGTCTGGTACATTTTCTACAAAAAGGGTGGATATCAAAGTCGTTAAACTATGAAAGCTACGTTCCTCAACATCTAATACATGTTGTGTGTTAAAGGGATTAACAAGATGCAGCCAGGTTGTGATCAGGATCTCAAACTCGCTTTGTTCGATAAAAAGAATAGGAACGCATAGAAAAAATGTGCTAAATCCGACAACAAGGGCAGCCGCTTTAAACTGGCGTCGATACAATAAATAGGGCAATAATACAATTGGTAATAATTTAATATTAATGCCTAATGCTATTAAAGCAGCGCCTGTAAACACTTTTTTGTTATGTATCAGGTATAGCCCTTGAACACACAAATACAATAATAAAATAGTGATTTGCGCCACATGGATGTTTTCGAGGATTAAACGTAGACTAAAAATGCTTATTAACACCCAAAACCATTTTTGCCCGGTAGACGATAAGGCCGAAATGGGCAATAATTTGCCGATTGTGAGGAATAATCTGTGAATTAAAAAAACGCTGAAACATAACCATAAAAAAACCGCTAAGTGAACGGGTAAAAAAGTTAACGGGTAAATTAAAATGGTAAATAACAGTGAATAAAAATAATGATATCCGTCGAAATATGTTTTTTCGTATATGTTTTCGCCGTTAAAAAGGCTTTTTGAAGCTTCTAAGAAGATGTGAAAATCACCTTTATTGAAAGATTCAATTGTTAGAAAAAGGAACGTTCCTATAAACAAAAGAGCCCAGAAAACTTTTTTTGAAATTAAAACGGACGTTTTACTAACTAAATTTTGAGCAATTTGCATATTACTAAATTAGGTGTTCCTAATTATACAAATGACGAGCCAGCGTTAAGATTTAATTACTAAAACATCAAATGGGGGTAAATTCGTTTTTAATGGTCTGATAACCAGATTACTTTATTTCTTAAAAAAGAAATATACAGCAACAAACAAGCATAAAAAACCTACAATATGGTTCCATTTGAGGGTCTCGGTTTTAAACACCAATAACGTGAAAATTACAAAAACACTTATAGAAACAACTTCCTGGATGATCTTTAGCTGAAACATATTAAAAGGACCACCGTTAATATCGCTTCCTATTTTGTTGGCGGGAACCATCAAACTGTATTCTAATAGTGCAATACCCCAACTGATAAGAATAGCGACAATCATTCCTACATGTTTAAATTTCAGGTGCCCATACCAGGCAATGGTCATAAATGTATTAGATGCAATAAGCAATAATATAGTAGTAAGTCCCTTTGGCATTTTTGTTTGTTTTTCAGCGACTAAGATACATATTTTATAAATTCTAGAAATTGAATATAAGGCATTTGAAATTCTTTTGTTTACATTTAAGTAAAATTTGGTCTATGAAAAAAGCTCTGCTTTCACTGTTACTTGTTTCCACCTTTTACCTACAAGCACAAACTGTTGGTACTTTTTCCTTTAATGTTAACGGAACTGCTCCTGCGGGCCTTTCTGCTGCTTTAAACGTTGCAGCGCAACGCTGGAGCAACTATTTAATAATAACGGTTCCTGTTAAGGTAAATGTCTTTTTTGTAAACAGCGCATCGTTTCCGTTTTCGGCTATTACCCTGGCAAACGGGCGAACAAATTTTGCCGGAGCACCGGTGTCCAATTTTATTTATACCAGTTCTTTGGCAAATCAATTGGCCGCCACTGAATTAAATCCGGGAGAATTTGACATGGATATATATGTAAACCTTGCTACTAACTATTATTTCGGAACTGGGAAACCAGCCGCAAATCAATCAGATTTTATTTCAACGATTATGCATGAGATAGGACATGGAATTGGCTTTTACAGTTCAGGATATGTCAACTCCTCTAATATCGGATCTTTTGGTAACGTGCCTGCATCGGCACTTTTCCCGCTTATCACTTCTTTTCCATGGCATGGACAAGATGGCTATCCTTCTATTTACGATAAATTCATTATTAAGCCTTCGCAAAATAATTTGGTAAGCATTGCTCCAAATAACTCAGCAACACTAGGAGACAGCATTAAATACCGATTGAATTATTTTAACGGGCCCACGTATGCTAACGCTACAAATGGCGGCAATCCGGTTAAATTATCAGGAGGGACCGGAGCTTATACACTAGGAGTTGATTTGCTTCATATTCATGCAAGCGTATGTAATTCCATTATGAGTTATTGCTGGGGTAACGGTGATACCGTTAGGATGCCTGCTGCCTGGGAAATGGGGATTTTAAAAGAGATAGGATGGAACAGCGTGAATAATAAAGTGATGGAAATTTCAGATGATGAGGCCTTTAGTGTATTTCCTAACCCTGCCGGAACGTCTTTTGAAATAGCTGGCGATCAAATTCAATCAGTTGATTTATATAATTTGCAGGGCCAAATAGTGAATAGCTTTACTAATTACCAAAACTCACATGCTTTCAAAATTGATGTGGAATGTATGAATCCGGGAATGTACTACGCGGTTGTTCATACCAAAAACAAAAACATAACAGGTATAAAAAAAGTCGTTATCAATTAGGGTTGACAAACGACTTTTTTAAATTTTCGGGATGTTATTTAGATTTTTCGATCAGTTTTTCTAAAATGTCGATGGCTGAAATGCTGATCACCGTTCCTGGTCCGAATACGCCTGATACACCTGCTTTATACAAGAAATCATAATCCTGCTGAGGTATAACACCTCCTGCAATAACCATGATATCTTCCCGGCCATATTTTTTCAGTTCTTCAATCACCTGTGGTACTAACGTTTTATGGCCAGCCGCTAAGGATGACACACCTAAAATGTGTACGTCATTTTCAACCGCTTGTTTAGCTGCCTCGGCCGGTGTTTGAAATAAAGGACCGATATCCACATCAAATCCCATGTCAGCAAAACTGGTTGAAATTACCTTTGCCCCGCGATCATGGCCATCCTGTCCCATTTTAGCAATCATGATCCTTGGACGACGGCCATCCATTTCAGCGAATGTATCGGCCAGTTCTTTCGCTTTTAAAAAATGTTTATCCATGCTGATCTCTTTACTGTAAACGCCTGCGATACTTCTTATGTTAGCTTTGTAACGCCCAAATTCTTTTTCGAGTGCAGATGATATTTCTCCTAAACTACAACGCACGCGAGCGGCATTGATAGCTAACTCCAATAAATTTCCCTTACCAGTTTTAGCTGAATCGGTTAACGCCTTTAACGCAGCTTCAACTTTTTCCGGATCACGTTCTGCTTTTAATTTTGCTAAACGTTCTAATTGTTGTGTTCTTACTTTAGCATTATCAACGTCTAAAATATCGATGTGTGTTTTTTCATCTGTTTGATATTGATTTACACCAACAATAATATCTTTTCCTCCGTCGATGCGTGCCTGCTTCCTCGCGGCGGCCTCTTCAATACGCATTTTAGGAATTCCTGTTTCAATGGCTTTAGCCATGCCTCCCAGTTTTTCAACTTCTTCAATTAAAGCCCAGGCTTTATGAGTTAACTCATGCGTTAAGGTTTCTACATAATAAGATCCGGCCCATGGATCAACAACTTTACAAATATTGGTTTCCTGTTGTAAATAAATTTGAGTGTTACGGGCAATACATATCAACGCACATCTACTGTGCACACTGTCGACGCATGATTGATGTTGATGCTTAATAATACACATTTGTGTGTGTGTGTGTGTGTCCTTTCTTGTGCATATTT
>JAZKDT010000018.1:0-32995 GCA_040387475.1 Bacteroidota bacterium | reverse complement strand
AATAAATTTGAGTGTTACGGGCAATGCGCGCACTAAAATCCGTGGGTAATGCAATGGCCTCGTCCAGGGCATTAGTGTGCAAGCTTTGTGTATGTCCCATCGCAGCAGCTAAGGCTTCAACACAAGTTCTCGTAACGTTATTATAAGGATCCTGCTCCGTCAAGCTCCAGCCACTGGTTTGGCAATGCGTACGCAAAGCCATGCTTTTTTCTTTTTTAGGATTGAACTCTTTTACCATTTTTGACCATAACATTCTTGCAGCACGCATTTTAGCGATCTCCATAAAATGGTTCATGCCTATAGCCCAAAAGAAAGAGAGGCGGGGAGCAAAGTCATCAATGTTCAATCCGGCTTTAATACCTGTACGGATATATTCCAGGCCATCTGCCAGTGTATATGCCAACTCAATGTCGGCTGTGGCACCTGCTTCCTGCATATGATAACCGCTAATGGAGATGGAATTGAACTTCGGCATTTTTTGAGAAGTAAATTCGAAAATATCTCCAATAATTTTCATGGATGCGTCTGGCGGATAGATATAAGTATTACGCACCATGAACTCTTTTAAAATATCATTCTGGATGGTGCCTGTAAGCTTATCCATGCTCACGCCTTGTTCTTCTGCAGCAATAATATAAAAAGCCAGGATGGGTAATACAGCACCATTCATGGTCATGCTCACGCTCATTTGATCGAGCGGGATCTGATCGAACAATACTTTCATATCCAGGATAGAATCAATGGCAACACCTGCTTTACCAACGTCACCAACAACCCGTTCATGATCACTGTCATAACCACGATGTGTAGCTAAGTCAAAAGCAACCGATAACCCTTTTTGGCCGGCAGCTAAGTTTCTTCTATAGAAAGCATTACTTTCCTCGGCTGTACTAAAACCTGCGTACTGCCTGATAGTCCAGGGGTTTTGAACATACATGCTGGTGTATGGTCCGCGTAAATAAGGAGCCATGCCTGCACCAAAGTTCAGATGTTCAAATTCTTTAGTGTCGTTCGCAGTATAAGTTGTTTTAACTGCAATCTGTTCGGGCGTTAAATGTGTATCTGTAACACCTTCTTGTATTTGCTGAATGGGTGTTACAGATCCTGTATATTTTATATTTGAAAAATCTTTGCGCATGTTTTTATTTGGCGATGGTTTGTTCAGGTACAAAAGTTTCTGCTAAGCGAATGGCTTTGATAGGTTCGAATAGGTTACCCGAATTATTTTCGGAATTTGATTTGGCAGCCGAGGATTGATCTTTAGGATTGAGGTACTTGTTAACCCCAATGATCACGATTTCGCCGCTAGCCGTTTTTTTCTTTAAAATGTCAGCTTGTTGGTTAATCTCAGTTTGAATAATTCCTTTTTCCAGGCAAGTAATAAATCCGCCTTTTGCTTCCCATAGTTTGAATAATTCAAAAGCATTGGAAGCAAGCTGCTCGGTCAACGATTCAATATAATATGAACCGGCACCAATATCAGAAGCTTTGTTTAAATAACTTTCTTCTTTTAAAATAATTTGCTGGTTGCGCGCCATGCGAACGGATAGGTTGCGGTCTTTCGCACCTAATAATTCATCAAACTGCGTTACAAATAAGGTGCTGCAACCACCAATCACTGCACTCATAGCTTCAGTTGTGCTACGCAATAAATTGGTGTGAACATCTTTAGCAGATAACGTCAGTTGAGAAGTTTCACAGGAAATAGAAACAGGAGCCTTGAAATTATAAGTTGAGTTGATCAATGCTGCTAACTTTTGTAAGGCTCTTAGTTTGGCAATCTCTCCAAAAAAATCAGAACCAATGGCCACGTTAAACTGAATTCCTTTGCTTAGTTGGGCGACATCGAATTTGCCTTCCGAAAAATGATTTAAATACTCGTTATAGTGACTTATGATCAAAGCTAATTCAGTTACCTGGTTAGCGCCGGAGTTTTGATACAACCTACCATCTACAACTAATTGACACTTATTGAATGAAAGCTTGGCTATTTTAGTGATTTCACTCAGATCAGCTTCGCGGGACACCAGCCAGCTCCCGTGTTCTGCTAAACGCGCCATAACATCGTAGTTGATAACGATGTTCAGAGAATCTGTTTTTAAATTTCTTTCCGCAATAATTTCTTTCAATTGTTTGTCAAAAGTAGCGATGTCGCTATTCAAAACAAATTGAACAGCAATATATTCTATCATGATATCTTTTAATAACAGGGATAAATTTTTAGTCCCATCTAAACAAAAACATAAGCAAGACACGCCACCATTTAATGCTTCCAGGGCAATTTGGTTGGCCGCTTTTTCGTCGCTTACATGAATGTTGAACCCAATGTTCCAATCGCTATGTGTAAATAAAGGAGATTGTTGTGTTTGAAGGTCTTCCTTTGTATAAAAAGGGTTAATATCAAATCCATTATCGGTATGCCATATTAACTGGTTAAAGTCAACTCCTTTCAGATCTTTTACTAATTGCTCTTTCCATTGAGCAGCGGTAGTTGAATTGAATTCTGTAAATAGTTTTTGCATGGTACATGTTTTTGTTCTCTACTATCCGCCGGTGTTAGGACACAGCGCTCGAACTGACAAACTTTTAGTTTTAAAATATTTGGGAAATTTCTTTTTTGATGTAATCGATGGCTACATCATTCGGTAATTTTTTTCCAAGGTTTGCGGTGATATTAAGTATCATCATCGCTAATTCGGAGCTGTTGGCATCCGAGGGGACTTTTGAAGAGGATATATTTACCAGTTGAATGATCTCTTCTTTGGATGTTTTAACTAATTCCCATGCACCGGCCGATAAATAAATCTGTTGCGAAAGGTTATGTTCATATTCTGTTTTGATAGCGCTTACCAACTCAAGGTGTAATTGACGTGCACTCATGCCATTTTTATTGACGCGTATTACCAAACTATTGGGATTAATGCGCTCCAGGAAAATAACAATGCGTTCAAAGGCCTGAATTTTTAAAGGAGTAATGGCTCCCAGGGTCGATTTTTTTAATTCATGTTCCCGTCTTTTTTGATCGTTGTCTAAAAAACGTTTTACTAAAAAGTAAGCCGCTGCAAATACGGCACCGGCGGGGATCGTAATTTTTAATACTTCAAGAAGTGTGTTCATAATGGTTTAGTTTTAGAGTTTCTAATATCGGGATTTTTACTCTATAATTCAATTATTTGTAAAAATTACAGGTTTTTTATCCGCCTGCTTTTTTTGCTTTATAGTTGGCCTTTATAAGTATTTCCAACAGTTTATCACGGTTGTCGCCCTGCACCAATATGTTACCCTCTTTAGAGTTACCTCCAACCCCGCACTTTTGCTTTAGCATTTTTGCAAGGGTATCCAGATCATTCTCTGTGCCAACAAATCCGCTGATGCGTGTTACCATTTTACCACCCCCTATACGATCTAAAAATAATTTTAAATTTTGCTGTTGCGGAGGCAAAGTTTCCTGTGTGCTTTCACTGTCGTTCTCGTAGCTGAAATTGGGGTTGGTAGAGTAAACTACATTTACCCTTGTTTTGTCTTTTTTACTCATCTTTTAAAACGGATTAAAAATAACGGAATAATAACTGCCAGCATGACTAACGAAATCAATAGCCAACTATTGGAAAGGGTTACTGAAGATTCTATTGATTGTGCGTTTGGTATGTTGTTTTCTAAAAATATTATTTCATTATTTTTCTGTTCTGTTTTTTGCAGACTATCTTTTAAGCCGTAATATTTTTTTAGAAAAACATTAGCCTGCTCAAAGTTTTGTTGCGCTTCATAAAATTGTGATTGCGTTTGATATAGTTCTACCAAAGCTTCCGGGTAATCGTATTTACTGCAAATAGTGTTAGCTAAGGAAATATAATTAGAGGCTTGATTAAAGTTTTTTTGTGAAACATAGATGTCGGCAATATTGATATAGCTATCGGCCAGTTCAATTTCGTTATCAATAATCTCTTTTATTTTCAATCCTTCTTCTAGGTAAAGGAGCGCGCTATCCAGTTTATTCTGGTCTTTAAATATGGCCCCGATGTTATTATAACAGATAGCAATCAAGTCCTGATTACCAAGCGTATTCGCATAAACCATGGCTTCTTCAAATTGCTTTATAGCGGCGGCATATTGTTTTTGATCGTGTTTTAAAACGCCGATATTTATTAAGCAACGTGATATTTGCAACGTATTATTACTTTTATTAGATGCCTGTAGTGATTGTAAATACGATTGTTCGGCTAATTTGGGATAATTGGTTTCACTGTAAATATTTCCAAGATTGGCCTGATTGATGGCGATGCCATAATGATTTTGAATGGATTGATTTAGTTCGAGCGACTTTGTTTGAAATTCCAGTGCCTTTTGATAATCAGCTTTCTTATAAAACAATAATCCTAATAAATTATAGCTTTTGGCCAAATGTAAAACACTGTTGCATTTAAGTGCTTCTTTATTACACGCCAGTGCAAATTTGTAGGCCATTTCCGGATCGGCGTTTCTAATATCAAATCCGGTTTGATATAATTGGTTAACGCGCTCAGTATCGTTGTCAATGTTTCTTAATTGAAATAATAACGAATCGTTTACCTGCGAATAACCGGCCAGTGATAGTAGAAGAGATATAAAAAACAGTTTCATTATTAACTGTAAATATATTTGTTTTTACTTATGCTTTATAATAAATTTAAGGCATGATACACTATAAATTATACCTTAAAAATCCTGCTTCACATTATATATATGTTGATTTAACAATTGATGCGATTTCATCTCCAACTATTGAATTACAATTACCGGCATGGCGTCCCGGACGATACGAATTGGGTAATTTTGCAAAAAACATAAAACGTGTTGATGTTTTTGATGAGAATAACAATCCTTTAGCTTATAACAAATCAACCAAGGATCTTTGGATCATCGAATCACATGGTGCTAAAAAAATAAAAGTAACTTACAGTTATCATACGACCGAGATTAACGCAGGAAATTGTTACGCGGATGATACCCAATTATACGTAAACCCTGTTCATTTATGCATGTATGTTCCAAACCGGATGCATGAGAAACATGCACTGCAAATGGAAATCCCTGAAAATTATAAAATTGCCACGTCTTTAAAAAAAGAAGGAGCTGTTTTTATTGCAGAATCTTTTGATGAACTGGCTGATAGTCCAATTATGGCCAGTACGGCTCTTCAGTCGGAATACTACACCGTGAATGGTATTAAATTTTGGTTGCACTTTGTTGGTGAATGCAAACCTGATTATGAAAAATTTAAGACAGACTTTACAAAATTTACTCAAACCCAACTTAATTTTTGGGGAAGCCTGCCGGTTGACGAATATCATTTTCTCTTCCAGATTCTGCCATTTAAATTTTATCATGGTGTGGAGCATCAAAGATCTACGGTTATTGCTATTGGACCCGGGTATGCGTTGAACAGAGGCAAAACCTATGAAGATGTTTTGGGAGTGTCCTGTCACGAATTATTTCATACTTGGAATATCAAATACATTCGTCCTGCGGAAATGCTACCCTATGACTTTACAAAAGAAAATTATGCGCGAACAGGGTATGTGTACGAAGGTTTTACAACCTATTACGGAGATCTTTTATTATTAACCAGTAATGTATTTACGTTGCAGGAGTACTTTGTAACGCTTGAAGAACGGTTGACCAAACACTTTCACAATTATGCGCGATTTAATTTATCGGTAGCACATTCAAGTTGGGAGACCTGGCTCGACGGTTATGTTCCGGGCGCTCCCTATCGTAAAACTTCTATTTATGATGAAGGCAATTTAGTAGCATTTATGTTGGATGTGATGATTTTGAAACACAGTAATAATCAAAGAGGATTACGGGATGTTTGTATGGAACTATATAACGAATTTGGAAAACAACAAAAAGGTTATTCTGAGCAGGATATTATAGCTTTATGCGAAAAAGCAGCCGGAATTTCTTTTAAATCTTTTTTTGATAAATATGTATATGGTACAGAAGATTTTGAAGTACCACTAAATGAGTGTTTTAAATACCTGGATATTGAATTGATAAAAACACCTGGTAACCTATTATGTGAGTCTGTTTATGGCTTTAAAACCATTGACTTTGGCTTGAATAGAAAAGTATCTTTAGTTGCACCGTATTCTCCCGCATGGAAAGCAGGTTTAAGTGTAGGCGACGAGATTATAGCAGTAAATGGATACACCCTTAAAAATGATTTTAATGACTGGATGACATATTTTAGGGATTTAGAACTGGAAATTTCTGTTTCTTCAGGTCAGCGATTAAAATCTTTTAATTTAGTAAAAAGCTCAAAGGCAGCCACTTACTTTGATTCATTTAAACTCAAACAAGTAACAGGAAACTCCGAAAATTACAAGCGTTGGATTGAGAGTAATTCATAGATGAATTGCCAAATATCTTACACCAAACAGAAATTGTATTAGATATTTGTTGATAACTAACCCGGTGAGATTTGGTTAAACAGCAAAATTGTCTTTTTTTTGTAGAAATAATAAAAACTAACTAAAAAACAAAACATTATGGAAGAAACAAACACAACAACAACAACAAATTCAAAAGCTGGTAAAGGCTTAGGCGTAGCAGGATTAGTATTAGGTATCCTTGCAGCAGTATTATCATTTGTACCTTGCTTAGGTATGTATGCCTTTATTCCTGGCGTGGTAGGTTTAATTTTATCAGTTATCAGTATCATCCAGGCAAATAAAGCCGGAGCTGCAAAAGGTATGGCTATCGCTGGCTTAGTTTGCTCTTTGGTTGGAATTGGAATTGCTTACTGGCAATACTCTAAATTGTCGGCTGTTGGTGAGCAATTTAAAGAAACATTAGAAAATCTTGATACAGCAAAATTAAGAATGGAGATGAATCAAGCCATGGAAAATTTAACTGATTCATTAGAGCAACACTAATAAATGGATAACAAAAATCAATCTTACTTTATTGTAAATTTAATTTTTGTAATAATAATAGGAGTAGTATTTAGCTACTCCTATTTTTTTTATCCAAATAATCAGCCGGTAAAGTGCGTTCATAAGCAATATACCGGTAAAAATTGTTCCAGTTGTGGGTTGTCGAGAGCGTTTTCCTCTTTTACACATTTAAATTATACCGAAGGCAAAAACTATAACCCATACGCCTTTGGTTGTTTTGCTTTTTTTGTATTCCAGTTTTTACTGAGAAGTGCTATTATTTTACTCTACTTTTTTAAACCCGAAAAGTTGACGAAAAAAAATATTTTTCTGGAAGTGCTGGCTACAGTTATTTTCTTTCTCATAGTTTTTAGCCCATTTTTGTATCGTTAGTAATTAGCTGCATTAAGCTTTAGCGACTTAATAATTCAACAAAAAGGCTTCTTTATTTGTTATAACAATTATATATTTACATAAAAAACACATATCATCATGGAAGAGAATATTTTATACACAACCAGCGCACCTATAAATGAAGCACCTAAAAGACCTCAGTTTTTAACGGTATTATGTATTTTAACCTTCATCGGTTGTGCAATTTCTTTTTGCAGCTCAATCTGGGGATATTATTCAATAGAGGCTTCTTCGGGTGCCTTAGAAAGCATGGGTGCAATACAGGACGACACATATGGTATGGTAAGTGAGGTTCAGGCAACGATGGCCAAGGCGGTTGAAAATGCTGTGCCGAACCTGGTTATCGGATTAGTATGTTCACTTCTGTGTTTATTTGGAGCCTTACAAATGTGGGCATTAAAGAAGCTAGGTTTCTTTATTTATTGCATTGGAGAACTAACTCCCGCTATCGCCGGATTTTTATTAGGCGCAGGTGGCTTTATTGGAACAGCTTCAGCAATCATCTGGTTGTTAATAGCCATTGTATGGATCGTATTATATGCCGTTAATTTAAAACACATGAATCAGTAGTTATGGAAGAGAATTTAATTTTAGAAAACGGTCCCGTTGAACAGCCAAAACGTTCACAGTTTTTGAAAGTGCTTTGCATTTTATCGTTTATCATGTGTGGTATCAGTATTTTATCCGGGATATGGAGCATTTACCAAAGTACACCGGAAGCCCAGCAAAAAAATATTGAGCAGTTCAGAACTATTAATCCTGAAATGGCCGATCAGATGGAGAACAATATGATTGAAATGCAAAGTAATCCGTTTAGTAAAGTCGCCCCTTATTTGGCGTTGGTTTATACACTGATATCTTTTTTAGGCGTAATGATGATGTGGAACCGTATTAAAAAAGGATTTTATATTTATGCCATTGCAGAAATATTGCCTTATACCAGTTTTATCTTTATGGGGAAGAACTCTTTAAATATGATGGGTGGGCCAGGAGGAAATGCGACCATTGCCATGATTGTTATGATCATTATGGTTGTGGTTGATGTGGTTTTTGTTGCGCTCTACGCCAAAAATTTAAAAGAAATGGACAGGTAATTACTTTGTGTAATTTCTTTCTCCAAAAATGCTGCTGCCTACACGAATCATCGTAGAACCCTCTTCAACAGCCAATCGATAATCGCTGCTCATTCCAAAACTCAGTATATGAAAGTTCGGGAACTGCTGACTGAAGTTTGTTAGAGACCTGAATTCTTCCCTTATTTGTTGCTCATCTTCTGTGTTAGAGGCCATCGCCATAAATCCTTTCACTGAAATGTTTTTTAATTCTTTGAACTCTAGTGATTTAAAGATATCAGCCGCTTCATCAAAGTCCAGACCAAATTTTGTTTCCTCGCTGGCAATATATAACTGTAACAAACAATCAATAATGCGGTTATTTTTTTGAGCTTGTTTATTTATTTCTTTCAATAAACTATAACTATCCACGCCATGAATTAAATGAACAAAAGGAGCAATGTATTTTACTTTATTACTTTGTAAATGACCGATGAAATGCCATTGTATATCTTTTGGTAAAACAGCTTCCTTATCCACCAGCTCCTGTACATAATTTTCTCCAAAGTGGCGTTGTCCGGCGGCATAAGCTTCCAAAACCATGTCATTTGGTTTTGTTTTCGACACAGCAATCAACGTCACATGATGAGGAATTGCAGCTTTTATACGTTTTATGTTTTCGGAGATCGACATTTTAGTTCAATTCAAGTTTCATTAAAATATCTGTTTGTTCATCTTCACCTAATTTAAAAACATGTGTGTCAAACTGGATGAATCCATTCTTCTTGTAAAATGAAATGGCTTTATGATTTTGTTCCCAAACTCCTAGCCAGATGTATTTTAACTGCTGATCTTCGGCGCTGTTAATTGCCTGTTTTAAAAGCAAGTTTCCAAACCCTTTTCCATGAAATTCACGGCACACATAGATACGCTCTATTTCAAGGCTATCATGACTTTGTTTTTCAGTTTGCGCTAATCCTCTGTTCAACTTTAAATACCCTATGACATTATCTGTTGCCCGTAAAAAATAAAATTCAGATCCTATCGTATGCAACTCTGTCAATAATTTTTGGACACTTAAATTTTCCTGAATATATTTCTGCATGTCAGCGTCTGAATTTTGATCCGAGAATGTTTCAGTAAATGTTAGCACACTGATTTTCCGAAGGAGTTCAATTTCCCCTTCCGTAATTTTTATGATATCAATTTCCTGTCCTGGCATTTAACAACTTATTCTTCCAGGCTGTAAATTACAAGTCCGCTGCGCATTTTAGGTTCAACCCAGGTTGATTTGGGCGGCATAATGTTATTGGTATCAGCTATCCATTTTAAATGCTCCATGGTAACAGGATATAAGCCAAATGCAATGGACGCTTTTCCTTCGTCAACCTGCTTTTTTAATTCTTTACTTCCTCTTACGCCAGGTACAAAGCCAATGCGTTTGTCGGTTTTTAAATCATGTATATCCAAAACCGGAGATAAAATATATTTGGTTAAGATAGCTGCATCTAAACTATCAATCGGATCTTTTGCATTATAGATCGTATCTTTTGCTTTTAAAGAATACCATTTATTATTGGTGTACATGGATATTTCATGTTTGTGAGAGGGTTTAAAATCAGCGGTATTTACTTCTTCAACGGTAAAATTAGTTTTAAGTTGTTGAAGCAATTGGTTCAACGATAAACCATTCATATCTTTTACTATGCGATTGTAATCGTATATTTTAAGATGCGTTTCAGGGAAAAATACACCCAGGTAGTAATTAAAAGCTTCTTCGCCAGTGTATGATTTACGGGTACTGCGTCTCAATTTACCCAGTAATGTGGCAGAGGCAGAACGGTGATGGCCATCAGCGATATAAATATTTGGTATTGCGGCAAAACGCTCACAGATCTGGCTTACTGTTTTTTTTGAGTCAATTACCCAAACCGTATGTCTTACTTTATCGGTAGTTGTAAAATCGTAATCAGGACGGGTAGCAGCTATTTCGTCAGATACCGAATCGATGACTTCATCATTAGGGTAACAAAATAAAACCGGTTCTGCATTAAATTCACAAACTTCCAGGTAATCTTTTAATTTTTCTTCGCGTGTGGTTAAAGTCTGTTCATGTATTTTGATAACGCCACTCATGTAATCATCAATACTGGTACAGGCAATAATGCCGATAAACTCATTGCCTTCTTTTACCTGTCGGTATAGGTAGTAGCACGGACTCTCATCGCGCAAAAATATTTTTTCACGTACAAATTTTTTGAAATGCTTTTTTACTTTATTTAAACGTTCCTTCGAGCCGGGTTTGGTTTTAATGCCATCTTCAAAATCGGGATTAATCACATGCAGAAAAGAGTAGGGGTTCCCTGCCAACTTATCTCTTAGCTCTGCGGGGTTGTAGCCATCAACAGATCGGGAAGCCACTAAATGAACCTTGTCATTTTCAGGGCGTATTGCTTTAAACGGAATTACTTTGGCCATTTTAGTTTAAGTTGCGAAATCTAAAGATAACGGATTTTGAGACATAAAAAAAGCTCTCTGAGTTTTCAGAGAGCTTTTAATGTGTTGTTATATCTTAGTTAGTCATTGCTTTGAAATCAGCATTCTCACGTAATTTAATAAATTCAGCATCATCTTTAGCTGCTGCTTTTAATGAACCGTCTTTTTCGATAGCCGTTTTTAAGTTAGAGTTTACTTCAGCTGTATTATTGTTACGAGCTGCAGCAACTGCTTTTAAATAAGAAGCCATTGCCATATCTTTTTCATTGCTTCCTTCTAAAGTTGTAGGAACAGCACCTGCATTACCGTTTAATAATTCAGCTAAAGCTTTGTTGAAACCTTTGTAAGAACCAAAGTTACCAACTGCATCAGCATATTTACCATCACGTACATTCATAATACCTTTGTTGTAATTAACTTCTGCACCAGCTCCGTTAGCTTTGTCATAGTATTCCATAGCTTTTTTACGATCACCTGCTTTTGCAGCAATGATACCTAAATGATTCATTACGATCGGGTTGCCGTTAGCAGTTGCTTCAGCACGTTTAAACGCTTCACCAGCTTCAGCTACTTTGTTGTTCATTAATAAAGCAACACCTAAATTATTTGATGTTCTCCAGTCTGTACCGTATTTTTTCTCAGCAGCAGTGTAGATAGCGATTTTGCTGTTTACGTCATTAGTTAAGTTAGCACCGTATAACATTTCTTCAACTGATAAAGAATCAGGGTAAGTTGTAGTTAATTTAGTGATTTGCTCATCTGTACGTGATTTTTTATCAACGTTAACCGTTAATACAGAACGACGTAATTTTGGTAAAATTTTATCCGCAACTTCAGTATATGTTTTAGATAAATTTTTGATTTCTTTTTCACGTTGTTCTCCATCAGGATACATCGTTAAAACACGTAAGATCAAATCTTTGTCAGCGATAGCTGATTGTTCCATTAACTGTTTAAAACCATCCCAATCTTCTGCAGTGGTTTGAGTTTTGTAGTTAGCTTCTTCTTTACCAAATTTCTGGTCTTTGTTTTTATTTTTTTTGAACTCGCCCATTAACGCTTTAGAACCCGATTTTGCACGGTCTTTAGCTAAATTTTCGTTCAATGATAACTCACCATCCGGAGATGCATAAGCTGATACATTGATATCTTTAAATTCGTACCAAACGTTGTTGATGTTTTCAGTAATAAACTTATCTAAGTTTTTAACCTCATCACTTTTCATTTCGCTTGAGCGAACATCTGATTTATTAATTAAATAATAAATGTTTGCTGTTTGATTAACCGGAGTTGATTTAACAAAAGCGTCTTTTGCATAAATCCCTTTTTCATCATTACGAACCAATAAAGGTGTAACAATTGTTCCATCGGCTAATTTTACAGGTGTAAAATCTTTGGTTTTTTTCTTAACCTTACCTTGAGCGCGTAACTCAACTGTAGCAACTTTCATTGCCGGCTCATACACAAACTTTTCTGATGTATAGCTAAAAGTACCACCTTTTTCGTAGCTAATCTTTTGTCCTGCATCTGTAGCTTTTTCACCAACTAAAATTACCGGTTTCAAAGCTTTTTCGCCACCTGCATATTTTACTACCGGTGTTAATGTTACAGTTGCTTTCTTAGCAAAAATTTTAGCAGGATATTTTCCGGTTACAGTAAATCCTACACTGTCTCCATGCATTTCTAAAGGATTAGGTTTTAACTCGTAAGAAAAAGTGGATTGTTTTTTTACCATTTTCCCTAAACCATTGCAACCAACTAATAAAGCAGTTGTACCAACAGCAAGACTTAAATTTCGTAAAGATTTAGTATTCATCATATATTGTAGTTATGTGTTTTTATATTTCGACAAAATTAGAAAATAATTACTTACAGCCTAATTATTTTAGGATTAAATCAAAAAAAAATCCCACAAAAATGCGGGATTCTGATTTATTTTTGTAATTACTATTTATTTTGCAATAGCATTTACTTTTTTAGTCAATTTTGATTTTAAGTTAGCCGCTTTGTTTTTGTGAATAACACTTTTTTTAGCTAATTTATCTAACATAGCAACCACTTTAGGTAATAAAGCTGCAGCTTCTGTTTTAACATCTGTTCCACGTAATTTCTTAATTGCATTACGGGTTGTTTTTGCATAATAACGGTTTTGTAAACGTTTAGCGTTATTAGATCTGATTCTTTTTATTGCTGACTTATGATTTGCCATTCTGTTAAAGTATTAATTCTGTTTTTTAAATTGGATTGCAAATATACACTTTTTTTCATAATAACAAATGTTCATAACAAAAATTTATGGAATATAGTCTAAAACTTACATTTGCCGTTATAAATATATGCTTAAAACAGTCTACATATTAGGCCTCATTATCATTTCTACATTTGTTTTTGCTCAGCAAAGCCCCGAAATCATTAAAAATCTGGTTCCCAACGGCAGTTTTGAGAATTACCGAAAGAAATCAGGAAGTATCAAACAGGCCATTCCCTGGCAACAAATTGCGAGTGTGGATTATTATCAGGAACCCATTAGTAATGATACCTCATCGAGTAAGGGAGCCAGAACAGGTAATTGTTATGCCGGACTTAGATTTCAAAAAAAATATAAAGAGTTTTTACAGGTTAAGTTCGCCGAACCCTTACACCGTGGTACTACATATGAATTTGAAATGTACATCAGGCTTGCCTTTTGGAGCAATGCGAGTTTAAAATCAGTGGGCGCTTTATTTACTAAAGTAGGCTATAAAAGTAAGGCAGACGTTGTAAAATCTGCCCTGATAGATTCTGTTAGTAAAAAAGGGAGCTTTATCAATGGATATAAATGGTTTAAGATTTCGGGAAAGTATATGGCCGACGGGGGAGAAAAGTATTTAACGATCGGAAATTTTTCGCCAAATGTTAAAAAGGATATGGTTCGGATGAATGTATTTAAACTTGGTTTCAAAGAAGCTTATTATTTTGTAGATGACGTATCATTAATTAAAGCAAAAGAAGCGGTTGAGAAGGTAAAAGTGGAAATCGTAGGTTCTTTTAACCTGGAACAGGATTCGGTACTGGATGTAAAAAAAGACGTGAAAGTAGGGGAGAAGATCGCTTTAAAAAATATTTTCTTTGAGAACGGCCGGTATTACTTGCTACCTGAATCTTATTCTGAATTAAATAAACTGGTACAGTACCTTCTAAGAAATCCACGTATGGAAGTTCAGATTAACGGGCATTCAGATAACTCGGGATCAAAATCGAAAAATCAAAAATTATCTGAACAACGCGCGCGTGAAGTGTTTGAATACCTCATCAAAAAAGGAGTTCAGAACAAATTATATTTTAAAGGTTATGGTAGTACATTGCCTATCGCCGCTAACGATACACCCGAAGGGCAAGCGAAAAACAGGCGGGTTGAATTTGAAATTATAAAGAACTAATTGAGAATCTGTACGAAAATACGAATCAATGTATGGATTACTTAAAAACTTAGATTCGTAGATTTGTATTTAATTCTTAATCATAAAATATAACCCATATGCAATTAATTGAGAGAGACAACGCAAAAACTATTAAAGCCTGGACTTTTTATGACTGGGCAAACTCGGTATTCCCCTTAGTAATTACTTCCGCTATTTTTCCTAATTTTTATGATTATGTAACAACACATGAAGGCGTAAATTTTATAGGACATACCGTTAATTTTTTAGGCTTCGACGTTGAAAACCAAAACATCTATTCTTTTGTATATGCTTTTGCTTTATCTATTGTGGTGTTAATATCTCCTGTATTAAGCGGTGTGGCCGATTATTTAGGGAATAAAAAGCGGTTTCTGCAATTTTTTTGTTACCTGGGGTCTATATCGTGTATGTGCTTGTACTTCTTTAACCGCGAACATCTGGAGTTAAGTTTTATACCATTTATAACTGCCACAATTGGGTTTTGGGGCAGTTTGGTATACTATAATTCGTATCTACCACAAATTGCCTCGGTAGATAACCAGGATAAAGTGAGCGCCCGCGGGTTTGCTTTAGGCTATTTCGGGAGTTCGTTATTATTGATCATCTGTTTGGTTGGCATAATGGTATTTAAGTACGAAGAGAAAGAAGTGCACGGTGTTATGGTGGTAACCGGGTTCTTTAAAGTAAAATATTCCTTTTTATTGGTAGGGCTCTGGTGGATGGGTTTCGCTCAATATACCTTTGCCAATTTACCAAACAAAACTCATGATAATCACACTTCCGATCGAACGGGCCTTTTATCCAAGGGCTTTAAAGAATTAAGTTCGGTATGGAAACACATTAAACAATTACCTGAGTTGAAACGGTTTTTGTCAAGTTACTTTTTTTACAATATGGGAGTACAAACCATTATGGTAGTGGCCGTTTTGTTTGCCCGTAATGAGATCGAATGGGGTGAAGGTGAGGCCGGAGAGAAAGCGAAAACAAGTTCGTTGATTATTAGTATTTTAATCATCCAGTTTGTAGGAATCGCCGGTTCCTATCTATTTTCCTGGTTGTCTACAAAAATCGGGAATATTAAATCCCTCATGGTTTCTATTTGCATTTGGATATTTATTTGCGGGTTCACTTACCTGATAGTTCGTACACCTTTTCATTTTTATATTGTAGCCTTTTTGGTTGGCTTGGTAATGGGCGGCGTTCAGGCCTTATCGCGCAGTACCTACAGTAAATTTTTGCCGGTAACGGAAGATCATACAAGCTTTTTTAGTTTTTATGATGTGATCGAAAAATTGGGAATGATCCTGGGAACTGTTTTATTTGGGGTTATAAGCCAGGTAATGGGTGGTATGCGCCCTTCTATATTATCGTTAATAGCGTTTTTCATCATAGGGTTGCTGTTGTTGATACCCTTAACAAAAAAGACCCGGCCGGCTAAATAACAAGATTTTCAAAGCCATTGGCACAAAATTGTATGCATCATAGATGAACTATTATGCCAAATGTCATGAAAGAAAATAAGACAGCCAAAGCAAAATGGGAAGATATATCCACTTTGGAATCTATTGCCAATCAATGCATTTATAAGGGAAAGGAAGTGGCCGAAGCAAGAGCCATTTTAAGATCGGTATACGGTAAACTTACCGAGTATGACGACGACGACAACTGCCTTACAGATGATGATGATTCAATAGGAGACACTAAAAAAAAATGATCTATGCTTTTTTAGCAAACAGATCTACCTTCGATTCCTGGCGTTTTAACAAACGCGAGATATTCTTTTTGTGTGTGATAATCAATAACGCCGCTACAAAAACCGAAAAGATCAATAACGTTTCATTTTGATTTTTCAGGACGATATTCAGAAAGAAAGGAAAACTTAAACCGGCTATCATAGAGGATAAGGACACATAACGGGTAGCCAATAAAACGATCAAAAATACCCCTAATACCATTAAACTGGTAAGAGGCGTTAAGCAGATCACCACTCCTAAAATAGTGGCAACCCCTTTTCCACCTCTAAATCCGGCAAACAGAGGAAAAACATGTCCAACCAGAGCGGCGATACCTAAACCTAGCTCTAAGTTCACAAATTGATTACTGTCATATTCAAATGACGAAAGGTATACCAATAAAACAGCAGCTGTTCCTTTAAGAATATCTATAAATAATACGGGAATTCCTGCTTTTTTTCCCAATACCCTAAACGTATTGGTAGCTCCCGCATTACCGCTTCCAAACTCCCTTACGTCAATGCCGTAATAGCGTTTTCCCCACCAAACGGCGGTAGGAATAGAACCTAATAAATAAGCGGTAACAAGAAGCGCAATAATAATAGTGGTTTCCAAATACGGTTAGTTTTAGTTACACAAAGATAACAATTATTTAAAAATGACAAAATACTAAACCTTTTAGTAGCTGAAAGATTTAAACAGTTTTTTGTTAAAACGAAGTTGTTTTACCTTAAGAAAATCTTTTCTTTTTTAGTGTAGAATTATTTTTCTCCAATTACAAAATTTATGGTATTTTCACACCTCTTAAAACTATGATAAGTTACGTAAATGGGCAAGTTGCCGAACTAAATCCTGCACAGGCAGTTATAGAAACCAATGGTGTGGGGTACGGGCTACTGATATCATTAACAACCTATAGCCAGATACAAGGTAAATCTACCGCGAAACTTTTTGTAGAAAGTGTTTACGTAAGAGACGACAACCCTCGTTATTTTGGTTTTGCAGATGCTGAAGAAAGAGATTTGTTTCGCAAGTTAATTTCGGTATCGGGTGTCGGCGGTGGAAGTGCTATTTTAATGCTTTCGTCGTTAAGCGCTCCTGAAATAGCCGGAGCCATCAATACCGCCAATGTTGCCTTACTAAAAAGTATCAAGGGTATTGGCGAAAAAACCGCGCAGCGCATAGTCGTTGACCTTAAGGGTAAAATGGGTAAACATGAGGGGGGAATTTCCCAAATATTAAATCCATCATACAATAAAAATAAAGAAGAGGCGTTAATGGCACTAGTTACGTTAGGGTTTCCTAAACTAGTGGCCGAAAAAGCCATTGAAAAAGCAACCAAACAACAAGGTGTAGCTACAGATAATGTTGAACTGCTGATTAAATCAGCTTTAAAAAATGTTTAAAAATAAAACGTGGTAAAAGGAGTCGTAAAATTTCTTGTTGTAGGTTCGGTGTCGGTTGGCTTGATGAGCGTCGTTATTGGTTCTAAAGCCAAAAACGCTCCGTTAAGTAAACCTCATTACATTTACCAGCTCCCTCCGGATACACCGGTTGTGACCAAGGACGACCTTCCTTATAGATTTAACGATAATAACGGTGGACAACCAGTTTTTGATGATAAAAGTGGGTTATATTTATCTAACCCTTCCAACATTAAAACCGAGACTGTTTACAACCCGGTAACCGGTAATTATGACGTCACTCAAAAGATTGGTGATATGGATTACCGTCCTGAAACCTACGTGGAGTTTAAAGATTACCAGGATCAGTTATTTAAAGATGCCGTTAAAGATCACTGGAAATCCAAGATCAAAGCAGAGGATCTGCAAAATCAGAATAAAAAAGGAACACTTCCAAAATTAACGGTTAATAGCGAAATCTTTGACAGGATATTTGGTGGTAACCAGGTAGATATTAAACCAACGGGAACCGCCGAATTAATTTTTGCCCTTAACCGCAACAAAACGCTAAATCCGGCCATCCCGCAGCGTCAGCAAAAAGTAACCAATTTCGATTTTAACATGAGGATCCAGTTAAACTTAATTGGAAAGATCGGTGATAAATTAAAAATCACAACAAGTTATAATACCGAAGCTTCTTTTGACTGGGAAAATCAAATGAAACTGGAATACACCGGCTACGAAGATGAGATCATTAAAAAAATTGAAGCAGGTAACGTAAGTCTACCACTTAATAGTTCGCTCATCCAGGGTAGCCAGAGCTTATTTGGGGTAAAAACACAGTTGCAATTTGGCCGGTTAACAGCTACCGCATTATTCTCCCAACAACGCGGTAAAAAACAGGAAGTATCTGTTCAGGGTGGTGCGCAAACCATGTACTTTAACGTAAATGCTGATAATTACGAGGTTAATAAGCATTATTTCTTAGGGCATTATTTTAGAGACAACTATGATCAGTGGATGTCGACTTTACCTGTTGTAACTACACCCATCGTTATTACTAAAATAGAGGTTTATATTACCAATCAAACCGGTAGCACGGAGCAGGTAAGAAGTATTGCCGCTTTTGCAGATTTAGGTGAGGATTCGACGCATGTGAATCCTGTCTTAAATAACTATAAAGGAATGCAACCTCCTCCGGTTTGTCAGCCAAATCCAAATTATGTCATTGTTGATAATGCGGGAACTCAACCTCATAATGACGCGAACACTTTATACAGTATTTTAACAAGTACAGCAGCTGGGGCAATTATGCCTGCCAGAACAACTGCCAGCGCATCAGCCATTTATTCGTCTTTGTCGAGTAACGCTTATCCTAATATTTGTAACGACGGACAAAAATTCATGCAATCATCGCGTGATTTTGAGGTAGTGCAAAATGCCCGTAAATTAAATACATCAGAGTTTACATTTAATAGCCGGCTTGGTTTCATCTCTATTAACCAGGCTATCAATAATGATCAAACTATTGCCGTAGCTTACCAGTATACATACAACGGCCAGGTTTACCAGGTAGGTGAGTTTTCTGATCAGTTTACAACTGGTTCTCTGTATCTGAAATTATTAAAAAGTGGTTCGGTTACCAGTCCAAAATTCAGTACATGGGACCTGATGATGAAAAACGTTTATTCGCTGGGCGCATATAATTTAAACGCAGCCGATTTTAAATGTGACATCTATTACAACAATATTGAAACCGGCGTTGATATTCCTTACATTCCTTATGGTAGCGTAAACGGTAAGTTATTAGTTCAGGTAATGGGCTTCGATAAATTAAGCGTTAACGGTGATCCCTATTCGGATGGGGTTTTTGACTTTATTAAAGATTACACGATCAATCCCAACAATGGCCGTATTTATTTATCAAGCAAGGAACCTTTCGGTAACAATTTACGAAGTAAATTCAGTGGCTCAGATGATCCAACGGTTTACAACAAATATATTTACCAGGAATTGTATGACTCCACACGCACGGTTGCTCAACAATTACCCGAAAAAAACAGGTATAAGATCAAAGGGCAATACAAGTCAGCCTCAGGCGCCGAAATTTCCTTAAATGCATTAAATATTCCGCAGGGTGCCGTGCAGGTTACGGCAAACGGCCAGGCATTAACTGAGAACGTAGATTATACAGTCGATTATACCTTAGGTAGAGTAAAGATCATTAACGAAAGTATTTTAAACTCTGGAGCTAATATTAAAGTGAGTACTGAGAGTAACTCCTTATTTAACGTACAACAAAAAAGTTTATTCGGTACCCGTTTAGATTTTAAAGTCAATAAGGATTTAACCATTGGCGGTACCTTATTACATTTGAACGAAAAACCGGTTACTCAAAAAGTAAATGTGGGTGATGAGCCCGTTTCCAATACCATTTGGGGACTGGATTACAACTATCGTACGGATGTACCGGCGCTAACCCGCATCATTGATAAGATTCCGGGAATTAATACCAAGGAAATGAGTAGCATTACTACCCGTGGAGAATTTGCTCAGTTAATACCCGGTACAGCTAAAGCCATTGGTAAAAATGGTAATTCTTATGTGGATGATTTTGAAGGAAGTATTTCTTTGATCGATCTTAAAAATGCAGGAGCCTGGACACTAGCGAGTATTCCGCAGGGACAAACATCGTTATTTCCGGAAGCAACGCTCAATGATGATATAAGAACAGGCATGAACCGCGCTCAGTTTAACTGGTATACCATTGATCCTCTATTTTACGGACAACAAAATACAAGTACCAAACCAAGTAACATTGTAGAATCCACTTACTCTAATAACTTTATGCGCCAGGTATTGGAAACCGAATTATTTCCAAGTAAAACTCCCGTAAATGGTCAGCCGGTAGTATTATCTGTTTTAGACCTTGCTTTTTATCCTAGCGAACGCGGCCCTTATAATTATGATGTTAATGGAGCTACCGGTTATTCAAGCGGTATGATTACTTCTTCTGCAAATGGCGCTATTGGTAAATTGGCAAATCCCGAATCACGTTGGGGTGGTATTATGAGAAGATTAGAAACCAATGATTTTCAGGCGGCTAATATTGAGTACGTTCAATTCTGGATGATGGATCCGTTTAATACAGATTACAATGCCAATACCTATCCAGACATGGATGGCACCAATAAACCAAGCGGTGAAATGTATATCAATCTTGGTAACGTGAGCGAGGACATTCTTAAGGATGGCAAAATGTTATATGAAAATGGGTTGCCCGGTAATCCGGGAGGATCAAGCGCCAGCTTACCAACCACAGAGTCTAATATTGGTAAAACGCCTGTTATCAGTCCTATTTCCAATTCATTTGTGAACGATCCCGCCGACAGACCTTATCAGGATGTTGGATACGATGGTTTTCCGGATACGGCAGAGGTTAGAAAATTTGCATCTTACTACAACGCTTTACAGGCTTACTCAGGAAATCCGTTTGTTGACGAGGCCATTAGCGATCCAAGTTCAGATAGATACCATTTCTTTAGAGGTTCAGACTATGATAATTTTGATCAGACAGATTATAGAGCAAATACCTTATCGCGTTATAAACGATATAATAACCCGGAAGGTAATTCGCCAACTGAAGAACAGTATCCTGACGCCAGCATCCCAAGCGCCGGAAATCCATTAAGTCCAAATATTGAGGATGTTAATAAGGATAATACGCTAAGTGAAACAGAGAACTACTATCAGTATAAAATTAATATCTCTCCTACTGATTTAGATCCGTCGAAAGTGGGAACCAATTATATTGTGAATGTTTTAGAAGGAACAGCGACTATAGGAAACACTCAAAAAACAGTAAAATGGTACCAGTTTAAAGTGCCTATTAATGAGTACGAAAAAGCAGTTGGGTCTATTGAAGGATTTAATTCTATCCGTTTCATGCGTGTATTTATGAAAGGATTCGATAAACCGGTTATTTGTCGTATTGCCCGTATGGAATTGGTTCGTAGCGATTGGAGACGTTATGCATTTGATTTACAAAAACCGGGCGAGTATATCGCTAATGATGATAATACAACTTCTTTTGATGTATCTGCGGTAAGTCTTCAGGAAAATGGGGCTAAGGTTCCGGTTAATTATGTAATTCCTCCCGGCATTACGCAACAACAAAACGTACAGGCTACTAATTCCGTTTTATTAAATGAGCAGGCCTTAGCGTTAAGAACCTGTAATTTAAAAGACGGCGATAGCAGGGCAATTATAAAAACAACCGATTTGGATGTGCGTTCATTTAAAAAATTAAAATTATTTATGCATGCCGAAAAATTAGGACCAGATCCTTTAAATGACGGCGATGTAACGGTGTTTGTTCGTTTAGGATCTGATTACAATAATAACTATTATGAATACGAAGTGCCTGTAAAATTAACGCAGCCTGGCTATTATGATCCTAATACAGAAGATGGACAATATACGGTTTGGCCTACGGAAAACGAATTTGTAATTGACTTTGAAAAGATCACTTCAGCAAAAGTAGTCCGAAACGGAATTGCCGGTGCCGATTTGGTTGCCATGCAAACACCGTATACCGAGATGGATGGAAATAACAAGATAACTATTGTTGGTAATCCAAACCTGGCCGGGATCAAGAGTATGATGATCGGAATACGAAATCCTAAAGACGACGGAAGCTTGCCTAAATGTGTTGAGATATGGGTTAACGAATTGCGTTTAACTGATTTTGTTAATAAAGGCGGCTGGGCAACAACGGGAAGTGTGCAGGCTAAACTTGCCGATTTGGGACAGGTATCGTTAGCCGCAACCTACAGTAAACCGTTTTTCGGTAGCATTGAAAAGAAAGTAAGTGAGCGAAGCAGGGAGACTAATTTCCAATGGGATGCTACATCTACGTTCCAGTTAGGTAAATTTTTCCCGGTGAAATGGAAAGTGAATTTACCGGTATATTATGCGTATGGAGAAACGAAAATAACACCGCAGTACAGTCCTTACGATCCGGATATTAAAATTGATAACCCTAATATTCCTTCTGATTTGCAAAAACAAATCAAAAATAATGCGCAGGATGTAACGGTCCGTAAAGGCTATAATTTTTCGAATGTAAGAATAGATGGGCTTAAAAAGGAAGGCGCCAAAGCCATGCCGTGGGATGTATCTAACTTCTCGGTAACTTATGCCTATAACGAAATTACACGTCGGAACGTAAATATCGAGAACAGTATCATTAAAACCTACAGGGGTGCTTTATCCTACAACTATTCTATCAACTCAAAACCATGGGCGCCCTTCAAAAAAACTAAATCCAAAATTTTAAATAATAAATGGTTAGCCCTGGTGAAGGATATTAATGTAACGCCTTTACCAAGCAGGGTAGGGTTTAATATGGATGTGAACAGAAGTTACAGTGAGTTGTTGAACCGTGATATTACGAGTTTCTATACAGGAAGTAGCGATAATCTTACCCAGGCACAGTTTAATAAAACGTTTAACATTACCCGTAGTTACGACCTTCAGTGGAATTTTACGAAAAATTTAAAATTTGACTTCACGGCCAATAATGATGGACGTATCCTCGAACCACAAGGCAGAATTGATACAGAAGAAGAAAGAGATTCTATTCAGCGAAATCTAATAGGATTAGGTACTACAACAGGCTACCGTCACCAATCCAATATCAATTACCAGATTCCTATCAATAAGATACCTATTTTTGATTTCATCAATACAACTGCCCGATACAGTACATCCTATACCTGGACCCGGAGACCATTTGCCCAGGAGGGAGTTGGAAACACCATTCAAAACACCAATACAAAAAACCTCAATGGTACGTTTAATATGACCACACTCTATAATAAGATACCTTATTTTAGAAAAATTAATACCGGTGGTAATAAAAAGAATACGCCGCCGGCAAAACCTAAAGATCCTAAAGACACCATACCTAAAACCGAACCGGCTAATCAAAGTTTTAAAGATATTGGGGAGTTTTTAGCAAGAGGCGTGATGATGATCAAACAGGTGTCATTATCTTACCAGGAAACCAATGGTACAGGCTTACCTGGTTTTGACCCAAGTTCACAATACGTGGGAATGGACCCTAGTAAAAATATGGCGCCCGGGATGGCATTTATTAGTGGAGCAAACGACAACATCGTCCAAAAATCCATTGAAAATAATTGGTTGGTGAAAAATCCAAATCAGAGTTTGCCCTACACAACCACTAATACTAAAAACTTCACCTACCGTGGTAATATTGAACCGCACGGAAGTTTAAAAATAGAATTGAACGGTTCAAAAACCTATGGCCGAAATGAGTCAGTGTTTGTGAGATATGATACGAATGGAGTTGCTACTGGTGGAGACGGACGCTATGTTTTTGAAACACCTAACAATACAGGTAATTACAGTATCAGCGTATTTACATTAGGTAAATCATTTAAAGACAAGGGGAATGTAAAAGACGGATCTTCGGTATTATTCGATGAGTTTTTAGCTATCAGGCAGGATGTAGCACAAGAATTGGCAGCATCTAACGACGCCGTTACTATTAAGGATCCTCAACCCGATGGTAAAGGCGGATCATATTATGATGGTTATAGTAATACCCAACAAGATGTATTATTAGGTGCGTTTCACCAAGCGTATACAGGTAGAAAAATAAAAGGGGTTGGAACAGACAGAATGTTTAAGCAAATTCCCTTACCAAACTGGACCATCAGTTGGGATGGTATTGGTAAGCTAAAGGCAGTTAAAAAATTCTTCCAGTCAGTTACAATTCGTCATGCATACAGGTCGATGTATACAATTGGAGGTTATGCCAACAACTTGTTATTTCAGGATAATACTAACGATGGATACTCAGAAACAAGGGTGCCTGTTCAAAACTCAGTAATTAATGGAGTTCAACAAACGGCTAACTTTAACCCTAAGTATACGATTCAGGGCGCCACAATTACCGAAGCTTTTAGTCCGTTAATTAAGTTTGACTTTAAATTTAATAAACCGGGTTTATTGGCCAACTTCGAGATCAAGAAGGATAAAACGGTTAATTTGAATATTACCGGTCCGCAAATTATTGAAACAAAAGGTCAGGAATATATCGTGGGTGTTGGCTATCGTTTTCCAAATCTCGTGTTAGGAAATCTTAAAATAAAAGGCCAACCCGTTAAAAGTGATTTAAACTTTAAACTCGATTTGTCTTATAGAAGAAACATGACCGTTGTTCGACGTATTGCAGATGAAATCAGTACTCCAACCGGCGGACAAAACATCATTACTCTAAAAACAGCTCTTGATTACCAGTTAACGCAAGCTATAAACCTTCGCTTATTTTACGACTGGATAAGAACTACCCCACAAACATCAAACTCCTTCCCAACGGCTAATACCAACGCCGGATTTAGTTTGAGGTTTAATCTACAATAGTACACTTATATACTAGATAATATCGTGCCAGAGGATCAAAAGATAACGAATGAAAAACTCAGTATGCATGATCTTGGGCGAATGAGTTCAGAGGAATTTAAAGGTTCAAAAAAAAATAAGATAGTCCTGGTTCTCGATAATATCCGAAGCTTAAATAATGTAGGTTCTGCTTTTAGAACAGCCGATGCTTTTCTAATTGAAGCCATCTATCTGTGTGGTGTAACAGGAACACCCCCAAAACCTGAAATTGAAAAAACGGCATTAGGTGCCACCCAAACAGTAAACTGGCAATATTTTAAAACCACACAGGAAGCCGTTGACGCGTTAAGGTTGAACGGATATCATATCGCTTCTATAGAACAGGCAAAAAATGCTGTAATGCTTAATCAATTTCAAAGGTCTGAACAGCCACTTGCGCTTGTTTTTGGCAACGAAGTATATGGTGTTGAGCAAAGAATCATTGACCAAAGTGATGTATGCATTGAAATACCACAATTTGGCACGAAGCACTCCTTTAACGTATCAGTAAGTATGGGAATAGTTTTATGGGAAATGTTGCGTTAAAAGGGTAATTGATTACCCAAAATTCCGCTTTTATAGTAATTGGGGAATATATTTCCGTTTTGAGAACCTTTTAAACCACACCACCAGCGCGTAGCAAATAATTTATAGCTGGCACAAACTTGTCATTAGTGTTACAACTACTAAACACTATGAAAGTACTTTTACCTTTTTATCTTAAAGTTTCGCAGATATTACTAGGCCTGATTGCCTTTTTTTTCATCCTGTATATAGGTCGCGAAATTATAGTTCCTCTTATTTTTTCAACCATACTTGCTATCGTGCTTAATCCGGTGGTTAATTTTTTAAACAGAAAAATTAACAGGGTTGTTGCTATTTCTATTACAATAACGTTGAGTATGATACTTTTAGCCGCGTTATTTTATTTTATCGGCTCTCAGCTTGCTATGTTCAGCGATTCTTTTCCGTTGCTAAAACAAAAATTCACCCAATTGTTCAGTGATTTTGTTCATTGGATCTCAGATACCTTTAACATAAGTACATATAAAGTCAAAGCCTGGATAGAAAAAACAAAGCAGGAACAAATGAAGGGTGGCGGCGCTGTCATTGGGCAAACTTTGATATCGGTAACCGGAACTCTGGTTGTTGTATTGTTAGTTCCTATTTACATGTTCATGATTTTATTTTACAAGCCGCTTCTTTTAGATTTTATCGGCCAGTGTTTTTCTTCAGGAAAACGCGATACTGTGGCAGATGTGTTAATGCAAACAAAAACATTGATTCAAAGTTACTTAACCGGTTTACTATTGGAAGCGTTGTTAGTGGCCACTTTAAACTCCGTTGGATTACTTATAATAGGCGTAGATTACGCCATTTTATTAGGAATAATTGGTGCTATCCTAAATTTAATTCCATACATCGGAGGTATAATTGCTATTGCTTTACCAATGATCATGGCAATCACTACTCAATCGGGAGGTGCTGCTCTGGCAGTTCTTGGACTATATATTGTTGTTCAGCTACTGGATAATAACTTTTTTGTTCCTATGATTGTTGCATCAAAGGTAAAGGTAAATGCTTTAGTATCTATTGTTGTGGTTTTAATAGGTGGGGCTTTGTGGGGAGTGGGTGGTATGTTTTTGTCAATACCGCTAACCGCTATCGTAAAAGTTATTTGTGATCGTGTACCTTCATTAAAACCTATGGGGTTTTTATTGGGCGACACAATGCCGCAGATTGGCGACAGAATATTGAATTTCAGAAAATATTATAAATAAACTTACAATAATGGTCAAACATAAAGGATTATATCAGTTTTTAACCGTGTTTTTTTTAGCACCTGTATTAGCATTTGCTATTTGGTGCGGCTGCGACATTCAAAAGCTTTCGCATGAGCGGTCTGAAATTAAAAAAGATTACAGTAAAATAAATAATATTCAACATGGATTATTATCAGTAGATGCCTGGAAAGACAATTTGATGGATATCATTAATACGCAGATAAATGAGTTTCAATTTACCAATAAACAGGAAGATACGTTAAGGGTAGAATTGAACAAAATCTTAAATTCCTTAGTTACGAAAGCAGTAACAATGGTTAATAAAAAGCAAACCACCTTTAAAGGCAAGGTGACAAAATTTGCGGTTAACAATTTTATCGAGATTGATAAAGTACGGGAGAAAGTGCCCGAGTTCACCAATACAATTATTGCAGAGGTCAAAAAACCTCAAAGCAAAGAAAGGTTAAAATATCTGGCGCAGGATAAAATAAAGCAATTTGCTTCAGAGACTCATGACAGTATAAGTGGTACGAACGAACTTGTTTTCTTATTGGTTAAGTACAATGCGCAGGATATACCAACTTTCAACAAAAGAGTATCGGTTACCATCGATTCATTACAAGAACAAATATATCTGCGAACCTTCGCACTTATAGGTTGCCTAACGTTAATGCTATTACTTTGGCTGGTGTTCAGAAATAAAAAGTTTTTATACACACCGCTTTTTACCATGTCTGTTTTATTGGCACTGGTTGTTTTAATTGTTGGCTTGATGGCTCCTATGATCGAAATAGATGCCCGGATTAAAGAGCTGAATTTTGAATTGATTGGAAAACATTTGGTGTTTAACGACCAGGTTATTTTTTACCAGAGTAAAAGTATTTTGGATGTGGTTCATATCCTTGTAACCGAAGGAAAAACAGATGCCATCTTTGTGGGTATACTAATTCTTATTTTTAGTGTGTTATTTCCTATCGTCAAATTACTATCCACCAAAATTTATTTATTGGGAAATGATAAATGGAAAAGAAATAACGTTATCCGGTTCTTTGCATTCAAATCTGGGAAATGGTCGATGGCCGATGTAATGGTGGTTGCTATTTTTATGGCTTACATTGGCTTTAAAGGCATTCTGGATAATCAAATGTCAAATTTGAATATGAAAACAAAATCACTGGCAACGATCGCTACTAATGAAACGTCGCTTCAGCCGGGTTTTATTTTATTCATTGCTTATGTGATTTTCGGATTGATCCTCGGCGTTATTCTCAAAAAAATAACATCAGATGTACCCATTGGAAGCCAGTTAAAAGTGTATGCTAAAAAATTCAGGTTTAACGCCGGTAAAATGGAATTGAAGCCCGTTGATGAAAAAACGGAGGCAAAGAAAGATTAATGGTATTTGTTAAATACGTCCCAACTCTCTAAATAGGCTTTGTGAAGTAAATCAGTGTTGAGGTTCATTGAAATTTTATTTTTATCAAAGTAAAACTCCAGGTCTTCTGTCGCTAAATTACCTGTAAGATCATCTTTTGCCATCGGACAACCACCAAAACCATGAATGGCCACATCAAAACGCTGACAACCACTTCTGTATGCTGCATCAATTTTTTCTTGTGCCTTATCTTTGGTAGAGTGGAGATGGGCCCCAATTTCGATGTGCTTGAATTCAGGAATAATATGAGAAAATAAGTACGATATATTTATCCTATCCGACACACCAATGGTATCCGAAAGAGCAATGGTTTTAATACCAAGATCACTTAATTTTTTTGTCCATTGCATCACAATATCACTGTTCCAGTCATCGCCGTATGGATTCCCAAAAGCCATTGAAATATATACAACAAGTTCTTTTTTATTGGCAGCACACAAGTTTTGAATTTCTTCTACTCTTACTAAAGATTCTGCAATGCTTGAATTGGCATTGCGTTGCTGAAAGGTTTCAGAAATAGAAAAAGGAAAACCTAAATATTTTATTTCTTCAAAAGAACAGGCATCCTGTGCTCCACGTAGGTTGGCAATAATAGCCAATAATTTACTGTTAGTTTTTGATAGATCGAGCTGCTTTAAAACAGCCGCCGTATCATGCATTTGAGGAATGGCTTTGGGAGAAACAAAACTTCCAAAATCAATGGTATCAAAACCAATGTTTAAAAGGGAGTTAATATAGGTTGCTTTTACATCTGTTGGGATCAGGTCTTTGATGCCTTGCATCGCGTCACGTGGACATTCAATCAATTTCATAATCGAAAATATAATTCTTTAGTATTATTCAATTTATCTTTTATCGATAGTAGAATAATTTCGTATATCAAAGGTAGCTTTAAAATGGAAATATTCAATACAGGTATACAAATAGATACCGGCTTAAAAAAAATACCTTTTTAGCAACATGGCCGCTATTTTAATTTAACAATAGCTTTATTAATATTCTTGATCAATGCAGGCCCTTCGTAAATAAATCCTGTATACAATTGTATCAGGTCGGCCCCGGCATTTATTTTTTCAATCGCATCTTCCGGACTATGAATTCCGCCTACGCCAATTACCGGGAACGCATTATTTGATTTTGTTTTCAGATAGGCAATTACTTCGGTACTTCTTTTGGTCAAAGGCTTGCCGCTAAGGCCTCCCATCCCTATAGCATCTATTTCTGCTTTTGCATAAGTCAACGGTTCACGTGCGATAGTCGTATTGGTGGCCACGATACCGTCAATTTTAGTCGACGCCACAATGTCGATGATATCGTTCAACTGTGAATCCGTTAAATCCGGTGCAATTTTTAGCAGTATCGGCTTGCGTTTTGGTTTCGAATAATTAATTTGTTGCAAATGATTCAACAAATGGGTTAACGGTTCTTTATCTTGTAACTCTCTAAGATTAGGAGTGTTAGGCGAGCTTACATTAACCACAAAGTAGTCTACTACGTCAAAAAGCGCGTTAAAACAATATTCATAATCCTTAATAGCATCTTCATTGGCCGTGGTTTTATTCTTTCCAATATTTCCGCCAATAATTACCTTGGTTTTACGTTTTTTTAAACGGATAACCGCTGCGTCAACACCTTCATTGTTAAAACCCATTCGGTTAATAATGGCTTTATCCTTGGGTAGCCTGAACAAACGTGGTTTATCATTTCCAGGCTGCCCCTTAGGCGTTAAAGTTCCTATTTCAATAAATCCAAAACCAAGTGCCGCCAGTTCATTAAATACCTTGGCATCTTTATCCAAACCTGCCGCTAAGCCTACCGGGTTTGCAAAAGTGAGTCCAAAAAGCTGTTTTTCAAGTTTGGGATGTTTGTATTCAAGCATTAATTTGCTTAAAAAACGTCCAAATGAATTGCCTGTTGCTATTTTTAGCAGGTCAAATGTTAAATAATGGGCTTTTTCAGGATTAAGTTTAAAGACCAAGGGCCGTATAAATTGCTTGTACATAGGGCAACAAAGATAGGTTTTATTCATTTATCTGGATAAAAAGGGGGGGCTGTTGAAAAAAAAAAGTATTTTTTTTAGTTTTTTAACTAAAATTAAAAAAAACGTGTATTTTTGCATCCAAATTAATAAAACCTAAACAAAAACTAAAATGAAAAAAGTATTATCTATCGTTGCTGTAGCTGCATTATCTGCTGCATTTGTATCTTGTGGTCCTTCTAAAGAAGAAATGGCTGCTAAACAAAAACAAACTGAAGATTCATTAGCTGCTGTAGCTCAAGCTCAAGCTGATTCTTTAGCTAAAGTTGCAGAAGCTGAAGCTGCTGTAGCTGCTGAAGCTGCTGCTAAAATGACTGCTGATTCTACAAGAATGGCTGATTCAGTTGCTGCTGCAACTAAAGGTGGAAAAAAACACTAATATTTAGTTTAAACTAAATAAATTAAAGCTCCGACTTAGTCGGGGCTTTTTTTGTGCTTAATACCTGACCTTCTGCAATGTTGGAACTCCTAGCACTTGCTACCGAACTCTATATGGCTTTATTAAATTTCTCTTATGAAACTACGCAAATAGCCGTACACCCCGGTAATAGATCGTTATAAACCGATGTTGGTTTTAAATAATTTAATGGCCAAAGCCAATAAAATAATCCCGAATACTTTTTTCAAAATAGCAATGCCACCAGCGCCCAGTATGCGTTCAAGCCGGTCGAGGTTTCGTAAAACAATATATACTATAATCACATTGAGAATGATCGCCGTAATAATAGATACAATATTATATTCGGCTTTGATAGATAAAAGTGTAGTTAAAGTACCCGTGCCGGCAATTAACGGAAATGCCAATGGTATAACCGAAGCTGTGGCAGGCATCGTATCTTTTGAGATCTGAATCCCCAGGATCATTTCAAAGGCAACAATAAAAATTAAAATAGATCCGGCAACCGCAAAGTCTCCTATCGAAATACCGATAATATTTAAAATGGTTTGACCCACAAATAAAAACACGATCATAATACCAAGAGATACAAGCGATGCTTTTGGCGCGTTTATTCCTCCGGTCTTTTGTTTCAACCCAATAATAATAGGAATAGATCCAATTACGTCTATCACCGCAAAAAGTATCATCGTTACTTTTAAAATCTCAATAATATCAAATTTTAAATCCATGGTTTTTAATTTCCACAAAGGTAAGATTATTAAAAATAATAAAATTGTTATCAGCTATAAATATTCGTAGGTTTATGATATGATAAAATACTTTTTAATTGCCTCGGCCACTTTATGTTTAGTTTCCTGCACACAGGTTAATACTAATGGTGACAAAACCATCACACAGGGAGATGATACGCTTGCAGAAGTGGATATTTCTTTGTCTAAAATGGATGCGGTGGAAGAGCTATCCAATATCGAAGATGAACCAAAAAAAGATAAGGTGGTTTTTAAAGCGAGTGGTACTGAGCCTGGTTGGTTTGCCGAAATATCAAACCTTAAAATAAGAGTAGTACTTGATTATGGAAAAGATAGTGTTAACCTGGATTATAAAGGCCCCGCATTTACCGAAAAAGCAGGCTTCGATTACCAGGGTAAAGGTCTTTCGATTAATATTGTTCCCGACGTTTGTGTTGATGCTGCGAGCGGAGATAAGAAAGACAGCCGTGTTGTGATATCTTATAAAAATAAAAAGTACACAGGTTGCGGTAGTTTTGTGAAATAATTTTTAGCTCATTAAACCTTTGATTTATTGTATAGTCTTATAAACAGAAACAATAAAACAAAGCATATGAAAACCAAAAAATTTATATCAACACTCGCCGTGGTTGCAATAGTAGGTTCAACCGTTTTTTCTTCCTGCAGGAAAAAAGATAAAGAAGAAAAAGACAGTGATACGGCAGCAGCCGTTGATCAATCCTTTGCTTCTTCAACCGTAAACGATTTAACTAATATCGCCGATGAGGCATCTGTTACAAATACAATATCAAGTTTTAAAACCTCAGAAACAAGTGCGGTATTAAGTACCTGCGCCACCATCACCGCCGATACTTTAGCGGCGGCTAAAACAATTACGGTCAATTTTGGGTCAACCAATTGCATCGGTAACGATGGCAGAAGCCGAAGAGGCCTTGTTATTATTAACTTTACCGGCCGGTACCGCGATTCAAACACGGTGATCACCGTTACGCCACAAAATTATTTTGTAAACGATAACGAGGTTACCGGATCAAAAACAATTACCAATAAAGGTCACAACACTGCTCACCATTTGGTATATGAGATCAACGCGAATATTAGCATCATTAAAGCCAACAATGGAGGAACGATCACCTGGCAAAGCAATCGCCAGCGTGAATGGCTAAGCGGAGAAGGCACCTGGACCTGGAATGATGATACATACGCTATCACCGGTAATGCAACCGGTACAACCTCAAACGGAAATGCATTTATTTCTACGATCACCTCTCCCTTGATCAGGAATATGGCCTTGGGATGTCGTCGTCATTTTACGAAAGGATCATTAGATCACACTCCTGGCGGCAAGGCAACCCGGCATATCGATTTTGGAAATGGCACCTGCGATGATCAGGCAACCGTTACCATCAATGGAAATGTTTATAATATTACGCTGCCATAACCTACTGCCATTCATGTTTAAGCCGTTTACTACTAGTAAACGGCTTTTTTATTGTTCATAACCCGGTCATTTTTAAATAATTTTAAGAAGTGATGCCATTGTAAAAATCACTAATATTGTAATACCATGCTTTATAACTGGAAAATAGCTTTCTCGAATCCATACTTTAGAAACCGGTTTCTGATTTCTATTGGCATGTTGATATGTATTTTAACCGGTTTTG
>JAZKDT010000017.1:57433-78333 GCA_040387475.1 Bacteroidota bacterium | reverse complement strand
AATTCTTTTACCTTATTCATATGGGAGATTGGATCTCCTGTTATATTGCTGATATGAAAAATATTGATGCGGTGGAGGTAAATGTTATTACCAATCTTAAAAACGAATTAGCTAAAAGCTAAACATTCAAATTGAACAAGCAGGTATTTTTTCAGGATCTCGGGCTTATGGATTATAAGGCTTGTTGGGAGTATCAGGAAAGTCTGTTCGATGAAACCATTGCTCAAAAAATATCCAACAGAAATTCAGATCCCGACCAACAAATCGAAACAAAAAATCATTTGCTGTTTATAGAGCATCCGCATGTATACACCTTAGGCAAAAGCGGCGATGCCGCTAACCTTCTCATCAACGAAAACCAATTGAAACAAAAGCAGGCCACCTATTACAAAATTAACCGGGGTGGCGACATTACCTATCATGGCCCGGGGCAATTGGTAGGCTATCCTATTTTGGATCTCGATCATTTTTTTACAGATATTCATAAATACTTACGCCTGCTAGAAGAAACCATTATTTTAACATTGGATGAATATGGCGTTAAAGGAGGAAGGAGCAAAGGAGAAACCGGTGTTTGGCTGGATGAAGATAACATCTTTAAAGCCAGAAAAATTTGTGCGTTTGGAGTGCGTTGTAGTCGTTGGGTAACCATGCATGGCTGGGGATTTAATGTAAATGCTGATCTCAATTACTTTAACAATATAATTCCCTGCGGTATTCAGGACAAAGCGGTAACCAGCTTAAATAAAGAACTGGGGCAAGATGTTGATATTCCTGAAATAAAAGAAAAATTAAAAAAACATTTTAGCTCGTTGTTTGACTGTAACTTAATATAGTAGTAACTTTAAGTATGCTGAAGAAAATTTTCAAATTTTTACTTTACACCATTTTATTTATTTTCATTTTTTTGAATGGGGTCATACTATGTTCGGGAAGATGGTATTTATATAAGGCCATTGGAACAACCTATCTGCATGGCAAAGGCGGGCCCAGTGCTACTGAATACCAGATATTTGAAAACAGAAAGGTAACTGCGACCAATCCCAAACCCTGGCCTTTATCTAAACATTATAACACAGGGCAACTATCTCCCTTCCTGGATTCGGTGATGACCAAAGTGAATACCCATGCATTAGTGATCATCAAAAATGACACACTGATTCATGAACAGTACTGGGATAATTTTAGTGATACATCTCATACTAATTCTTTCAGTATGGCAAAATCATATACGAGTGCCTTATTAGGATTTGCCATACAGGATGGTTTCATTAAAAGCATTAGCGAACCCGTGAGCACCTATATTCCAGAATTTAAAACTGATTGGCGTGCAGGTATAACTTTGGAACATCTGGTAAGCATGTCGTCGGGGATAGCATTTGACGAAAGTTATGCGAATCCTTTTTCTTATCCGGCTGAAGGTTATTACGGAACTGATCTGCTCAAAGCATCTACAGATTATAAAGAAAAAGCAAGCGAACCAGGTAAAGTATATAAATATTTAAGCGGTAACACGGCGTTGTTAGGTTACTGCATTTCTAAAGCCATCCACAAACCGTTAGCTACTTACCTCAGCGAAAAATTATGGGGACCATTAAATTGCGAGCAAGATGCTTATTGGAGCCTCGATAAAAAAGACGGCCTCGAAAAAGGGTTTTGCTGCATTAATAGCAATGCAAAAGATTTTGCCAGAATGGGAAAATTATACATGAACTTCGGTAACTGGGAAGGAAAACAATTACTGGATAGCAATTTTGTGAGTGCTTCTATTTTACCGTTTAACTGTGAGGAAGAGGATTGTACCCCAAACCACACTTACGGATACGCCTGGTGGTTAACAAAATATAAGGGCATGTCCGTATTTTATATGCAGGGCATGTTGGGACAATATGTTATCTGCGTTCCTGAAAAGAAATTGGTTATCTGTCGTCTAGCGAGAACACGCCGCGCCAACAAAGGGAAAAACCATTACTCGATAGATGTTTCTTACTGTATTGAAGCCGCATTGACCATGTATCCTGATAAATAATGATTGTCATCAGCAAACATCAAAACTCAGTTTTCATTCGTGTTAAAGCCGATATTATTAACACCAGCTCACAGTTTTTCGATCTGGAAAAGTTAAAGGAAGCAATGAAAATGCAACTAATGAATGTATTCAATAAATGTATTGGAAAGTTTACAGTTCACTGTGATGTGGAGTTGAGAACGCTTAAACATCAGAACCAGTGTTCTCACAAAAGAATATTAGTTCAGATCGTAGATGATAACCTCAACGGAAATGTTGCTATTGCTGATTTTAAAGGCTTAAGGGTAAAATTAAACAAACAGCATGTATACTCTATTAGTTCAAATACTAACATAAGAACCATACCACATGAACTAGGCCACATCTTGGGATTAGATCATCCGCATGCCAAAGCTTCCTTTGAGAGTGTGAATACAGACGCTCATGAACTCGAACAAAGGCTAACAGAACCGCAACGACAAAGCAATTTAATGAGTCAGAGTTGGTACGCCCAAAAAGCGGGCACACCTTTACATGAAGCCATGCATCTTACGGAACAACAAATAGAATTGATCTGTTTGAATTATATGAATAACACTTTAAATAAGAACTTCCATCTTAACTATTTTTTATGGTGGAAGAAACTACGTTAAACTAATTAGCCTTCTGGCATTTCTGCCAGTTGAGGCATTTTAAGTTTATCTGTTTTTTGAATACCATCGAGTATTTCAATATTGATTCCATCGGATAAACCCGTTTTCACAAATCGTTTTTCAAAAACCTGGTTACCCTTTTCTACCTCAACAAACGGTCGTTCTTTTTCAAACTGTAAAACGCTTTCTGGGATTGCCATCACTTTATCTTTTTTACTCAAAATAATATCTGCATTAGCACTATACCCTGCGCGCAAAAAAGACGCATTATCTTTACTGATAGATGCTCGTATCAAAAACTGAATGGCACCATTCTCAGTCACACCTTTTGGTGCGATATATTCCAACTTAGCTGCAAAACTCTCCTTATCAATTGCTCCAATCGTTAATACAATATCCATATTTTCATGCACCTTCCCTACCTCACTCTCATCCAATTTTCCTTCAAAGATCATTTCTCCCATATTAGCCACCGAGGCAATAGTTGTTCCTTCATTAAACGTATTACTTTCAATTACCTGGCCGCCTTCCTTTACCGGCACATCCAGAACCATTCCGGTAATAGTTGCTTTCACAAATGTATTACTTGTTGAGCCAGCAGTTTTAGAAGCCCCTTCCTTTATAATTTGTAGTTGATTAATAGCTGCGTCCAATTCTACTTTATTGGAATTCAAACGCATTTCAAATCCCTGCATATCCGATTTTGAAATGACGCTTTGATCAAATAAGACCTTATTACGATCATAATCCATTTTTGAATTATCATAATTTACCTGGGCTGAACTAATGCGATTTTCAGCGTTTGCCAAATTCAACATATTAGGGACGATCTTTATTTTAGCGATCACATCACCTTGCTTTACCTGTTGCCCGGCAACGATGTACAATTTTTCAATGATACCGCTCACCTGCGATTTCATATTAACTTCTTTGCGGGGCGTAACAGAACCCGTTGCAACGGTTTTCTTCACAATCGAGGTATCAAACGGAGAAATAGTTTTAAATACTTCGGGCGGTTTCTGCGATTTATTGAACAGGAAATAAAATGTCCAGAAAATTAAGCCTATGAAAGCTACCAGTAATGTAATTTTAATTATTTTTTTTATCATAGTGTTATTTTTGTTAAACGGCAGAGCTGGCAAAGGTTATGTAAAGCTCGCAAAGTTATATAAGTTTATGTTTAATTATATGATCGACTCATTTTTAATTTATTCATTACTCCGTTCTCAGGGCTTCTACAGGCTTAATGGCAATGGCTTTGCTTGCAGGAATTAACCCTGCAAAAGCACCACTTAAAATCAACACACTTAATGCTTTGATCGCCACTGAAAGATCTACTGTCGGATTTGTAAACATTTCTCCTGAATCGCCAATAGCAGCATTTAATGCCTCCAGTAATCCAATACCTACAACCAATCCAAAGTAGCCAGAAATGGACGTTAGAAAAATAGCCTCTAAAACTATCTGGCCTATAATCTGCGTGGGCACTGCCCCTAGGGCGCGTTTCACACCAATTTCTTTGGTGCGCTCTTTCACAACAATCAGCATGATATTGCTGATACCAATTACACCGGCGAATAAGGTTCCAATCCCGACTATCCATACGAGTACTTCAATGCCTACAAATAATCCATTCAGTTTATTATACTCAACAGCCATGTTCCAATGTCCGATTGCTTTCTTATCATCCGGCGAAATTTTGTGACGTTCTTTTAAAATCGACATTACTTTTTCTTCTGATTGTTCTGCCGGAATATTGTCCTTGGATTTTATCGCGAACCACCCTACAATATCTCCATAATTAAAGGCGTTTTGAAATGTACTGAATGGAATATTGATACGTTGCGCTTGCTCCCTCCCGTCATGGCCGCCTGCTGTGATAAAAGTTAATCCTACCACCCTAAAATAAACACCGTTTATTCTAATATATTCGCCAATAACATTTTCATTTTTTTTAAATAACAGTTCAGCAACACGTGGACCAATTACACATACCTTTCGCTTCTCTTTTATATCCAGCTCATTAATAAAACGTCCTTGCCCCATATTAATGTCAGATATCTCAGAAATATTCGGATAACAGGCCTGTATTTCGCAGGCCGCCGTTTTTAACCCTCTAAGCACATTGTTGGTTCCTTCATGTCCGCCTAATTGGTTTAAAGGAGAAACTACATCGAGTTCCGGCAATTGTTTTAATGCTTCAGCATCAGAAGTCGTATAATTAAAACTCCGATTAGGCTTCATACCTTTATACGCTTTGGTTGTTTGCTGCGCCCAAACGAAAAAACTATTTGTGGCTGTTCCCGCAAATTCCTTCAAGATACCGTTACGCAATCCGTTGCCTGAACCCAGCATAATCACCAACATAAATATGCCCCAAAAAACACCAAGCATGGTGAGAAAGGTTCGTAACTTATTTTTACGAATTGTTGCAAAAATTTCCTGCCAGTTATCTCGTTCAAATATCAAATTAATTTTCTCTTAATGCAGTTATCGGTTCAACTCTTGCGGCTTTCAACGCCGGAAAAAATCCGGCTAATGCCCCAGCCACAACTATTAACACAACGGAGGTTAAAGCAATACTCAGATCCACTTCCGGATTTTTAAAGAAATCTCCTTCCAGTTTAAAATACCGGATGAGTTCTATCACTCCTATGCCTAGTATCAAGCCGGTGTAACCAGCCACAAACGTTATAAAAACAGATTCCTGGATGATCAATGATACAATTGACCAGGGAGAAGCTCCTAATGCTTTCCTGATCCCAATTTCTTTGGTTCGCTCTTTCACCACAATCATCATAATATTACTTACACCTACTACGCCTGCAATTAACGTAAAAATACCGATAATGAATACAAATAATTTGATGCCATCTAAAAGTCCCATGATGCGTTTATATTCCACATTATTATTAAACACGCCAACCGCATTCATATCCTCTGGATTGAAATGGTATTTCTTTGCCAGTGAATGGCGGATCTGTGTTACCATAGCTTCACTATAATTTGTACTAACAGTTCCGGTACTTGCCCAAATCACATTCACATTATCCTGGCCGTTATAAATTCGCTGAGCTGTTAACAACGGAATATAAATTCTGTCGTTATCACCTTTACCGGGATCATTGAAAATACCGACCACTTTATATTTTGTTCCAGACACGTCAATAAATTTATCAATAGGATCTTCATTTTTAAATAAGGCTTCCTGAACAGGAATGCCGATACAACAAACTTTCCGGAATTCATTAAAATCAATTTCATTGATGAAACGGCCTTTTACGATCTTTGCTTTCTCTAACAAATTATGATCGGGAGCGCAGGAACGAACGGTGAAGCCTGCATGCTCATTTTTATAGGACAATATTTTTCCGGCACGTCCATCATAAACAGCAGATGCATGATCAACACCTTCCACATTATTTTTGATATGATAAAAATCGGAATTAGTTAACTGGATGTTCTTTCCCGGTTTATACCCTTCAAACGCCATACTTGTTTGGCCGCCATCAATCCAAATACTATTAGCAGCATCGTTACCAAATTGGGATTGTGCACCGTTTCTCAATCCTTGCCCCGCTGCTAATAAAATGATCAAAATAAAAATTCCCCACGCTACGCTAAACGCCGTCAAAAAAGTACGGAGCTTATTCTTCTTAATCGTTCCTAATATTTCCTGCCACTTATCTAAGTCGAACATAATTTAAATGATCAAGCCGTCTTTCAAACGAATGGTTCGATCTGTTAAAGCCGCTATATCGTTTTCGTGCGTCACCAGCACAATGGTTTTGCCTTGTTTATTGATCTCTTTAAAAATATCCATGACCTCAATCGATGTTTGAGAATCTAAAGCGCCTGTTGGTTCATCGGCGAAAATAACTTTTGGATTCCCAATTAAGGCTCTTGCAATAGCTACCCGTTGTTTTTGTCCACCGCTCATTTCGCTTGGTAAGTGATTTGCCCATTCTTTTAGCCCAACCCTATCTAAATATTCCAAAGCTTTTATATTACGTTCTTTGCGTGATACTTTTTGATAGTATAAAGGAAGAGCCACATTTTCCATCGCATTTTTAAACGATAGTAAATTAAAAGATTGAAACACAAATCCCAAAAACTGGTTTCGCAAATGAGCCGCTTTGGTTTGGGATAAATCTTTGATCAAGGTGTTGTTGAGCATATAAGTACCCGAATCGTAATTATCTAAAATACCAAGGATATTTAACAAAGTTGATTTACCTGATCCGGATGAACCCATAATGGAAACAAACTCCCCTTCTTTGATATGAATATCAATTCCTTTTAAAACCTCAAAGGAAGTATTATTAAGCTTGTAGGCTTTGCGGATCTGTTCAAGTTTTATCACGAACTAAAAATAGGGATATAAAGCAAGAGTTGTTCTACCGCTTATGATTAAATTTAGTCGTTTGTGTAGATTTTCACCACAGGGGCGCTGAGAGAAAGAGTTTAGACTGTTCGTCTTTTCATATAAAAGTTAGTAATCACACTCATAAGGATATACAAAATGATGATCAAGGGAATACCAACAAATTGCAAAGTGCCAATTAATAGCAAACTCAATGCTAAAAACGTATAACGGACTCTGTTGCCTCTCCAACCAAAAAATTTAAATTTCAAAGCAAATAAAGGAATTTCAGATACAAGCAAAACACTCAGAATTACCGAAATAACAAACAAAGCATGAGGATCAGCAATTAAATTTAACAATTTCGCATAGGTACCTCCTCCTGCACAGCCCTCATGGTCGGATACACCATAATATTGTTTCGACAAAACAAACGCAATCGAAAGAATAAATATTGCCACAGCTGGTGTTGGAACTCCTATAAAAGAATCTGTTTGTCTAATATCATTATTAAATTTTGCCAGTCTTACGGCTGAAAATATGGTTATAATAAAAGCCGAGTATTTCAACACTATAAAATACGAGGGCATCTCGTCGCCATGAAGTCTTTCAACGTAATTCAACAATGAAAATTTATGCAACTGAAACATTACTAATCCGGGCACAACACCAAAAGTCACCATATCAGCCAAACTATCCAGATCTTTGCCGATGGGAGACGCTACTCGCAGCATACGCGCTGCAAATCCATCAAAAAAATCAAAAATGAGAGCTAAACTCACTAAATATGCTGCATTTACCAAATTGCCTTCAAATGCCTGAATAATCGCCAGGCAGCCGCAAAATAAATTACAGCAGGTGATGGCGTTGGGAATATGTTTTTTGATATTCATAGTGATGTGGTAAAGATATAAAAATGCTGAGATTTAATGGTATTCAAAAAAACTGTATTTTTAGTTTGACAAGCAACCTAATTTCATGACAATCCACAAACTTAAATCTCAAAAACTTTTCTGGATAGGATTGTTGTGTTGTCACTTCATTGTATTAGCCCTACTTTATTTTAAATTTGGATTTAGCACCTTAAACGAAGGCGACAAGTATCTCTCGAGAGCTACCCAATTTGCCGGTGGAGATTTTGTAAATGCTACCCAATACCAAACCTTTTACATTGCTTACGTAGTTTACCTGTCGGTTTTTGTGTTTCTAAAAGTCCCCACCTTGCTGATCTTTATAACTACCTGGCTCATCAGTGTATTTGCTTACTATAAATTTCATGAATTAATTTGTTTTTACATTAACAATGCCACGGCAAAGCTTTGGCTTGTTTTTGTGTGCCTGAGCCCATTAATACAATACTGGCAATTCAATTTATTTTCAGAAACATTTTTTATTGCTATGAGTTTATTATTTGCTTATGTATGCTTACACCCTGCCGTAAAAAACAAGATGCCAAAAATTGCCCTGTTCGCGCTCATAGTTATGTTTTCACGACCCTCAGGCATTTTCACAGTAATATGTGTCTTGCTTTTTACTTTTTACGAGGCCAAATTACTATCCAAAAAACAGACTTTGACATCAGGCCTCATTACTTTACTTATGTTATTTGTGAGTATTTTATTCTTTTTTCCGTTACCTTATCACGATTTTTCAAAATACATTTCAAATGGCTCGGTTTACTATGGTTTTCCGGGTTGGATGTTTCCGGAGTTGCCTCCAGGTGACTATACATTAATAGAGTGTTACCGGTTTATTATAGAACATCAGGGAATAAAAACATTTTTAAGCTTATTTGTCCAAAAATTCAATTCCTTCTTTCTTACTACACGCCCCTATTATTCCAACTTTCATAATTATATTAATCAAAGCCATCATTTGTTTTACATTTTCGCAATTGCAGGAACGCTTTATTCTTATAAAAAGCAGAAAACCAATTATGGCTTTTTAATCACTTTTTTAACTATTATTTTCCTTAACGCATTTATGATAAGCCTCATCTTTAATGAATGGAGTGAACGGCACACGTTACATGTATTTCCGTACATTTTATTACTAGCGTCATACGCTGTCGCCTCTTTCTGGAATCGATATGTTAAAAAACAGGATATTCAGTAATCACATCCCTGAATTTTAGCCTTAAACCCTTATTTTCCTTATTCTTAGACAATAAATTTTAAATAAATCCGTTAAGCCGATATATTGTCCATTTTAAAAAATTTACGTAATTTTAAGCTGATTATGAAGAACTTAGTTGTTTTAGTGTTTATTTCTGTCTCTTCGTTAAGTTTTGCCCAAATAGCAAAATATAGTAACGAGTTTTTAAGTGTTGGTGTTGGGGCGAGAGCTCTTTCGATGGCGAACGCCAATGTAGCTTCTGTAAATGACGTAACAGCTGGGTACTGGAACCCCGCAGGCTTGCAGTTACAGCAAAGTAATATGCAGATTGGCTTAATGCATGCCGAATACTTTGCCGGAATCGCCAAATATGATTTTATTGGCGGATCGAAACGGATTGACAGCAATAGCGTAGCGGGAATTACCTTTATTCGTTTTGGTGTGGATAACATTCCCAATACGACTGAATTAATTGATGCTAACGGCAACGTTGATTATTCCCGTTTAAAATCTTTCAACGCAGTTGATGCAGCAGTTCTTTTATCTTATGCCAGAAATATAACAAAAGTAAAAGGATTAAAAATAGGCGCCAACGCAAAGATCATTCGTCGTAAACTGGGAGAATTTGGTGGAGCCTGGGGTTTTGGTTTAGACGCAGGTGCTATGTATGATGTAAACAAATGGCGATTTGCAGCCATGGCAAGAGACGTAACCGGAACATTTAATGCCTGGTCTTATAATCTTACTGACGAAGTAAAACAAACCTACGCTGTTACGGGTAATGATATTCCCAGTAACTCGGTTGAAGTAACGGTTCCAAAATTAATTTTAGGAGTTACCCGTACCTGGTTTGTATGGAAAGACAGAATATCTATTGGAGGTGAGTTAAACTTCATCAATACATTCGATGGAAAACGTAACACTGTAATAAAAACAAATGCATGGAGCATGGAACCTGCTCTCGGTTTGGAAGTTGGTTATAAAGGATTTATTTATTTAAGAGGAGGCTTGGGCAATATTCAGAAAGCAAAAAATGTGACCGGCTCTGATATTACAACCATTCAACCAAACATTGGAGTGGGTATTAAGTATAAAGTATTTGCTTTGGATTATGCTATGACTAATATCGGCAATGTATCTACGTCGCTTTATTCACATATTTTTACAGTCAAGATCGACATTAATAAAAAACTTATTAAATGATAAAACGTTTATTCATTTTATGTTCTTTAATATGCGTTACAGTTAATTTAACTGCGCAGAAATACGGTAACGAATGGATAAACTATGGGCAAAAACATTACCGGATTAACATCCCCAAAACCGGGCTGTACCGTATTGACTACAATACGCTTCTGAGCGCTGGGATTCCGGTTCCTTCGATCAACCCGAAAAATTTTCAATTATTTATTAAAGGGCAGGAACAACACATCAACATCAATGGTGAGAGTGATAATGTATTTGATGCTTTGGATTACATAGAGTTTTTTGCAAAAAAAAATGATGCCTCTTTTGACTCTTTAGCTTATACAGGTATTACAAGAATGCCAAACCCTTATATTGCTTTATTTAACGACACTAATTACGCCTATCTGACCTGGAACTCCTTATTAAATAACAAAAGGGTACAGTATGAAACTGATGTGAATTTTACGGGTTATACAGCGGCTGATTATGTTTACTCAGAAAAAATTGAAGCATACAATTCAAGCTATTCTTTAGGACACGTTTTTTTAGACGTCATCTCCGACCCACGATATGTTGTTGGTGAAGGTCCGGGAAAGGAACTTCAGAAAGGAGATATAAAACAAACAAACTTTAACAGCCTCAATGTTTACCAATCTCCCAGCTTACCGGTTTTTATTAAAACAAGTTTTTCAGGAGCATCTGATCAGCCAATATCAGGCATTAATTTTGACCATGAGGTAAAATGGAGCTATACTGACATCCTTGGCAATACAGTAACACTGGTGGATACAACTTTTCAAGGCATTAGTCAAATATTACTTGAGAAACAAATCACCTCCGATAAATTACAAAACACCTCTCAATTGTTTTTCTCCAGTGAAAATAACCCATTGTATTCGTTTATTCCTCCAATTTTACACAAAACCAATTTACATTACCTGTATGTAAAATACCCTCAACTGCCAGATTTTTCCAATTCGTCAGAAGAATTATTTTTTCTGGATAATGCGATAACTTCTAAAACTTATGTAGACATTCAAAATGTTAATACTGGAAGTTCCCAGGTTTTATTATATGACCTCACCAATCATAAATATATTTCAACGGTTGTTTCGGGAAATAATGTAAAAGCCCTGATTCCAAATTCATTTTCACAAAAAGAATGTTTTTTAACTACAACGTCCAATATCCATATAGTTAGCTCTCTTGCTTCTGTAAATCAAACCGGTTATTTTGTGAATTACCGGACCTCCAACCCTGATTCAGCCTTTTTGATTGTTACTCACAAAAGCATTACCAACGCTATTAATTATAAAACATACAGGCAAAGTTCGGCAGGCGGCTCACATCATGTAATTATGGCGGATATTGATGACCTGTATGATCAATTTGCTTATGGAAATATTAAAAATCCGTTGGCAATAAAAAACTTCTGTAAATTTTTAAGCGATAGTTTACCCGTTCCGCCTAAGTATTTACTTTTAATTGGAAAGTCTATTCAAAATGACCTAATGAGAACCAGTAGCAATGCTAACTGGAATTTGTGTAAAGTTCCTACATTGGGAAATCCTCCGGCAGATAATTCGCTAACCGCGGGATTACATGGTTCTAATTCGGTTACCTCGTTTATTCCGGTGGGGCGGATCTCTGCACGAAATAACTTAGATCTTACCCATTACCTGGATAAAGTAATAGAACACGAAGGCAGTTCATCTGATGGCCTGGCCTCGCCGTTTCCACCAAAAGACTGGCACAAAAGAGTACTACATTTTAGCGGCGGAGAAAACAGCTTGCAACAGCATGATTTTAAAACTTATCTTGAAACGTTTGGCAACCATATAGAAGACACTTTATATGGTGCACGCATTTTTCCTTTTCAAAAAACAACCACTGCCCCTATTCAAATTACGGTGAGTGATTCGATCAAACAATTGATTGACTATGGTTGTTCATTAATTACGTTTTTTGGTCATGGATCTACAACTGGTTTTGACCAGGCAATTGACAATCCTGCTGCATATGATAACCAGGGTAAGTATCCGCTATTTTTTGCCAATTCCTGTTATTCCGGCAACATTCATTTACCAGAGGCAAACAGTACCAGTGAAGCGTTTACGTTAATAGATAAAAAAGGAAGTATTGCATTCTTGGCTTCCTCATCAGCAGGAGTAGTAAATACACTCCATGCTTTTTCGGGCGATTTTTACACCGCTTTAAGTTATGAATGCTACTACAAAGGTATTGGAGATGCAGTGAAAAGTTCCGCTTATAAAACATCCATTATTGGTAGTCAAATTCAGGAGATCACCAACCTCGAAATGACCTTAGAAGGTGATCCGTCCGTAAAATTAAATGCCTTTACAAAACCCGACTATGAAATCACAAACTCCAGTGTGTATTTTAATACTACTACTCACATGGATTCCATTGGCGTGAATGTAGTGATCAAAAATAATGCAAAGGCTATTAATGATACGTTTATTGTACGGGTTCAACATTATTTACCTAACGGTGATTCAGTTACTTATTTTAAGGAGATTACTGCTCCCCTGAATAAAGACACGCTGAGCTTTTTTATCGAAAAGGATTATTCAAAAAATGTAGGTTTAAATCATTTCCATGTACTGATCGATTCTTATTACAAAATTACCGAATTATCTGAAACTAATAATTCTACTTCAGGCTTTGTAGACCTGTTTATTCCGGGCGGAGACGTAATACCGGTATTTCCATATAAATATGCGATAATTCCAAATACGCCACAAATTACATTAAAGGCAACAACCGCTGATCCTTTTGCCGCATCTACAGCTTATCGTATTCAGCTAGACACGAATGACACCTTTACAAGCAATGCACTCATTAGCACGGTTATCAACAGTGTTGGCGGAGTAATCAACTGGACAGTAAATTTATCTTATACAGATAGTACCGTTTATTTTTGGAGGATCAGGAAAGACTCACTTTCACCGGCAGACAGCAGCTTTTTGTGGCGTGAAAGTTCGTTTCAGGTATATCACAACAAAAATGGTTGGGGTCAATCTCATTTTCACCAGTTTAAAAATGATAAGTATCAGTTTGTGAAATTTAAACGGGCAACCCGTAAATTTGATTTCGAAAATGATGTTAGTTCTATCACATGTCGCAATGGATTTCATAACGTTATCCCATGGACTTCTATTAATTATTCTCTGAATGGCTATGTGATGCATTTACATCCTTGCGTGGCATTTGCAGGTTGGAGTATTGCTTTATTTGATTCTATCTCTGCTATGCCTCGACAGAGCATGCCTTTAGCTACACCCACAGGGACTGGAACAACTAGTATGCATAACTGCCAGTGTTATGGGTTGCCTTTAAATGCGTGGGACTTTGGGCCTTATAGTTTTTGTAATGCATCAGAGCCAACATGGCAGTCTGATATCTTTAATATACTTGACACTATACCTGCAGGAACCAGGGTTTTGGCATATAGCAATCAAAACCATGGGACATCAACCTTTTCTTTGCAAACCAGAGCAGCATTTGAAAGTATAGGAAGTGGCTTTATTAATACAATTTCCTCTGTCCCGGATAGCATTCCGATTATCATATGGGGAAAAAAAGGCATGAGTCCAGGTCAGGCACACGAAGTCGTTGGCTCGTCTCCCAACAGTATAATCTATTTACAGGATTCAATTAAAACAAACTGGAATAGCGGTTATATAGCTTCAGAAATTATTGGCCCCGCAGCAAAATGGAATAGTTTGCATTGGCGACATGAATCTTTGGAGTTTCCAGCGCACGATAGCATTAAGTTAAAAATAGTAGGCATTCGACCTAACGGCATAAAAGATACAATGTTAGTCGTATTTCCAAAAGATAGTACTGATATCTACGATTTAGCAAATTATATTGATGCATCCCAGCATCCTAAAATGCAGCTTATTGCCTTTATGCGAGATGACGTTTTAAAAACACCGCCGCAGTTAAAAAAATGGCAGGTATATTTTGACCCTGTTCCCGAATGTGCGATTAATCCGCAACAAGGATTTTATAACAGTGCTACTGCACAGGCAATTCAGGAAGGTGAAAATTTAATTGTGCGTTTACCCATTGAAAATATTGGCACTGTGCCTTTTACAGATAGTCTGGTCGTTACTTATTGGATAGAAGATGCTCAAAGAGTTATTCACCCATTACCTCACAAATTAAAAGCAAAACCTTTTATTCCTAATCAAATTTTGATAGATACCATTAGGTTTAATACGTTTGATGTTAATGGCATCAATCATTTTAGCGGCTACAATTACTTATGGGTTGATGTCAATCCTGAAACCCATTCCAGACATCAATTAGAGCAGTATCATTTCAATAATATTGCTCGCATAGGTTTTAACGTAAGTAAGGATAATACAAACCCTTTACTGGATGTCACCTTTGATGGCACACATATATTAAACGGCGATATCATATCATCCAAACCATATGTGCTCGTTAGCCTAAAAGATGAGAACAGGTATTTGGCGTTAAACGACACCGCAAATTTTAAAGTCTTTATTAAATACCCCAACCAGGGAAGTGAAAAACGTATATTTTTTGCCAACGGTTTACAGTTTACGCCCGCACAATTGCCAAGCAATTCATGCAAAATAGAATGGAAACCCGAGTTTGCCGAAGACGGGAAATATAAAATGACTGTGCAGGCAACTGATCGAAGCAGTAATGTATCCGGTTCAACCGATTATAACATCTTGTTTGAAATTGTAAATAAACAAACCATTACAGAAGTTCTGAATTATCCGAATCCCTTCAGTACATCCACCCGCTTTGTATTTACATTAACCGGAAATGAAATTCCGGATATTTTCACCATTCAGATCATGACTATTACCGGAAAGGTGGTGCGGGAAATTAATAAAAATGAAATGGGAAATATTCATATCGGACGCAACATATCAGAATATGCCTGGGACGGCAAAGACGAATACGGCGATAAGCTGGCGAATGGCGTCTATCTATACAGAGTTATTACCCGTAACAAAGGGCAGGCTGTTGAAAAACGTGAAACAGATGCCGATTCCTTCTTTAAAAAAGGAATGGGAAAAATGGTAATTATGCGATAAGCAGCGTATCCAGGACTTTGTCTTTGGCAATTGCTGTTGTAATGATCTCTGAAGTTTTCTTCAATATATCAGTTTCTTTGGTTTTTTTAAAACCTAAAAAAGCAATTGCTTTTTCCCTGGCGTGAATTTCGGTAATGTCTTCGGCACTACAAATTGCCTTTTTCAATTCTTCTATTCTTAACCCGTCATCCTTTAACTCACCTAATTCATTGATCAACCAACTAATTGCATAGAAAGAGCTTGCGTCGAAAAGAATAATTGCTGTTCCTTTTGGCTTCGGAGGTAATTTGTTAAAAGGCGAGTTTAATACTGATTTTGTTTGATAATGTAAAACAGCTTTTTTTGAACCGGTTGACTTTTTAAGCTGTATTAGGCCTTGGAGTGCCTGCGCATAAATGCTTAACCAACGTAGCTTCCTTCGAACTTCGTGTACCTGCTCCTCTAATTTGGTAAACTGACCATCAAATTTTGAAACAAAGTCCAGGATGGCGTCAACCTCATCCACAATCGAAAATTTCAATTCATTGATATATTCGTCGTTATATTCTACGGTGAACTCACTCAATTGATCATCAAATTTTTTAAGCTTATCACCAAGCCAGTCCTTCTTCCTAAGACGCTCGTTGAGCTTTCCAGTATACTTATCAATATTAGCCTGGAAATAGCCATTTATATCTCCAGATATTTTCTTGTTTGATTTAAATTCTTTTTCAAACACACTGTATTTATCGATTTCTCCCAATAGGTCTTCCAGCTTTTTAAATCGCTTATTCCATTTAACAAACAAACTCTCATCGAATGCACTTTTATGCAATCGCGTAAGCGCTTCCAGCATAAAAAGAGGTGTACGAACGTTATTTTTATACAGCCAGGATGCCGGATCTTTTTGCGTGGCCGCTTTTGTAAATAAACTTTGTAATTGTTTACTGTAAAACAAAAACGGGTTGATTTTTTTAGATGTCATAATTTAAATTTTAATACCCATTACACATATATCATCCACTTGCTCTAAATTGCCCTTCCAGGATTCTATCCTATCATTTAATACTTCTTTAATCTCACTTAAAGGCAAATGAGCGTTGGCAAATAATAAGTCTTCAAGCTGCTTATACTTGAATTTTTTTCCTTTCGGTCCCCCAAACTGATCGGCATATCCATCTGTAAAGGTTATTACCAAATCATTTTTTTGAATACTAACTTCAAATTCCTGAAATGAATGATCCGAATTGTACCCTGCTCCTACCGGCATTTTATTTGCTTTTGACACAATAATTTCTTTTTCGCGAATAATGTAAAAATTATTGTTGGCGTTGGCATATTTCAAGTTCATATTCGCAAAATCGAAACTACATAAGCAACAATCCAATCCGTCTTTTGTTTCAATCATACTTCCTTCCGGATTGAGGGCTTTGATAATATCCTTCCTTAATTGATTTAAAATCCCAGCCGGACTAACAATTTTTTTCTCATTAACGATCTCATTTAAAAAATTAATTCCCATCATGCTCATCATGGCACCGGGAACGCCATGACCTGTGCAATCTGCTGTCATGACAATAAACCTGTTCTCGTGATGAAGTGCCCAATAAAAGTCACCGCTTACAATATCTTTAGGTTTAAATAAAATAAAAAAATCCGTGGTGTGTTTTTTGAAATAATGTTCGCTTGTTAAAATACTTTGCTGTATACGTTTCGCATAATTAATACTATCCGTTATTTCCTTGTTTTTTAATTCAACAAGATCTTTTTGAAGATTAATCTCTTTATTAAATGCCTGTAGATTCTTGTTCGTCTTTTGCTTCAGCACGTTATTTCTATAAAGAATCGCTAATACAAAGCCAAGAATAACTATTCCAAATACGGCCATATATAAATACACCCTTTTTTTCTGACTTTCGGCTTCATTTAATTTTTGTTTTTCTCCTAAAAGCTCAATTTCTTTTTGTTTTTTCTCATTCTCAAATTTCGCTTCAGCATTTTTTACCTGCTGAATACTCTCATTATTTAAGGCGCTATCTTTGTAAACCGTATATTCTTTAAAGGTTTTCAAACTACTTTTATAATCGCCACTATTCTCATAAATCTGACTTAAATAAAGAGTTGCTAGTTCCAACGCGGGCATATCACCGGTTTTTTTTGAGTAAAAAATCGCTTCGTTAATGGCTACAAAAGCATCCTGATATCGCCCATTTAACGAAAGTGCATTTCCAAGTTGAACATATGCGTGAGACATGGTATATTCATCACCCATTTCCCTGGCCAGTACAACTCCTTTATTTGCTGCAATTAAACACTCTTCTTTATTTTTCAGGGCAGAGTAAATTTCAGAAAGAGCAATATAATTACTCGTTAAACCTTCTCGGTCATTAATTTTTATATTGTGTTCGATACAGGTATTAGCATAATACATAGCGCTGTCATATTTTTGAAGCACCGTATAAACACCAATGAGGTTACTATAAATAGGAAACGGCACTCTGCCTGGCTGACTTTTTGCCAAAGCATCAATCGCTAACAAATAGTTTGACAGCGCTTTACGAGGCTCTTCATTTGTTCCGTATAAATTACCTAATGAATTATATAATGCCGCAGCGGAACCCGGCTGATTGCACTTTTTTGCATATTTTAAACCTTCAATATACTGATCTAATGCCAACGCTACTTCCGCCATATCGCCATAAATAGCTCCTTTGGTGTTATAAAGGCGTGCGTAAATACTTTCATAGTGTAGTTTTTTGGCGAGTTCTATAGATTGTGTAGAATATTCCAACCCTTTTTTTAGATTCGTATAAGCGATATCCCAGGCAATCCTATTTAAAAGAATAACTTTATTTGTGTCCTCCCTGGATGTTTTCAAAACCCTGATACACGAATCAATATTCAAGCCTTGCGAACATAATTTCCCACCACATAGGATGCAGAACATAATAAAAACATATTTCACAAACGTGATTCTCACAATTTTCTATTTTAAACTTTAATTCCTACAATGCAAATATCATCCACCTGCTCTAAATCACCTTTCCACACTTCAATCTTATCGTCCAATTCTTTTTTTAACTCACTTAATGGTTGATGTGCGTTTGCTAATAGTAATTGTTCAAGTTGTTTATACTTGTATTTCTTCCCTTTTTGTCCGCCAAATTGGTCGGCATAGCCATCGGTCAGCGTAATAACCAAATCGCCTTTTTCGATATCAATCACAAATTCCTCAAATTGCTTATTGACACCATGACCAGCCCCTACCGGCATTTTATTAGACTGAGATATGATCAATTGACTATTACGAATAATATAAAAATTGTTGTTAGCGTTTGAATAGGTGAGCTTCATGTTTTTGAAATCAAAACTGCACAAACAACAATCCATTCCGTCTTTTGTTTCTACAGTACTACCTTCCGGATTGAGTGCTTTTATGATATCACTCCGCAATTGATTTAAAATACTTGCCGGGCTTGAAATGCCTTTTTCATTAACGATCTCATTTAAAAAATTAATCCCCATCATACTCATCATAGCGCCAGGAACACCATGACCCGTGCAATCTGCGGTCATTACTATAAACCTGTTGTCGTGATTTAAGGCCCAATAAAAATCGCCACTCACAATATCTTTAGGTTTAAATAAAATAAAAAAATCAGTGGTGTGGTTTTTAAAGTAGTGATCACTTGTTAAAATACTCTGTTGAATCCGTTTGGCGTAATTAATGCTATCCGTAATCTCTTTATTCTTAACATCAACTAATACCTTTTGGTGATTAACCTCTGTGTTAAATGCTTCAAGATTTTTGTTTGTTTTTTGCTTTAAAACATTATTTCTGTAAAGAATAACTAATACCAAGCCAAGAATGAGTATTCCAAAAACAGCCGCGTACAAGTAAATTTTCTTCTTTTGATTTTCAGTTTCGTTCAATTTTTGCTTCTCACCCAGCAACTCAATTTCCTTTTGTTTCTTTTCATTTTCAAATTTCGCTTCTGCATTTTTAACCTGCCTTATACTTTCTTTGTTTAGTGAACTATCCTTGTAGATGCCAAATTTTTTAAAATTTAATAAGCTGTTTTTATAGTCGCCCAATTGCTCATAAAATTCACTTAAAAACTCGGAAGTTTTCTCTAAGGTTGGTATGTCGCCGGTTTCAGTGGCTATGGCAATCGATTTATTGAGCGCAACAATGCCTTCCTGCATTTTATCACCTAATGCGTAAGCCAATCCAAGTTGCAAATACGCATGAGCCAGCGTATATCTGTCATTTAGCTTCTCACCCAGCTCAATTGATTTTTTAGCAGAAATTAAACTGTTTTTAGCATCCTTCTGTTCATACTGAATTTCTGACAGAAGCATGTAGTTATTCATTAACCGCAGTTCGTTATTAGTTTTCAAATGATGCGCCATGCATATATTGAGATAATAAACAGCACTATCCAATTTTTTATAATGCACATAAATACTGGCAATATTACCATAAACGAGATACATGTCTTTTTTAAACTGCCGGGCTATGTCAACACTTTTAATATAATGCGACAGGGCTTTTTGGAATTCATCTCTTTTGGAATATAAATTTCCCATAGAGTTATGAATAATACCCATCTCCTGAATTTGATTATATTTTTTCGCATACTTTAAGCCTTCCAGATAAAAATTGAGTGCTTTAGCCCTTTCGGCCATGTCATCATAAATAGCGCCTTGTGTATTAAATATCTTCGAATAAAACTCTTCGAAATTAAGTTTTTTTGCCAGCTTCAAACTTTGGTCTGAATACTCAATGCCTTTTTGCAAATTCTGATAGCTGATGTCCCAGGCTATATGATCCAGCAAAATAACCTTATTTGTATCATCTTTCAGTGTTTTTAACACTGAAACGGCCGAATCAATATTCATAAATTGGGCCAGACCTACGTGTGAAAACACAAAGCAGTATAAAACCACCAAATATCGGGCAAGTCCAATTTTCATTGATTTAAAGCTACTTATTTTTTATTAAAAACAGTTTAAATTTTATATTTATCTTTGCTCTCTATGGAAAAAAAAGTTCGTTTACGTTTTGCCCCGAGTCCAACCGGTGGATTACACATGGGAGGTGTTCGCACAGCCTTATTCAGTTATTTATTTGCAAAAAAACATGGTGGTGATTTCGTATTGCGTATTGAAGATACCGATCAAACCCGTTATGTAGACGGTGCGGAAGATTATATTATTAAGGCATTAAAATGGTGCGGTATTGAACCAAACGAAGGAGTTGGTTTTGGTGACGGACCATATGCTCCTTACAGGCAAAGTGAACGCAAAGAATTAGGTATTTACAAAAAGTATTCTGATCAACTAATTGCATCAGGAAACGCCTATATAGCTTTCGATACATCGGAAGAACTGGATGAAATGCGCAAGCGTTTAGAAGCTGCTAAAGTGGTGGCCCCCCAGTATAATGCTATCACGCGTCAAAACATGCGTAACTCATTAACCTTACC
>JAZKDT010000017.1:49325-57423 GCA_040387475.1 Bacteroidota bacterium | reverse complement strand
CGGAAGATGAAGTAACAAAATTAATGGAGAGTGGCGCGCCATATGTCGTTCGATTAAAGGTTCCGCGTAATGAAGAGATTCGTTTTCATGATATCATTCGTGGTTGGGTGACTGTAAACTCCAGTCAGGTGGATGACAAAGTTTTACTGAAATCCGACGGCATGCCCACGTATCATCTAGCGCACATTGTGGATGATATTGAAATGAAAATAACTCACGCCGTGCGCGGCGAAGAATGGCTGCCGAGTGCGCCATCACACATTTTAATTTACCGTTATTTAGGATTAGAAGCTGATATGCCGCAACTAGCGCATTTACCATTGATCTTAAAGCCGGATGGTAACGGTAAATTATCAAAACGTGATAAATCTGGTTTACCGATGTTTCCATTAAACTGGCATGATCCACGCGATAAAATGGATTATGTTGGATATAAAGAATCTGGATTTACACCCGACGCCTTTATAAATATGCTGGCCTTGTTAGGTTGGAATCCGGGTGATAATCGCGAAATTTTAAGTAAAGAAGAATTAATTTCGAACTTCTCTTTTGAACGTGTTAATAAATCAGGAGCAAAATTTGATCCCGAAAAAACCAAATGGTTCAATCAGCAATACCTTAGGATGCAAACGGATGAGCAATTGGCAGAATCCGTAATGCCTTTACTAGAGGCCAAAGGCATTAAAAAAGACAAAGCCTTTGTGGTGGAATTTTGCAGGTTAATTAAAGAGAAAGCGCATTTTGTAACTGAGTTTTATGATTTTGGCGCTTACTTTTTTGTAGCTCCAACGGGTTATGATGAAAAAGTAATGGCAAAAAAATGGAATGAAAATTCAAAAACAACTTATACAAAATTGACTGAAAAATTAAATGCCCTGGAACCTTGGACCATCACATCCATTCACGATCTTTTTGCTGCTGTTGAACCTGAATTAGGGAAAATTGACATGCAGTTAGTAAGGGTTTTAACTACGGGGGTCGCAGGTGGCGCTCAATTATTTGATATGCTTGCCTTAATAGGGAAACAAGAAGTAATTGCCAGGTTAAATAAGGCATTGGCAACATTATAATACACTCCATTTACAACCAATGAAATCAACCAACATACTCGGATTAAGAACTACGATTTATAAAGTAGGCAACATTGATAACGCCAAAGAATGGTACAACAAGGCTTTTGGAACTAAGCCTTATTTTGATGAACCATTTTATGTTGGCTTTAATATTGGTGGTTACGAGTTGGGGCTTCAGCCAGAGGAACAAACGGGAGTTGAAAAAGGCGACAGCGTATTATGCTATTGGGGCGTTAAGGACGTGAATGAAGCATATAATCATTTATTGGCATTAGGTGCTATTGAACATGAAAAGCCACAAAACGTGGGCGGAGAAATTGTAGTAGCAACAGTAAAAGACCCATGGGAAAACATCATTGGTTTTATTTATAATCCTGAGTTTAAGCTTAGCACATAAATGGAATTATACTCTGATGATTATTTCATGAATGAAGCGCTGAAAGAAGCCAGAAAAGCTTTTGACGCGGATGAAGTTCCTGTTGGCGCCGTTGTAGTTGCTGACAATAAAATAATTGCCAGGGCACATAATTATACCGAACGATTGAATGATGTAACAGCCCATGCTGAAATGCAGGCGATAACATCAGCGGCCAATTCTATTGGCGGAAAATATTTAAATGACTGCACCTTGTATGTAACGCTTGAGCCTTGTTTGATGTGTGCCGGCGCCTTACACTGGACACATATCACAAAAATAGTATATGGGGCAACAGATGAAAAAAAAGGATTCACAAAAATAAATCAAATGGTATTGCATCCAAAAACAATTGTTGCTAAAGGAATTCTGGAGCATGAATGTTCGACATTATTAAAAGATTTTTTTTCATCTAAGAGGAAAAATTAAGTGCAAAGAAAATGATATCATCAATTAAAAAACAATAATAAATTTTCTGCGAACTTTGCATTACTCTGTGCGAACTTCGCGGTTAAACATCATACATTATGAATTTAGACTTAAAAAACAAACAAGCCATCGTTTGCGGAAGCACCCAGGGAATAGGAAAAGCCATAGCATTGGAATTAGCAAATTTGGGTGCAGCAGTAACGTTAGTTGCCCGTAACGAAGAAGCTTTAAAAACAGTGAAGCAAGAATTAAGCACTTCGGCTGGTCAGTTACACTCGTATCTTTGTGTGGATTTTAGTAAGCCTGAAGAATTAAGACAGATCATTGATGCTTATCTGCAGCGCCAGCCAACTGTACATATTTTAGTGAACAATACCGGCGGACCAGCTGCCGGCCCCGCACATTTAGCAAAAACAGATGAATTTTTATCAGCTTTTAATAATCATTTAATATGCAATCATATTTTAGCAACCGCCTGTATGGAAGGCATGAAGCATGCAAAATACGGCCGTATTATCAATATTATTTCAACCTCTGTGAAATCACCGCTGGCGAACTTAGGTGTATCTAACACAATCAGAGCGGCTGTGGCTAATTGGGCAAAAACATTAGCAAACGAGTTAGGCAAATTTAACATTACAGTTAACAATGTTTTGCCGGGTGCAACATCTACCGTTCGTTTAAAAACAATTATCGAAAATAAATCTACAAAAACCGGTCATGCATTAGATGCAGTAACTAACGAAATGATATCTGAAATTCCAATGGGACGTTTTGGTGAAGCATCAGAAATTGCAAATGCGGTTGCGTTTTTAGCTTCTCCTGCTGCATCATATATCAACGGCATTAATTTACCTGTAGATGGCGGAAGAACGGGTAATTTGTAAGCTCTACTCTTTTAACCCATATGTATAAAAAACAGTGCGCTCTAACTTATTATGGCGATTGTATCCTTTACCTTGCACTAAAAGTCCTTGTGGATCGTATTCAAATCTAAATACGGAGGTTACTTTATTTTTATAATAAGTTCTCAGTTCCTTTTTATTGTTTTTATCGTCAAATAGTATCTCAAATTTGTAGGCTTCTTTTCCTTTGTTAAAATTTATATGTTTGATAGTAGCACCCGTTTCGGGATTAACAAATGAGTAAAACAAAGGCACGTCCTTTTTGACATCAAAGTGCTTTTGTGCTATCAGTTTATTTTGGCTGTTAAAATACTTCACTACCTTAGTTGATCTGTTCTTTACATTTTCCATAGTGATCTCAATCTTATTTCCCAGGCTATCAGTTTCATATTTGACGCACTTATAAATACTGTCTCTGGCTATTTTGTGATTTACTCCGCCAGGATTACAATCAAATAACGTGTTCTTATAAGCTTTTCCTTTTCTATTATAGTAAGTTACTTTTTTTAATTGCTTATCAATTTCATATTCGTAAACTTGTCTTCCGTGAAGTACCGGTTGATGTTTTTTGTATTTGAAGTTTTCGTGTTTAACAATTAAAGTGCTATCGTATTCATAAATATCTTTTGCTTTTAAATTTCCATTTTTGTCGGCAACATGATAATAAATCAGTTTATCATACAGGTTATATTGAGAACTGTCATACTTATAAGCTACCTGTCTTTTAAACCAAACAACCCTGTTTTTCTGCGTTTTTGATTCAGAATGGTAACTCACTAAAAAACCTCTGTTTTTTGAAGGATGCTTAGGTCTTTCTTCCAGATAAGAAGATAAGCGTTTTTGTTTGTCGTAGTTATATATATACCTGTAATGCGTTCTTCCAATGGTCACCTTAATTTCTTTAAAATCGAATTTAAATTTCCCAGGATTTTGGCCATTTGCTTCGTCGTCGTAAATAATCCAATAGGGTTGAAACGAACCATTAAATAATTGTGCTTTGCATGCATTTGAAAACGCCGTGAATACCAGGAGAAAAAGAAACAGGGAAAAGTAATTTTTAGTCATATAAAATGGGCTATTTTAAGGCTATAATTCCAAAATTCAATAAAGTCACAAAAATGATTAATTGTTAAAATATAGGTGTATAACTGCTCTGAATTTGGCAAAATCTCAACTTTTTAATATTATATTTGTTGTGTTTAATACCGTATTTATAACCAATTTATGAAGATTATCATACCAATGGCAGGCAAGGGAAAACGTATGCGTCCACACACGCTTACAGTTCCTAAACCTTTAATTAATGTTGCAGGAAAACCAATAGTACAAAGACTTGTAGAAGATATTACCAAAGTATGCGGCGAAAAAGTAGACGAAATTGCTTTTATCATTGGTTCTGATTTTGGAAAAGAAGTAGAAGATAATCTGATTAAAATTGCCGAGTCTCAAGGAGCTAAAGGCACTATTTGTTACCAGGATAAAGCACTGGGCACGGCTCATGCGATCATGTGTGCAAAAGACAGCATTACCGGTAAAACAGTAGTAGCTTTTGCAGACACCTTGTTTAAAGCTGATTTTGTGATGGATACAAATCAGGAAGGCGTAATTTGGGTGCAGGGTATTGAAGATCCCCGTCAGTTTGGTGTAGTGAAATTAAATGATGCCGGTGTGATCACAGATTTTATCGAGAAACCGGAAACATTTATCAGTAATCTTGCTATTATCGGCATTTACTATTTTAAAGACGGAGATAATCTGAAAAAAGAATTACAGTATTTGTTAGATAACGACATCAAGGAAAAAGGTGAATATCAATTAACCAACGCTCTTGAAAATATGAAACAGAAAGGTATCGCTTTTATGCCGGGGAAAGTAACCGAATGGTTAGACTGCGGTAATAAAGATGCTACGGTATACACCAATCAACGTGTACTCGAATTTGAAAAAGGCAAAGCACATCTGAAAGGTAAAAATTTAAGTACAGAAAACAGCATCATCATTGAACCTTGTTTTATTGGCGACAATGTGGTAATTAAAGATGCCATTGTTGGGCCACACGTTTCTATTGGTGCAGGCAGCAACATTTGTGACGCCATCATAAAAAATAGCATTATCCAATCAAATACAAAATTAAGTCATACAGTTATTACAAACAGTATGATTGGAGAGGGCGCGGAAGTAAAAGGGAAAGCTTTGGATATGAGCATGAGCGATTATACAACTATTACTTTTTAATGAAGGCCCGTTAACGAATGAGTAACATTGACAGATAGAGGGCGAAAGGCAAAAATTTGAGATCAATACATTATATGTTTTTAATACTGCAACTGTGTTTCACAGTTGTTGTTGTTTCCTGTAAATCTACTAAACCTGCGTCTTCTTCCAAGTCTGAAACAACCAATTCTAAAAATGGAATTTCTGAAGAAAACCAGACGAAATTTGCATTTTATTTTATAGAAGGCTGCAAAGAGAGAATGAAAGGTAACATTGAAATTGCGGAGGATAAATTTAAAGAATGCCTTAAAATAGACCCTTCTTCTTCGGCAGTCAAATATGAATTGGGAAACATTTACCGGTTTAACGGCTTGTACGATAGTGCTTTGAAATATGGTAAGGAATGTGCTAACGAAGAACCTAAAAATGAATGGTATCAGTTACTTTACATTGAATGCCTACATAACAAGCGCCAGTTCGCACAAGCTGCAGATGTATATGCAAGGCTTATAAAAAATTATCCAAATCGCTCTGATTTTTACGAAGGTTTAGCTGCTGAATATATGTATGGCGGCAACTATGAAAAATCTTTTAAAGCTTATGATGATCTCGAAAAAAAATTCGGACAAAACGAAGGTTTTACACTTAACAAAATCAAGCTTTTAAAACAATTAAAAAAAACTACCGAAGTTGAACAAGAATTTCAAAAACTCATTCAGGCAAATCCTTCTGAAATAAGATATTACACCTACCTGGCCGAATTTTACCAGGAAACAGGTCAAAACGAAAAAGCCCTGAGTACTTACCAAAGTGTGTTGAAAAATGATCCAAATAATCCGATTATACATTTAGCGTTAGCCGATTATTATAAACTACAGAATGATAAAGAGAATTTTTACAAAGAAATAAAAATAGCGTTTCAAAGTCCGGATCTCGACCCGGATATTAAAGTTAAAATATTAAGATCTTATTTTGAGTTGTCTGAAATTAATAGTGAATATAAGCAGCAGGCAAATGAATTATGCGATCTTGCTATAAAACTCCACCCAACTTCCGCAGATATTCATGCGATATACGCCGCCTTTTTATACAAGGACAATAAACTCAAAGAAGCACGTGATGAATACGAACAGGCAATCAAACTGGACAAAAGCAATTATAGTATCTGGCATGAACTTATGAGAGTTGAAGCTGAGTTAGGTGAGCACGTTTCGCTTGAAGCTCATAGTTCAGAAGCCATTGAATTATTCCCGAATCAACCCTTCCCTTATTTTTTTAACGGCATCACCAATATCACCCTAAAAAATTATAAGAAAGCTATTGAATCTTTAAACGATGGATTAGAATTTGTTTACAATAATAACCCACTGCTAAAAGATTTTTATTCAAGTCTGGGAGAAACCTATAACGCTACCAAAGAATACGAAAAATCGGATAAAGCGTATGACGATGCTTTGAAAGTAGATCCTGATGATCCTTCGATATTAAACAATTATGCATACTATTTGTCTTTAAGAAAAGAGAAACTGGAAAAAGCAGAGAAGTTTTCGAGAAGAAGTAATGAATTGTCGCCTAATAACCGTTCCTACCTGGATACTTATGGTTGGATATTATACCAGCAAGGGAAGTATAAAGAGGCGGAAGTATGGCTGGCAAGAGCGGTTAAAATAGGTAATAAAAGTGCAATTGCTGAACATTACGGAGACGTACTTTACAAACTGGATAAAAAAGAAGAAGCTTTAAAATATTGGATGGAAGCTAAAGAAGCAGGGGCCGGTTCTGAATTTTTAGAATAAAAAATAGCAGACAAAAAATTAAATGATTAAAAAGAACCATATTTCTGTTTTTTGCCTGTGTCTGGTTTGCATATTCTTCGTTATGCTATCATGCAAACCCAAAAAACATATTCAACAAACAGCACAAATTCAAACAGAAGATACCGTAGGCAGATGTCGTCTGTTATTTAAAACAGCCAAATCATTATCCAAGCACATCAAAGAAAGTGAATTAAACTATAATTGGTTAAGCGCAAAAGCCGACGCTGAAGTTAATATAGATGGTGAAGATCATAATTTGGATATACGTGTAAAAGTTAGAAAAGACAGTGCCATCTGGATCTCCATACAGGCTGTTGGATTGATTGATATTGCTAAATTGCTCATTACCAAAGATTCGGTTAAAATGGTTGTGTATGTGAAGAAGCAATATTTTAAAGGTGACTTTAATTATATTAACCAGTTATTGAACGCTGATCTGGATTTTGATTTGATACAAGCCGCTTTGATTGGAAATAGTGCAGATTTTGATGACGATGACAGTAAAATGAAGCCGGTTGTAGACCGGGAAAACTGCCAGTATTTGCTAAGTACTGTACGCAAACGTAAATTACGCCGGATTAACAGTGGCCAGGATTCATTAAAACGTTCGTTACAAACGATGAGATTAAATCCTGATAATTTTAAAATTATTAACAATTCTTTTGAAGATGCATCTACAAACAGAAGTTTTCATGCAAAATACGACAAATTCCTTGCGTCTGACTCTGTTTTTGCACCACACAATGTTAATATTGAGATAAGGGCAGAGAAGAAAATAGACCTTAAAATTAGCTATGTTCGCATAGAGATAAATCAGCCGCAAAAATTAACGCTGAATATACCAAAAAACTATGATCCAATTCCGATTAAAAAAGAAACACGTTAGCATATTTGTATGCCTCATTTTCTTTTTTATCTGTTTTTCAAATCCCGCTTTTGCACAAAAAGGCCAGCCTTCTCAAAAAGATCTTTTAAGTAAAAAAAATAAGTTGAATGATGATATCAAACAACTTAATTCCCAATTGAGTCAAACAAAGGCTAACAAAAAATCCCAGATCAACACCATTGTAGTGATCAACACCAAAATTAAAGTCAGGGAAGAGTTGATTGGTACTATCAACAGCGAGCTTGCACATATCAATTCAAAGATCAAAAAAAATGTTACCGAAGTTAATTCCTTAAAAGCTAGTCTCGAAAAATTAAAAGGTGAATACGCCAAGATGATTTACTTTGCTCAACGTAACC
>JAZKDT010000017.1:27165-49315 GCA_040387475.1 Bacteroidota bacterium | reverse complement strand
TTTTTTCTGCCGGAGATTTCAACCAGGCCTATATGCGTATCAAATATTTTCAGCAATACGCCACATTCAGAAAAAAACAGGCAGATGAAATCATGGCCACACAAGTGGTTTTAGGAGCTAAATTAAAAGAATTAGAAGGTCAGCGCCACGAAAAAAATGTATTATTAGGAAATGAAAAGGACGAAAAACTCCAGTTAGACGGCGAAAAACAACAGCAGGAAATTGTATTGAGTGAGTTACAACAACAGGAAAAGGAATTAAAGGAGGAACTTGAAAAGAAAAAACGAGATGCTGAAAATTTACAAATAGCCATTAAACGTTTAATTGAAGCTGAGATAAAACGTAAGTTGGAGGAATCGGCCAAAATAGCGGCAGAAAAAGCCGCCAAAGCAGAAAAAGCAGAAAAAAATAAAACCACCAAAACAAAAACGAAAACCAAAACCGAAACAAAAGTAGAAGCCAAAGCCACAGCACCGGAACTCACGGAAGAAGCCGAAGCTGTTGGTGCCGATTTTTCGAGCAGCAGAGGCAAATTACCATGGCCGGTAACAAAAGGCGTAATATGCCAACCGTATGGCGAATATGAGCACCCGGCCATTAAAGGATTTATGATGAATAACAATGGCATTGAAATATGCGCCAATAAAGGCACTCAGGCTCGTTCTATATTTGAAGGTGAAGTAACCAGTATCGCTATATCCCCTACCGGAGGAAAGCTGGTAATCATACGTCACGGTGAATACCTAAGTGTATATAGCAATCTTGGAGACGTTTTTGTGAAACAAGGAGACAAGGTAGCCATTAAACAATCCATAGGGACGATTATTGACGAAGATGGCAAGACCAGCATGAACCTTCAGATATGGAAAGGTCAGAAAACAACTGATCCCAGCGGATGGTTATTTAATGCGCGCTAACAGTCTTTATGCATTTAATGATAACTTAGTATACCTTAAACATATGTTTATATTAAACGTTACTGAATTAACAATATGAATTGCATCATAGTAGACGACAACAAAATGGCGCGCACAGCGCTAAAAAAATTAATTGAACAGGTTGATTCTTTGATACTAAAAGAAGAATGCTCTAGTCCAATAGACGCCTACAGTTACTTATTAAAAGAGAGCGTTGACCTTGTATTTTTAGATGTGGAAATGCCCGGCATGACAGGAATTGAGTTAGTTAAAAACCTCGAGAAGCGCCCGGTAATTATTTTAATAACCTCTAAAACAGATTATGCGGTTGAAGCATTTGAGTTAAATGTAGCAGATTATATCATTAAACCGGTAACGCTGCCTCGTTTCATGCTTGCCGTTTCAAAGGCAAAAGAATTAATAGACAGCAAAGGACAAAAAGTAGAAGTGACAGATAAAGATAAGGACTATATTTTTGTTCGTTCAAATTCTGTTCTCACCAAAATAAAAATTAACGATATAACCTATATCCAGGCACTGGGAGATTATGTAAACATTTATACCGCCGACAATCGCTATACCGTACATATCACGTTAAAAGGAATGGAAGAAAAATTACCAGTGGATAAATTTTATCGCCTGCATCGGTCTTTCCTGATAGCACTTAATCATATTGATAGAGTAGAAGAAGGTACCGCATACATTGGTAAGCATCCCGTACCAATTGGAGAACAATACAAAAAAGAATTACTTAAAAAGATAAATTTGATTTAATCATTAACTATTTTTTGTACCGCCCCAACGATCATTTAATAGCTTTTACCGATTTCCAATATAAACACCTACCTACCCCGTTAACTTTGAGAGTAACATTCAAGTTAAACCAGTTTAAAAAAAGGAGGACGAAATGGAAAGACAAACTTTAAATCTATTTATTGTTGATGATAATAAATCGATGGTTACAGTATTGAAACAATACCTGCAACAAAAATTTGGAACAAATATTATTATTTCTACTTTTAGCGATGGTGAAAGCTGCCTGGAACAAGTAGATACAAATACCCACATGGTAATTTTGGATCATTTTTTAAATGGGAAAAATGGTTTGGAAGTTTTAAAACTTATCAAAGAAAAAAATCCCCTCACAGAAGTCATTATGCTTACCAGCAACGAAGACATTGCCCTGGCAATCGAATCTTTCAGGGCCGGCGCTAAAGACTACGTAGTGAAAGGTCCGAGCTCCTGGAAAAAAATTACAGACCTGGTATATGCTGTTATTTCAGCGCCGATACGAATCATTGTAAGAGAATTTGGTGTCTCAAAATTCATGGCCATCTTTCTTTTAACCTTCGTTATCATGGCCGTTGTAGTAGTTGTGGTGCTACAAAAAATAACGTAAACAGTTTGTTTTAAAAACTGTTATTCATTTTGTAATTTGCTTCATACCAAAATATAATTTACATTTAAGAGAGTTTACAAGGGTAACTCATCTGCTTATTTAACGCTTAAATGAAGAACATCTGGGATATCGGCATAAAATTAAAGATAAGCATTGGCTTCACTTTTATTTTAATAGTGCTTATTGGAGTTCAGTATGGACTCAACAGAAGTATTACAAACGTTATTGCCTCACAGGAAGAACTTTTAACGAGTACAAAGTTATCAACCGAAATAGAATCTATCAAATCTTCTGTTTGCTTTTTTGAAAGCAGAGTAAAAGGGTATGTGCTCACGGGAAATGATAGCATGTTAGAAAATAACGAGCGGTATTTAACCGACATTGTATCAAAATTCAGCGCGTTAAAAAATCTCTCCCCAAACCGCCGCCAAACCGTGGCCATGGATAAATTAGTGGATTTGTTAAACGAAGAAATCAAGTTTACGGATGAAGTAATGTTTCAATATCAAATCAATCCTTATAAATCTATCGTCCTAATTAAAACAGGAAAAGGAAGTGAATTAATGACCCAGATTCTTCAGGAGTTCGACAAAATTCACAGGCTTGAAGAAGAAAAATATAACAAGATATTAGCACGTAATAAAGCTGACAGTTCGCTGGTAAAGCAGATGGACGCTTCGGCATACGTATTTGCATTCCTGTTGGTGGTGCTTTGCGTTTGGATTTTATTCAGAGATATTAATAAACGGGAAAAATTGGAAAAAGAATTGATCATTACCCAAAAGAAAGCGGAAGACGCGGCTACCATTAAAGAACAGTTCATGGCAAATATGAGTCATGAGATTCGAACACCGCTGAACGCTATCCTCGGATTTAATAACAGGTTGAACAAAACACCATTAAGCCCGGAACAAAAAGAATATGCCTCGGCTGTTCAAAGCTCCGGAGAAAATTTGCTGGCTATTGTGAACGATATTTTAGATTTTTCGAAGATAGAAGCAGGTATGGTGAAAATAGAAAAGATTCGCTTCAATCTCTATGATCTCCTTCAATCAGTTGTTACCATGTTTACCGGCCAGGCAAAAGATAAACAGGTAGCACTCGCATTACATATGACCGCTGCTGTTCCGCAATGGATTGAAGGTGACCCTACCCGGTTAACCCAGATATTAATTAATCTGATAGGTAACGCTCTAAAGTTTACAGAACATGGATCAGTGGCGCTCCTTGCAGATGTAATTGACATGGATAAGAAGGAGACTACAATTAAGTTTTCTGTTAAGGATACCGGAATAGGAATTTCTGAGGAAAAAATATCCGAGATATTCGAACGTTTTACGCAGGCAAAATCCGATACATCGCGCATCTTTGGTGGAACAGGCTTGGGCTTATCTATTGCTAAACGACTCGTTGAACTACAATCAGGTACTATACAGGTAGAAAGCGTAAAAGATAAAGGATCGGTTTTTACATTTAATCTTACTTACCCAATTGCAGATGCGCCAAAAGATGAAAGAAAATTGGAAATTGAAATTACAGAAAAGGCTCCGGTTGACAATACTATGAAAGTATTGGTAGTGGAAGATAATATTCTGAACCAAAAGCTTGCAGGTTTTATACTAAAAGATTGGGGATTTAAATATGACATCTGTAATAACGGAAAACTGGCAACCGAAAAATTAAAAACCCACACATACGATCTTATTTTAATGGATATTCAAATGCCCGAAATGAACGGTTATGATACAACTGCGTTCATCAGGGGACAATTAAAACTAACCACTCCAGTTATTGCAATGACTGCGCATGCATTACCCGGAGAACGAGAAAAATGTCTGAGTTTTGGTATGACAGACTATATTTCGAAACCTATTAAAGAAGTTGATCTTAAAAACCTGATCAGTAAATATATAAATGTTGAATTTACTATAAACTAAATTATAATATATGGAATCGCCGGATCGAGTAACCAACCTGAATTATTTAAACGAATTGTCAAAAGGCGATGCTGAATTTATTAATGAAATGGTTGGCATTTTTTTATCGGAAAATCCTGATGAAGTAACAATTTTGGAAACGGCTATACAGAATAACGATTATGAAACCATAAGTTCTATGTCGCATCACATGAAATCAACCATTCAGTTTGTGGGCCTGGATTTGATGATCGGAAACGAGTTGTCGGAGATAGAGAAACTGGCTAATGAAAAAACCGGGCTCGAAATCATTAAAACTCTTTTTGTAACAGTTAAGGCAACCTGTAACAAAGCATTTGAAGAATTAAGTTCACAAACAATATAAATCTTTATCCATGGAAGCAGAAAAAGTATTAATAGAACGAATAATGGCAATTAATGCGCTCATTAAAGAAAAACATCCGGAATTAATGCCCTTTTTGGATGAAATGCCCGTGACAATACCCAATGACAAAGATCCCCATCTTAATCTCAAAGTTCTAAAAGAATATTCTGATTCTTTATTTGATCTGTTGAAAAAATACGACATCGAACATCCTTTTTAAATCAATCACCCCATTTGTTTACCCTATTCTCAAATCAGGTGTGTAACTTCCTAGGTCTATCAAATATCCAATCCACGTTTTTGGCTATCTAAAATAGCCTTCCACCGAATATCCCCACATCCCAGTTTGTTCTGGTATAATTTTGTCATAAGAATATATATCAGACATTTTAAATCATATTAATCATTAAAAACAAACAACATGGGAAATTTATTGTACGTCATTGCAGTCATTTTAATTATCGGCTGGGCTATTGGGTTCTTGGGCTACCACGCCGGTGGAATCATTCACATTTTATTAGTTATAGCACTTATCTCTGTTATACTAAGACTTATTCAGGGTAAAAAACCAGTTTAATTACATATTCACTAATCAATAAAAACAAGAAATCATGAACATAGGAAAAGTAGCAGTAGGTGTATTAGCAGGCGTAGCCGTGGGTGCATTAATTGGTGTTTTATTTGCACCAGACAAAGGAACTGAAACAAGAAAGAAAATCGCAAAAAAAGGAACGGATACGATCGACGATCTTAAATGCAAGGTCGACGATTTGTTATCAAGCCTTAACGATAAAATTGATGCGGCTAAAGAAGAAGCAAGCACTATTTACGAAAAAGGAAAAAGTAAAGCTGAAGACTTAAAAAGAGATGCAAGATCTCAAATGAGCTAGTTATCTTTACAAATAAAAAAACCCCGTTAATATTTTAACGGGGTTTTTTTATTGTATTACGATTTTTCACTAATTTAGTTTAACAATACTACTTAACGACTTATCACAAATTTACTCCTGTATATTATTTTGTCCTCAGCAACCTCAACCAAATAAATCCCATTTGCTAATTCTGAAATCTCCATAGCGGCACTATTTTCTTTCAGGGAAAATGTCCTTAACAATTTCCCGGCAATAGAGCTGACTTTAACATTATATGACTTGTCGGGATAATAATTTAAAATATTCAGATAAATTTTGTCATTAGCTGGATTTGGATAAATGGAAATATCAATATTATCTTTTATGTTTTCTTGGATGCCCACACAATTATAAGTTGAAAGATTAAGTGTATAGGTTGCCTGACAACCTGAGGGATAGGTATAAGTATAATAGCCATAATCATATCCAATGCTTGACGGCGCCGTGTAGGTATTACCGCTGATACTTGCACCACTAAACGCTCCTCCGCTTGGATATCCTGTAAGCGAGAACGTTGTATTAGGACAACTACTTATAGGACTATTGGGAGAGTAAGCATACTCAACATATATTGTATCTAATGCAAAGCTAGTGCACCCATTAGTATCTGAAAATCCATACTCAATGATTGCCCTGCCTGAATCGCCAAATAATATATCTTGTTGAAAAAATTCAGTAAATAAAGTGTCATTGAATACTACACCAGACTGAAAAAAACCACCCGATGGAGATGCTGTCATTGGGATTTTGTGACCTAAACAACATGTTATTATCGGATTGATGATTTGCGGAGTTGGAGGATTTGGATGTACAGTCATATTTATAATTGCTGTTTTTCCACAAAGTGAATTAAAAGATATTGAAAAAGTTCCTACACCTGAAATATTAGAATCAAAGTAATAGTCATTAACAATGCCGCTGCCCGTAAAAATAGTATCTATAGAAAGATTAAAAGGTAGCCTAAAAGATGAACCAATACACGTTGACATTGTATACGTTAATGGTAGTTGTCTCAAGTAATGATACCATTTATGGATCGTTATTGATCGATTCTCATCCTCCCGGAAAATTAATTTCTTTTTCATACCAACATTCACTTTCTGCGAGTCCCTCATTTTCAGTTAGTCAGGATTCTCTCTGTATTGGAGATTCGCTAAATCTAAATTCACTAGGAACCGGATATTTTAGTGGGGTTGGGGTAAAAAACAATATGTTTCATCCTGTAACGGCTGGCAATTACCAGGTATATGCGTCAAACGGCTGTGTGAATACTTCCACTCTGAGTATTGCCGTTCTGGCTTTACCCTCTCCTCAAATAACAAATTCTTCTAACTCCATTTGTATGGGTGACTCCCTAGTTTTAACCGGTAATCCAGTTAATGGAATATACAGTGGCAGCGGAGTTAGTGGGAATATTCTTTACACTACTAATATTACCAGTAATACCGTATCAATCAACTACGTGGTTTCAGATCAACACAATTGTACCAATTCAACAGCTAAAATTTTTTCAATCGTTTAAAACCCACATAAAATGTGCTCGCAAATTGGCCACAATGTTTTTGTGGAAAGCTATACAGATCATTAGAATACACATATGGATTGGCTGTAAACGTCCAATTTTGACTTGCCTGCAATGCAGACGCGTAAGGCATATTATTGATCACACTTGTTGCTGCGCAATTTGCTCCTGTGGCCGGTCCGTAAACAAATTGAGTATTTGTAGCAGAGTTGATCTTAAAATACTGGACATCGAACCCACTACTACATGGCCCCGATGGAGTTGGGTAACAAAAAACACGGATACTGTTAAATTCAATATCCTTAATATTATCATTATCCAGATCGATAAAATAATAGGTATTTTGACTACCTGGTACTTCGGTGAATGTGTAATTCGGCTTATAGTAATTACAGGTGGTATCGCCAACAAAAAACGTTTGCGCAGACACTGATAATGAAACAACCACAGCAAAGAAGAATAATACTTTTTTCATATTACTAAAGATAGGAAAAAAGTCAGGAATAAGATTAAAAACTATCCTTTCCAGTCAATCAGGTCTTTTCCAATATCGGATCTATAATACTTTCCATCATAAGAAACATCTTCTGCTGTTTTAAAACTTTTAGCAATAGCTTCTTCAATAGTTTTACCAAAAGAGGTGACAGCAAATACCCGTCCGCCATTGGTTACAACCTCCTCGTTTTTTAGCGTAGTACCTGAATGAAAGATGTGGCTATCTTTTGAATTTTGTAATCCGGTAACCACTTTATTTTTTTCATAGTCTTCAGGATATCCACCCGAAACTAATACAACTGTAGTTGCAATCTCCGGTGTTACGCTAAATTGTTTTTCGTGTAGCGTTTGGGTAGCCACGCCCTGTAACAAGTCTAACAGATCAGACTCAATACGGGGAATTACAACTTCTGTTTCAGGATCACCCATTCGGCAATTATATTCAATAACACTTGGCTCTCCATCACAATTCATTAAACCGATAAAAATAAATCCCCGATAATCAATACCATCTTTCAGTAAACCGTTAATGGTTGGCTTTACAATTTTCTCTTCCACTTTTTTGATAAATGCTTCATCTGCAAATGGTACCGGGCTTATTGCACCCATTCCACCCGTATTCAACCCTTTATCACCAACGCCAATTCGTTTATAATCTTTAGCTGCTGGTAATATTTTATATGATTTTCCATCGGTTAACACAAACACCGATAACTCAATGCCTTTCAAAAATTCTTCGATCACCACAGTGTTTCCGGCACTGCCAAACTTGGCACTCAAGATCATATTATCCAATTCGCTTTTTGCTTCTGCGGCATCATCAATGATCAATACCCCTTTTCCAGCAGCGAGGCCGTCCGCTTTCAAAACGTAGGGAGGTGTTAAACTATCTATAAATGCAGCGCCCTCTTTAATATTATCTTTGGTAAAACTTTTATATCTGGCAGTAGGAACGCCATGTTTAAACATAAATTGTTTACTGAAATCTTTGCTTCCTTCGAGTTGAGCGCCGTCTTTTTTAGGTCCAATTACCGGAATTTCTTTTAAAACCTCATCAGCTAAAAAATAATCATGAATTCCTTTTACCAATGGATCTTCGGGTCCAACCAACACCATGTCTATACTTTTTTCCCAAACAAGATTTTTAATTGCATCAAAGTCGGTAGCGGATATGTTTACGTTTGTTCCACATTGAGCGGTTCCTGCATTTCCAGGAGCAATGTACAAATTTTCTAACTGCTTGCTTTGAGCTAACTTCCAAGCAAAAGCATGCTCCCTGCCTCCCGATCCTAATATTAATACGTTCATAGATTATATTTAAAGGCATAAAAATAAAAAATCCCAACTGATTAGTTGGGATTGATTAAAAAGTTTTAAAAACTATTTAGTGCTTTTTCTTGCTAAAGCTTGAATTTCCTCTGACTCTCTTCATGCTACGTTGCCTGTTTTGTTGAGCAATAATTCCGTCGGTAAAACGTTTGCCTTTGGTACGGTTACGTGTAAATAATTTAGGTTGTTCTCTTTTTTGTTTAATACCTGGTTTTGTTTTGTGATATACCCAGGCACTTCCACTTTTATTCCCTTTGAATATACGGGCTATAAATCCTTTTTTATGTCCTCCCTTTGCAAAAGCACTCGCATTTCCTCTACTTTTCCCTCCAAATAGCTTTCCACCACCACCGCGCTGATTACGGTGTTCTTTTTTACGACCACCTTTTACCTGCGCCATCATAGGAGTTGTAACTCCAATAGCCAAGAGCAAAAATACAAGGGAAAAAAGTTTAGTTAGTTTCATTATTACAATATTATACAAAAAAAATCACAAAAAGTTATGCTTTTGAGTTTATTTATCGAATTAACGCACAAGATTTTAACAATTGGAGGCTAATAACAAATTATTACAGAAATTATCCAGAATTAAAATGTGTCACATTTCAATAAATAATGTAGTTTCGTAACAATGACCGTAAATGCACTTGACGTAGACTTTTTTATAGAAAACAGTAAAAACGAATTGATCGTTGATGTACGGGCACCTATAGAATTTTTTAAAGGTCATTTACCTGGCGCGATTAATATTCCGCTATTTGATGATAATGAAAGGGCAGAAATTGGCACTTTATTTAAGCAGCAGGGAAAAGATACGGCTGTAAGCCGCGGTTTGGAGATAGTATCCCCCAAAATGACTTCTTTCGTTAATAACGTGAAGGACCTTTCGAAAGAAAAAAGAGTTTTCGTGTATTGTTTCAGAGGCGGGATGCGAAGTAACAGTTTTGCATGGCTCATGAATACCTCAGGTTTAAATGCCAGTATCCTGAAAGGTGGTTATAAAGCGTTCAGAAATTATGCACTCAATTATTTTTCCGAGGAAAAACAACTGATTTTATTGGGCGGAAAAACGGGTAGCGGAAAAACCGATATTCTGAAACATCTTGATAAATTACTTGTTCAAACCGTTGACCTGGAAAAAATTGCTCATCACAAAGGCTCGGCTTTTGGAAGTATTAATGAAAAAAAGCAAAACCCACAACAAGTATTCGAGCATGAATTGTTTCAGAAATTAAGAACTTTAAACAAAGCTCAAAAAATAATTTTAGAAGACGAATCCCAGGCTATTGGTTTTAATAAAATACCCCAGGGATTATGGGAACAAATGAAACAAACAACAATTATCAAACTTGAAATCCCTTTTGAATTAAGAGTACAAAAATTAGTGGAAGACTATCATACAGTTAATATTGAAGCACTAAAATTCTGCGTCCTAAAAATTGCTCAACAGCTGGGCCCACAAAACACAAAACTTTGTTTACAGTATTTAGACGAAGGAAATTTAGCTGAGGTAGCCCGCTTATCGTTGCTATATTACGACAGAGCGTATGAATTTAGTTACGCCCGAAAAAAACAGCCCATCATTTATATATCATCCGATACAATTGATGCTGCGGTAAATGCACTAAAAGTGAAAAACGTTATAGATACCATAAATTAACATGTCAGTAAAACTTACACAGTTCAGTAAAGCATCGGGTTGCGGCTGTAAAATTGCGCCGGCCGTATTAGAAGAAATTTTAAGCGGCTGTAAACAGGATATCATTTTCAAAAATTTGTTAATAGGAAATGAAACGAAAGATGATGCGGCTATATATGAAATGGATCAGGACAATTGCATTATCAGTACCACTGATTTTTTCACCCCCATTGTTGATGACGCTTTTGATTTTGGAAAGATTTCAGCCTGTAATGCCATAAGCGACATTTACGCGATGGGTGGAAAACCCTTAATGGCCGTTGCTATTTTAGGCTGGCCGGTTGAAAAAATATCAACTGCAATTGCCCGGCAGGTAATTAAAGGCGCGCAGGAAATTTGCACAAAGGCAGGAATACCTTTAGCGGGTGGCCATAGTGTAGATACCCAGGAGCCTCTATTTGGGTTAGCAGTCACCGGCATTGTTAAAAAGCAACATATCAAAAAGAATAATACCGTTAAAGAACATGATATTTTATACATGACCAAACCTTTGGGTATTGGCATTTTAAGTACCGCCCTAAAAAGAGGTTTATTGGTTCCCGACCAGTATAAGTTGTTGCTTGATCAATCAACAACATTAAACTCAATAGGCGAACAATTGGGGAATTTACCATACGTGAATGCCATGACCGACATCACAGGATTCGGATTTACCGGCCATTTGTTAGAAATGTTAAGTGGAAGTAATTTATCTGCGAGTATAAAAAAAGAAAAACTTCCTATCATGGAGGCGGCCAAAGACTTCGCTAAACAATTTGTATTTCCTGATAACACCACACGCAATTATAACGATCAGTCGAAACATATTGCCGGAATGACCGATCTGGATTTTATTTTTTACTGCGATCCGCAAACGTCAGGCGGATTATTATTCAGTGTTGATCCTTCACATGAAAGAGAAATAGATGAATTCTTAAATTCACAACAACAATTCTTTGCTAAAATTGGCAAACTCACTTCCAGACAGGACAAACAGATTATTTTCCTATAGTTTTTATGGCACGGGATTTTATGGTAAAAAAGCATGAGTCTTACCCATCAACTCATATGGCTTTTTATTTTACCAATACCTATATCCTGTATTGCCTGGATAGTAACGCATGAAGAAATTTTCAGGGAGCCAAGGGAATATTGCCAAAAGTGTAGTGTAGAAAGAAAAACACTATTAATGAGAAAATTCTTTTACATATTCACCTGCGAATATTGTTTCAGTTTTTACGTTACCATTTTTGTTTTGATAATAGCTCACTTTAAACTTCTTCTCAATGACTGGCGGGGATATATTTTATCGGAATTTGCCTTGGTTTGGATCGCAAACATTTACATGAGTCTTTTTTTTCTGATCAGAACCAATATTAAAAAAGAAGGAATAGAAGCCAAAATAGAAGAAAAAGAATTAAATAAATAAAATAAGCGTTTAATAAACTCCGAATAAAATCTTTAAAGATTGTTTTAGCGATAAGCTTCTGGAACGACAGGCCACAGTGAAGGAAATTAAAAAACTCGAGGCAATATTAATCAAACCAATCAGAATAACGCCTATAAAAATAGTGACCACCAAATCTATCGGATAAGTATCACCACTTCCCATAGAAATTCCAAAATTACCCGCCGAAATAGTAATGTGCCTTATGTCGAATGGGATACCAATGAATTTTCCTAAGTTGCCTGCCATTCCCAAACAAAAACCTAAAAACAAATTCCCTAAAATACCGCCCAGATTTCGCTGCGTAAACGCTGCTATTATCTTTCTTTTGGCCTCTGTATACTTTCCCAATTTTGGATGCTTTACAATCCTTTGGGCTATCTCCGAATAAACCACTTTGTTATCAATGTAACCAATAACAATTCCCGATAAAGACAAAAATACGCCCGTGATACAAGCATATATTAATGATGCGCTATAGAAAGGGTGATTTGAATACAATTGCTTTTCAGCAGTTTCCGAATCAAATACAGCATAAGCAAAATAATGATTGAGTGCCCATGCTGCTAAAAAACACAACGGCAATACCACCACTAAATTCCCGATAAGAGAAACAAACTGGCTCCTGATAATTTGCTTAAACATTAACCATGGCTTTTTACTTGAATCGCTGGCATTGTCAATACTCTCGGCAATGTAAGAGGCTGTCATCGACGGTTGTTTTGTTGCAAGCGTCAAATGCAGTAAATGCATCAGTACAAAACCAAAGCCATAATTTATTCCAAACAATATACCCTCAAAAAACAAAGAGAGTTCCAGCGCATGAATATAATGCTTGATAAAAACTAAAAATACTACGATTAAACCTCCTCCCATCGCCGACCCAAACAACTTCCGATTTTCCGATTTTGAAAAGCCAATGTAGTTTTCGCCTTTTTCCGAAGTGTGACTTACGATTCTGTAAGCCAATAAATTTGTGTTTTCTTTAATCAAACTGCGAATGCTGTTTTTTGTTTTCTCGGCTTTTACCAGATCGCTCACTAAATGAGAAATAGTAAGCACTTTATTACTCTCTTGTGTTGTGGTAAATAAATCAAGTAGCAATCTTATTCGTCCGATGTGTTGTCGCGCCCGTATCAACAAAAAAGTTAAATGCAAGCTGGTGCCTATTTCATCTTTTTTATTCTGAATTTCATTAAATAAACTTTCAGCCCTATCAATACTATTTACAACACTTGTTAATTCCTCCGGATTAATATCCAATACCTGATCGGCAACGTGTTTTTTTACAAATATAGATACCTGATGATTTAATTCGAAAAAGGGGGAATCGCTATCATCAAATTTCGGCAATTTATTTACCAGGTATGGATCAATACCAATTGACGTTAAGCGATGACATAATATGATAATGGCATTATGAATTTGATGGGTCAATTTCTCGGAATGAAAAGCCAGCTGATCAGTATCTATAAATTTTGTAATTATCTCCCAACTCGAATAATTTATTCTTTCCAACCATTCGTAGTCATTCGGTTTGGAAAATAAAAAATTTAAAAAGTGATGGAGTTCATCCTTACCCGAATTAGCCGGCAAAATTTTATGCTTGAATCTTATATAAATTTCGGGAAAAAATCCTCTATCAGATAAAATGCCATAATCTGCGAAAGCGTTTACAAAAAAGGCGTTGTCTAATGTAAAATAACAAAACTCAGTAAGTTCCAACTTAAAATCTTCGTTTACTGATTTCTTTAAAACCAGTTCCTGAAGTTTTTGGTTAAATTCAGGATCACTGATCGAGGAAAGTGAACGTACCTCCTTTATAAACTGAATAACATGGATATACTTTTTTAATAAGGGCATAGATGAATGTAATATTAACTATTCTAAAACTATTTTTAGAACGTATTGTTTAACGTTTGTTAACTACCTGATTTATAATAACAAATGGAAAAAAGCGTTTTTACAATACATAAAATAGTTTATCTTTGTTATAATGGAAATCGTTAAAGGTTCAGGTGTAATTCCCGGGAAATTATTGGCAGAGGTTAACTCACCGGCCGATCTTAAAAAATTAAAAGAAGATCAATTAGAACAATTCTGTGCTGAATTACGTCAGTTCATTATTGATATTGTATCTGTAAAAGGGGGCCACTTTGGTGCATCTTTAGGCGTTGTAGAACTTACTACGGCACTACATTATGTTTTTAATACTCCTTACGATCAATTGGTTTGGGATGTAGGTCACCAGGCATACGGACATAAAATCATCACCGGGCGTAGAGATATTTTTCATACAAACCGTGTTTATAAAGGCATTAGCGGTTTCCCCAAACGGTCAGAAAGTGAATACGATACGTTTGGTGTGGGACATTCCTCTACTTCCATTGGCGGCGCATTAGGGATGGCAGTTGCAAGCCAATACAAAGGATTAAAAGATAAACAACATATTGCTGTTATTGGTGATGGATCTATGACAGCCGGCCAGGCATTTGAAGCTTTAAACCATGCAGGCATTTCTAACAGCAATTTATTGGTGGTGCTAAATGATAATTGCATGAGCATCGACCCTAACGTGGGTGCTTTACGTGATTATTTAACAGACATCACTACGTCTCATACTTACAATAAAACAAAAGATAAAGTTTGGGATCTTCTGGGAAAGATCAGCAAATTTGGGCCGAATGCCCAGGAAATAGCTTCTAAGTTAGAGAATGCGGTTAAAACATCTTTATTAAAACAAAGTAATTTATTCGAATCGTTAAAGTTCCGTTATTTTGGTCCGGTTGATGGGCATGACGTAGTTCGTTTGACCAAGATCATGGCCGACCTGAAAGATATTCCCGGCCCGAAATTATTACACGTATTAACTAAAAAAGGAAAGGGTTATAAATTTTCGGAAGAAGGGAACGAAACCGTTTGGCATTCACCGGGTTTATTCAATAAAGATACGGGTGAGATCATTAAAGTGGTTCCAAAAGAACCCCAGCCACCTAAATACCAGGATGTTTTTGGACATACCATTGTTGAGTTGGCTGAACAAAATAAAAAAATCATGGGTATCACACCCGCTATGCCCTCAGGCTGCTCATTAAATATTATGATGAAAGCTATGCCGTATAGGGCTTTTGACGTAGGTATTGCCGAACAGCATGCGGTAACATTTAGTGCTGGATTGGCCACTCAGGGCATGATCCCCTACTGCAATATTTACTCTTCGTTTATGCAGCGTGCCTATGATCAGGTAGTACATGATGTAGCATTACAAAATTTAAAAGTTGTATTGTGTTTAGATAGAGGGGGTATTGCCGGCGCAGATGGACCAACGCATCATGGAGCTTTCGATATTCCTTATTTTCGCTGTATCCCTAACATGATTGTGAGTGCGCCAATGAATGAAGAAGAACTTCGTAATTTGATGTATACTGCGCAATTAGATGAAATAACCGGTCCATTCAGTATCCGTTACCCACGTGGTAATGGCGTGATGGTTAACTGGAAAACTCCATTCAAAAAAATAGAAATTGGTAAAGGCCGAAAATTGAAAGATGGGAAAGAAGTAGCCATTTTATCATTAGGTCACCCTGGAAACTTTGCGGCAAAAGCTATTGAAAAATTGGAGCAAGAAGGAATAACAGTGGCCCATTACGATTTGCGTTTTGCTAAACCAATCGACGAGGTAATGTTACACGAAGTATTCTCCCGTTATAAAAAAATAATTACTATTGAAGATGGAACCATTGTTGGGGGTGTAGGAAGCGCTGTCATAGAATTTATGGCTGATCATAACTATAGCGCGCAGGTTAAACGCTTGGGTATTCCGGATAAATTCATTGAACATGGAGAACCAAATGAATTGTACCAGGAATGCGGTTTTTCTGTTGAACAGATTCATAACGAAGTTTTAGAGATACTGAAAGAGAAAAAGGAAGTTAAGGTTGGATAATTTCTGCTTATCGTACAAAAAATGCGGCTTAAAAAGGATTTAAGCCGCATTTTTATTTAACAGAAATTTTATTTTAATCCTCCTTTGTTTTCGCTAAATTTGGTGTAAATACCTTTCCTTGGCCTCACAACAAAACATACTGATCTTAAAACTCGATCAATTCATTCGTAAGTATTATAAGAACCAACTTGTAAAAGGGTTATTATATACGAGCGGATTACTGGTAGCCGCCTTTTTATTTTTGGTTGTTGCTGAATATTTTGCGGAGTTCGGAACAACTACCCGCACTATTTTATTTTATTTATTTTTATTGGTGAGTGGCTTTGTAATGACACGCTTCATTATAATTCCGGTATTAAAATTAAATAAACTAGGCGCTATCATTTCATACGACGAGGCTGCTCATATTGTTGGAACTCATTTTAGCAACATTAATGATAAATTACTAAACACTTTACAATTGCAGCGCAATTCCGGTTCTATTTTATCTCCCGATCTATTAACGGCGAGTATTAATCAAAAAATGGAAGAATTAAAACCTATTCCATTCACATCTGCTATCAATTTAAATGAGAACCGGCAATATCTAAAATTTGCTTTGCCCCCGCTTGTTCTTATGCTGTTAATTTTTATTGTTAAGCCTACTATTATTACAAACGGGACTGAACGTATCCTTTTTCACCAAACTTATTTTGAGAAAACAGCCCCTTTTCAGTTCACCGTAAATAATAAATCTTTAGAAGCTATTCAGCAACAGGATTATTTGTTAGAAGTTAAATTAAACGGGAACGAAATTCCTAACGAGGTTTTTGTACTGGTGGATGGCGTTGAACATAAAATGGAAAAAGTAAATAACGTAAATTATACTTATACCTTTAAAAATGTTCAAAAAGATCAGGATTTTGTATTTATGGCGGCAGGCTTTAATTCCAAATCCTATGAGTTAAAAGTATTGCCAAAACCTATGTTGATGAAATTCGACATTCAATTAAGTTACCCCGCTTACCTCAATAAAAAAAATGAAACCGTATCCAACATGGGTGATATGCAAATACCGCAGGGCACAAAAATGCAATGGGTATTTCACACAAAGAATACTGACCAGATATTTTTAAATTTCGCTGATACTTTGGTGGATATTTCCCGGTCATCAGAAAACGAATTCGCCTTCTCTAAACGTATGATGCAGAGTATGTCATACAGCATCAAAACTATGAATCACTTTTTAACACGAAATCCTGATTCAGTTAATTATTCCATCAATGTTGTTCCTGATCAAAGTCCCGCAATTGATGTAAGTGAAAAACTGGATTCACTAAACGCACAAAATATTTACTTCTCCGGAACTGTAAAAGATGATTATGGCTTTACCCGCCTGACCTTTAAATACACACATTATACACAGGATTCTACCGGAAAAGCTATATTAAAAAGCGGCGAGCAGGTTATGGGAATTGATAAACAGCGAATTACCCAGCCTTACTATTATTTTTTAGACGCGTCGAAATTTGAATTATTGCCAGGTGATAAGATAGAGTACTTTTTTGAAGTATGGGATAATGATGGCGTAACCGGCTCAAAATCGGCCAAAACACGAACCATGTTATTCAAGGCACCCACTATTGATGAAATGAACGAGGCTACAGATAAAAATAATTCTGAAATCAAAAAAGACCTGGAAGATGGCGCTAAAAAAGCAAAAGATCTGCAAAAAGAAATTAATGACCTCAGCAAGAAACTGACGGAGAAAAAACAAATGGGTTATGAAGAGAAGAAAAAACTGGAAGATATTTTAAAGAAACAGAACGAATTAAAAAATAAGATTGAAGAAAGCAAGCAGGAAAACAAACTCAATAACCAACAACAACAGGAAAATCAGCAAATGGACGAATCGTTGCTGGAAAAGCAAAAACAGTTAGAACAATTGTTTGAAAACATCATGACTCCTGAAATGAAAAAATTATTTGATGAGTTGAATAAGATGTTGGATAAACTTGACAAAAATCAGGTTCAACAAAAACTGGAAGAATTGAAGCTTTCTAATAAAGACATGGAGAAAGAGCTGGATAGAACCCTGGAGGCTTTCAAACAAATGGAAGTGGAACAAAAACTGCAACAGGCAATTGATAAATTAGATGAACTTAAAAATAAAGAAGATGCTTTAAAAAAAGAAACCGAAGGAAATAAAGGAAAAGAAGAGACAAAAGGAAAGGAAGTGACTAAAGAGAACCCAGACGGAAAAGATAAAAAAGACGAAAATAAATCCGACCCTAAAGATTCGAAGGATGAAAATAAAGACAGTAAAGATAAAGCGGATGATAAAAAAGAATCAACTAACAAGGAATTAGAGAAAAAACAGGATGAGCTGAACAAGCAATTTGACGAACTTAAAAAAGACATGAAAGAAATGCAGGAAAAAAATGCAGCTCTTGAAAGTCCGAATGATATTCCTAAAACTGAAGAAAAACAAAATGAAATCTCGAAGGAGATGGAAAATAGTTCTGAGCAGTTAAATCAGAATAATAAAAAGAATGCCTCCAAGTCTCAAAAACAAGCTTCCGATAAGATGGAAGAAATGAAGCAGCAAATGCAGCAGGCTATGGAAAAAATGGAGAAGGAAGAACAAGAAGAAGATATGCAGGCTGTTCGCCAGATCTTAGAAAATTTATTGAACCTTTCATTTGCGCAAGAAGATCTGATGGGTCAACTCGCAAAATTAAAGTCCGACAATCCTCAATATTTAAAAATAACGCAGACTCAAAAAAAACTACAGGATGATTCAAAAATCATTGAAGATAGTCTTCTCGCCATCAGTAAACGGCAACCGGCCATCAGCGCTGTTGTAAACAGAGAAATTTCTGCGATTCATATGAATATGGGTAAAGCAGTAGGCTCTTTGGCCGAACGCATGCAAGCTGATGCTCAAATACGCATGCAATACTCCATGACGTCTATTAATAACCTGGCCCTTCTGTTAAATGAATCGTTAGAACAAATGCAAAAGGAGGCGAAAGCAGCAAAAGAAGCGAAACCAGGAAATGGTGCCTGTAAAAAACCGGGCAAAGGCCAAAAACCAAGTCAATCTACTAAGCCGGGTGATGGTAAGCCAAGTATGCAAAGCATGAAGCAAATGCAGCAAAAATTAAATGACCAGTTAGCGGAGCTCAAAAAACAATTAGAACAGGGACAAAAACCCGGTGGACAAAAACCCGGCGATAAACCCGGGCAAAAGCCGGGTGGACAAAAACCAGGTGGACAAGGTGGCATGGGTCAGCAAGGTGGGCAAAAAGGAATGATGCCAGGACAGCAAGGCCAGGGAATGAGCGAGCAATTAGCGAAAATGGCAGCACAACAGGAGGCTTTGCGCAGGCAGATGCAACAAATGATGGATAAAATAAAAAAAGAAGGGGGATCAAATCCCGGCGGAAATATTGCCGATATGATGGAACAAACTGAAAAAGACATAGTTAACCGCCAAATTAGCCAGGAAACAATGAAACGTCAGCAGGACATTATCACAAAACTTTTAGAAAGTGAAAAAGCTGAGCGCGAACGAGAGCAGGATGAACAAAGAAAGAGTAATGAGGCAAAAAATCAGGTTTTAAGTAACCCTACGCAATTTTTAGAGTATAAAAGACTTAGAGAAAAAGAACTGGAGTTGTTAAATACGGTTTCTCCAAGTTTAACACCTTACTACAAGCAAAAAGTTAATGAATATTTTAATAGCGTAAACAAATGATACCAGCTAAAGGAGAAAAATTAGATATCACCTCCACGTCTGAGAATATTAGGTTAGTGGAACGATTAGTGGAAGATGTGTGCGATGTATTTAATGTAAATGAAGATAATTTCGGTAATATTTTAATTGCGGTTACTGAAGCTGTAAATAACGCCATTTATCACGGTAATGAAGGAAACCCTAAAAAACACATTAAAATAGGATTTGAATCACACGAAAAAAACATTTGTTTTTCAGTGGCGGATGAAGGACATGGCTTTGATTATGAGAATTTACCCGACCCTACTGACCCCATGAACCTGGATAAGCCAAACGGACGCGGGGTTTTTTTAATGAAAAATTTAGCAGATAAAGTTGAATTTAATAATAACGGACAGGAAGTGATGCTGACGTTTAATTTGAATTAATGATCTCTTTTAACAATCAAAGTATTTCTTTTAAGCTTAAAGAAAAAACGAAGCTTAAACAATGGATCAAATCCGTTACCGAGAAAGAAAAACACCAGGTTGGTACCATCAATTATATTTTTTGCACAGATGACGAATTACTTGAAATTAACCTCGAGCATTTAAAACACAATACACTTACCGACATTATTACGTTTGATTACACAGAAGGTAAAACTATCAATAGCGATATTTTTATCAGTGTGGTTCGTGTTTTAGAGAACGCTGAAAAATTTAAGGTAACATTTGATGACGAATTACATCGTGTAATGATCCACGGTATTCTGCATTTATGCGGCTACAAAGACAAATCGAAAGCGGATGCTGAGTTGATGAGAAAGAAAGAGAATGCAGCTTTAAATTTGTTTAATGTATTGTAGCCATTGAAAGAATTTCTCCTTTCTTTTCTGAAATATTTTCAGTAAAATAAATTTCACCAAGTCCTTTTCTAAAATAATGGTCAACGATTTTTGTGATTCCGGAATTTGCGCTTAATATTACTCTTGAATGGTAACAACCTGCAATTGAATAGAAGGTTTCATTCTTATTTATTACAACAACTTTTATTCCTGCCAATGAATTGTTATATATAGTATCGCCATTCAGCGCAAAGGGATTAATTATCATAATCGAATCCCGAATATGCGAAGGATTTTGGTAGCGATATTTCAGATAATAATATTTTCCTGAGTTATCGATCATTGAATAATAACTACTGCTATCTCCAATTAATGCTGAACCTGCACCACCTCCTGAATGTCCTGCCGTAAAACTGAATGTTCGCGAAAAATACGCTTTACCGCTGATAACCGTATCGCATGTTATTACTGCAGACCAACCACTCCAGGCAACATAAGAACCTTCATAGCAGTATTGCCAATAGTTATTTTTTTTGTGCGGAATGTAATTTGTATCAGAGCTTAAACTCGTAAATAAACTACACGTGCGATTTTCCTTTTCCGGCTCAACATTTTTTTTACATGAAACCAGTGTTACAAGAAAAAACAGGATCAACGTAAAAGATCTCATTTATTGAAGATATAAAAATTTATGTCAACTCCAGCTGCAACCTGCTTAACTTTTGATAAAGTCCGGCATCATTGGTCATCAGTTCCTGGTGCGTGCCCATTTCAACTACCTCGCCTTTTTGCAACACTACAATTTTATCTGCTTTTCTAATGGTAGATAAGCGATGAGCAATCACAATGGAGGTTCTGCCGATCATTAATTTATCCAAAGCATCCTGCACCAAACGTTCGCTTTCGCTATCTAAAGACGACGTTGCTTCATCTAAAATTAAAATGGAAGGATTTTTTAAAACAGCTCTTGCAATGGCAACGCGTTGGCGTTGTCCACCAGATAACTGGATACCTCGATCGCCAACCAGTGTTTCAAATTGATCGGGGAAACTCATAATAAAGTCATACGCATTGGCTTGTTTCGCAGCTTCAATGACATCGGCATCAGTAGCATTTGGTTTTCCGTATAAAATATTCTCTTTTATAGTTCCGCCAAACAAAAGCACATCCTGTGGTACAATGGCCATCTGATCGCGTAATTCAGTAAGGTCATAATCGGATGATTTCTTCCCATCGATCGTGTATTCGCCGGTTGTGGGTTCGTAAAATCGTAATGTTAAAGCTGCCAGAGTAGATTTACCACTGCCGCTGCTGCCAACTAATGCTACTGTTTGTCCTGCCACCACGCTGAACGAAATATCATGCAGAACAACGAAATCAGGTCGGGTTGGGTAAATAAATTTAATGTTTTTAAATTCCAGGTTTCCTTTTACCCTGTTCAGATTTAAATTATTTCTGTGCGCTAAATTGATTTCTTCATGAATATCGTCAATAATTTCAAACACGCGATCGGTTGCGCCCAAGGCTCTTTGAATAGAAGCCAATTGCTCCGGAAGTCCGCCCAAAGAACCAGCCACAAATAATGATAACATCATAAAAATTCCAAAATTCTCAGAAGATAACTCGCCTGCTTTCATCAACAGTAACATCTTATAAAGAAT
>JAZKDT010000017.1:0-27155 GCA_040387475.1 Bacteroidota bacterium | reverse complement strand
GAATAAAAAAGATGGAACCAAAAATACACATGATGATGAACGCAAAGAATGACCCTCTCATCACGCCATATTTTATTCCAAATTTTCGAATCTCTGTGGTAACCTTGTCATATTTCCCAATCTCTAAAGCCTCATTTGTAAACGCTTTCACACTTGTAATCCCCGTTAATGCTTCAGAAACAATGATGCTGGATTCAGATATTTTATCCTGTAGCCCTTTTGAATAACCTCTGATCTTACGCCCGTATAAAATAGCAACGATCGTTAGTGGTGGGATAATAATTATGAACCATTTGGCTACATCCCATGAAGTAAAATAAATCAATAAACATAAACCGCCAACACCTACAATCGTTTGACGAATAACTTCCGCAATATTTACGGTAAATGCTTCAGAAATAACATTTATATCAGTTGATAAACGACTGCTTAAATCTGCCACCTGATTTTTTGAATAAAAACTCATGGGCATTTTTACAAGTTTATTAAATGTATCCGTTCGCAGACCTTTTAAAATGTTTTCTGTTACAACGGAAAACGTATATACCCTGCCAAAAGAAACAAGACCTTGAATAACCAATAATATGAGCAATTCGGTACCTGTACCCGAAACCATATCTTTAAAAACATTGGCGGCCATAGCTGTTTGCCCCAAATAGCCAAACATTTTACCCGCCACAACGGGGAAGTAAAGGCCAACTGCCGCAGTACCCGCTACAAAAACCATCCCCAGGGCAAAAACCCACTTGGATTTGCCGAGATACTGAAATAGGCGGAAAGATTTTTGGAAGTTCTCTTTGGATAATTTTGCTTTTGGAATATCGTCTTTGCTTTTGTGCTTAACACCGGTAGCTTTTGCCATTTTTACAGTAAATTTGAGTGCAAAGGTATTGTTTTTACAGAGGTTTCATCTAAAAAAGGGTTAAATTTCGGGTTAAATTTCAGAAAAAATTTGCCGCATAATAAAAATCCATTATATTTGCAGTCCAATTTTGAAAAACTTATAACATTTAAATACTAACACCATGAAACGGACTTTCCAACCATCGCAACGTAAAAGAAGAAATAAACACGGATTCCGCGAGCGTATGTCATCAGCTAACGGTCGTAGAGTTATAGCTTCCCGTAGAGCTAAGGGTCGTGCAAAATTAACTGTATCGAGCGAAAAAACTCATAAATAATACCTTTTCTAAAGCAATTTAGTACCTTTTTAACAAAGCTGCCTGTATATACGGGCGGCTTTTTTATTATATTAGGTCACCGAAAAATATTTTAATACCGTTTATATGACCCAAAAGCTACTTCTCCTTCTTTTATTTCCCTTTTCCTTTTTTGCGCAGCAATCATCAACCGTTCAGGAACAAAGTATGTATTATAAAAATTACAACTTTACTAAAGACACTCAATGGGATAGTTTAAATACCATTGAAAATGGTACGGTTTATCAAATTAATCCTAAGTCGAAAACTTCAGCGGCCTGCAATCTTAATAAAAAAGTGTATGGCTGGCACCCGTATTGGGTTGGCTCTGTATATACCAACTACGACTGGAGCATGCTGAGTGATTTTTGTTATTTTGATTACGGGGTAAGTCCAACTACCGGAAACAATACAAACACATCTTTTGCCTGGAATACGAGCGCCGCTGTAACCGCAGCCCTGAGTAACAGTGTCAATGTTCATTTTTGCGCTACCTTATTCAGCAGCCATTCAACCTTCTGGGCCAGCTCAACGGCACAACAAACCTTTATAACCAATGCCATTAATTTACTGCAAAGTCGTGGCGGTAACGGCCTTAATATTGATTTTGAAGGTATGGGAGCAAGTGATAAAGTTCCTTTTACAGCTTTTATGACCAATCTTTGCAACCAGGTGCACGCCGCCAATTCAAATTATAAAGTAACTATGGCTTTATACGCAGTTGACTGGAGCACCAGCTTTGATATTCCGGCCTTAAATCCGCTGGTGGATAATTTTATCATTATGGGTTATGATTATTATTATTCGGGTTCATCAACCGCCGGACCCGAAGCGCCTCTATATAACTTTCAAACAGGTTATAATTATACTTTAGCTAAATCCATTACCTATTATTTGAAACAGGGTGCTACAAAAAGCAAACTGTTACTGGGCCTGCCATGGTATGGCCGCGAATGGGAAACTGCGGGAAACACGGCTCCATCTGCCACAACGGGAGGTTTTACAACATCCCGTTTATACAATTATGTAAAAAATACAGCTGGTACTTATTCAGCGGCAAATAAGCACTGGGAAAACAATAGTTTCAGCCCTTACTATTCATACCAAAGCGCAGGGCTTTGGCGTCAATGCTGGATAGATGATATGTATAGTTACAGCCGCAAATTTGATTTGGTAAACCAACGAGGCATTGGCGGCATAGGTATCTGGGCATTAGGTTATGATGATGGCTACTCCGATTTATGGGACCTGATCAAAAATAAATTTTCGGATTGCGGTACCGTGCCTTGTACCGATAGCATTTACGATATGGGCGGGCCCGGAAGAAATTATTACGATGGTGAATCCTACACCTACTCCATTGCTCCCACAGGTGCCAGTAAAGTACAATTAAGTTTTAGCCAGATGGATCTGGAACAAGGTTACGATTCGTTATACATATATGACGGTTCTACTACAGCAGCTCCAATTTTAGGGGCTTATACTGGTACGGTTATTCCTGCAACGATCATATCCTCCGGACCGGTTTTGACGGTGAGATTCAAATCGGATAACGGCACGGTAAAAGGTGGATTTAAGGCCTTGTGGACATGCATTCAGGATAATACGATTCCAACAACGCAAATTGTAACACCAACCGGATGGATTACGCAAAATTTTACAGCCACATATACCGATGCAGATAACAGTGGCGGCACCGGCATTGAAAAAAGTTTTTATCAGCCAACCTATTATAACGGCGTGGAATGGCGAGCAAATGGGAACCGCGGATTTTTTAATGATGATTTTAATGGGACTGCCATACATCCAGACTGGACAAACTCTGCAGGAACATGGAGCATTTCTTCGGGGGCGTTAATTCAAACCGACGAAACAAACGCCAATACAAATTTATATGCCACGGTGACCCAGAGTTTATCAAACCGCTACTTATATTGTTTTAAAGGAACTATTACAGGCGCTAACACAAATCGCCGGGCAGGCATTTACATTGCCTGTGATAATCCTTCTCAAACCCAACGAGGAAACAGTTACATGATTTGGTTTAGACCCGACCAAAGCTCTGTGGAATTTTATAAGTCTGTTGCTAATACGATCGGGTTGCCTACCTTTTCGGCAAGCATCAATATAACTCCTGGCACAACGTACGATTACAAAATATCGTATGACCGCATTACGGGTGAAATAAAAGTATGGCAAAATAATGTATTCATTGCTTCCTGGACAGATGCTACGCCCCATGCAAATGGAACAGCGGTTTCTTTCAGAAGCGGGAACAGTACATTCAAAGTAGATGATTTTAAAGTGTTTCGTTCAAGAGCGGCCTCTCATACTATTTTAGTAGGCAGTGCAAATACCAACGACCTTCGTAACGAAAATCCAACGCCTGCAACTGCTGCGGGAAAGATAAGTAGCATCACAAAAGATAATGCAGATAATTTATCCTCCACTTCATCTAACACGTTAAATGTTGACTGGACAAAAGCAATTGTTCCTTCGGTTATAAACGATGGAACAGGTAATGACATTGATACCACCTATGTGGGAACGCAGTTAGATCTGAATTATACGACAGCTAAGGATACCAACTCCGGTGTTGCTTCCTATTATTACGCCATTGGCACCATGGCCGGTTTACAGGATATTACACCCTGGACATTAAACAGCTTGAATTTATCTGCTACTAAAGCAGGATTAAGCTTAGTAAATAATCAAAAATATTTTATCATGGTTAAAGCGATGAATGGCGCTGGACTGGTTAGCGATAGTGCTGTCAGTGACGGTGTTATTTATTTAATGTCAACCGGAATAGTACAAAACAATATCTTTAACGACTTATCTGTTTATCCAAACCCTGCTAGCCAAATAGCTACAATTAGCCTCATAAGTTCATCTGAAGAACAAATAAATTATACCTTATTTGATGCTCAGGGGAAACTGGCGGACGAAAAAATAGTTGACGTGCATTCTGGAATAAATACACTGACCGTTGACGTTGAGCAATTGCACCTCAGTAAAGGCATTTACTTCATCCGATTAATTTCTAAAGGAAAAGAAATTACCAGGAAATTAATTGTAGAATAACATTTTTATGGCATTCAATAAAAAGAATTATCTTTTTTTCTTTTTACTCATTTGGAATATTTCAATAAGCCAGAATAAAGGCGGGCTCTCCATATTTATGGACTACGAAAGTGGTTATAAGCTATTAGAACATAAAACTGTTGAATACGCACTTTTTAAAAATGACAGCTGTTATAAAAGATATTTTAATGAAGGCGCAGAAACACAATGGCTAATAGACTCGATTGACGAAGGCGAATATATACTGATAATTAAAGCAGATTCTGTTCCCTTTGCTACGTTTAACCATATTATAGTTCAGAAAAAAATTATTAATAACTATAATTTTGATTTTAATAGCTTCAAATACAAATTTCCATCAGACACTATGAAGGCTCCTGCAAGGAGCGAGCTAACGATCAATATATTATATGGAAATAATAATTTTTATGAAAGCAAAAAAATAAATAAAAACCATATAACGTCAGGCGAAATAGGGATGAACATCTATTTTCCTTTTAAGTTTTATTCACCGGGTATTAAATTTGGCGTTCAATACGCTTATACATATTTTAATAACGACACTGCTTCCTATATAGGCCAGCAAAGCGTAAACAAACACTACGCTTCTACAGTTCTTAATCTAGGCTTGATAAACCATTTTACTTTTTTTAATAACAAATATCAAAATACAGATGGATTAAAAATAGATATTGGCGTTATATATAATTTTCCCCTGGTTTTTAAGCAAGTGCGCTTATTTGATTCCGACACTAAAATAAGTACGAATCATATTCATACCTACAATGATTTTTCCGCCATCTTGCGGATTGGCTATAAATATTTTGGCATTCAAGCTGAATACAGTTTGAATAGCTTTTTAAAAAATGCCTATATTGAGCCGCCTGTTCTTAAAGCAGGAATTGTATTTTTTATTCCTACAATTAATTAAAAAGGTTTGCCTAAAATCCTCATCATAGCTGATCATCGTTTAAATCGCTCGCCGAGTCAGCGTTACCGTTTCGAGCAATATCTTCCTTTTTTTAAAGCGAATGGTTTTGATTGGGAACTTTCTGAGATCATCACCGAAAAAGATGACAGAATATTTTATCATCCCGGAAACTACCTTCAGAAAGCCTGGATTCTTTTTAAATCCTTATTTATCCGCTTAAATGATTTGCGACGAGCCAAACAATTTGATGTCATTTTTATTCAACGGGAAGCTTTGCTCTTAGGCTCATCCTTTTTTGAAAAACAATTTTATAAACGCGGTAAAGTAATTTTTGATTTCGACGACAGTATCTGGTTACTCGATACCTCACCGGAAAATAAAAAATTTGAGTTCCTGAAAAATCCGGATAAAACAAACATCAATATTGCCCACGCTCACATTGTTATTGCCGGAAATAATTATTTAGCCAGTTACGCCAAAGAATTCAACCAAAACACAGTCATTATTCCCACAACCATTGATACTGACTTTCATAAGCCGGCTACCGAATTAAGGAATAAAGACAAAGTTGTTATCGGCTGGAGCGGGAGTATCAGCACGATCAAGCACTTTGAGAACTCTATTCCCTTTTTAAAAAAATTAATTGCAAAATACCCAAACAAGTTGGAGATCCATGTCATAGGTCAAGCAGCTTATGCGCATTCCGAAATAGCGGTGGTAAGTAAATCCTGGAGCGCAGCTTCGGAAGTGGCCGATTTAAATTGTTTTGATATTGGCATCATGACCTTGCCCGACGATCAATGGGCACAGGGCAAATGTGGTTTAAAAGGCTTATCGTATATGGCCTGTGGCATTGCCACGGTTATGTCGCCGGTGGGCGTTAACAAAGATATTATACAGCACGGGGTAAATGGTTATTTAGCGGAAACTGAGCAGCAATGGATAGATAGTCTTTCACAATTGATCGAAAACCATCAGTTGAGAGAACAAATTGGCAGCGCAGGGCGTGAAACGGTGGTTAAAAACTACTCGGTAAATGCTCATAAACATCGCTATTTAGAGGTTTTGAATTCTCTGATAAAAGAGTAAATTTGGCCATGGATTCTGAGGTCAAAAAAGATACAACTCCAAATGACGTATACGTGAAACGATATAAGGATTTTATTCGTTTAGTTCGTATTCAAAAGATGCTATCACAATCTAAAATTATTATTCATCCAGAACAAAAATAAAATCATTTATGAAAAACACAGCACTTACTCAAAAACATACTTCTTTAGGAGCTAAAATGGTTCCGTTTGCAGGTTACAACATGCCTGTATCTTACAGCGGATTAAACGATGAACATGCAACCGTAAGAAATGCCGTTGGTGTATTTGATGTAAGCCACATGGGTGAATTCATTTTGAAAGGCGATAAAGCCCTTGATCTGATTCAGAGAGTAACCACGAACGATGCTTCTGTTTTAACCGATGGGAAAGCACAATATTCTTGTTTACCAAATAACGATGGCGGTATCGTGGATGATCTGATCGTTTACCGCATTGATGAAAAAACATACATGTTGGTAGTGAATGCTTCCAACATTGATAAAGACTGGAACTGGATTTCTCAATTCAACACAGATGGTGTTGATATGAAAAATATTTCAGAAGAGACATCTTTGTTAGCGATACAAGGCCCGAAAGCGATGGATACCTTACAAAAATTAACCGATGTAAAGTTAGCGGACATTCCTTACTACTCTTTTGCCAAAGGAAAATTCAATGGCATTGATAATGTTGTTATATCTAACACAGGTTACACAGGCGCGGGTGGTTTTGAGATTTATTTTAAAAACGAAGATGCCGAAAAAATATGGGATGCCATTTTTGAAGCCGGAAAAGAATTTGGCATCAAACCAATTGGCTTAGGGGCACGTGATACATTACGACTGGAAATGGGCTTCTGTTTATATGGCAACGACATTGATGATACAACATCACCCATTGAAGCAGGTTTAGGATGGATCACGAAATTTACCAAAGATTTCACAAACCGTACTGCTATCGAGAAGCATAAAACCGAAGGTATTACTAAAAAATTAGTGGGCTTTGAAATGATCGATCGGGGAATTCCCCGTCATGATTATGAGATCGCTGATGCAAACGGAACTGTGATTGGTAAAGTAACCTCAGGAACTCAGTCACCTACTTTAAACAAAGCCATTGGTATGGGCTATGTGAATAAAGATTTTGCTAAAGCTGACACGGAAATTTTTGTGATGATCCGTGATAAAGCGATTAAAGCAAAAGTGTGTAAAATACCATTTTTAAAAAAATAACTTAGACAAAAGATACAAGATTAAAGACTCATGATATCGACGTCCTAAATCTTGTATCATTCATCTTTAATCTGAACAAAATGAACATAGAAGTTTGTTATACGCCACAGGCCTACCCTCTTTTTCATAAAGATGATTCAATCGTGGTTGTAATAGATGTTTTCAGGGCCACTTCAGCTATTGTAACTGCTTTTTACAACGGCGTAAGTAAAATGATTCCGGTGGCTACTGTTGAGGAAGCAAAAGAATATCAAACCAACGGTTATTTAGCAGCCGCAGAACGTAACGGCGAAATGATCGAAGGCTTTGAACTGGGCAATAGTCCGTTTGGTTATATGAACAATAAAGTAAAGGGTAAGATCATTGCTATTTCGACTACAAATGGCACGCAGGCTATTGAAGCCAGTCGTAAAGCTTCAAAAATAGTGATCGGCAGTTTCTTAAACCTCGACGTATTATGTGAGTATTTAGCAGCGCAAAAAAAAGATGTGGTATTGGTGTGTGCAGGATGGAAAAATAAATTTAATTTAGAAGATACCGTTTTTGCCGGAGCTATTGTTTCAAAATTATCAACCGCAGATGTATCTTGTGAAGTAACATGCGATTCAGCTATCGCTTCCAAACATTTATACGATCTTGCTAAAGACGATCTGTATGGTTTTTTATCAAACTCATCACACCGTAACCGTTTAGCTAAACTAGATCTGGAGCGCGACATTAAATATTGCTTAACACCCAACCAATGCCCTGTTATACCCATCATGGAAGGTAAATATTTAGTAAAGCTATAATGAATAATATTCAGGTTATCAGCCCCCGTAGTTCTGTCTTAATTAAGGAAAATGTTTTTAGTCTGGTCATTTTACCAACCGACGATAAAAAGAAAGTTAACTGGATGTTCCTTTGGTTACTTGCCTGGAGCATTAGCGGTGTTATTGTGATGGCAAATTATTTTACGTTAACACAGGACAAAGCAAAAATGATGTTGATTGTGTGGCTGGCATTTTGGGCTTATTTTGAATTCAAGATCATTCGCGTATACATGTGGAAACGTTTTGGAAAAGAAAAACTGTGGATCAAAAACGGCAAAGTCTTATACCAGCAAGACATTAATGGCCGGGGAAAAGTAAAGGAATTCGATCAGAATTTGGCTTCTGAGTTCAGTCTGGTTCCCTTAACTAATGGAAGCATTGCTGATACCTTTAGTCAAACGTTTTGGGTGAAAGGCGGCGAGCGCATTGAATTTACCTGTCAATCAAAAGTAACCAGATTTGGAATGCAATTAGATGATGAAGAAGCATCGAAGATCATTGCTGCATTGAATAAATTTTTGAAAAGTAAATAAATTTCCTGTTACGGCGGGCAAGGTTACGATGCTTATATTGTTCTCGACTTCGCTCGAACTGACAAGCTTTTATTCAGACTCATTTGCGGTTACATCATCCCTCCAGTTATCGATCTTTAGTTTCCTGATCAATTTCCTTCACGCATCCGGGCTGCAGATCGCCCAGCTCTAAATCTTCAATCGACACTCTGATTAATCGTTTGCAATGATGGTAAACCGATGACACCATTTTTCGGATCTGGTGATACTTACCTTCCGTTAACGTAATGGTTAACCAGGAGCTCGGCAAGTCTTCTCTGAATTCATGAGCCCGCTTAGGGAGATCTTTTGGCTTTTCAACTATTTCTACTTCGCAGGGCGACGTTGTGTAGTACCCACCGCCTTTTACCCGGATGGTAATACCGGTTTGCAACTGATGTAAACGTTCAGCATTCACCACTTTTTCTACATGCACTAAATATGTTCGTTTGTGAGGTGTATCACTTTCAAATAATAATTTAGTGACGCGCTTGTTCGTGGTTAAAATCAATAAACCTTCAGAGTTATTATCCAATCGCCCTATGGCGTGAGTTCCTTCGGGCCATTCAAAATCAATATCTCCCAGTAAATTAACCTTATCTGGGCTAACAAACTGCGACACCATTTTATATGGCTTATTGATAATAAAATAGCGGTTAGGAGTTGGGATCATGTGCACTTGGTTTATACCTGAAAACTTTCAATAAGATCCAGGTCACTAAAAATCCCACTATCCCTAAAACAACCGAAAGAACTGTAGCGCCTACGTAATACACTCCTAAATTTTTCAATGTTTCTATTGTCAATAATTTGTCGAGGTCAAGATCTACTTTTTGCCCCATGACGTATTCACCCGTTTTTACGCTGGCATATAGCACAATGGGAATCATGGGCGGAACCGAAATTTGGGCGGTCAATCCCACAATAATTTTATTGAGTTTGAAAAATACGGCAGCAAAAATGGCTAACGCAAACTGAAATCCCCAAATAGGAACAATGCCAAAAAATAAACCCACACCAACCGACAGTGCTTTTTTCTCAGCACTTTCATGCGCCGCAACTACTTCTTCTTTCCACACTTTCTTAAAATTGCGCAGGTTCATTTTACGCACCAGCATTACCGGTCGCCAAAACAAGGCAGCCAGAATAACCAGGTAGGTATTTAAAAAACTGATGCGTGTACTGTCTCTGCCGGGTATAAAATGGGAAACCCTTTCTCCGGCCGGTGCATAATATACACTCACGGGAACCGAAACAACCGGAATTCCCCGCCATGCAGCTTTTACAATGACTTCAATTTCCAATTCAAACTTGGTGGTAAACAACCAGATCTTTTTTAAGCGCTGAACAGGATACAAACGATAACCGCTTTGTGTATCCGGTAAGGTAATTCCTGTTTCGGCCCAAAACCAAAAATTACTGAATTTGTTTCCAAACGTACTTTTGTTGGGCACATTTTCAACGGTCATATTACGGGCGCCAATGATCAGGCTTCCCGGTTCTTTTTCGATCTTATCTAAAAAAAGAATAAAATCTTTTGGGTAATGCTGGCCATCACTATCAATGCTGATCACATAATCAAATCCGGCTTCTACTGCTTTCTTAAATCCGTTGCGTAATCCCATTCCTTTTCCAAGATTAACCGGATGCGTTACCACAATTAACTGAGGGTATTTTTTAAGAATATCCGCCGTGTTATCCGTACAGCCATCGTTTACAATGATAACATGATCGCAATACTCCAAAGTAGTTTGAATGACACTTTCTATCGTTGTTGCATTATTATAGGTAGGAACAAGTACACAACATTTAAGATCCTTAAATTTTTGCTTTACCTGTAACTGTTGCTCCTGCGATTCGGTCATAATTGGAGTGCAAAAATAAAAAATAATAGTGGTAAAAATCGCCTTTTGAATAGGAGCCTGTTTAAATTTTATATTTAAGTTTGCGCCAATGACACTTAAACCACTGATAACGCTTTTTTTACTACTTATAAGTCTTTCAGGCGTTGCGCAGGATAAAAAAGATAAATCTCCCAAAGAAAAGAAGCCAAAGGAAAAAAAAGTAAAGGAAATACCTGAAAACATTGAGGTCTTCCCAAAGAATTTCCTGATCCGACCGCGTTTTGTGTATCCCGAAGTATCTATTAACGTGAGTAACCGCTTATTTGGTAAAGGCGAGAAGTTTAAATACAAACCTGCCATGCCCGGTGTAGTAGGACTATCTTTAAAGATCAAAAAAGTATATATATCGGCAGCGATACAACTGCCGGCCAGCGAGCAGTTAAAGAAAACCTACGGAGATACCAAATTCAGAAATATCAATATTAATATTTTGGGTCGCGTTGTGAACTGGGGAATATTTTACAGGGATTATAAAGGCTTTTATTTAAAAGATTACGAAGCCTATTATCCGGGTTGGAACAAAGATTCGCTGGGCTATCCCAAATCGCCGGGGCTACGGATCATTGAAGGAGGCTTGAACTTAGGATTTAATTTTAACAAGAATTTTTCAATGAACGCAGCGTTTTCGCAAGGCGAGCGACAAAAGAAAAGTGCCGGTTCGTTTTTGATGGGGATTTCGGAACGTTATCAGCGCATTGAAGCTGATACCAGTTTTGTGCCGCCTTCGCAAGGTTATTTATATCCCAACCTCGATAAATTAATGTATGGTAACTTTACAAGCTCCATTCTTTACTTAGGTTTTGGCTATCAGCTTGTTTACAAAAAATTTCATTTTACAAATGTTGTCATCGCCGGAACTGGTTTTCAGATCCAGAGCTATGAGCAAACCAATAAACACCGCTTATGGATCAATTACCCAACCTATGCTTCTTACAAATCACAACTGGGTTATAATGGTGATCATTTTTTTGCGAATCTTATTTATGCTACCGAATTCAATACCATCCCTATCAAAGAATCCAGAATCCGTTTATTTAGTAACTGGTTAGAGTTTGGAATGGGACTGAGGTTTTAATACAAAGACACAACATCGATATGTCACTTCGAGTAACATTTGCCTGCCTTTTGCAAATGTGTATCGGGAAGCGTTCTAAAGAGTTCTCGGTACTCACGCCAAGGTGTGATTGTAGGAGGCAGACAAAAAAATCACCCGCACTGACAACATATAATTCTTACAAAAAAAGCCGCTACATCAGTAACGGCTTTTTTAAATAATAATATGCTTTCAGATTATTTCTTCTTATCAAACTCTGCTACCTGATTGTCGTAGCATAAATAGTATTTGCCCTTCCCTAGATTTTTAATATCCGTTTCTTTACCAAATCCTTTTTTCACAACCGTACCAAAAGAATCATATACTTCGTAAGCTGTCTCGATGGTAAACTGAATAAATTTATTGTCTTTGGTGATCATAAAATACGGTTTGTCAACTAACGAATTGACGATAACAGCCGAAGAAACTTTTGGCGTGGTAGCCATACCTACTTGTTTTATCCTGAATTTATTTTCACCGCTGTGTGTAGCAACCTGAAAAGAATAATCATGGTTGTCAGGATTTCCTAATCCCTGCACTTCGCCAACATATACCCATTTGTTCCATTTGAATTGCTCAACAACATAAGGTAAAGGGCCGCTTTCGTTTTTAGAGGTCCATTTTAAAATACCGGCAGAATTAATGTTCATACTTACCACTTCAAAAGTGGGACGAGGCTTCAATACTTCCGGGTTTAACACAACCGGCATACAATCACTTTTATGACTGATTTCAATAACAACCTTTTGTCCGGGTTTGATATTCATAGCAGCCAGATCAATTTCAAATGCTGATGAGTTTACATCATCGGTAGTGATTTTGCCGTTTACTTTGATTTCGGTAGCGCAAAAACCTACGCCATTGTCTCCAAACGAATTTTGAATATAAATATTTCTGTTCTGAAACTTACCTTCTACAATAAGCACGCTTGCACTTGCCTTTGCATCACTCGCTTTTAAATTATATACTGATAAAACTAAGGAAAAAAGAAAAAATAAGCTTTTCATTTAAAAATTAGGTTATTAAGATGTTAAATATTACTGCAAGTAAAAATAGGTAAAAAAGAAGCACAATTTAACCCAGATGCCGCATTTTAACATATAATACCAACAATAACAGTAAAAAAAGGGTAATCCACAGTATTTTGGAAGCGCCTTTAAAATGCATTTTTGTAGTAAAGCTGTCCTTTTTATAGGACCAGAGCATTCCCAGTACAAAAACCACCACAAAAACAGAAGCGAATATTATTTTACCGGTTGTCAACATCTTTTCAATATATTTTGGGTGCAATTTATAATTTTACGGGCAATTGATGAGAAAAATAGCGATCATTTTAATAATATGTTTTGGATTGGGAGCGCAGGCAGGTAAAATTCCTGATGCTTTTGAAGCACTTTCCATGTTCGACTATTTTAAAGCAAAACAATTGTTCTATAAATCGCTCCCGAAATATCCTGCTGAATCTTCTTTTGGTTTAGCTACCCTATATTTCAGAACAGATAATCCGTTTTCAAATATTGACAGTGCTGCAAAATATATTTCCCTCAGCCAAAAACAGTTTAAAGATAGCGCCACTTACTCATTGTATCATATCAACCGGGAAACGATACAGGAACTCGCACTCCGTATCGGACAAAAAGGTTTTGAAACATACGGCAGCCAAACGAAGGTTGAAGCCCTGAATTATTTTTTAACGCATTTTTATTTTGCCGACAGCCTGCTACGGGAAAACGCTTTTTATAAGCGTGACGGCATTTACCTGAGCAATGCCTTAGCCACACAGTCGAGCGACAGTATGGCCCAACTGCTGCTGCGTTTTCCACAAAGCGGCTTATATGCAAAAGCAAAAAAACTATTTTTTGATTATCAGTATATGGAGCGCATTCCTCAAAAAACAATGCATCAGTACCAGTTATTCATCAGGCAATTTCCAACCAATCCAAATGTAGCCATGGCCGAAACTAACCTGTTCTATCTGGTTCAAGCGTTACATTCGTCCGACAGCATTTATAATTTCATTAAACGTTACAGCACCGATCTTACACGCGAAACAGCCTGGAAACTATTGTACAGTACATCCGTTAAATCTTACAGCAAAGAAGAGTTGACGGGCTTTTTAAATAAATACCCCGATTATCCTTTTAATGAAACGATCCTGAAAGAAATTGCCTTATCACAACATGTTTTGATCCCCTTAAAAAACACGGCGGATAAATTTGGTTTTATTGATACCCTCGGCCACTGGATTATTGAACCGCAGTACGATGATGCTGCCGACTTTAGCGAAGGATTCGCATCGGTATGTAAAAATGACAGCTGCTTTTATATCAACAAGGAGGGACAAAAAGTATCCGGTCATTATTTTGAGGAAGCCGAAAGCTATAAAGACGGAGTGGCCATTGTAAAAAAAGATAACCTGTATTTTATGATCAACCGTTCCGGACAATTTATATCTAAAGGATACCAGGACATCAGTGAATCTTCCGAAAAATTATATGTTAGCAAATCCAATAATCTTTACGGAGCTATCAATGCCAAGGGAGAAATTGTAATTCCCTTCTCATATAAGAAACTGGGCAATTTTAAAAACGGTTACGCCTATTACCTTGCTGCGCAATATGGTTTAGTAGATGTAACTAACAGGCTGTTACAAGCCAACTGGGACTGGATATCGGATGTGGACACCAATGCTATTGCGATTGTAAAAAAAACAAACCAGTTTGGATTAATGACCGTAAACGAACAGCTTATTTTACCAACGGAGTATGATTATATTGCGCATTGTACCGGCGAAATTTACTTAGTGGTGAAAAAAAATCTGTACGGTTTTTTTAATTCTAAAGACAAATGCTTTGTTACTGCGGTTGATTATGATTACGACCCTGCCTTTGAGCCTTATTATTATACCAATGGCACTTACTTTAAGCTGGTCAAAAATGAGGAAGTTGCATTAGTGGATGCCAATGGCAGATACAGCATTAATTTTAACACCTACTCCAATTTGTTTTTTGCTAAGAACGGGATCATTCGCATTCAGAAAAATAATAAGTTTGGATATGTGGACCGGAAACTAAAAGCAGTAACGCCTGTTGAATTTGACAGTGCCGATGATTTCAAAAATGACATCGCGATAGTTTCAAAAAAAGGTGTGAGCCAGCTCATCAATACACAGGGCAAACCTGTATACACGCTCAAGGATGGCTTTATATCGGATAACCTGTTGGGGCCTTATTACAAAACATCCCTGTTTGAATTAAGAGGAATGATCAATAACAAAGGAGATGTGCTATTGAACACAGAATATATCACCATTGAACAGATTGCCCCGCATTTATTTTATTGCAAAAAAACAGACGGGATATTTTTGTTTAATGCTCATACAAAAGTTTTAAAAAAGCTTTAAAGGATAAGTTAAATGAATATATTGCTTTGAATGTCAGTTGAGAGTAATGGAAAAAAGCGAGCTATCCATTTGGAACGCTTCCACTCTCGCACTATCCCGCTCAAAAGTTCACTGAACTTTTGCCGTGCCCGACGTGACAGCTCAACCTAAGATCAAACTATTAAAGCATTGGATTCACAACCGGAAAAACCAAACTAAATGTTGTTCCGTGATTCACATAGGGACAGCTTAATCTAAGATCAAAATTAAAGCATTGGGTTCACAACCGGAAAAACCAAACTAAATGTTGTTCCGTGATTCACATCCGTTTCAAATGAAATAATGCCGTTAAAGGATACCACCGAATTTTTTACCATAGCCAAACCTAATCCGGTGCCGGTAGTTTTAGTAGTGAAGTTTGGAATGAACAAGCGGTGTTGTAATTCCTCAGCAATACCGCAACCGTTATCTTTTACATGCACGGTCACATAATTATCTTTTATAAAAGCCGACACTTCGATGCGGCCTTTGCGACTTTCGGGAATAGATTGCTCTGCATTTTTTAAGAGGTTGGTGAATATCCGCAAGCATTGCTCTCTATCAGCCATAATACGCATACCGGCAGGAGCCTCTAAAACGATCTCGCATTCTGTATTTTGCTGAAACAGATCGGTTACATTTTGAAGTATGTCGGATAAATTAACGATTTCCAAATTGGTTGTAGGAAGTTTGGCAAAGTTTGAAAACTCGGTAGCGATGTGTGAAAGCGTATCTATTTGTTCGATCAGCATTTTAGAAACTTTATTCACGCGGTCGTTGATATCATCCGGATGGGTTTCAACTACGCGTTGCAAATGCTGAATGTTAAGTTTCATGGGCGTTAACGGATTTTTAATTTCGTGGGCCACCTGCTTGGCCATTTCGCGCCAGGCACTTTCCCGCTCAGATTGTGCCAATAACTCCGAACTCTTTTCGAGCTTAATAAGCATGTTATTATACTCGGCCACCAAATTACCAATCTCATCTTTTGATTGCCACTTGAGCGCTTCATTGAATTTACCAAACTGGATATTTGAAATTTGCTGCTTAATAATTCTCAGTGGCTTTGTGAGTAAATTAGAAACTAATAACGCTATCAGGGTGGTAATGACAAATAAAATGGTGTAGATATTAATTAAGGTTGTTAAGTAGGCCGTTAATTCTTTTTCAAGATCTTTTTGCCTCGCAAAATACGGGAGATTGATGTAGCCCAGCAGTTTATCATTTTGGTTATAAAACGGAATATAAGCCGATAGATAATTGAGTGAGCCGATGTTTTCTTTTTGGGAGTAATTTGCCCTGATACCCCTGCTAAAGCTCATGTAAGCCAATGGGTTCATTACCTTAGAAACTAATCCCTGCTCATATATGGCAGGTTGCGATGTGGCATATAATATTCCTTTTTTATTGAACAGCGAGATGTCACTGCCAAACAATTGCGCCAGGCGCTTTAAACGGTAAGTGGTATTATCTTTATACGTGGCTTCCAGCACGTCTTGCTGACCAACGGTTTGCTGCAATTCTTTTAAAACGGATTGTGATTTTAAAACAAGGTCTTTTTCATTTTTTAACTCAAACTGTGAAGTCACCACAAACACGGTACCAACCACCACGCCCGCAAGCGACAGTACAACAATGGAAACCAAAATAAACTGGATGCGGTTATTTAAGGAGCTGAGCCGTTCGCTGCGTTTGATAACCAGCGTATTGATCCAGACGCTGAAAATAACCACTACCGAAAAGAAAATAAACAAATAGGAATTAGAAGTGAAGCGTCCCCACACACCAAAGGCTTTATCGGTAATAACAATGGACCGGTTATTTTTTGCCGGATAAACAAAATGCTCGTAAGCATCGTTGGTAGGTAATTTGAAGGTATTGTTCTTTATAAACAGGGGATACTGGTATTCGCCAAAGGTGTTCAGTAATTTATTGGATTCGTAAACCGCATAAGAGATCTGCTTGGTTTCCAGTTTATTTTCTAACGATTTATCGAGCAGCAGATCGGGAAAGGCTCCCAGGTTTACTGCCAGTTTAGGCTCTAATTGGAGAAAAAGGTGAAATGTTTTTCCGGGATTTTTATTAACGTCTTCAATATCAATTTTAGCAATGTATCTCACCGACTTTTTACGGTCGATAAAATATAAGTCGTCGCAAATAGTTTGAAATCCTGATTTTTCTATCTGCTCCTTAAAATAATCCTCATCCAGGTAAACAGGATTTAAGTGTATGAAAACAGGTGTGCAATCATTTTTAAATAAGGACATTACAATCTCATACCGTTCAAAATACCCGCTGAAATTTCGCTGCCTTAAACTTTGTTCAATCTGTTCGTTACTTAAAGGCAACAGCGATAATAAATTTTTGAGCTGGCCATCCGATTTAATGGCGGCGCTGATCTTATTGAATTCATTCTCGGCCACCACATCCTGCTTATCTGTAAGGCTTAACGACAATGCCTCGTAGGTTTGAACTTTATTGCGCTGCTCGTAGTTGCTAAACAAGGTAGATACGATGAAGGTATTAACCAGCACGATGAGGCCCACATTAATAAAATTGTAAGACGCTTTAAACCGACGCGATAAATAAGAAATGAGAATGAGTAGTAAGGGCCAGGTGTATTCAAAAACAGGCACCTGTTGGGATTTACTTAAAACCACCGCGGTTGAGAGGCCGGCAATTAAAAAGAAGATAAGTGTGCCGCGAAAATGTTTAGAGTGAATGTGTAAAAGGATGAGCTTTTCGAGACATAAATAAAACGCGTATAACAATAACCCGATAGATAAAATACCCACCAGGCTATAGCCGCTAAAACTGAATAACTCATTGATATTATAAGATATGGTTGAGTTATTGACTAAACTAAATATCAATAACCGTATTCTGAACGAAAACATAAAGATGAAAACGAGGCTCGCGATCAGTGTAGCCACCTTTAAACTTTTACTTTTAAATAAACGATCGTGATTTTTATAGATGAGAGCAGACATGAGGAACATCACTCCGCTATTAATTAATATATCTCCCAGGTAAGAGAAATAAAAAGAAGAAGCGTCGGCAAACACTTTGGCGTCGTACAAACTGGCATTGTAAAAAGCCGAAGGCAACTTAAACCAGATCATGATGGTGCGCACCAACAAACAGGCTGCTCCAAAAACTACTATAAATAAAGCGCCATTTTTAATGCTGTTTTTCAAAAACAAAAAAAGCGCTCCTAAAAAGCAGAGGGAAGCCAGGATGTATAATAAACAGGTGTAGGTATTTACAATTTTGCTACGATAAAGGCCCTCGCTACGGTACACTTCAAATAAAGGCGGGCCAAATTTTGATTTAACCGCGTGCGGCAGATAGTTAACCGGTGTAATTAACTTGGTGCTCTCGGGCAGGCCAGTCCATTTACTGAAGTTGTTATTGAGGTAGCGGTTCTCAAAATCGTATTCGGGCTTAATAGAAATGAGGGCTACTAAGGTGTAATTATCGCGAACGCTATTTTTTTTCTCGATGTATTCATACCAACCATTCCTGACTTTTATCAGCTGCACATCGGTTTCGTTGGTATAGGCATTCAGGTCGAGCGCCGGTTGGTTATCTGACCAAAAGCATAAGCTATCGTTATAATACACGTACACAGCAATGCCTTCGTTTTTATAGAGATCGGCAATAACGCCATTGTATGTAACAAAAAGTTGGCTGGGCGTGTTGATGGTTAAAGCCTCTGCCAGGCGATCGAGGTGTGTTTTTGCCAGTTCTTCTTTTACCTGCAGCTTTTTTTCGGCATCCTGCGCTAATTCCTGTGTGGTTTTTGTATTATGCTGCGAAAGGAAATAAGAGAAAAGCGCACAAAAAAGACCACTTATAAAAATAACGTATAATTTTAAAGGCAGCTTTTTCATGTATAATTTTGTGCAACGGCCTCATGTTGCAGCATCTGTAAATTCGGGTGAGCACTGTTCCTTTGCGTTGTATCAAAAATTATCCGGCCAACTTCCCGATACGCATTTGCAAAAGCCAGGCAAATACACTCGAAGTGACAGTTTGCATAAGGGCCAATTCATCTATTCTCAGGGCAATTTACTGTTTTTTAACTAATTTTTTGCCTCTAAAAATCATTTTTTTGAAGATTTAAGTATATTTGTATACTAACCTAACCTTTTTATGGCAAAACAAACTACCAGTACAAAACAACCCGTTTTTCAGGAATTGAAGAACACCTTTCACTTTTTTCCATTTAAAAATCAGGCAGCTCCATTTATTGTTATTATACTATTAGGGTTAATTTTCAATTTAACCTCTTTACATAATGAGTATGCGTTGGATGATGGGATCATTATTCACCAGAACGATCACGTTATCAAAGGTATTAAAGGCATCAAAGATATTATGACCAAAGATGCCTACGAAAGTTTTTACCGTAGGATGAATGCTACCGATCAGTTAGCGGGTGGTCGTTACAGGCCGTTATCGGTTGTGAGTTTTGCCATTGAGCAGGAATTTATTGGCCCTTACAGAACCGGGTTATATACTCAGCCCCAGGATTTAAACAGAAACGGAACCCTGGAGAAAGATAAAGTAAACTACCAGGCTCCAAGCGGGTTACAGGAATCGGGATATGAGTACAATAGCTTTGTGGATTTAAACCATGATGGCGTAGCGCAAAACAATGAATGTAACAGCTGTTGGGACACTAACGGCAACTTTAAAAACGATGTGGAAGAAGATTTGAATGACGATGGTGTTTTTAACGAAGTAGATTGCCAGGTAAAAGGCGCGTCGATCAGGCATTTCGTCAATATCATTTCCATGATCATTGGGGTGATGTTGTTGTACTTATTTTTCAGAAACTATATTTTTAAAGAGAACCATGATCTTGCGTTTTTAGCCGCGCTTATTTTCTTAATGCACCCCATCCACTCTGAGGCGATTGCCAATGTAAAGAGCCGGGATGAGATGTTCTCGCTCATCTTTATTTCACTCACCTTCTTTTTCTCGTTCAAGTACATGAACGAAAAAAACAACAAGAATTTATTCTGGGCGGCCTTTAACTTTTTGTTGGCCTTATTATCCAAGGAGTATGCCGTGGTGTTGGTGATGTTGATTCCTATTGCCTTTTATGTATATGGCGAAATTGATTTTGAACCTAAAACTTTTTTCCAATCCAAAGAATTTAAACAAGCCTTATCCTTATTCGGGATTTTCTTTGCCTGTGCCCTGTTGATGCTTCTGGTGAAACGAAACGCCGATGAACATATGCTGCCCGGACAAAAAGCTACCAGCTCTTACTGGATCTTTCCGTTTGTATACCTGGCCGTGGGCGTATTTTTAATTGGCACCAAGATCAAAACCAAATTTGCAACGCTGATGAGCTGGCATTTCTTTATCATGCTGTTTTATTTAGGAATGCGTTTAGTGGCTGTAAAATTAAAGCCCGGTGTACCCGATACCGAGATCCTGAACAACCCTTATTTATTAGCCACACAACATGAGCAGTGGGCAACCAAAGTATTCGTATTATTAAAATACTTTTCACTTTGCTGGTTCCCGCATCCGTTATCATCCGATTACTCTTTCAACACCATCCAGTTTCGCACCTTTGCCGATTGGGATGCTTTATTATCTTTAGTATTACATATAGGCTTATTATATGTAGGTGTTAAGCTGGTTTTAAAGAAACACACTTTAGGCTTTGCCATTGCCGTGTATTTTGCCTTCTTATTAATGATCGGTAACATTTTAATGGATATTGGTGCTACCATGGGCGAACGTTTATTGTTTCACTCTACCATTGGATTTGTTATTGCCTTTGCATGGCTGATCTTAAAAGGCGTTGAAAAAATACCAGGCAGTTTAATGGTTAAACGCTCTGTGTTCTTTTTATTTTTAGGAACCATGACTTTCTTATACGGCTGTAAAACCTGGGAGCGTAACTGGGATTGGAAAAACGATATCACCTTATTCTTAAAAGATGTGGAAACGGTTCCAAACTCGGTATTGGTTTTAGGAAATGCGGGAGCCCGTTACATTGATTTATCAGACACGAAAAACTTTGTGGCAAAGCGTGAAGAATCTTTAGAAAAAGGAATTAAATATTTGAAGCATGCGGTTGAATTGCACCCGCGTTATGTGAACGGGTATTTGAATTTAGGTTTAGGTAGTTATAAATTGCACCGCGACAGGGACGCTTTATTCTACTGGAAACAGGCAGAAGCGTTGTATCCAAATAACCCTTACTTAAAGAATTATTATATTGTGATGTATAACGACCTGTTGAACCGTGGTTTCCAAAAAGCGCAACGCGGCCGATTAGACAGTGCCATTTACGAATTCAGAAAAACAATTATCCTGGATAAATTAAACCCTGAAGGATTTTACCAGTTAGGGGCTGCTTATTATCAAAACAAACAATACGATAAAGCCAAAATGTATTGGGAGCAATGTTTGAAATTGAAACCAGATCATGTTCAGGCAAAAGCAGGTTTGTCGACCATTGTAACGGTTCCTACAACTGTGGCCGCGCAAGCAGCGCCGGTACCGGTACCGGCAACGCCACGAGGCATATTGAAATAACTTGAAGAGCGGCTCAGGCCGCTCTTTTTTTGTAAGGTCTTTTTTATTTTACTTTATTTACTCAGCGAAATATACCGTCGGCTAAAAACATATTTGTTTTAACGTTATTTAATGCTTGCTAAAACAGTGCTACCTGATTTAAAAGTATTTTTAAAAATGAAACATACTTTACTCTTATGGCTTAGCTGTTTTTTTACACAACAGTTCGTGGCCCAACTTCATTATCCGCTTACGAAAACGGTTGACAGTTCAGATACTTATTTTGGTAAGACTTATCCGGATCCCTATCGCTGGCTGGAGAAAATGAACGGACCCGAAGTTGAAAACTGGTTTAAAGCCCAGTCCAATTTAACCAACGAAATTATCAATCACATTTCGGGACGGGAGGAACTTGCCAAAGAGTGGGAATCGCTTTCCAAACTCAGAAAAACATCCTACAGAGATATGCGTGCGGCCGGCAATTGCTTCTTCTATTTCAAAACACAACAAGGAGAAAGCGACGAGAAACTTTATTACAAAGAAAAAGGATCGGCCAAAGAAACACTACTATTAGATCCCACAACTATGATTCCCGGGAAAGCCGTAACGCTTCAGGGCGCAGTTCCAAGTCATGATGCCAAACGGGTAATCATCACCTATATGGAAAACGGATCGGAAATCTCTACCATCCGGGTATGGGATATAGCCTCTAAACAATTTTTATCGGAAAACATCTATCCCTGCATGGGTGGCGGGATTTATTGGTGCAAGGATGACAAAGCATTTATCTACACCTCACTGGTTACCGATGATAACACCTCTAAAGAATTTTTAAAAAACAATAAAGTAAAATTGCACCGTGTGGGTGAAGATCCTAAAAATGATCATGACTATTTAAGCAATGAAGGTTATCCCGAATTAAACTTAAAACCCTACAACTTTACGGGAGGAGAATTAGCAGAACTTTGTCCGGATTATATATTTGCCTCTATTGGCAATGACGATGGCCTGCATATTAAATATGTAGCACCGGCTAAAGAACAATACAACACACACATTAACTGGAAGGTACTTAGTAAAGCAGAAGACCGGTTAGTGAAAGTGATAGAGTTTAGCGGAGATAAAGCTTATGCCATTACTAACAAACAAGCGCCTAACTATCGTTTAATTGCAACAAGCATCATTGATCCAAATTGGGATAAGCCCGAAATCATTGCTGTTGAAAAACCAAACATGGTGCTGGAAGATTTTAATATATGCAAAGATTATATTTTGCTAACTTATAGTGAGGGCATCCATAACCGCTTGTACAAGTATGATCTGAAAAGTAAAATCACTACCGAAGTAAAGCTCCCCTACCCCAGTAATATTAATGTGTGGTGCATAGATAAAAAATCATACAACTGCGATGTCAAGTTAAGATCCTGGAACAAAACGGCCACAGACTATGTATTGAATGCATCTACAAATAGTTTTGAGATCAGCGAATTTCATACAACATCTAATTACCCGGAAAGCTTTAATGCCCTTGAAGTAGACGAAATTGAAGTGAAAGGACATGATGGCGTGATGATTCCTTTATCCATTATCTATAAAAAGGGCATGAAAAAAGACGGTAGCAACTTTTGCATCATGGATAGTTACGGCTCGTATGGTTATAGTATGCTTCCGTATTTTGACCTGCAGCATAATTCGTTGGTAACAAAAGGCCTGATCGTTGCGATACCGCATGTGAGAGGCGGTGGAGAAAAGGGAGAAGCCTGGAGACTGGGTGGTTATAAAACAACCAAGGCCAACACCTGGAAAGACTTTAATAGTTGCGCCGACTATTTAATTAAGAACGGTTACACGACTGCTAAAAAAATAATCGCTACATCGGGCAGTGCCGGTGGCATCATGATCAGCAGGGCTATTACTGAACGGCCCGATTTGTATGGCGCGGCTATTTCGGTATCGGGTGTGGTAAACACCCTGCGTTTGGAACAGATGCCCAACGGCCTAAACTGCTCATTTGAATTTGGAAAAACCAGTGATAGTTTGGAATGCAAAGGCTTGTTTGAAATGGATGGTGTAGCGCATGTTTTAAGTGGGAAAGACTATCCTGCATTGATGTGTGTAACCGGTATTAACGACCCGAGAGTATCGCCCTGGCAGTCGGCCAAATTAATAGCGGCTTTTCAACAACGCAACCCTGCGGGAAAACCAGCCCTGCTAATGGTTAACTATGAGAACGGGCATTTTAACAGCGACGAGGATTTTGCAAACCAGATAGCATTTGCACTATGGCAATGCGGGCATCCCGGTTTCCAGTTAAAAAAATAAGAGCATGTACGTTTGTTGGACCGACTAAAAAGGTTTACAATGCCTGGTAACTGTGCATTGTTAGCGCACAGTATAAAAATAAATTAAAAAAGCCGCCAGATTTAGCTGACGGCTTTTTTGTTTGTGTGTGTTTTAGTTAGAGGCTGTTTAAACCACATGCACCATGTGCGGATCGGTATACGGTTGATCTTCATCTTTGATAATGGCCTTAACCCTGAACCAATATTTAATGCCCGGTGTTAAACCTGTTATGGTGTAAGAAGCATTGTTAGTGACCTTAACCTGCTGCCAGGTGTTTTGATCAATGGGATCAGTAATCGTTTCCCATACGTAGCTGGCACGGTTGCCTGCAAACGGGCTCTCTAAATTAACTGTACCACTTAACTGGCCCTGCGTTGCCTTAAACACCTTAGGTTTTGCCACCGCTGTTTGTTTGATGGCGAAACCACTGGTGCTTGCCTTTAGTTCATCATCATTAGCCTCATACTCGGCATTGGCCTTAATGAACAATAACATTTTAACCACCTTTTTTACCTTGCTTTTAATATTGATGGCGCTTGGCACTGCCGCGGTAATGGCGTTCTGCAAATCGGCGCGTGCCGTTGCCAGCGCTGGCAAGTAGGTTTGTGAAATGGGAAAATTGGGATTCCCCGTTAGCGCCATTTTAATGGTGTTGGCAAACACACTGATTCCGTTAGGGTCCATGTCTTCGGTATGAAGAACTAATTTTACCTGGTTCATACTTGTTTTTTTTGTTGCCGGGCTTTAAAAGATCTGTTGATCGGGAGGACGTTAAGCCGGGACGGGTTAATTGTTATTTCATTTAGTTTTTTTGTTTTCCTTTTTGAGTGAACCAGTAAAGGAGGCACTGGTAAGCAAATTTGTTTCGTCTATTAAAAATTTGCCTGATTCATTTTTCTGTGTTTATAACGACTCCTCTGCTGCCTCTAGTATGTAGTTTAACAACGCTTAACAAAGTGTACAGGTAACTAGTCTGTTTTAACAAAAACTTGCAGATTTTCTAAAAAAATATGTTAAATCACACATCATTTTGCTCAAATGAAATTACAATAGGGTCTACTGAACTTACAATTGGGTGAGCTGAAGTGTCAATTCGGTAAGCTTCACGTACATTTCGGTAAGCATCACATACGTTTCGGTACACCTAATTATATTTTGGTAAAGCGAATTGTCAATTCGGTAAGCGTCGTGTACATCCCGGTACGCCTAATAATATTTTGGTAAGGTGAATTGTCTATTCGGTAAGCTTGGTGTACATCCCGGTACGCTTAATAATATTTTGGTAAGGTGAATTGTCTATTCGGTAAGCTTTGTGTACATCCCGGTACGCTTAATAATATTTTGGTAAGGTGAAATGTCCATTCGGTAAGCTTGGTGTACATCCCGGTACGCCTCATTATATTTTGGTAAGGTGAAATGTCAATTCGGTATGCTTTGTGTACATCCCGGTACAACTCATTATATTTTGGTGAGATGAATTACCGGTTCAGTAAGAAGAATTTAAAATCCTTAAACCGGAAGTTTGTTTGATGCACTGTAAAACAATTGATGAAAAGGATTTAGCTTGGGTGGAAACAGATATGGGGGGACAAAGAATGAAAAATTTGGAGATGCTACAATTTATAGCAATCAATTGCTATTTTTTTAGTTTAACTTTAAAGTATGATAAAGGAACTTACCATTGAACATTTAGTACACCGGGAAGCGCCACGCGTATTTTTAAGGTTTGAAAAAGACACGCAGGCTTCTGACCTGGTTAAACATGTGTTGAATGGGAAATGGAGTGCCACGCAAGGCGCCTGGCATATTACCTATGAAGACCGGGTATTTGAAAAAATATGCGATCTGTTTTATAAGTACCAGGTAAGAGTTTTTTGTAAAAACGACTACACATCATACCAACCGGAACCCAGGCTACCTACCGGGAAAACGGAAATGCCCGCCGCAGCATTATCCGCTGCAGCGGCAGATAAACTGGCCGAATTTGAACGATGGATGAGATCGAGGCGTTATAGCGACAATACCGTGAATACGTATACGAACGCCATCCGTGTATTTTTGTCGTTTTACCATTTAAAAGCCGTAAGCGACATTAGCAATGAGGATTTGATCACCTTTAATAACGACTATATATTAGCCAGGAAGTTTTCGGCCTCGTACCAAAACCAGGTTATCAACGCCATTAAATTGTTTTTTAAAATTGTAGAATTAAAAACCATGCGACCAGAACTGATCCACCGACCTAAAAGTCCGAAACAATTGCCCAATGTATTAAGTAAGGAAGAAGTGAAAGCGATATTAGACGCGCCCACTAATATTAAACATAAGGCTATGCTGAGTTTGATATACAGCTGTGGATTACGGTGTGGCGAATTATTGCGGCTTACCATTAACCAAATTGATAGCAAGCGGGGCATCATCACCATTAAACAGTCGAAGGGAAGAAAGGACAGGATAGCACCGCTGGGAAACAAAATAGTAGACTTATTACGCAGCTATTATATAGCCTATAAACCTAGCCACTATTTATTTGAAGGCCAGGTAAAAGGGGAACCCTATGACGAACGGAGTTTGCAGAATGTGATCAAGCAATCGGTAAACAAAGCGCGTATCAACAAGCCGGTGAGTTTACATTGGTTACGGCATAGCTATGCTACCCATTTACTGGAAAACGGAACAGATTTGCGATACATACAGGAAATACTGGGGCATAGCAGCAGCAGAACTACAGAAATATACACCCATGTAAGCACCAAGAGCATTCAAAACGTAACGTCTCCTTTTGATCAATTGTGATGAAAAATTGTATATTTGATAAAGCTAGAAAATGCCATTTTATGGCGGTTATTTCCGTAATACGGTATGATATCCGCCATTTTATGGCGGATATAAGCTAGTTACCAGTAAGCCGCCAGACAATCTTAATGACAAAAACATTCATATTCATATCT
>JAZKDT010000016.1:0-4241 GCA_040387475.1 Bacteroidota bacterium | reverse complement strand
ACCTGGGACTTCTTTTTTGATATTACCGTAAACATCCTGCATTGAGAGAACGAAGCTGTCTTAAGACCAAGACCAAAACGTCCCAAATCACCAGCATCTCTTTTTGTCATCGGATTCTGGCTTCCGGGTCTCATCGCCTGCATGAGTTGATCATTGGTCATACCGTTACCATCATCTCTAATACTGATCCTGGACTCTAGGCCTTGCCAAATAAATTCTATCCATACATTCTTTGCTTTAGCAAAAATTGCATTATCAATAATATCAGCAATCGCAGTTTCTGGCGTGTAGCCAAGATTTCTCAAACTCTCGATCAGAGATTCCGCAAGCGGCGCTGCTTCAGTCTTTTTAATGTTGCTGTATTTATTTACGGCATTCATTTCAGATGTAAATAGATTAATTTTTGTTTTAGTTCGTCAAGCGTAAGTACGATATTTTTTTTCCTATGAATCATACGATGACAGTTCGAGCAAAGAACTACCATGTCTTTTTCAGGATTTGTCTCACGTTCTTTGCTATCCTTTCCACCCAGGGGGATAAGGTGGTGTACTTCTATAAAACTAGTGCCCCACTCACCATATGTTTTTCCAAAATTAAACCCGCAGGCTTTACAAGTTGTTCCATGTATAGCAATAGCTTTGTTTTTTAATCTAATATCTCTTTCGGCACGTTGCGATATGTAAACTTTTTTTCCTCCCTCAGTAAGACTCTCAACTTCATCAAGTAAAGATTCACTCCCATTCCATTCCTGTTCTTCAATCGCAAACTTTAAAAACTTGTGAAATGCGCTGCGCAAATCTCGTCTTCTTTTACTGTCACTCTTTTCGCTGAGTTTTTTTCCAATCTCTTCCAGTTGAGCTATATCGGTAATTCCATATAATCCCGGTGGTTCAGATACCTCAATGGCAAATTCATTGAGAATACCCCTGTCAACCTGGTTTGTGTATACCTGGATGGTCCTTTCTTCGTAATTAGTACCATCCGGTTTTCCGGTTTTTTCAAGCCATGATCTAAATGCCTGTTTACGAGTACTAACAGCATTTTTAATGATTCCGGTTTTTATTCCTAAGGCAACCTTCTGTAACCGAGATTTGTTTATACTGAATTCGTTCCATACCACTTTCTCTAGCTTTCCACCACCTTTCATTCCCTTGCCTGTAAATTGCGGATCGATTCTTTTAAAGTTGTTCAATTTTAGTGCGACACTATTTTCATTTCTCTCAAATCCGTTCTGTTTATTCATCAGTGTTAATACATGACTCAGTACCTTGACTTCAGAATTTTTACTGTCCATCTGACCATAACCCAAGCTGAAATATAAATCCAGCGCAAGTATGAGTTCGTATCTATTCCAGTCGGGATTTGTCATATCAATGATTTTGAATTCTATGATGAACAAACAAATAATACAACAAAGCATATCCTGTATTCACGCTTAATGCATTCCCAGCTTGTTTGTAAAGTTGATGTTCACTTACACCTGCTGCCCTTGCATTGTCAAAGAAAACCTGATCAAAGCCCTGTAGTTTTAAAGCCTCTGAAGGCATTAGCTTCCTTACAGGCTTCTTAAACAAAATTTCTTTTGCTGTATCCTTGTGAGATCGCCCATTCGTAATATAGTCATCTGAATAGTAGTTGTCTTGACAGGCTCGGTGCATTTTAACCATGGTTGCAGTTAAAGTTCTAGCTATATCTAAGTCAATTTGAGATTTACTCCAGAAATTTTTAGAGCCTCCATCGAGTATTGTGTGCTTTATTTTCTCAGATAGATAATATTTCTGGTCGGCATGCTTTTCCAAGATATCTAAGACATTGTCATAAGTATTCAAACTATTATTGTCAATGTCATTGAAGCTATTAACTATAGCTTCTTCTGTCAGAACAATATCCAATTCCCTTTTACTGCACACGAAGAAAATGCGACTACGTCGTTGTGGCAAACCAAATGACTGAGAATCAAGCACTACATAGTTTACGTAATTATATTCATGTTCTCGGAAAAAGTCTAGAATTAGTTGTAATGTTTTACCTTTGTCGTGTTTAATAATATTTCTTACATTCTCCAATACAACAAACTCAGGCTGTTTTTCTCTTAGAATCTCATGAATACTGAAAAGTATTTTCCCTCTTTCGTCCTCCAAACCAAGTTGCTTGCCTAACAGGCTAAATGCCTGGCAAGGAAATCCGCCAAGCAGCAAGTCAAAATCAGGCAGACCTTCTATGTTTTCAGTATCATTGGTAAAACCGATAATGTCATCCATTTGGACTTCATCTTCAACATCATAATTTGCTGAATAAGTAGCTTTAGCATACTTATCAATTTCGGAAAATCCAACGCAGTCGAATATTTGATCTGTATCAACTGATAAATGATCAGCTGCACTTCTGAATCCACCGATACCAGCAAATAATTCTATATATCTCATTTATAAAACTTCATTAATTCTTGTCCTATTACTTGGGCCATTTTTACAGGTACCGCGTTACCGATTTGTTTATACCAACTGTTCAATCCACCCCTAAAAACATAGTCGTCAGGGAAAGTCTGAATTCTTGCCGCCTCTCTAGGACTCAATCCGCGAGCCTGTTTTGGATGTATGTACATATGACAATCATATCTCATATGAGATGTAATCGTTTTGGAAACTTCAGTGGATTTAAGTTTGTAATACTTATCTGAAAAAATATGGTTCCTGTTAGTATACTTACTTAATTCTTGAATGCTTTCATGAAGAGAGTTACCACCTTCTGGAAGACGTCTGAAGATTTCGAGATCATTTGGGTTATTATACCTAGACTTATGGTTAAATATGTACGTCCCTTCGAAATTCTTATTGATTCCTGCCAAGAAAGCATTAGTTGGAATAGTTTGCTTCTTTATATAAAAACCATGTGCCTCGCCGTCTTTATCTGCATTTCTAATTTCAGGATTAGTTTTTATTTCAGGCAGGCCAAACAAAGCGTCCTCTACAGTATAACGATTTTTGGACGTTTTTCTATTGCCTATCGCACCTTTCAGGCTTTCTATAAACATGAAGTTTTTCCCGCCAATCATAATATATCTATGTCTGCTTTGAGGAACGTCAAAGTTTTGAGCGTCGACAATTAAAGGGGCAAAAAAATAACTACCACCTGTCTTATCATTGATATCATTTTTTATTTCAGATTCCACATTCTTCATGCCCCTAACATTCTCCATTACAAAGAATTCCGGCTCAATTAAAGATAGTAGTTCCACAAAGTGCTTATATAAGACATTCCTTTTGTCTTCAATAAATCTTTTTTCTTTACTTTCGCCATCAATGACATAGTTTCTTCTATTCGCTTTCGAAAAACCTTGACATGGTGGTCCACCTGCTACCAATGTGACGTTATCAAATAGATGTTTATATTTATGAAAGTCCGTACAAAGTGTTTGAATATCACCATTGTAAAATCGATCTAAACTCAAATTATGATTGAAATAGTAAGTCTCTAATGCATCTAAATAATTGTCATTTACGAATGCCGGTTCGAATCCAGCATTTATCAAGCCTTGACTTAAACCGCCAGCTCCACTAAAAAAATCTGCAAATTGCAGTTTTGATGAGGGTTCCTTTTTTAATTCTGGTAAATATCGTTGTAGAAGCAAATGGTATTTTGCCTTTCGTCGAATTGTGAAATATAATTGATTTAATTTTTCAAATAATTCGCTTCCCAGGAGTGGTTCATAATCGATACTAATATTTGGTTCGGTAGAAGTTTCAATTGCGATATTTTCATTTGATAATATCTCCTCAATTTCATTGGCCAATTGCAGAGATTTAGCTTTAAAATTTTTATTGTAAAATCGATAGTAGAATTCTAACATGTAGGAATCTTTCTTAGCCCGCTTTTTAAAATTGATTGAATTAGCCTTCATTGGTAGAAAAAACACGAAGGAGTTTATGGGAAAGGTAATTGCTCAGAAATTTGTCGGTATTTACAGTTTTAAGCACTTTTACCAATATAAGGTCAAATATTTGCTTTTCGATCGTCGTAGAATACGGCAATGTAAATAGAAAATTTCTATAAGAGACTAGTAATTCATTGATAAGCAATGACGTAGCTTTACGTATTTCCATTTGGAAATCTAACCTATTATTACATCATATCAAAATATTTTTTAAAATAATAAAGGTATCGTCAATTTTATTTCTTTTTAGATCACATTCCCATATATTAGTTACTTTCCATCCTTTATCGTTTAATAAATTCATGGA
>JAZKDT010000015.1:0-3636 GCA_040387475.1 Bacteroidota bacterium | reverse complement strand
CGAAGGTTGGAATGTTCTTTTCATAACTGTATTATATCTTAGACTATTTTTTTAATAAGAGGTGCAAATATAGTGTGATTTTTATTCAAATGCAAATACAATTAATTTTTATAATTATAACCCCAGTGCACTTTTAAGCTTTAAGTAACCTGTTTTACTTACCGGCAGCCAGATGTCGGATTTCAGCAACACCACGTAGCTGTCTTTCTCTTTAAGCTCTATCCGGGTTACCTGGGCCAGGTTAATGATATAGGAACGGTGGATGCGGATAAACTGGCTCGCATCGAGCGTTTGCTCAAAAAAGCTCATGGTTTTATTTTTATAATAAGCACCATCCGTTGTACTCAGTTTAACGTAATCATCATCCGCTTCCAGGTAATGAATATCCCCCACCGCAATAATTTTAATAATGCCCTCTTTTTTAACCACCACCCGGTTGTTCTGCTGAGGATTAAGAGATGCTGTCCCCAACAGGTTCGGGTTAATTTCTTTAGCACCCAATTTTGCAGGCAACTTTTGCATGGCCAGGTTAAACCGTTCCTGTTCTATAGGCTTTAGCAAATAATCTACCGCATTGACTTCAAAAGCCTTAATCGCATATTCATCAAAAGCGGTTGTAAAAATAACCACCGGCGGTTCTTCGACCAGTTCAAGCATCTCAAAACCAGTAATCTTAGGCATCTGGATGTCCAGAAAAATAAAATCAGGTTTAAACTGGGCGATGGCTTTTAAGCCTTCAAAACCGTCATTACATTCTGCAACAACTTCTATATCCATGTAACTGCTAAGGTAATATTTTACAATATCCCTGGCCAGCGGCTCATCATCAATGAGTATGGTTCTTATCATTCTTTTGGGGTATTTTTAAAGTCGTCATAAATAAATTCTCATCAGCCGAAGCCGTTTGAAGAAGCGCATTGTCAGCAAACAATAAATACAATCTTCTGCGTACAGAGGTTAGTCCAAAGCCCGTCCCCTCCGCCGAACTCATTTCAGGATCGTATGGATTTTTAACGGTTATATGAAGCATATTGTGCTCTACTTTTACCAAAATTGAGATTAAAATCGGTGCAGAGGTATTGTACAGCCCAAATTTAATCGCATTCTCCACGATGGGCTGCAACAATGTTCCCGGCAAACACAAGTTTAAAGTTGCGTCATCCACTTGCATTTCCACATTTAGGCGATGACTAAACCGTACTTTTTCAATATCCAGGTACAACCGGATATAATCCATTTCTTCCGTCACGCTCACCCAAACTTCATCATCCCGCTTCAGGGTGCCTCTTAAAAAAGCAGCCAGTTTAGTAATCATTGTACCGGCTTCTTTAGGGTTTACGATGGTTAAAGCATAAACAGAATTTAAGCTGTTGAATAAAAAATGAGGCTGCAACTGGTGTCTTAATTTATTTAGCTCCGCTTCTTTTGCAAGGTTTTGCGCAGCAAACAGGCGTTCCTGCATTTCTGATTGCTCTTCCAACCTGTACCATAAAATATTAGCTAAAGAGCACCAGGCCAGAAAAATAAAGATAATAAGAAATCTAAAAGGCAGTGTAAACTGCAAAAAGCTCGTATAGACCTTATCATCAATCACCATATTTAACACGAACTTACTGGAAAAGGTGACAAATAAAGCCAGCAATAGTGTAAGCACAAACACAAAAAAAACCGGCTCGTTTTTTGGCTGGTAGTATCCAAGTAAGGTACTCAGCACCGTACAGCAAAGTGCCAGCATAATATTGGTGATCCCACTGTCTGCAATCGCTGTTATCCAGTTAAGATTTAGCACATAGTAGAACAAGAAGCAAAAAGCAACAACACACGCCAGAAAGATCGCTGAAGCGATCTTTTGTATTTTAGGAATGGATAAAGGTCTGGTTGTCAAAACATTTAGTCTATTGGAACAGTATATAATACCTCTGTTAAAAACGCCTTACGTTTATTGGTATGATCCATAAATTCTTTAAGGTTTGCTGGTTCATGGATCACTGAAGCCACTTCCAGTCCGTCGTGTGGATCTTGTATCTCATGCAAGTCGGCGATGCCTATAAATTTCCAGATCACTTCCTCACCTCTAAAGTTAAGAAATGTTTGGTGAAATTTCCGGGCAAGGGCCTGTGCTTTAAATAAAGCATCCGAACTGCTTTCTGAAATCAACAACCTGATTTGTTCATCAAACTGGGGCCTGTGGTTTCCTTCTCCGCTTATAATTTGATAGATATATTTTACTGCAAACCATTTCATAATTATTCTTTTAAAAATTTCTAATATCAACACCTCCAAATAAGGCAACACCTTTTATAATTAAGATTTTGCGGGGACCATCTCCAAAAGGCGCTACGGCACGTTTGTCATCTATCCCTCCAAATATTGCAACCACTTCCGATTTAACTTCCCAAGTTGGTGGTATAATGATTTTTGTTCCGCCAAAAATAGCCGTCACATCTATGGAGATGGTATCCTCAAAATCAGCCTGTGATAAATTAAGTTCGCATCCTCCAAAAATTGCGACTACATCTCCTCCTTTGAAATTTTTCGAATAAACCTTCTGATGCGCCCCGCCAAATACATTAACCGAATCAATGATGTCGTTTTCATCAATATTTGACTGTTTAAAAACAGGGGATTCTGGTGCTCCCGGTGTATCAAAGATGGCCTTGTTTTTGAACCTCCGTTTATTCCACCTGTTTTTACAGGTACTTTTCGGTTTTAGGATCAGGAACAAACCCAGGATGATAAAAGCTACGGGAAAGTAAAATTTATTAAAATCTACATTAGCGATGTCATTCACCATAAAATAACCACCAACCAGGATCATAATCAGCCATCCGCCACCTTGAAAATTTCGCTTGATGCCAATAAACAAACCGATGACGATTAAAAATGTATACCAATTGATGACCCAGTGCGGTATAAAAATTCCAATGCTTCTTAAAAAGAACACCACACCAACGGTCAAAATGATTAACCCAACGCCTATGCTGTTGGATCGATTGTTATTTATATTATTGTTTTCCATTTCAATGCTTTTTTAAAGTGATAACGACCCGTGTTGCATTTCTCTTTGCTGCAATGTGGTGATCGTTCTGCGGTTATTGTTTTAATATGAAGCAAATGTAGAGAAGGATAGGCAAGTATAAAAGGTCAATAACCTGTATAGCCCAAAAATACCGGTGAATTATCTCTTTTTATCGGTGAAATATTATCCGTTACTTTGAATCGTAAGCACACCGATAAAAAAACATAAATGGGCTGACTTTTCCGGCGCGCCAATAGTTGATAAAAAACAAGCTTTACAACCCTAAAAACTTATACAATGAAAATAGTATTGCTGTCTTTCCTTTCCATTTGCCTCCCGGTGATCCTGAGCGCTCAATCCACAGATGCAAATTACAAAGTTTATGATGTTAAAAAACAAAAAACGGTAACACTTCCTGACGTTATTAAAGATCTTAAAGAATATGACGTGGTATTTTTTGGTGAAGATCACAACGACTCCATAGGCCATATGTTAGAAGCTGAATTCTTCAAAAGCATGTCAACTGCTTACTTTAAACCGGTATTAACGATGGAAATGTTTTATACCGATACACAAGCGGTCATCGACGATTATTTATCCGGCGTCATTTCTGAAAA
>JAZKDT010000014.1:0-20711 GCA_040387475.1 Bacteroidota bacterium | reverse complement strand
GCCGAATGGTGGTTCGCACCGAATTGCCAAAACCAGCCGCACTATTACCAATGTATGTGGGTATGTAAAAATGTTCGTGGTTTTAACATTCCAAAACACTTTGATTTCTCCGAAATCTTACTAAATTTGGTATAACAAAAAACTAAACGCATGAAAAGAACTTCTACTCTTTGTGTTGCTACCATGGCCTTGTTAACGGCCTTTCAATTTTCGGCAAATGCGCAGGCATACCGCAAAGGCTCTTTACTCGTCAGTATTTCTGAGGGTCATACCCTTGCCAATTACACCACTAACGACATCAGTACCGGCAAAGAAAAAGTGGTGAACGAAGATGTATTGATCGGTGTTCGGGATCCTTTTGTGATCGAATATGGCCTCTCCAAACGCTGGAGTGTTGCCTTGAGTACGGGCAATGATATTTTTGAAGTTAACTCATCTAAAGCTTATGGGTTTTCTAGCGGTGACACTAAAGTTAAAGTGTCAACTTCCGAATTAAATGCAGAATGCGCCTATCATGCCTTCGTTAATAAACGGTTAGACCTGTCTGTTTTTGTTGCCACGGGCGTTTTTTCTATCAGCATGAAAGGTGGAGAAAGTGATTACACCTATAATCATACATCCAAAGGAACCATTGTGAGATACGGCACACGGGTGCACTACTATTTCTGGAAACGTTTAGGCGCCGTAGGCATGGTAAGTAATTATCTGGCAAACTGTTCTCCTAAGGACGTGAAGGGAAATAATACCGCTAAAAACTATTCTACTTCCATTAACGGCATTGCCATTGAAGGCGGCTTGTGTTTCAGAATATTGAGGTAGGTTTATCTTTCCAGATTGTTTCAGAAAATTTAGATTTAGTTTATTAGGGCGTGACCCTGCGGGTCGGGCTCTCGGCACTCGCTTTTTTAATTGTCCTGCGGAACATTTAAAAAGAGCTCAGACAATGCCTCCATCCCTCACGCGGGCTAGGTTTCCAAAACCGAAGTTTACATTTAGCTCTTGCTGTAACCCCGCGTGAGGGATTGTAGTGAAAATCCTTTTGTGAGGAACGAACAAAAGATTGTACCGGAATGCCCGGTGCGGCCACCGCCGCACGCGCCCAAATAAGATTAAATTAAACCTACATTATTACCATAATATATTTACCTATAATATGTTTACCTATAATAAAATTTTGGGTGTAAGGCGATCATACAACCTCCTTCACCAATCCTGCTCTTCTTAACAGCGCTTTCGGATCAGCATCTCTGCCTCTGAATCGTTTGTATAGAATAGAAGGATGTTCGCTGCCACCGGCAGATAACACATGTTGGTAAAAAGCACTAGCGACTTCTTTATTGAAGATACCTTTTTCTTTGAACGCCTCAAAAGCATCGGCATCAATTACTTCGGCCCATTTGTAAGAATAGTAGCCCGCAGAATAACCACCCGGAAAAATATGTGAGAATGAACAGGACGTACAATTTTCGGGAACCGAAGGCATCAAATCTGTTTTGGCAGTAATGCCCATTTCAAAATCTTTTACGCTTGCTATGTCTTTAGGGTTATGACTATGCCACGCCATATCAAGCGTTGCTAAACCGATCTGGCGAATAGTTGCCAGGCCGCTATGAAAGTTAGAAGAATCAACGATCTTTTGAATGTAATCAGAAGGAATTGTTTCTCCTGTTTGGTAATGCCTTGCAAATAAGTCAAGACATTCCTTTTCATAACACCAGTTCTCTAACACCTGTGATGGTAACTCCACAAAGTCCCAGTACACGCTGGTACCTGTAATACTGCCGTACTGACCATTGGCACACATACCGTGCAAAGCGTGTCCAAATTCATGAAACAAGGTTGTAACCTCATTAAATGTTAATAAAGAAGGCTTACTTTCGGTTGGCTTCGTAAAATTACAAACGATAGAAACGTGCGGTCTTACGTTCACACCTTCCTCTATTTTTTGATTTTTAAAGGAAGTCATCCAGGCGCCTTGTCGTTTGCCGGCACGCGGAAAGAAATCGGCGTAAAAAACGGCCAGGAATTCGCCTTTATCATTTTTTACTTCGTAGGTAGTAACGTCTTTATGGTATAAAGGAATGTCGTTTCGTTGTATGAATGACAAGCCATATAATTTTTTCGCGGTTTCAAAAACACCTGCCACCACATTTTCCAGTTTAAAATACGGACGAAGTAATTCATCGTCGATGGCAAACTTTTCTTTCTTTAATTTTTCCGCATAGTAAGGCACATCCCATTTCTTCAAATCCGCAGGGCCTCCAACAGACTTGCTATAGGCGATGAGTTCATCCAGTTCTTCTTTGGCAAAGGATAAGGAATTTTCGAGCAGGTTGTCCAAAAAAGCAAACACTTTTGTGGGCGATTCTGCCATGCGCTCTTCCAATACAAAATCGGCATGCGATGGATAACCCAATAATACCGCACGGTTATGTCGTAATACCGCAATTTGTTTTAATACCTGTTGATTATCGTGTTCGTTATTTTTGAATGCTTTTGATCCGTACGCTTTAAAGATCTGTTCTTTTAATTTCCTGTTTTCAGAGTATGTGATAAAAGGTCCGTAGCTGGGGTAATCCAATGTAAACACCCAGGCATTTTCTTTTCCCTTTTCGTTAGCCGTAATTTTGGCAGCCTCAATCACTCCTTCAGGTAAGCCCGCCAGGTCTGAGGCATCCGTAATGACCATTTCAAAAGCATTACTTTCTGCTAACACATTTTCACTGTAGGTTAATGATAATTGTGACTTTTCTTTATCAATCGTTCTGAGCGTTTCTTTTTTTGCCGCATTTAATTTAGATCCATTTCGCACAAAGCCTTTGTAAGTTTTATCCAACAACGTTGTTTGTTCGGGCGTTAGTTTTAATGCATCTTTTGTATTGTACACTGCCTCTACCCGCTTATATAACGCTTCATTCAAAATAATATCATTTGAATAATCGCTCAATTTTGGCGAGATCACTTTCGCCAAAGCCTGCATTTCCCTGGAGGTTTCCGCTAAATTTAAATTAGAAAAAGTAGCGCCAACTATTTCCAGTAAAGCGCCTACTTTTTCGAGGGCTTCTATGGTATTAGCAAAAGATGGTAGTTGGGTATTGGTAACAATAGCATCAATTTCTGCCAGGCCCTGTTTGATGCCTTCTTCAAAGGCAGGTAGATAGTGTTCAGTTGTTATTTTATCAAAAGGAATGGTATCAAAAGGGGTATTGAATTCTGAAAAAAATGGGTTGGTCATAAATTACGTTTTAAGTAAATGGTTGTATACAAGATACGCAATCAAAGATACAATGGATTGAAGAATAGAGTCAAAAAAAGGGCTCTTATTTTCTCATAAATAAGGCGAACAATCAGAATCTTAGCAATCAGCTATTATAAAGCTATCGCAGAGGTATTACTTACTTTTCTGTAAAGGAAAGAGGTATAAATATGACGGCGTGCAAAACGGGCAGGTGAATCGGCGTTCACTAACTTTACATAGGTGTTTTCGGGAACGCCAAAATATTCGTAACCACTGCCATCCTGGAAATCGATGCGTAACCGTTTTCCCTGGTAGTTAAAATCAACAATGGCAATGTTAGTAGTTGTATTGTTATATTCTTCTAAAGAGGCTTGCTGAGTTTCGGGTGCAATACTTACTAAAAAATGATAAGCCTCAATGATCAGTTTTGATTTTTCTTCAACCTGTTGTTTCAACTCTTCATTATCCTGAATTTTATCAGGGTGAAATTCTTTCATAAAATTACGGTACACGCTCTTCAATTCATTTAATGTCACCGCTTTATCAACTCCTAATAATTTCCTGTATTCAACTATCTTTCTCATTTTTTGATCTTTAATCCTGTTTTTTTTTGCAAAGATAAGGCAAAATCAGGAAGAAATAACATGAAATTGCGGGTATTCGTCTAAAATACAAGCTCTATGTTGGTTAAAAGAACCTTTGCCAAAAGTGTCCAAAAGCGAATTCTTTTGTTATTTTACGGGAGGAGGTGGCGGGAGGCCGGGAGAGAATTGGTTTCAAGCCGTTGTGGTTCCTATCATCAATTACCTAGACAAAAAGAGTAAATTCGTCATTGCGAGCGGAGCGCGGCAATTTCAAATCCAGTATATATTTAGCATTGTAGGAGATTGCTTCGGCGCGAAAAGCTCCTCGCAATGACGTGCATGCCACCGCTTATATGCGCTCGTGAAAATTACATACCACAATCCCGATAGCTATCGGGACATGAAGCTCGTTGTATACTTTTTACTCGTCCCTGAGCGGATTCGAAGGGCGCCAAAAGTATGGAAGACATTTTTGAAATATAATTTAAAAAAATTGTGATGTCACTTTTTTCCTTGATGAAAAAAGTAACCAAAAAAATCAAGAACGAACGCCAACTCCAATTTTTTTCGGGTCGCACAGCGAAGGAACACCCGAAAAAATTGTCTTCGCAAAATCCTGGCTCTTCGCTAAAAAAGTACACTGTACTTTTTATTAACGCTCAGCCCTGCACCGTTCGTTCACGTCCCCGCCCCGTTCTAAAAAGCTTTTCCTTATCTGCTAACCGCTTATATCAACTCCTGAAAATACAAGCCTAAGCTTTGTGGCAATGATTTTTTTGCAGCAATAGCTGTAAAGCAGCGAAATATTGATGCGATGATCATCAAGGCGTTAACTTTTTTGATGGTTACTGAGCGGAGTCGATTACGTTAAAAAGTATGGAGAGCTTAAAAAGATGTTATTGAAAAACATCCTCCGGCCTGCGGCCACCTCCGTCAAAGGAGGAATTGCCTCTTGCTTCGAATGGATATTACGAAGGTCTGGACAGAAAGTTTTTTTTGTGTACTTTTTTTGGTCACGGAGCCGAACGGAACTTAACATTTTTTAGAAAGCGTTTTGTCCAATCCTGTTGTAACTTTATAGGGCACTATTGTATGATACAACCCATGAAAATTACATTCTTAATCTCAACCTTTTCTTTAGGAATAGCACTCACATCCTTTACAACTTCAAAACCGGTTCAATCCATTTTTTATTCCATAACGAGCGACAGCATCCCGGAAATGAATCAAAAAATTGTGGCCTTTGCCGCGTCCAAACTTAACAAGAAAGTAGGAACCGGCGAGTGTTGGGATTTGGCAGCCGAAGCCTTAAAATCAATTAATGCTAAATGGGACATGCAATACAAATTTGGTAAAGAGATCAATTACAAAAAAGAACCGGTTTATCCCGGCGATATCATCCAGTTTGAAAATGTGGTTTTGACTTATGAGATAGACAAAAGAAAATACATGGAAAAAATGAGTCACCATACAGCCATAGTTTATGAAGTAAAAGGTCCCAACAATTTTACGTTGATCCATCAAAACACCGGCTATACCGGACGTAAAGTGGGCACCAGTCCGCTTGATCTGAATACCCTGACCAAAGGAAAATTTAAAGTTTTTAGAGCGGAGAGGTAATGCCACTTATGGGATGTAGTTTTATCCTAGTGGGACTAAAAGACCATGGAAATAATCTGCAACAATAATGTCGGTTTGACGATCCCACCTATTGGTGTAATCGTTAAGCCACTGTAGATCATTTGTTTCATTTTTTAAAAAGATCCCTGATACTGTTGCAGGGATTTTTTTTTGTTAACGCCTGTGTACAACATTCATACATTTTATTATAATTATTTAGGAGCACACGATAATACTTTTTGTTTTTTTTTAAGTGTTGATAACAAAAAAGTGCCGGTAAAAAGTTAAAACTATTGAGCAATCTTACATCGTAAAAGCCATTAACCGTCGTCATTTATTATCCAACATGGTATTGCCGAATATAAGCGCATCATCACACAAAATTTAACTAACCCCATCATTACCGAGGAAAGTAAATGGCAATTAAAGGACTTTATGTTTAGCACTATGGCTGATGGTAATGCTCCCGTGGATGCAACCGTTCTCAATTTTTACACAGCGCAGCAAAACAGCAGTGTGGATGTGTTACACACCGTTGATAGTTTGATCAGTACAGGAAATTATGCACAAGCTGCATCCGCAAACAATTCGGTATCGGGTAATTTGACCATTGAACAAACAGCTCGTGATTATAATACCATTTGGTTAAGTAAATTCAGCAACCCTGACTATGTGGCAACAAGCTCGGACATTAGCGATCTACAAAATATTGCTGATCTTTGCATCTTTAAAGGTGGTAAATCGGTGGCTTATGCTCGCGCACTATTAGGTGCTATTTTTAATCATCCGTTTACTTATGACGACGACTGTATAAATAATGAAGGACACGAGAGAAATAAACCGAATTCTAAAAAACAGGATTTGATAAATAACGTCGTTACTATTTTTCCAAATCCTAATGTTGGCAGTTTTACACTAAGTTTTCAATTAAAAGATAAAGTTCAGGCAGAAATAGTGATAGAAGATATCAGCGGCAGGGTCATTTATCAGGCTAAATTAAGTACACAAACAAACTCGATGCTTTTGAACTTAAACGATGCCCGTAACGGTGTCTATTTTGTGAAGGTGATGAACGGAAACGAAACCATATCGGTGAATAAAGTCATTATAAATCACTAAATTTGATATACCCGCTATGAAATTACATAGCGGGTATATATATAATGAAACAAAAGTTAAAACATATTTGCATTATTGCATGTCTTTATTTTTTTATAGGTGGCAATGCTCAAAACATGGTTCCTAATCCGAGTTTTGAAAATCATTTTGATTGTGCATATTCAGAAATAGAAAACGCAAATTTTTGGTGTGGTATAAATCCTTGCGGTTATTATAATGCGTGTAATACAACAAGTTCTGTTTTTACTGTACCTACACAATATTTTTCTCCAGGTTATCCAAGTTACCAAAACTCACATTCAGGGAATGCCTATGCGTCTTTTGGATATTTATGGCCTACGATGCCCTCTACCCCTTCTAGATATCCACACACCCCTTTAATAGACACCTTAGAAAGCGGAAAAATATACTGCGTTACTTACTATGTAAGTCTATGGAATGATTGTCAATACAGTGCCGATAAATTCGGCGCTCTGTTTACAGCCGTACCCTTTGATTGCACTGTCGGAAACCAGAATTTGTATACCGGCTATACACCGCAAGTATTAACTGCACCGGGCGTATTATATGATGATACGTTGAACTGGCAGGAAGTAAGCGGTACGTTTATGGCTACAGGAACAGAAGCCTATTTAACTCTTGGTAACTTTTTTCCGAATGCGGCACATACATACATACAGCCTAACTTATCCATCAAACCCAAGACAGCTAGCAGATTATTACCTTGACGATGTAAGCGTAGAAGAAGTGCAGCCTGTTATTTGCCGCAATGATACTAACATTGTTATTGGAGATAGTGTAACAGTTGGCGCTAATTTAGGAGAAGCCAACTTATACAGCTGGCAACCAACAACAGGCTTAAGCTGTACTAATTGCCCTAACCCAAAGGCAAGCCCAACTATAACTACAACGTATACGGTTACAAAAACTCAGTGCAAGGCCGTTACAAGTGATATGATTACAATTACGGTGAGCCCAACGGGATTAACGGAGGGACAACAATTAATTAAAAGCTTATTTATTTATCCTAATCCAACAAAGGGGATTTTGAGCATATCAACTTCGCCCGGTGTGGCACATGCCATAAAAATCAAATTGACGGATGTGTTAGGCAAAGAGATCATCAACGATACATTAAAACCTCAGTTGGATATTTCATCTTTAAAAGACGGCATTTACTTTTTATCCTTCTACAATAGCGATCAGCTGTTAATTACTAAGAAAGTAATTAAGCAATAGCCTCCTGAAAATTTTATTTTAAGCTACTGCATAAGTTGGTAATAGTGCGGTTGTTTTTTTGCAATTCGGAGCGAACCGCTATTCTGCGCAGATTTTGCGGGGAAAATAGGCGTTGGCGAATTGCCTTGATTTTCTTTTGTTTCTTTTCTTCATCAAGGAAGAAAAGAAAGATAAAAAGTCAGGATCTGTGTCTACAACACTATGGCAAAGCAGTATTTACGAGGAACCAAAGCTAGCCGGCGTTCCGTACCACATAAATAATGTTAGAAGTAAGCTTGGTGGTATCCAACACCTCTAAACTTAAATGCGGGAATTTGGCAATGGTATCTTTTATCAGGCTGCCGCTTACAAAATGTAAACCGTCGGCTTTGGTTTTATTGAAGCCAAACACTTTAGTACTCATAAACTCTGTGTACCACGTTCCTTTTTGGCGGGTGGCAATATCCTTATCTGCATCACGAATAACCAGCACGCCCCCTTTATTTAATCTGGAAACACAATTCTCAATCACCTGAATTTGCTGTTCTTCTTTAAGGTAATGCAACACATCGCTAATGATAAATCCATCGGCCTGCGGAAAATCATAATTGGTAACATCACCCACAGCAAATGATAATTTATCGGATTTGTCCACACAATTATCGGCTACTGCAATTTTCTCATCATCGTAGTCAACGCCTAAGATCTCGCGTTTACGGCCCATAAACATCAGCATATAGGGAAGGAAACCGTAACCGCAACCTACATCAACAATTTTCCCGGTTTCAGGCATCAGGCTTTCAAACAGACGGTAATTGTCTTCGAGTCCTGTTTTAATACGGCAATACCATTCCAATACAGGGCCTTTAAAAATGTAATTGCGGATTAAACGGGAGCGGTAATAGTGAACCGTTTCTTTTTCTTCGCGTAATATTTCATACTCCTTGCGCATGAGCTTACAAACGGCTTTGGTGTGCTCCTGGTAAGTAACACCGAAAGATGTATCCGTTGGTTTGATGCGTTCTAAGATCTTAACCGTTAAAGCGCCGTCTTTGAAATGAAAATCACCTTTGGTAACTGTATCTCCCGCGCCGTGTAACAATAACGGAATAATATCCAGCTGCATTTGTTCGGCCAGTAAAAAGGCACCTTTATGAAAACGTAAAATATCGCCGGTTACACTACGGGTTCCTTCCGGGAAAATCAAAACAGAGTAACCTTGTTTCACCAATTCAGTTAAAGAAGGGATGCAATTATCGTAACCATCCGATGCCTTATAATAATCTGCTTTCTTAACGATCCAGCCGTAAAAAGGAGAATTATAAACCCAGTCGTTAGTAAACACCACTATTTTTGGATATAACTGTAAAGTCAGCGCCAGGTCAATATGCGACTGATGATTGGAAACAATAATGGCCGGTTTTTGAAAGGTTTCGTGATGTGGATTATCAATGGATTTTTTAACGTTGAAGAAGCAGGCCAGGATCAACCTGAATGTATACATGATGATGTAATGAAAGATGACTTTGCGGGTAGCCGTTTTAGCGGGAAAGATGGTAAAGAGGATTAAACCGCATAAGGTGATAAGCAACGATCCTATTAAAAATCCTAAGAACCCAATGACAGTTATAAAAATGTATTTAGCTGTAAAGGGTAATTTGCCTTTATAACGCCGGTTTAAAACAAGCGCGTTAAAGAAAAGAGGTTGAACAATGAATGAAATGAATACCACGCACAACATGCCAATCAAGGTAATTAAAGCAATAGATTGTAAGGCTGGATGCTTGGCAAACACCATGACCCCTATGCCAATAATGGTAACGAGTGCTGATAAAAGAATAGAAGATTTGAAAGAGTCTAAATTTTTCTTTCCTAGCCTGTATTCGGTCAGTAAACCATCCATGATAAAAATACTGTAGTCGTCGCCCAAACCAAAAATAAACGTAGAGATGATGATATTGATGATATTGAATTTGATCCCAAAAAGGCCCATGATACCAAGGATCCACATCCAGCTGATTAGCATGGGTAGGAAATTAATGACGGCCAGTTCTATACGCCCGTGGTTTAACAGCATGAAGCCAAACACAAGTATCGATGTAATTAAAAGAATGGTATTGAAATCGGAACTGATCACATCTACAAATTTTGCCGTCAGGTTTTGCTTGTCGAACACTACAATGTTTGGATTATTCTCAAAGGCTTTATAAATGGCCTCACGATTTTCGGCATCTACTTTTACGTGGTTAATGATAGATGGATTAGCATTTACCTTCCCGATCCATTCTTTGAATAAATATTTATTTAACGAATCCGCATCTGTTTTCGAAAGTGTGTTTACCGGCTTATCCAAAAGGTCATAAAAAGATTGAAAGGCTGTTTCCTTAAATTTAAAATTGGCGCCGGTAGCTATCAGCTGTTTTTTGAGGCTGTCTTTTTTAGCGGATGTAAAAAAAGCGTTCCAGCGGTCAATGCGATTTTGCTGTTCTTTATCCGACATGAATAACGCATTGACAGAAGAAAACTTTTTAATGATGCCTTGTTCCTTTAACGCTTCGAGCTTAGCAGAAACGGAGGCGTTATTATCCAACGCTTCATTTAAGGTTTTGCCGTTACTGAATACATATACCGAACGGGCCGCAAAGTCATTCACTTCATCCAGGTGTTTTTCTGCAGCGCGGGTTTCCCTGGTCATGAAGCTCATTTTGTTCATGTCGCTTTCAAACTCTACATCACCCGCAAAAAAAGTGAAAACAAGTGTGAGTGCAAAAGCGGAGACCACAATCACCTTGTTCCTGTCAAAACGGTAGGATGTAAAGCGGTCAATCCAGGAATGGGAAACTGCTTCGTTCCCGTGATCGACTTGTTTTTCTTTTCGAAAACTGAACTTCAGTAATTGTGGTAATACAAAAATAGAGAACAGCATGGCGCCTATTAAAGAGAAGGCCGCAAACAAACCAAAATCATGCAGCGCTTCCGATTTGGCAAATAACAAACTTAAAAAGGCACCCACAGTGGTTGTGCAACCAACGAGCATAGGCACTGTAAGGTCTTTGAGCACTGTTTTAACATCGCGTGTATGTTTGTAATGTGTAAAAAAGTGGAGCGAATAATTAATAGCAATTCCAAGTACCACCGCCCCTGCTCCAATCGCAATTGCCGAAACCACGCCTTTCAATAAAAACAAAAAACTAAGTGCAAACACCATCCCAAAAGCAACCGGGAATAAAATGAAGATGGTTACCAATGGATTTTTAAAGTACAAACCTAACAACAGGGCTATCACAATAACAGCAATACTGGATGTGTAAATACTATCTTTACGCAACTGGTTGGCATTACCCGCAGATACAACGGCCGCGCCAAAATTCTCAATTAAAATAGTTTCGTTCGAAAATGCTTTACAGGCACTGTCAACCACGCTGATCAAGTGGGCGTTCCCTTTGGTATCGTTAGGCAAATGGCCGGGTGTAATAAACAACAATACATGTTTATGATCTTTTGTAACGATGTGGCTATTGTAGGTTTCAAATTTTTCATCCAGCTGGATGTTCTGTAATTTTTTTAAAGCAATGGGTGTAAAATTAAGCGGGTCGCGCTGAATGAATTTACCAAGCACTACCCCGCTTGGCGATAACAAGGTTGTATAATCACGTTCGATCGTAGCATCAATACTGTCTTTTAAAATAAGATGAGAGATCTTTGCGTAATCTTTTTCTTCTAAAAACAAGGGCAGGTTGTGGTAAAACACATCATATACCTGTTGCATCCGATCGTCTGACAATGTATACGTTATATCAATATAGTCAGCCGGACGAAGCTTTTGCTGAAGGTGATTGTAAACCGAATCGGTGTGAGCCACCAGCTGGTCTATTTGATCTGCATTTTGAGTAGAAGCATGAACGATGAGCTTATCCTTCGACTTTAAATTATCGAGGATGGAATTGATAGAGCGGGAATTTTTATCGGAAGGCACAAAACGGGTAATATCTTCTTCCAGCTTAATGTTGGAAGCTAAAAATCCCAAAACACCACAGGCCACTAAAATAAGTACTATGAAAATAACCTTTCGTTTTTGAAAGAAGGAATATATAAAATACGAAAAGTTAAACATAGGGTTTAAAGATAGCAAAAAAGGCGTTTTACCATGAAATATGGGCCAAAAAAATACTTTTTTACAGAAAAATAAAATGATTATATTTACCTATGAAGAACACTAAAATGATGAGAAAAACGATACTTGTATTGGCGGTAATTTTTACAAAGCTCAGCATTGGCCAGATTTATATTTGTAAGGATGGCAATACCAAGTTTACTTCTGAAGCACCTCTTGAATTGATCAAAGCGCAATCCAATAAAACGAACGGCGTCATTGATGTTCCCAATAAAACAGTAGCCTTTTCTGTAGCGATTGAATCTTTTGATGGCTTTAACAGCGGTTTGCAAAAAGAACACTTCCGTGAAAACTATATGGAAACCACCAAATACAAAACAGCTGTATTTAAAGGGAAGATTATTGAAGATATTGATTTCAGCAAAAATGGCACCTATACGGTAAGAGCTAAGGGCACGTTTAACATTCACGGAACCGAAAAGGAGAAGATTGTTAAAACAAAGATCACCATAAGAGATAAAGAGATTACCGTGGAAACTTCTTTTGAAGTGCCATTGGATGATCACAATATTAATATTCCCAAAGTTGTAAATCAAAAAATAGCTTCCATTATCATGGTGGAAGTAAAAGCTACCCTAAAACCAAAAGTTTAAGAATTTACAAATGATCAAACGCTATTTTATACTTACAACGTTAATCATTTGTTCTTCCCTTTTATACGCTCAATTACAGGTGAGAAACTATTTTTCTATCACCGGTAAAAAAGATGTTGCCATATACTCCATTGCACAAGATGCCAACAGCTACCTTTGGCTTGGAACTAAAGACGGTGTTTATAAATATGACGGTAAAACATCGGTAGATGTATTTAAAGATTATCCCCAGTTAAAGCAGGAGATCAGTGCTCTATTTATTGATCATCATAAAACCGTTTGGATTGGAACTAAAAGCGGAAAAGTATTTTTTTACAAAAACAATAAACTCGATTCCCTTAATTTCGCAAAGATACCCAATGAAGAAAAAATCACAGCCATTTGCGAAGTTAATTCGATTGTTTTTATAGGTACTTATGGCAATGGCTTATATGCGATCAATGATATTGAGCTAAAGCACTATGATGCTGAACATGGATTAAGCGATAATGTTATCTACACTATCGAAACCGATGGTAAAGATAAAATATGGTGTGGAACCGATGCAGGTATTACACAAATCAAAAACCTGAACGCCAGGCCATATTTTACCATTATTTCTAATAAGCAAGGCTTACCCGATAATATCACGCGCGATATTTGTTTAAACGATAACCGCTTATTGATCTCCATGCAGGATTCGGGCGCCTGTTATTATAATTTAAATACCAACTCCATTGAACGCATTCCGTTTTTTGCCAACTGGAATTTAGGAACCATCATTAACGGCGTTGAAGAAACTCCAAAAAAAATAACCGTTGCTACCGAAAAGAACGGCATCATTGTAATTGATAACGGTAAAATAGGTATTTACAAATATGAAGAAACCATTCAGAATAGCACCATCAACCAGTTGTTTGTTGATAATGCCGGACAAGTGTGGGTTGCCTCTAAAAAGGGGCTTAATCAATTGTATGCCAGGCGGTATGATTTCATCAACAATGCAACAGGAGTAGCAGATGATAAAATACTGGCGCTGGCAACCGATAATGATCATTCGATCTGGATTGGTACAGCCATGGGTATTTCCAAGGTCATGGAAAATGATGAGGGTAAAAGTGTTGTAAGTAAGATACAGGAGCTTACAAAATACACTATCTCCTGCGCATCAAAAGCTCCTAATGGCGACATCTGGTTTGGCACTTATGGCAGTGGTATTATCATTATCAATTCGGAAACCAATAAAACAGTTCTCATCAATTCAAAAGCAAACGGATTATCCAATGATAATGTATCTCATATTTATTTTAGCGATAAAAATACTGTTTATATTTCAACACTTGGTGGCGGCTTAATTAAAGCTCATACCGATGGAAGCATAGAAAAAACCTATACCGAAACAGAGGGACTGGGAAGCAATTATGTATACGCGTCATTAACAGATAATAACGGGAAGCTATACATAGCTATGGATGGTGGCGGCCTACAGGTTATGGAAAACGCTACGTTTACCAGCATCACTCAAAAATTTAACCTCAATTCCAACACAGTGTTCTCTATCTGCAAAGATAAAAACAACGCCATTTGGGCAACAACAGCATCCGACGGAGTCATCAAATATGATGGCAAAGCCATTACCAAATTAAACATGTCGAATGGCCTAAGAGATGAGCAACCGCAACAATTAATTTCATCGGGAAACATTGTATATGCCATCAACTCAAAAGGAATTGATAAAATAAACTGCACGGATAACACGGTTAGCTATTACGATCTGTTTGATGGAGACCTGGAACCAAACTTAAATGCAGTGTTCTTTAACCAGGATAAAATTTACAGCGGAACCAACAATGGCATCCTGATATTCAGAACCAGTCTCGAATCAAAAGACACCGTCAAACCATCGGTATTCATCCGAAGCATTCAGGTAAATTATAAGCCTTTTAATAAAGACTCTGTTTCTGAGTTCAAATACAATCAAAATAACATCTCCATTGAGTTTGCTGGTATATGGCTAAAAAATCCCGATAAATTAACCTATCGACATAAATTAATTGGCCACGAAGAAAAATGGGTGTACACGAATGAGAGTAAACTTATTAATTATAACAACTTAAGTTCGGGCAATTATACATTTGTGGTGCAATCTAAAAATGAAGAAGATGTGTGGAGTAACGAAGGAATGTATGCCTTTACTATTTTACGGCCTTTATGGCAACGCTGGTGGTTTTGGGGATTGGTTATCGGTATTGGCGGCCTAAGTATCTATGCTTTTTTACGATATCGTTTAAAAGCTTTGCAAAAAGAGAATTTGTTGCTGGAGCAACGCGTTAATGAACGGACGTTCGAAATTGAAAAACAATCAAAGATCATTGAAGATAAAAATGCGGCTCTTGAACAACTGTCGCTCGTTGCCAGCAGAACAGATAACGTGGTATTGATCATGGATGCCGAAGGCCGTTTGGAATATGTGAACGAGAGCTTTGTAAGGTTGAACCGCATCACCCTGGATGAACTGAAGCGAAACGTGGGAGAAACCATTTTTGAGATCAGCAACAATCCGGAAATCAAAACCATTGTGGCAGAGGCGGTCTATCATAAAAAGTCGGTAAACTATGAAGCACTGAATAGACTGGATGATGGCACCGAGATCTGGGAATCGTCTACCCTCACCCCTATTTTTGATGAAGAAGGCACTTTAAAAAAGATCATTATTATTGATACTAACGTCACCGAACGTAAGAAGGATGAGCAAATTATCCGCCAAAAAAATAAAGATATTACGGATAGTATTTCATATGCCCGTAAAATACAGCATGCCATTTTACCACAGGATGACCTGATTAAAACACATTTACCACATTCATTTGTGCTGTATATGACCAAAGACATTGTGAGCGGGGATTTCTACTGGTTCACGCACATTAATGGATCAAGCATCATTGCGGCTGTTGATTGTACCGGCCACGGGGTACCAGGTGCATTTATGAGTTTAATAGGTTACAATATTTTAAATAAAATCGTGAACGAACAAAAGATAACCGATCCGAAAGATATTTTATTTGAACTGAATAATGGCATCCTGGAAGCTTTGTACAAAAACGAATCTGAATCGAAAGACGGAATGGATATTGCTATTTGTAAGATCAACCATAAAGAAAATACGGTTGATTATGCAGGAGCTATGCGGCCTCTCTGGATTATCAATAATCAGGAACTAAGAGAAATAAAAGCTGATAAGATACCCATTGGCACCACAGCCGAAAGCAGGGATTCAGGCATTCAATTTACAACCCATACCATTCATGCCAGCAAGGGCGATAGTTTTTATATTTTCACCGATGGTTATGCAGACCAGTTTGGTGGCGAAAAAAACAAAAAATACAGTACGGCAAAGTTTAAAGAATTACTCATCAAACATTCAAATCAACCATTTCATACACAGGAACAACACTGTAAACAAGAACATCATCAATGGAAACACAACTTTGAACAGGTTGATGATATTTTAGTGATCGGATTTACTTTATAAAAAATACTTATGTCCATTTTAATTGCCGATAGCGGCTCCACCAAAACCGATTGGGTTTTATTAGACAACAACAACATCATCCTACAATTTCAAACGATCGGCTTCAACCCTTATTTTCAAAGCAGTGAGGATATTTACAATGAGTTAAAGGATAAACTCATTCCGGTACTGTATGATCAGCTCCATTTCATTACTCAAATTTCTTATTATGGCGCGGGTTGCTCAACCCCCGAAAAAGTGCAGGTTGTAAAACAAGGTTTGTACCTGGCCTTTGGCAATATTTTATCAGAGGTTAATCATGACTTGTTGGCTGCTGCACGCGCCTTATGCGGTAAAGAAAAAGGCATTGCCTGCATTTTAGGTACCGGAAGCAACAGCTGCCTCTACGATGGTAAAGAGGTCATTGAAAATATTCCTTCAGTTGGGTATCTATTTGGAGATCATGGCAGCGGTGCTACGATTGGCCGCACGTTCATTCAACATTATTTCGACGGTAAGTTACCCCTACATTTAAAAACAGCCTTTGAAAGTGCTGGGTTTCACCGGGAAATAATTTTAGAGAATGTTTATAAAAAGGCAATGCCCAGTAAATACCTGGCAAGCATTGTATCGTTTTTAGTAAACTACAGCAATGATAGTTATGTGAAAGACCTTATAAAAAATTGTTTTCTAGATTTTTTTGATGCACAGGTTTCAAAATATACAGGCGCTAAAGAATTGCCGGTAAACTCGGTTGGCTCTATTGGATATTATTATAAGGAATTATTAGCGGATGCTGCAGAAGAAAGAGGGTTTAAGATTGGCAACATTATCAAATCACCCATTGATGGCTTGATTAAATATCATCATTAAATTCGTGCACAGCAGCAGAGAAAGGAAGTTCTGAAAATTAGTGTATAAAATTGCTTCACCTCGTTCGCAATGACGATTACCCCAACTTATACCCTAACAACAATATATCATCCACCTGTTCCAAGTGACCTTTCCAATCGCTGATGGATTTTTTAATAAACACTTTTTGTTCGCTGAAAGGCTTTTTATGATTTGCGATCAATAAATTTTGTAGCTGCTTGTATTTGTATTTTTTTCCTTTAGGTCCGCCAAACTGATCGGCGTATCCATCAGTAAACATATATACCACATCCTCGGGTAGTAATTGATGGAATTGATTTTTAAACGGTTTGATATTATCTTCCATAAAAGCACCAACGGGTTGTTTGTCGGGAACCAGTTCCCGTATTTCATTATCCCTTAAAATGTAAATAGAATTATATGCTCCCGCAAAATTCATTTCGCGTGTTGCTTTATTAATAACGCACAAAGATACATCCATTCCATCCCGAACAGCCGATGCCTGAAAGGTTTGATGGAGTGATAAGGTAAGAGATTTATTAACCGTATCCAGGATAGCTCCTGCGTTTATTAAACCATGCTCAAGGACAGCCCGGTTGAGTAGATTATAATTTACAATACTCATCAGTGCTCCCGGCACACCATGACCCGTACAATCAGCAGCCGCTATGAAAATAAACTCCGGTGTTTCTTCTATCCAGTAAAAATCACCGCTCAAAATATCCTTTGGTTGATAAAATACAAAGGAGTGTGGTAAAATTGAATTCCATAATTTATCGGGTGGCAAAATAGCCTGTTGAATACGTTGAGCGTATTTTATACTGTCGGTAATATCTTTATGCTGCTCTTCAACAATCACATTTTTTTCTTCAATGATCTTATTTTTCTCTTCCAAAGCCATATTGGCTCGACTTTGCTGCTTTAAACCTCTAAAAATAAAGAACGCCAAACCGGCTAAAAACAAAATACCGGCTAAAGCAAAATAAATTTGCAGCGACTTATTCTTTAAACGCTCTTCAAGTAAAACATTTTGTTCTTCCTGTTTTTCGTTCCTGTATTTTGCTTCTACTTCCGACAAATTGCTTTTGTAAATAGCAGTATTTAAAGAATCGTTGACGCGAACATAAATATCCATGAAATCCATGGCGCTATTATAATCTTCCAGTTGCTCATATGTTTGAGCCAGGTTGTATGCACCGATAGCTTTATCGTTGGGACGGGTTGACGAATAATAGTACTCGAGCAGATAAGCTTTTGCTTCCTTGTAACGCTCCATATTCATTAACACCGACGCAATATTGTTTTTTATGATCATATTATCCGTGTTTTCTTTGAGTGCTTCCTCATAGAAAAACAGCGCTTTCTCGTTGTTGTTAAGATCGTAATAAACATTGCCTATACCTACCAAAAAATTAGTTTTTTGAGAAGCATCGTTTGTTTTTTTATTCACTTCTAATCCACGTTCATAATATTCGATGGCCATATCGTAATGTGCCTTTTGCCAATAGCAGCTACCTAACTGATTATAGCAGTTTTCAATTCCCTCAAAATTATTTTTTGATTGAAATAATTTCAATCCTTTTTCATAGTACGAAATGGCCTTTTCAATATCATTGGTTTTTAAAAAAAGGGCGCCCATCTTATTATAAGCTGAAGCGATTTTGTTAGGATCATTTAATTGTTCAGCAATATCTATCAGTTGTGTATTTATTTCGAATACTTCCTTTTCTTTGCCCTCACTCAAAAATAATTTTGACTGGTACGACAATGCGCTAAATAATCCGGCTTTATCTTTTATTTTATTGTATTGCTTAACGGCAATAGCTAAATATTTTTTAACGGAGTCTTTTTTGCCGGCCTGGTAAAATACAATTGCCAGCTGTTCGGCTGTGCGCGCTAAATCTTCCTTGCTATGGTTGGTTGCAATGGAAAAAGCTTGTTGACAAAATGAAAGAGACACGTCCGTGTTTGAATACGTTTTACTTGAATTAAGTAAAATATCTATTTTTTTTGATGAATTGCTTTCTTTACCCGTAAGCAAATTCACACTGTCTAACTGTGAAAAGGCACAGTTAGAAATAAGCATACATAAAACAAGGCCTTGTTTTATGAGATGGTATGTGTATTTATGTTTATTCATAAAAAAAAGGTTGCTGCCTTTGCAGCAACCTTTTATGATTATTAAGCGTTTGTTGCAGCGGTTAAACACACTGCATATAAAGTTCCGTTAGAGTAAACCAGGTTGTAAGTAACCACTTGATTTAAAGCAAATCTTGATTGGGCTAAATAATTTTGTCTGAATGGATATTTAATTCCGGATTCTGTTTCTGTGATCGTTCCTGAACCATTATCAACAGAAATATCTGTAATTGTACCTTTGTTGATAGGAGCTACAGACACAGCTACATTTCCTGCATCAGCCGCAACAATATCAAATGACACTCTTGTGTTATCACCAATTCCTAATTCTAACGAAAAAGGTTGATCATATGCACACTCAATTTTAGCGCCGGATGCATCGGTGTACTTCAGCATTCCCTTGTCGCCACATGTTGTAACTTTTCCTTTTAATTTTCCCATAATGTTTTGATTTTTTTAGTTTGGTTATCTTCAAATTAAGGCAAAATTTAGCAGTTATCAAATTTTTAACATATTAAATTTGTAGCAATACTGAATATAAAATTAGCTATATTAAATTACTTTTAAAAAGGTGATTTTCTTGCATTACTAACTTTTGATACTACCAAAAAAAGGCAACCCTAATGGATTGCCTTTTTGTTTTTATGTGATCGGTAAAAATTATTTTACCTGCTCAACTACTGCTTTAAAAGCTTCAGGATGATTCATTGCTAAATCAGCTAACACTTTACGGTTTAAGTTGATGTTCTTAGCGTTTACTTTACCAATAAACTCAGAGTAACTCATTCCGTATTGACGAACACCTGCGTTGATACGTTGAATCCACAATGAACGCATAGTACGTTTTTTGTTTTTACGATCGCGGTAAGCGTAAGTTAAACCTTTTTCAAGAGTGTTTTTGGCGATTGTCCAAACATTACCTCTTGCACCCCAATAACCTTTGGTTAAAGCTAGGATTTTTTTTCTGCGAGCCCTGCTGGCTACATGATTGACTGAACGTGGCATTTCTTTTTTTAGTTTTTTGATTCTACGCGGTTACTTTCGGTAACACTTTAAACATAAAATCTGGTTAAACATTTGTTTTTTTAAACCTTCCTTCCGGTTCGATTCTCGATAATTACATTGCTAATAAAAACTTGATGTTATTCATATCACGCTTATGAACTAAGCCTGATTTGGTTAACGCACGTTTTCCTTTAGTTGTTTTCTTGGTCAGGATGTGACTTTTGAAAGCATGTTTTCTCTTGATCTTGCCGGACCCAGTTACAGAGAATCTCTTCTTTGCACTAGAGTTTGTTTTCATTTTTGGCATTTTGTTATTTATTTATTTGTTAGTACTCTTTTTAATTATTTGGTTTTTTTAGGAGCCAACACCATTAACATTTTCTTACCTTCTAAAACCGGCAATTGTTCTGCTTTACCCCACTCCTCCAATTCAGACGCAAAACGTAACAATAAAATAGTTCCTTGTTCTTTAAATACGATCTCACGACCTCTGAAAAACACGAACGCTTTTACTTTACTTCCTTCCTGTAAAAACTTCATGGCATGATTTTTTTTGAATAAATAATCATGTTCATCAGTATGCGGCCCAAAACGAATGTCTTTTACAACAACCTTTGATGCTTTAGCTTTTACTTCTTTTGCTTTCTTTTTTAATTCG
>JAZKDT010000013.1:65177-100448 GCA_040387475.1 Bacteroidota bacterium | reverse complement strand
ATGAAAAACTTACATGATTCAGTTGAAGATACTAAAAAATATCGTTCTGAAATGTCTCAGTTATCTACTAATTTAACAGCACTTAATACCATTTATGGTAATATGTTAGGTGCTATGAATTTCAACAAATAATAGTTAACCCACTACGAAAATGAATGAAAGTAATCCTTTCATTCATTTTCTATAAACTCATTTAAACATTTATCTAAAAAAAATATTATAGTATTATGGGAGGCGGTAAAGAAACACCAAGGCAGAAGATGATCGGTATGATGTACCTTGTATTGACGGCGCTTTTGGCAATGAATGTATCTAAACAAATTTTACAGGGTTATATTTCTGTAAATGAAAGTATGGAGCGTTCTAAAGAAAATTTAGAAGCAAATAATAAACGTGTTGATGAAGCGTTCAAAAACACCATAGCAGGTAATGCAGGAGCAAAACCTTATTATGAGAGAGCTGTTGAAGCGCAAAAAGAGATCAATGAGGTTTACAAATACATTGGAGAACTTAACAATGTAGTTATTGGAGCTACACACGCGGTAGATGTTAAGATGGCAGATACAATGCAATTGCGTTACATGGAGAAAATGGATGATTATGATGTTCCTAGTCATGAGTTAGGTATATCAGAACCAAAAGAACCAAAAAAAGGACCTCATACGGCAGACGAGTTAAGAGGTAAATTAAATGGTTTAAGTGATAAATTAGTTGCCATGTTGGATCAAATGCAAAAAACCGACGGACAACATTTATTAAAAGAAGATTACGAAGCAATGAAGAAGAAGTTTATATCTATCAAGCCGGTAGATAGTAAACGTGTGGAAGATGGAATTGAATTTAACTGGGCGATGGATAATTTTTATCATTTACCATTAGCGGCAGTTGTAACCAACTTCAACAAAATGCAGGCAGATTTGAAAAATGTGGAGGCTGAAGTTCTTCAGGTGTTTTCTGGTGCAAGTGGTAAATTGGCGATTAAATTTGATGCGATCAAAGCACGTGTAGTTGCTCCTTCTTCATATATCGCTGCAGGGCAGCCTTACGAAGCGGATATCTTTTTAGCAGCATCGTCTTCTAAATTAGCCGCTGGTGATATGGAAATTTTAATTGGTGTGGATTCGGCAGCAGCTGCCGGTGGTGCTAAAGGTACCTCAGTTAATGTAGTAGGCGGTGAAGGTAAATATTCAGTTTCTACTGGTGGTGAAGGCGACCAGGAATACAAAGGGGTAATTAAATACAAAAACCCTGATGGAACTTACAAATACTATCCATTTAATGGTGCATATAAAGTAGCTAAATCTGGAGCTAGTGTTTCAGCAGATCAAATGAATGTGTTTTATGCAGGTGTTCCAAACCCGGTTACAGCAGCAGCAGCAGGTATTTCTCCGGCAGATATTAGCGTAAGCGCTACTGGTGCAGGAGTAAGAGTTGCCCCTAAAGGAAACGGTAAATATGAATTTACATTTTCTGGTACTGGCGAATGTATGGTGTCTGTTTCTGCAAAAACTAAAGATGGTGTTAAATCTCAAGGTCCTCCGGTTAAATTCCGTGTGAAACCTTTACCAAAACCAGAATTAAAGCTAAGTGGTAAATTTGCTCCACAGGAATTAAAGAAAAGTGAGTTAGGGATGATCAGCGGTTTAGGTGCTGGTGCTAACGGATTTGATTTTCAAGCTAACTATGTTGTAATTTCATGGGAAGTTGTAGGTAAATCAAAAGGTAAATTAGGATCTTCTGCAGGTAACGGAAATAACCTGGATGCTACTGGAAAACAAGTGTTAGCTACTGCTGACGTTGGTTCAAAAGTATACATTGACGCAAAAATTAAAGGTCCGGATGGAAAAGTAACGTCTGTTACTTCTGCGATCAAGGTAAACAGATAATCGGTTATAATTAAAAAATGAGTAATATGATAAGGTTCAAACATGTTTTATTTTTAGCTATTTTCTATACAGTAGCTTTAAACGTAAATGCCCAACAAAGTGTTTTCCAACCAGGAGACTATAGAGATGGAATTTATGACAAAGAAAACTCTAACAATAGACGCTTTATTCCTTATACACATCTTCGTGAAGGTGATGTTACCTGGGAGAAACGTGTATGGAGAAAGTTAGACATGCGCGAAAAACAAAATCAACAATTATATTATCCCGTTGATCAGGTTGTTAGTCGTATTTCATTAATGCAATTAATTTCCAAATACATTATAGCAGGACAGATTATCGCTTTTAAAGATGATGAATTCCTGATTCCTTACGAGGTTTCTGTTATTCGTGATAAAATGGTTATCAGAGAAGATTCTGCGGATGTAGAAGAATTTCTTCCGGATGGCTCTCCTATTATGGTAAAAAAACCAGGAGCAGTTGATTCAACATGGACTTTCGAATTTTTCTCTTCTTTAGAGTTAAAAGAAGACTGGTTTTTTGATAAACAAAAATCAGTATTGGAAGTTCGTATTTTAGCAATGGGCTTTAACGTTATTAATCCAAAGAGAGTTGAATTAGGGGAATCACCTTTATTTTATACGTATTTCCCGGCTTGCCGCCCTTTCTTTGCAAAACATGAAGTTTACAATGCAAAAAATGATGCTGAGCGTAGAACCTTTGAAGATATTTTCTGGAAACGTCAATTCTCTTCAGTGGCAATTAAAGAAACAAACGTATATGATAGAACGATTGAACGTTATTCAAAAGGTATTGATGCTTTGTTAGAATCTGATCGTATTAAAAACGATATCTTCAGATGGGAACATGATTTATGGCATTTCTAATCTAATGATATAAAACTAAAAAGCCCTTCCAAATATTTTGGAAGGGCTTTTTTTATGCTCTAAAAAATAGACGATATGTTTATTGGCACCAATGAAAATTGGTTACACTTTTTATTTTATATTGTAAAGACTACCACCTTTTTCAAAGAGTTTATCCACGCGTTTTTCAATTGCCGGATCTTTTTCTAAAACAGGTGCATGGTGTGGTTTAATACGTGCGTCAATTATTACGTTATCACAACCAAAATGTTTGAACTGCATAGTTGCGTTAACACCATATATATCGTGACTTGGATTTGAACGGGTAAATGTTATCCATAGCCAGTTTTTTAAATTAGCTGCGGTAAATGCAGCGTCGTCCACAATCACGATCATTGGAAAACCTCTTACATCTGTGTTTTTTGTTTTGATTTCGTGATCAAAATTTTCAAATTCCTGTTTGGCTTTTTCGTAATTTTCAAATTTACTTCCTTCTAATACTAATACACCCGGAAATATGCTGTGTGGATTTTTGAACGTGGTCAAATCATGTATTGCATTTGAAATACTAGACTCCAGATCCCTGATTTTATCTCCATATGCTGCTACAACTAACTTGCTTCCTGTATTTAATCCCGTGCCACTGTAGTCAAGTGTATCAATACTTGTGTTGGTATAAAAATGCAGGTCGCGCTTTAAGTTGATGCGTTCCAGTATATATTGATAAAACTCAGCTTCCCGATGTGTGGACACTTTATTCGTGTCATCAGCGGTAATAAATAAATATTTTGCGAGACTCAATTGTCCTTTACCTAAAATGTGATTGGCAATAGTCAGGAGTTCTGCAGGTTGCTTCGTTTGATTGTATGGTGTATAACGCTCACTGCCTATTGCTAATAAGAGCGGGTGAACACCGGCTGCATCAACGGCATGAACTTCTTTAACGCCTGGTAATTCAAATTTAATGGCATCCCCCGTCAGCTCATGAATGATTTGCCCAAAACTGGTATCTTCCTGGGGAGGACGTCCAACAACCGTAAAAGGCCATATAGCATCTTCACGATGATAAACTTTATGAACTTTCATCAACGGAAAATCATGCGTTAGGCTATAGTAACCTAAATGATCACCAAACGGCCCTTCCGGTTTATTGTTGTTAGGATATATTTCTCCGGTAATCACAAAATCAGCGTCGGTGCTGATACAAAAACCATCTTTATACGTATATCTAAAACGCCTGTTAGCTAATGCGCCCGCAAAGGTCATCTCGCTTAATCCCTCCGGAAGCGGCATTACAGCGGCAACTGAATGACTGGGAGGGCCACCAACAAAAACGGAAACCTTTAAAGGCTTACCTTGTTTGTTTGCTTTACTTTGATGCACACCAATGCCACGATGTAATTGATAATGCAAACCAATTTCTTTATTCAATAAATAGTCGTTTCCGTTTAATTGAACCCGATACATTCCCAGGTTGGAATTCATAATTCCCGGTTTTTCTATGTCTTCGCTGTACACCTGCGGAAGCGTTACAAAGGCCCCACCATCCTTTGGCCAGTGTTTAATGAGTGGCAACTGATCAATCGTTGTTTCTTTAAATAAAACAGGTTTTGATACAGGATTTTTTAATGGTAAAGATGATAAAGCAGTTAATGATACGTCAAGGTATTTAAAAGGGTTTTTAAGAGCCTTGATAGGGTTATTTTTTATCTCAATGAGTGTTTGTATTTTAGAGAATGTATCTCTGAAAATAAATTTACTTCTATCCAGTGTACCAAAAATATTGGAAGCACATTGAAATGAAGTCCCCTTCACATTCTCGAAGAGTAAAGCCGGTCCGCCCATTTCGTGCACGCGTAAATGAATCGCGGCCATTTCCAGATCCGGATCCACTTCTTCTTTTATTCTGATCAGGTGATTGTTTTTCTCCAGATCATCCAGGCAGGCTTTTAAACTCTTATATCCCATAAAACTATTAACAGTTTAAAGATAAAGAGGTTTAAGCTAATATTCTAGTTATTGAAAAACAATCTTTATGCACATACTAAATACATTATTTTTTCGTAACTTGTATTTACAATCTAATTATGATGCAAAAAGCAATTGTTGAAATAAAAAAGCCTTGTTCTGTAGACCTTAGCTTAATGAGTTCTGAGTCAAATGGAAAATTTTGTACCGTTTGCCAAACTACGGTTGTGGATTTTACTCACAAATCTCCTGACGAAATTGCTCAGTATTTTAAGATGCATTCTATCGAAAATACTTGCGGAACCTTTAATAGATGGGATATTAAAACGGACAGTAAAATAGACCGTCTCATTTATTATCTGCAACATACTAAGTTGAAATTTTTGGCTGCGTGCATCATAGGTATACTTGTTTTAAGTGGTTGCAGAATAAGAAGAGGAGGTGCACCATCCTATGCATACAATGGCAGGCAGTTAGAAGATGCAACACCGGCAAAACCATTACCACAAAAACCAGACATGAATTAATGATGATTGAAAAACGTTCCATCCAAAACAAACAAATTGCTACCAAATGGTTTGAGGCTTTCAATGAGCATGATCTTGAAAAATTACTTTCACTCTATGATGAAAATGCCCAACACTACAGCCCAAAGTTAAAGATCAGAATGCCTGAAACGAAAGGATTGATCAAAGGAAAAAATGCTTTGCGGGATTGGTGGAAAGACGCATTTGACAGGCTGCCAACTTTGCAATATGAAGTTATTAAACTTACTGCCGACGACGATCGGGTATTTATGGAATATATTCGTCACGTTTCGGGGGAAGAGGACCTCTCGGTAGGTGAAGTATTGCAGATTGATAATGAACTGATAGTATTTTCAAGGGTTTACCATGGTTAGTAATTTAACAGCTATTAACTAACCCAAAAATAAAGATTTCTGTATCTTAGAGTCAGCAATGAAAAGACTAGTTTTTCTCCCTATTTTCTTACTATTCACTTTTAAGTGTTTTAGTAGTTATATTTTAATTCCAATGGATGATTCGCAAAAAAACCATCTGAAAGCTTATGGCATTGCATATTGGGCTTTAAAGGGCGAATTGGAGATTCAATGGTTAACAAATTACAGAGGAGGAAGTTTCTTAATTCCAAATTCAAAACCGGTAACCACGGAATGTACGGTTCGTGGTATTGGCTACGAAATTATTTCAGATGCCCAGGCCAATGGTATATTAGCTGAAATTGCAAATCCAGAAGTTAATCAGGACGCAGTTAAATTAGAGAAAGCTCCCCGGATTGCTGTTTACTCTCCGAAAATTAAACAGCCTTGGGATGACGCAGTAACGCTTGTATTGAAGTATGCAGAAATTCCGTATGATGTGGTTTATGATGAAGAGATCTTATCTGAAAAATTAAAGGATTATGATTGGTTGCATTTGCATCACGAAGATTTTACCGGACAATACGGGCGGTTTTGGGCGTCGTTCCATCAAACAGCTTGGTACCAGGGAGAAGTGAAAGATAATGAAGAACGCGCAAAGAAACTCGGCTTTGCAAAAGTATCCGAATTGAAATTAGCAGTTGCTAAAAAAATCAATGATTATGTATTCACAGGAGGGTTTTTATTTGCCATGTGTAGTGCTACCGATAGTTACGATATAGCTTTAGCTTCCGAAGGTATTGATATTTGTGAGTCTATGTTCGATCATGATCCGGCAGATCCTGGAATGAATAAGAAAATAGATTACACTAAAGGTTACGCTTTTGAAAAATACCAGTTAAGTACTAACCCCTATGAGTATGAATTTTCAACCATTGACGCTACTACGCCCAGAAGGCAATATGGTATGACTAAAGACAATGATGTGTTTACCTTATTTGATTTTTCAGCTAAATGGGATCCGGTGCCAACTATGTTATGTCAAAACCACCAACAAACGATCAAAGGATTTTACGGACAAACGACAGCTTTCACTAAAACCTACATCAAAAAAAATATTTTAATATTAGGTGAAGCTAAAGCTTATAACGAAGCCCGTTATATTCATGGAGACCATGGTAAAGGTACCTGGACTTTTTACGGTGGCCATGATCCGGAGGATTACGAGCATAGAGTAGAAGATCCTCCTACAGATTTAAGTTTACATCCTAATTCTCCCGGGTACCGTTTAATACTGAATAACATTCTGTTTCCTGCTGCTAAAAAGAAAAAGCAAAAAACATAGACTATTAGCTTCCGGCTTATATATATATCAATATTTAATTTTCTTCCTGTTTTTAAAACCCCATGCTGCCATAGCATTCATAACCGGAATTAATTCTTTGCCCAATTTACTCAGGTTGTATTCTACATGGGGAGGCATTATTTCAATTACTTTTCGGGTAACGAGGTCATCGTCTTCCAGTTGTTTGAGATGTTGAATCAACATCTTTTCGGTAACTGCAGGTATCAGCTTTTTCAATTCACTGTATCTTTTTTTGCCGGGCATTAAATTCCATAATATAAGCGGCTTCCATCTGCCTCCTATTTTATCAAGGGTCAAACTTACAGGGCATTGTTCAACAACGCTGCGATTGATATTGTTGGTGGATGTTTCTTTGATAGCTCTCATAATTTGAACATACTTTTTGGTAAGTACTTGTAAAAAAGTAAGTGCAAATATAACTTTGTTCCCATAAACCACCAAAAATTTAATCATATGAACTACACAATCACAGGCTCTTTGGGCCACATCAGCAAACCTATTGTTACTAAATTAATTTCCGGAGGACATAATGTAACCGTTATTACAAGCAGTAGCAATAAAACATCGGAGATCGAAAAGCTTGGCGCTAAAGCGGCCGTAGGATCTGTAAACGATCCTCTTTTTTTAAAGAAAGCCTTTGCAGGTTCGGATGCAGTCTATTTAATGCTTCCAACAGATTACTCAGTAACAGATTTATTTACTGCGCAGAAGCTAGTGGCTGATAATTATTTAAATGCTGTTAAAGCAAATAATATTAAGCATATTGTGTTGTTAAGTAGTATAGGGGCTAATTTAAGAAAAGGGGCGGGGCCCATCGATGGATTAGGTTACATGGAAGAGCAATTAGAAAAATTAACTGAGGTGAATGTAAAAGCATTAAGGCCTTCTTATTTTTATTATAATTTGCATGCTATGGCTGGCCTCATTAAGCAGTCTGATATCGCAGGTGCCAGTTTTGGGAGCGACTCAGAGAAATTAGTTTTAACGCATACGGACGATATAGCCGAAGTAGCTGCAGACCATTTACTATCACTTAATTTTAAAGGATTTACAATACAACACATTGCCAGTGATGAGCGATTCACAAAAGATATTGCTACAGTACTGGGCTCAGCTGTTGGTAAACCCAATATACCCTGGATTATATTTACTGATGAGCAGGCAAAGGAAGGTATGGCCAATGCAGGCCTTGGCATCACCTTTATTGAAGCCTATGTTCAAATGAATAAAGCTTTGCGGGAAGGTGTATTACAGGCAGACTATTGGAAAAATAAGCCTACAACTTTAGGTAAAGTTAAATTAGAAGATTTTGCAAAAGATTTTGCAGCTAATTATGCTAAAATTTAAATCCATTAACCCCGGGTGTTTATTCAAACACCCGGGGTTTCTATTTTAAATTATTCACTAAAGTAGCTACGTACTTCGTCGCGCAGGTTGTACCGACTGCTCATGACTTCTCCATAAGCGCCTGCACTTCTGATGGCGATAATGTCACCGCGTTTTGTTTCAGGCAATTCTACAGCTTTACCAAAACAATCGCTGCTCTCGCAAATAGGGCCAACCACATCATATTTGACAGTTGTTTTCTCTGATGAGGAAATGTTTTCTATCTTATGATATGCCTGATATAAGGCCGGCCGGATCAATTCGGTCATGCCGGCATCCAAGATGGCAAAGTTGGTATTGATTCCATTTTTAATGTATAGCACTTTGCTGATCAAATTTCCGCATTGGGCTACAATGGCTCTTCCTAATTCGAAGTGAAGTTCCTGGTTTTTTCTTAATTCAATAAAATCGCTAAATACTTTAAAATAAGCTGCAAAGTCAATAATAGCCATATTATCAGGATCCTGATAATTCACACCAATACCACCTCCAACGTTAATAACAGGGAGATCAAATCCTTTACTCAAAAAAAATGTATTTATTTCGTTAACTCTTGAGCACAATTTTTTAAAAGGCGATAAGTCTGTTATTTGAGAACCAATATGAAAATGTAAACCAATTAACTTTAAGTGACTTAAATTTTTCAATTTATTGATCACGGTGTCAAATTCATAAGGATTGATTCCGAATTTATTTTCTTCGAGCCCTGTAGTGATGTATTTATGAGTGTGTGCGTCAACATTAGGGTTGATACGTAATGCAATAGAGGCAATTTTTGATTGTTTAGCTGCTAATTCATTTAATACATCTAGTTCTTGTAAACTCTCGCAGTTAAAACAAAAAATATTTTTTTCTAATCCGTAATTTATTTCATCGTCACTTTTACCAACTCCCGCAAATACAACTTTGGAAGGAGCAAAGCCACTTTCGATGGCACATTTAACTTCGTTACCGCTTACGCAGTCGGCACCAAGACCACTTTGCCTGATAGCATCAATGATCTTTAAATTAGTGTTGGCTTTAAATGCGTAATGCACGTGATAACCATATTTTGAACTTTCTGTTTTTACAGCATCCAGTGTTTTTTGCAGCAATACCATATCATAATAATAAAACGGGGTTTTATACTGCGATATCTGTGTGAGTATTTTTTTTGTAAACATATGTCTTATATTAATATCCGAATAAGCCTTTATTTAATGCTACTAAAGCGTCCTTTTTGTGTATGGAGTTCACTAACACGCTAATGTTATTTGAACTTCCTCCATATGATACCATGCGTAAAGGAATATCCTTCAGAGATTCTAAAACTTTAAAACCGTAACCGGCTTTGTCTTTCGGTAAATTTCCAACAATACAAATAATACTTTGTTCCTGTTCAATTTCCACGTTCGCAAATTCTTCCAGTTCTTTAGTAATATCATTCAAATGTTTAATGTTATCGATAGTTAATGATACAGCAATCTCTGAGGTCGTGATCATATCAATAGATGTTTTGTAACGTTCAAATATTTCGAACACGGCCCTCAAAAATCCATGGGCTAACAGCATTCGATCGCTCTTAATGTTGATAGCGCAAATTCCATCTTTGGCCGCAACGGCTTTTAATCCTTCTATGGGGTTTATATTTGAAATGCGCGTCCCTTGTGCATCAGGTTGCATGGTGTTTTTTAACAGCACCGGAATGTTTCGTTTTTGTGCAGGTAAAATACAGGTAGGGTGAAGGATTTTAGCTCCAAAATAGGCTAACTCGGCGGCTTCATCAAAACTTAATTCATGTATGGGGTGCGTTTTTGAAACTACTCTTGGGTCGTTATTATGCATGCCATCTATATCGGTCCATATTTGAACTTCATTAGCTCTGATAGCTGCACCAATAATAGAAGCGGTATAATCGCTACCACCACGTTTTAAATTATCAATTTCCCCAAAGGCATTGCGGCAAATATAACCCTGCGTGATAAATAAGTTGATACCAGGATATTTGCTTAATTCTGCTTCTAAATTTTTTTCAATGTAGTTTAATTGGGGTTCGTCATTCTCATCAATACGCATGAAGTTAAGTGCTGGTAATAACGCCGATGAAATATTGATTTCCTGCAAATGAAAATAGAATAAAGCAGTACTTAATAATTCCCCTTGTGCTAAAATAGCTTTTTCTTCATTCACGGTAAACATATCCAGAGTAAACGAACGGAGGTAATTAAAATGATTTTTGATGAGATCGTTTCCTTTCGTTTTGAAATCTGGTGACACATAGAGTTTCCCTACTTCCTCATTATACGTAGTTTCCAGTTTATCGATCAACTCGTTAGCTTTGTCACTTTCTTTTTGATAAAGTGTATTACAAATTTCTACTAAGGCATTTGTTGTTCCGCTCATGGCCGAAAGCACCACTATTTTTCTGTCGGACCCCGAAATTAATTTTACCAGGGCTTTTATGCGCTCTGCGGTTCCAACACTTGTTCCTCCAAATTTTAATATATTCATTATTGATATAGTTTACTAATTGATTTGATACTGCATAGAAGCAGATTTAAATTAAGAATGATTATTGATTTTTGAGTGTATGTGAATCAATCCCTGATTCCTGCATACGAAATTAAATATGGCTCGGGCGAGCCTTACGTTTACACTTTGATTTTATGTAAAGGATATTTTTCATTAATTCGGTACAAAGAAATACATAAAAATGTAAATACCAAAAAAAACGTCCTGAAATATTCAGGACGTTTTTTAATGATTTATTAGATAACTATTGTTTTAATACTTTAAAAGTTTTAATAGCATCTTTGGTTTCGAGTTTCAAATAGTAGATTCCATTGGCAAGACCTGAAATATTGATCGACTTGGTAATTAAACCATTTCCTTCTACCTTATCAGTAAACACTACTTTTCCATCTATGGAAGTAATGTTTAAAGTTCCATCAATATCTGATGATGTATTTAATTCCATGGTAAACACGCCTGTTGTTGGATTTGGAAAAACATTTAATGCAACAGATTCAGTTAATTCTTCAACACCAACACAAGGGCTGATGCTTAACGTGTCTTTAGCGGTATTTGAACAGCCGTTTGCACCCATGATCGTGTAAAGTATGATATGCGTGCCTTGCCCGGCCTGGTTTGCTGAGAAAGTATTTGTACTTACTGCAGCACCAATATAGGTTCCGCCACTTGGAGTCCCTTCCGTTAATATTTTTGTTACATTATCTGCCGCGCAAAAAACAGTTTGTCCTGTAAATACTAAGGATACACTTGGTTTTGTTTTAGCTGTAACATTAATAACGTCTGACGATTGACAACCGACGGTATTAGTAACAAGCACAGAGTAAGTTCCGGTTGCTCCAACAACAATAGATGGGGAGTTAGCGCCTGTACTCCATGAGTATATGTTACCGGGACTCACACCTGCGTATAAATTGATAGTACTTCCCTGGCAGTAGGCAGTGTCAGGTCCAAGCGTAACGATCGGTAAACTACCTAATGAAACAAGGATCGTGTCAGAAAGACTACAGCCATTAGAATTAGTTGTTCTGATCCAATATTTCCCCGGCGCTGTAACATTTAAACTTGATCCAATACTATTGTTATTCCATAAATAACTATTGGCTGTAGTATTAGCGTACAATATAACAGGCAAACTGCAATATAAAGAATCATTACCTAAATTTGGTGTTGGAGTAGGTTTGATGAAGATGTGAACGGTATCATACGTCATACAGCCTGAGGTTGTACCTGCGATCGTATAAGTTCTACTGGTTGTAACATTGGCTACAGGATTAGGAATATTTGATGCTGATAATTCGATAGCAGGCGACCAGGTATAGCTAATTGTAGCTGGTTGTTCAAAAGCCATATTTGGTCTTTGCGCTATTGAGTTGAAAGCAACGGCGGTATTACATAAAGTTGGATCGGAATCAGCATTATACCAAACAGTAGATGTAAAAGGAGTTACTGACTGCAATATCGAAACGTTATTGGTGTAACCCGTTGGCGTGTTATCGAAACAGGTTTGTATAATGATGTTTGAAATACCGTCCCAAACATATGGAGTAGAGAATAAATGAGTATTAGTGCCTAAAACAGGCGTGTAGCTGGGAGCAGAAAAATACGTGGTGAAACCTGCCGCAGGCTGAAAGGCTGTAATATTTGTTAAGGCTGTTGTAGCAATGGCGATATTGAAGTTCGTATATGGATCTGACCCATTTAAATTGGTAACCTCAAATGCCATAGAGTTTATATTTCCAGCAGTTACTCCGGCAGCAATTAATTCTGAAGCTAAAAACAGGAACTGATGTTTTGCTCCCATATAAAAATTACCGTAAGGCGCAGGATAACCGGTAGAAGAATTTTCAATAGTACCTGTACCCAGTTGCTTGGTTGGACTGAAATTAGCGTTTAATTGAACGGGAACACCTAAACACACACTGTCATTAGGTAAAACAGTTGTTGAAAATAAAGGGCTTCTGGTAACCGTTAAGGTTGTTGTATCATTAATAGCAGCGCCATCTCCGGTCACCGTTGTATACCCTTTTAATTTATAGGTTCCAATATTCGTTAAATTGTAGGTTGTGGTTAACGTAAAGTCTTGTGTTCCACCAACAGCTATAGATCCGCTGTTTAAAGCAAGTGTATATGTTGATGCATTAGGACCGGTTGTTTTAACAGTTACAACTGTAGGGTTTACAGAAAAATCAGCAACCAAAGTTCCATAATTTTTTACCCTCGCTACAATCGTATCTACCGCATAACATCTTTTTGCAGTCAAGGGATTTATAATCGCACTTACACCTAAATCCAACGGCGATGGCGTTAAAAGCATAACGTTATAATCTTCCACTTCTCCCCATGTAGGGTTTGTACATGGACCTGGCGCAGTACTGCTTTCCGTTTCAATAACTCGCATACGTGTTATTCCGGCAGTTGCTCCGGCAGGAATTGTAACTCCTCCAGGTACAGTTAATTGGGTACCACCCACGGCAAAAGCGGTATAGGGTGATATGATAATAGTTTCACCCGGATCTGCAAATGACCCATTGTGATTATAATCAATCCAAACACCAATACGGCCACTATAACCAAAGGTACCACACATTCCAACCGTAACAGATAATGGGTAATTGCCACCAAGCATCATAACCGGAGCAGGAACTGTTGCTGTATAATCACTGTATTCATTAAGCGATGAGCCTGGCCCTCCTGTAGTAAGGCAACTACTGGAGTTGTTTAACGGCCCGAAGGTGACATTGAAAATTTCGTCGTCTGCAGTAGAAGTTGCTGCAGCTGAACAGTAAACTTGTGATACTGATAATTTAGCCGAAAAAAGCATTGCAAAAAACAAGAACATAAAGCCCGCTTTTTGACGTGTGTTTTTTACTGATTTCTGTAAGGTGGGAGAGTAGTTTTTTTTCATTCTTTATGATTTTGGTGAACTGATATTTCGATAATAACAAATACAAAAATATAACAATATTTCCTTAAATCCTATGCTTGTGGTTAACAAAAAATAGTCTTTTTAGTTCAAAAAGCGCGCATTCTTACATTCTTATTTGTACTTTTGTCTTGTTATCTATTCTATTCAACAAATGAATTCTCTTTTTGTTTTATTCTTAAATTTAGGCGGGGGTGAGGTAATGCTCGTTCTCATTGTCATATTATTAATGTTTGGAGGAAAAGGGGTACCTAATATTGCCCGGGCCTTGGGTAAAGGAATCAGGGAATTTAAAGATGCAGCAAATGGCATTCAGAAAGATGTGATGCAAAATACAGGAGGAATAACCAATACAATCCACGAACATATTCAGGAAGTTAAAAAGGAAGTAGACACACTTTCTGATCCTAAGTAATCATTCAAAATTTCATTCATGATTTTTCGATTTGACTTTAAAAAATATCTGATCTGTTTTTGCTCATTAATATGCATTTTTTTCATGAAGTGTAAGCCTGACCATTCTAAAGAAGAATCAACATTTAGCGAAAAAGACGTAAAAAATCAGTTTGTAAAAGCAAATCAGTTAGTTGTTGCTAAAGAAAACGATGAGATGGATTATTACCAGAAATCGCATAAAATGCCCTTTATTAAAACAACAGCCGGCATTCGTTATTTTGTTTATAAACCGTCTATAAAAGGAGATTCTATAAAAAATGACGACCTTATAACAATTAACTATAAGGTATCTCTGTTAGATGGAACCGAATGCTATTCTTCCGAGGCTGAAGGACCGAAAGAATTTGTTGTGGGTATGGAAGATATCGAGGCGGGTATTCATAAGGCAGTTTTGTTTTTAAAGTCGGGCGATAAAGCTTTGATTTTAATACCTTCTCATTTAGCGCATGGTTTGATGGGGGATTCTAAAAAAATACCGCCTCAATCGCCCATCATCTATGATCTCCAAATATTGTCCGTTAAAAAAATACCTCATAACGGATAAACTATGTTTAAAAAGATCACACTATTTTTTCTGGTTCTGGCCTTTGCTTATGGGTGTAAAAAGCAACAACAGATAGAGGGCTATACCAGAGATTCAACAGGCTTTTATTACAAATTGCTGGGCATTGGTGATGGAAATGAAAATCCGAAACAAGAACAGGTGGTTGTGTTAGATGCTGTTATGAAAACCCAGGCTGATTCGGTTTTTTGGGATACCAGGCATGATGCTTTAAATGGGCTTTATGTGTTTATCAGTTCGCAAATGCTATCAGGATCTTGTAACAATTATTTTTTGAAAATGGTTGAAGGAGATAGCGCATCCTTTTTAATAAAACCTTCGGTTCTTTTTAGAAATTATTTTGACACCCTTATTCCTGATTTTTGTAAGAGGGATACGTTGATATGTTTAAATGTCAAAGTAAATCAGATCATTTCAAGATCAGAATATGAGGCGCTGAAACAGGTTGCTTTTGGCAAGGAAGTTGAAGACACGGAGCTTCACGAATTAAAGATCATACAGGAATACCTGCAAAAAGATAATGAAACTGTACGAGCCGACGCAAATGGCATATACACGCTGCAAAAAAAAACGACAGATTTGGAAAACGTAGAGTATGGTAAAAAGGTAAAGATTGCTTACCAGGGATGGTTTTTAGATGGCAAACCCGCGGATCGGGAAGAACAAACTATTGAATATATCTATGGAACGCCCGATCAACTCATTAAAGGGTTAAATATTGTTATTGGTTCGCTAAAAAAAGGTGAAACTACAAAAATTATAGTACCTTCGCGACTGGCTTTTGGCGAATCGGGAAGTAGCAATGGATCTATTCCTCCTTATACTTCATTAGTCTACAATATTAAAATAATAGATATAAAATAAACAAAATGAACAAAATCACTATGCTTTTAAGTTCTGCACTTTTTGTGGGACTTGTTTCTTGTAACAAATCTGAGTTTGAAGGTTTTGAAAAAGCTGAAAACGGATTGTATTATCAATTTCACACCCAGGACGAAAGCGGCGTAAAAGCTGCTGAAGGCGATGGCGTAAGTATTAAAATTGTGTATGCGTTAAAAAAAACACCAACGGATTCAGTATTATTTGATTCAAGAATGAACTCCGAAGATGGTACTGGAACAGTGCGTTACATATTACCTAAATCTTCGTTTTCCGGAAGTTTAGAGGATGCGATTAAAATGATGGCTAAAAATGATAGCGCATCGTTTATTATTAGCGCTGACTCTTTTTTCTTGAAAACAAACAGTATGACAGCTTTGCCTCCTTTTGTAAAACCGGGAGATAAACTAGCGATCAACATCAAGTTAATTGAGATCAAAACTAAAAAAGAATTGGATGAAAATCAGAAAAAGCAGGAAGCTGAAGTAGCCGCATTGGAAGGAGCTGAGAAACCTAAATTAGATGCATATCTGGCTGCTAACAATATTACAACAGCACCAACAGCAAGCGGTTTAATATTTATGGAAACTCAGAAAGGAAAAGGCGGAGCTCATCCGGCTGCAACCGACGAAGTAACCGTGCATTACACAGGAACTCTAATCGATGGAACTAAATTTGATAGTTCAGTTGACAGAGGAGAGCCTGCAAAGTTCTTGTTGCCGCAATTAGTTCCGGGTTGGATCGAAGGAATTCAAATGATGACCAAAGGTAGTAAAGCAAAAATGATCATTCCTTCAAGTTTAGGCTGGGGAGCAAGAGGTGCTGGTCCACAAATTCCTCCTTTTTCTACTGTCTTGTTTGAAGTAGAATTAATTGATTTTAAAGCTGCGCCACAACAACCTCAAATGCCGGGTCAGTAATAGTTTTAGATAATACTAAACAATAATAAAATGAAAAAAATAATTTTAGCTTCTTTGTTTGCTCTTGTATCCTTGGGATTAGCAGCAAATCCGGATAAACCTAAAAAGCCTAAAAAAGTAAAATTAACTAAAATGGATAAAGAATTTTTAAGTAAGCAACCTGATGGCATGTATGCCAAATTTGAAACCTCCAAGGGGGATATTTACTGTACATTAGAATTTAAAAAAACACCTATGACAGTAGGTAATTTTGTGGGTCTTGCAGAAGGGACTATCAAAAATACAGCAAAAGCTGAAGGCGTTCCTTATTATGATAGTTTAAAATTTCACCGCGTTATCCCTAATTTCATGATCCAGGGTGGTTGTCCACTAGGTACAGGAACAGGCGATCCGGGTTATAAATTTGGTGATGAATTTGACGAAACATTAAAACATACTGGCCCCGGTATTTTGTCCATGGCAAATGCGGGTCCTGGTACCAATGGTAGTCAGTTCTTTATCACGCATGTAAAAACGGAATGGTTAGATGGTAAACATACTGTTTTTGGCCATGTAGTAGAAGGACAGGCAGTTGTTGATTCTATTAAAGGAAACGACGTGTTGAAGCATCTTGTTATTTTACGTAAGGGAGCAGAAGCCGAAGCATTTGACGGTGCTAAAGTTTTTGAGTTTGAAAAAGCAAATGCCGGAGCAAAAGCAGAAGCGAAAGCAAAAGCTGAGAAAGAAAAAATGGATAAAACGTTGAACGAAACATATGGTTCCGCTAAAACAACCGCAAGTGGGTTACGTTATATTATCGAAAAAGAAGGCGAAGGTGTAAATCCTACTGCCTCTAGTAACGTAACTGTTCACTATACGGGCTACCTGCTAAATGGAAATAAGTTTGATAGTTCTGTTGACAGGGGTCAGCCTGCTGTTTTTGGTTTAAACCAGGTGATTCCGGGTTGGACAGAAGGTTTGCAGCTATTAAAGCCGGGTGGAAAAGCGAAATTGATTATCCCTGCTAATTTAGGCTACGGGGCAAACGGTTACCCACCTGTTATTCCTCCAAACTCATGGTTGGTATTTGATGTAGAATTGATCAAAGTAAACTAGTTAGTTTTATAGTGTTTAAAAAAGGCTTCTCAATAAGAAGCCTTTTTTTGTGTTATTATCCAGCTGACCGAATCAATCAAAATCTTATAAACACCTGTTTAAAAATGCCCTGTAAAAACAGTGTTTTTTTCGTAAATTTAGCATCTCTAAAAACAACTAAATGACAACAGATAAATTTGTTTCCCGTCATAACGGTCCACGCGAAAATGAAATTAAACAAATGCTTGCCAAAATTGGTGTAGCATCAGTTGATGAATTAATTAGTCAAACGGTTCCTTCCGGCATCCGTTTAAAACAACCATTGCGTGTAGCACCCGCTATGAGCGAGTATCAATATGCCAAGCACTTAAAAGCATTGGGTAAAAAAAATAAAGTGTTCCGATCTTATATTGGTTTGGGATATTACAATAATATTTTACCTGCAGTTATTCAACGTAACGTTTTAGAAAACCCGGGTTGGTATACGGCCTACACGCCTTACCAGGCTGAGATTGCGCAAGGGCGTTTAGAAGCTATCTTAAATTTTCAGACAATGGTTATGGATTTAACAGCGATGCCAATTGCTAATGCTTCTTTGTTAGATGAAGCAACAGCAGCTGCCGAAGCGTTATTTATGTTTTACAGTAACCGAAGCAAAGATAAAGTGAAAAACGGTGGCAATAAATTTTTTGTCAGCAATACGGTTTTCCCTCAAACTATAGATGTAGTAAGAACACGTGCTGTTCCTTACGGCATTGAATTAGTTATTGGTGATGCCAACACTGCTTCATTGGATGAGTCATTCTTTGGAGCTTTAATTCAGTATCCGGACATTAACGGTGAGGCAAATGATTACAAAACATTTGTAGCCAACGCACACGCGAAAGAAATTCAGGTAGTTGTTGCTACGGATCTATTAGCGTTAGCTTTATTAACTCCTCCGGGCGAGTGGGGTGCTGATTGCGTTGTTGGCAATTCACAACGTTTTGGTGTTCCATTAGGGTATGGCGGACCTCATGCCGCTTTCTTTACCTGTAAAGAAGATTATAAACGATTAATCCCGGGCCGTATCATTGGGGTATCTGTTGATGCTGAAGGAAATCCTGCTTTGCGTATGGCTTTGCAAACACGCGAGCAACATATCAAGCGTGATAAAGCGACTTCCAATATTTGCACTGCTCAGGCGTTGTTAGCGATCATGGCGAGTATGTATGCCGTATATCATGGGCAGGAAGGAATTAAAGCGATTGCGCAAAGCGTGCATAATGCGACTAGTTCTGTTGCCGAAGCTTTAAAACAAGCCGGGTTAACTATTAAAACAAAACTATATTTTGATACAATTATTGTTGAGTGCGATGCCGCCAAAGTAATTGCAGCTGCCGAAGCAAAAGAAATTAATTTTCGTTTTGTTGATGCTAAACATGTTGGTATTTCATTAGATCAAACAGTAGAGCAATCTGATTTGAACGATATCGTTTCTGTATTTACAAATGCTACCAATGAAGTTGCCTATAAAGCGTCTTCCATAATAGCATCGTCGGCTGTGAACCGTACTTCCCCTTACTTAACTCACCCTACATTTAATTCCTATCATAGCGAAAGCGAAATGATGCGTTATATCAAACGTTTAGAGAATAAAGACTTGTCATTGGTTCATTCCATGATCTCTTTGGGTTCTTGTACAATGAAATTAAATGCAGCCTCAGAATTATTGCCTATTACATGGCCGGAGTTTGCAAGCATTCATCCTTTTGTTCCGGTTAACCAGGCACAAGGTTATGCTGAGTTGATCGAGCAGTTAAATAAAGATCTTTCTGAAATTACAGGATTTGCAAGAATGAGTTTTCAGCCAAACTCAGGCGCACAAGGCGAATACGCAGGCTTAATGGTTATCAGAGCGTATCATATTGCCAACGGAAATGCGCACAGAAATGTGGCGTTAATTCCATCCTCTGCTCACGGTACAAACCCGGCATCTGCAGCTATGGCAGGAATGCATATCGTTGTTACCAAATGCGATGAAAAAGGAAATATTGATTTAGTTGACTTGCGTGCGAAAGCAGAATTGCATAAAGATAATCTGTCTTGTTTAATGGTTACTTATCCATCAACTCATGGTGTTTACGAAGAATCTATTACCGAGATCACCAAAATGATTCACGATAATGGTGGATTGGTATACATGGATGGTGCAAACATGAATGCGCAGGTGGGTTTAACTTCTCCCGGAAATATTGGTGCCGACGTTTGTCACTTAAACTTACACAAAACATTTGCTATTCCACATGGTGGTGGTGGCCCGGGTATGGGGCCCATTGGCGTCGTTGAAAAGCTCGTTCCGTTCTTGCCATCTCACACCATTGTGAATACCAGTGGAGATAAGGGAATTACGGCAGTTTCCGCCGCACCTTATGGAAGCGCGTTGATCTTATTAATTTCGTACGGGTATATTAAAATGCTAGGTGCTGAAGGTTTAAAACAGGCTACCGAGATGGCTATTTTAAATGCTAACTACATGAAAGAGTTATTACAAGGTTCCTATAAAATTTTATATACCGGTAAAAATGGACGCTGCGCTCACGAAATGATTTTAGATTGTAATGAATTTAAAATGGCTTCGGGTGTTGAGGTTGCTGATATGGCAAAACGTTTAATGGATTATGGTTTCCATGCTCCAACGGTTGCTTTCCCGGTTGTTAATACATTAATGGTTGAACCAACTGAGTCTGAATCAAAAGCTGAGTTAGATCGTTTTTGTGAAGCAATGATATCTATTCGTAAAGAGATACAAGAGATCATCGATGGTAAATTTGATAAAACAGATAACGTAATCAAAAATGCACCGCACACGTGTAAGTTGGTTGTGTCCGATGACTGGAAGAAACCTTACTCTCGCCAAAAAGCAGCTTATCCGTTAAATTGGGTGCGTGATAATAAATTCTGGCCAAGTGTTGCTAAAGTCGATAGCGCTTACGGTGATAGAAATTTAGTTTGTTCATGTGCTCCTATTGAAGCGTATATGGAAGAAGCAGTTACTGCTTAATACCATCTAATAATTACTTAAAGCCTTTCAGCAATGAAAGGCTTTTTTGTTATTATAGATTTAGTCCTATATTCGTATATGCTTTTTAAATTTAAATCAAAATCAGGATTGTTTCACTACATTCAAAAAGCAATACTCATATATTTTCTGTTTATTTCCGCGCATACATTTGCTTCTAAATTAGACTCCATTGCTATTGTTTTAAATTCAGGTTTATCCGATTCGTCTAAAATAGTTAATTGTGTACGTTTGATTAAAGAAATACAACTAAAAGATAAGGCACAGGTAAACTCCTTGTATAGCTCGTTGGAAGCATATGCGAAAAGCAAAAATCAACGAAAATTAATAGGGCTTATTTATAGAGAATGGGCCGATTATTATAAAGTAATTCATAACGATTATTCCAGTGCATTGGCATATGCTAACAAATGGATAGCAGATTCTGAAAGATCAAACGATTCATTAAGCCTGTTTCGCGCCTATAATTATTTGGGTGGTATAATATACGCTGACATGGATTTGCGGGACGAAACTTTATTAGCGTTAAGAAAAAGTACGGGTTATACGAGGCCGAATAGCGTGGAGAGAGCAGAGTCGTATTATTTTATAGGGTGGGTGGAATTTAATATGATGAAGTATGATTCGGCATTAGTTCATTTAAAAAAATCGGTAGATATTGGAGAAAAGATACTGCCACGAAAAGACCTGGGTGAATTTATTGGTTGGCTTGGAAATGCTTATGCTGGCGTAAAAGATTATAAAAAGGCTATCATGTACCGAAAAGAAGTTTTAAAATTTTGCCAGGAAGCAAAGTATGAGTATGGAATTGTTGACTGCAAGCGATACCTCGCACAGTTTTATTATTCCCTTCACCAGTATGACAGCGCGATTTATTATGCTGACTACGCCTTTAATTACACGAAGAACGACCCCAATACTAATAAGCAGGTTGCTTTAATTTATAATGGAAATACATTACTTAGTGCCTGTATCAAGGCAAATAAAATTGATCTTGGTGAAACTTATGTAAAAGCAATGACTGATCCCAAACTCGAGCCCTGCCCTTACGGCTCTGGGGGCCGTGTTTTATTAATGAATGTGATGGCAAAATTTTATGAAGCCAAGGGAGATAATGCCAAAACCATTTACTATTTAAAAGATTACATCATGTCAAAAGATTCTGCAGATGTATCCAAACAAAGCCTTGTGATAAGTGAGCAGCTTCTTAAAAATAACTTTAAAAAAGAACAGCAAGACCAATTGATCATGCAGCAAAAGAAGGATATGGAAACAGAAGAATTGAATAATAGGCAAAATTTAATGATCGTGTCTGCAATTATAGTTCTACTACTAGTTTCATTGTTACTTTTTTTATCTTACAAATCAGGGAAGCAAAAAAAAGCTTCCTTAACAGAAATAGGAAAACAGAAACAGCAGATAGAGCATCAGAAAGAAATGGTGGATGAAAAGAACAGGGAGATCATCGAAAGTATAAATTATGCCAAGCGTTTGCAAGAGGCAATTCTACCACCACTTGATCTTATCAAAAAAAAGTTGCCTGAATCATTCGTTTACTATCAACCAAAAGATATTGTAGCCGGCGATTTTTATTGGATGGAAGAAGCTGGTAATAAGTTATTCATCGCTGCAGCTGATAGTACCGGACATGGTGTTCCAGGAGCATTGGTCTCCATTGTTTGTTCAAATGCACTGAATAGAAGTGTTAAAGAATTTAAACTGGCCGACCCAGGCTTAATTTTAAACAAAACACGCGAATTGGTTTTGGAAACCTTTTCAAAAAGCGACAGCAATGTTAAGGATGGAATGGATATTTCATTGGCCTGTATCGACTTTGAAAAATCTGAAGCTGATAACATTCATCTAACCTGGGCAGGTGCTAATAATCCTCTCTGGTATATTACGAAGACCGGCATAGACGAGTCTGGAATGTATAATTATACGCTTAACGAAATAAAGGGTGATAAACAACCCATCGGATTAACGGATAGTCCACGCAATTTTACAACCCACCAGGTTAGGCTTCAAAAAGGTGATACATTATATTTATTTACCGATGGTTTTGCTGATCAGTTTGGTGGACCAAAGGGAAAGAAATTTAAATACAAACCTATTCAGGAATTATTACTTTCAAGTCAGAGTGAGTCGCTTGCCTCACAAAATAATTTACTGTCGGATACTTTTACTAGTTGGAAAGGTAATTTGGAGCAGGTTGATGACGTTTGTATTATTGGAGTTAGAATGTGATGCATGAATAAATATTTGGTTTTCATATTATTTGGGTTATTCTGTATGTTGTCTCTTACCGGGCAGCACTCTGTAAATATCGAAAAATTGAAAAAGGAGTTAAGAGGTAATATTCACGATACAATGCGTGTTAAAAAAATGGCTGAACTTTCTTCTGAAATTTCTGAACAGGGCGATGCCAAATTAGCACTTATCTGGACAAATATGGCCATTGACCTGGCCGAAAAAATTGGGTACAAAACAATGGACTGGGCTTTGGTGAACCAACTTGCCTGCACTTATATTGCAGTTTCTAAATATCCGGAAGCTATTAAGTACCATCAAAAAGCACTGCAGATTGCAGAGGAGAGAAATAATAAAATTAACATTGCCGCTACTTACAACAACATCGGCATTGTTTACTATAACCTTGCAGATTTTAACAGGACGATTGACTATTTTCAAAAGAGTTTGAAAATGCAGGAACAACTTGGTAGAGAGCGCCAGGTTGCCGCGATCATAGGTAATATTGCAGTAGTATATGGTGAGTTAGGAGAAGATAGTTTATCTGCTATATATCAGCAAAAGAGTTTTGATATGCATCAAAAGATGGGCAACAAAACAGATATGGCAGCGTCGTTAAACAATTTAGGAATACTAAGCCGTAAAAAAAGAGAATTCAAGCGGGCGTTAGATTACCATCATCGGGCGCTGGCCATCGCCTCTACCTTGGATGAGAAAGATGGGCTTAAAAGTATTTATTCAAATATGGGTAGTCTCTATTTGGATATGAATGATGCGGACGAAGCCTTAAACATGTTTTTTAAAGGAGTAGAACTTACCGACGAATCGTCGGAGAAAAAAGATATTGCCGTTTTATATTTAGGAATTGCCACTGCTTATCAAAAGACAGGAAAGAAAACCGGCGCTATTTCTTATTTTGAGAAGGCATTTGAATTGTCAAAAAGTGTTGGAAGTTTAAAAGAACAAAAGGAAGCGGCAGATGGATTATATACTATTTATAAGAGCAACATAGATTTTAAAACAGCTTTGCAATATCATGAAATTAGCAGGAAATTAAATGATAGTATTTTTAATACTTCAAAGAATGAATCATTTAATACGTTGAAGACGCAATTTGCCCTCGACAGACAGGAAATTGATCTGAAAACAAAAGCTGATGTACTGCTTGAGAAAAAAGAGGAAGAAAAGGCGAAGCAGCAGATCATTACCTATATAGCCATAGGCGTACTTATATTGGTATTTATTTTTTCATACATCTTATTACAGCGTTTTAGAATTACAAAAAAGCAGAACGAAATTATTGCCACTCAGAAAATCATTGTTGAGCATAAAAATAAGGAGATCACGGATTCCATCATGTATACAAAAAGAATACAGCAAGCTATTATACCACCAGTTGCGCTGGTTGAAAAATATTTTCCGGAGAGTTTTATTTATTTCCAGCCTAAAGACATTGTTGCAGGCGATTTTTATTGGATGGAACATGTGAACGGGATAACTTATATGGCCGTGGCAGATTGCACAGGTCATGGTGTGCCCGGAGCCATGGTGAGTATTGTTTGTTCAAATGCATTAAATGGCGCCTTAAAAGAATTTCAGTTGAGCGATACAGGATTGATTCTTGATAAAACCCGGCAGCTGGTCATTGAAACATTCGAAAAAAGCGGCGAAGATATAAAGGATGGAATGGATATTAGTTTAATAAAAGTGTATCCGTCAGATGAAACTAGTAATGTTGTAAAACTCGAATGGAGTGGTGCTAACAACTCGTTGTGGTACATCGAAAATAAAGAATTTAAAACGGTAAAGTGTGATAAGCAACCTATCGGAAAAATAGATGACCCAAAACAATTTACAACTCATCGTATCAGCCTGAAAAAAGGAGATATGCTCTATTTATTTACAGATGGTTATGCTGATCAGTTTGGCGGACCAAAAGGAAAGAAATTCAAATATAAATCTCTCCAGGAATTACTGATTCTTAATCAATCAAAATCGCTTGCCGAACAAAAAGAGATATTGGCCCATACATTTGCCGATTGGAAAGGGCCTTTAGAGCAGGTAGATGACGTTTGTATCATAGGGATCCGGCTTTGATTTTTACCCGGGCATGCCCGAAAGCGTTGGACTTTCATCAGGTAATTGAGCAACCTCAAACCAATATTGTATGAAACTTTTAATCGATAAATCAGTCAATGTATTTGTAAAGGGTTTGTTAATGAAAGTACTGGCACCATTTGCGTAAGATTCTTTAATCAGATTTGACTGAGTATTTTCTCCAAGTAAAATTACGGGAATATGCTTAAGCGAAGTAACACTTTTGATCTCCTTAAGCACGGAAATGCCCATTTCAGGCATAGAGTTCATGCTTAGTAAAATAATAGATGGTAAGAGGCCAAACTGTCGGCGTTGTTTTAAAAATGGAATGACTTCGTGACTAAATTTTAGAAACTCGTAGGATATGTTTGACGTTTCAAAATATTTACTACTCGTTTCCCTGTCATGCTCGTCACTTTCGAGCATTAAAATATATTTGTTTTTTTTCATATACTTTTTATAAATAAAGATAATAAATTACTCTGTGGGAAGCTGATCTTTTTCAGTAATTATAATTTTGTCAAGGTCTATATTTCCGTTTTTCAAGTTTAACAGGAGCGTATTTTCTCCGGTCAGGCCTCTGTTTTTTAGCTTAATCTTATGCCATTTCCAGTTTAAAGCAGATAGTTTTTCGATTTGCTGAAAATTTATTTTCTCACTTCTTAATTTTATGATTATTTCTCCGTCTCCCTTAAATTTAACCCAAAGATATTTCTCCTGGTCATTTGATTCTCTTTGTGAAAACTTATAGGGTAACGGAGTGTTTTTATTTATTGAAATGTAGGTAATGAAACTCGTATAATCAGTGCCATTTTTGTTGATGGTTGTAAGTTGTTTGTTTGGCACCAGCGTGTCGGCTACCTCCGCTTCGAAGTAAAAATCTCTGGTCCAATGATCCGGATGAGCGTTTTCGTGCCAAGAGTCAAGTTGATAAAACAAAGCTTTATCTGGTGTTTTCTCGTAAATGTATACGCTGCCTTGCCTTCTTACTTCAAATGTAAAATCCTGATTTGAGATCTTGATGGTCACATTTTTTTTTACAGGAATTTCATCTGCTTCGTTTGAGAATGGCTGATAGGTTCCGCAAATAACATATTTGTCTTTTTTATTATGTTTTCGCACTGTAACTAATACATGTTTGTCATTTGTTTTATAAGTTACAATAGGTTCTTTGTCGTCATTAAATAACACATTGCCGTCTTTCAAAACATCTTCAAATCTACTGGTAATAGCTTGCGAATAAGCTGGCATCGCCGCCTGCCAAACCCATTTCCCAGGATTGGTATACGGTGCCGAGAGGCTAAAGTATCCCACATAATAGAATTCAGCACCTATTCCTGCCAAACATTTTAATAAACCCAGCCATTGGCCGGGCCGTATATCTTCTTCCTGTTTTTTTGACCAACCCGCTGCTACAAAGGGGCTAAACAAATGATCTCCATTTTTTATTTCCTTAATGCGCCCCAATTCTACCCATTTCCAGCCATGCCATGGGCCATCCCAATCGTTCCAGTTTTTTGGCCATCTGGGATAAAAGTCAGGTGTCGAATAGTAACAACCATTTATAGGGGTCATCGATCTTTTCATAATGCTCCATTCAAATCGATCTATTGGCCCGCCTTCAGTGGCGTAAAAATTAAATCTTGTGTTTTTTAACTCAGGGATTTCCTTCAGAAAGCACCCAGAGTATATATTGCGTAAATGTAATTTGCGTTGAGCCATAAACTCTTCCCATGTTTCATTTTTTAAAATTTTCTTTAAATTAACCATCACAGGATCTTTTTGAATATCGTCTAATTGATATGGTCCGGGGGGTTCTTCTCCATTTTCGTTTATAAAGTCGATAGGTCTGGTTAGACATGTTATCAACCGGTTTAAGTAATATTTTTGAGTGTAGCCGTCCATTTTTATTAGTGAGTCTGGAAACGCAAAACTTATTTCTTTTTTTTGTTTTCCGTAAAAATCAAAATTAATGTAAAGCGAGCTGTCCAGGTTTGATGTTATGACCAAAGCTTTTTTGTAGGGATAACCAGCTTTTGCAGGACTACCCTGCATCCAGAAAGTGATGACATGTAATGGAACTTCGGGATGTTCATTAGCAAGTTTTATAAAGAGTGGACAGTTATTTACCAGGGGGCCGTTAAAACTTACTCCGGCATTTGGAATAACAATCCCATAATGCCAGTTCGTAATAAGTTCCTTTTGAATTTGAACTGCATTTTCAACTGCTGTATTTTTATTTATACCTTTTCGTCCGCTGCCCCCCATATAATATGGATCCATCCAGTTAAACAGGTGCAATAGCTTATGCGAAGGAAAATAGCGGGGCAGTGGATATAATGACAGCTGCTGTATTACGGATCGTGTGGTATCTGGATACCCTGTTGGATATTGGCAGGGATCTGAATTCTTAATCAATTGGTCGGTGTGAAGCGAAAAGCAAAGACCTAAACAAACAAATATGATAAATAAATACTTCATGTTTATATGTATGTAATAATAATGAAAATTTTTATGATTAATTCTGTTTCTTTGTATTTCAAATGTCATTATTCATTACCTCATTAAATTCGGGAAGCAACGGTAATTGTTATTACGTTGGAAACAGCCAGGAAGCTATTTTGGTTGATGTTGGCATTTCTTGCAAAGAAGTTGAAAAAAGACTGGGGCGCTTGAATTTATCTATTCTCAAAATTAAGGCTATTTTCATTTCTCATGAGCATAGCGATCATATAAAGGGTTTGCAAACGCTATCAAAAAAGTATGGTATTCCTGTATATATTACAGCATCCACCTTGCAAAATTCACATTTGGTTTTAGAAAATATACTGATTCGTACTTTTAAGGCATATGAGAAAATTGTGATTGGAAACTTGGTCATTAACCCTTTTCCTAAACGCCATGATGCTTCCGATCCATATAGTTTTATTGTAGAAGGGGACGGAGTGAAAATTGGTGTTTTAACAGATATTGGATCTGCCTGTGAGCATGTGGTTGAAAATTTTAAGCAATGTCACGCTGCTTTTTTAGAAGCAAATTATGATCAGAGTTTACTAGAAAACGGTCATTATCCTTATTACCTTAAAAATCGCATCCGCAGTGATAAAGGACATTTATCTAACAACCAGGCGCTTGAATTATTTGTAAACCACAAGCACGAACAAATGAGTTTAGTTATTTTGGCACATCTCTCAAAGGATAATAATTGTCCTATTCTTGTTAAAGATCTGTTTACAAAACATGCACAGAATACACAGGTTATTGTTGCTTCCCGTTTGCAAGAAACAGAAGTTTTTCATGTCACACATAATCCGTTGGCCGAAGAAAGAAGGGCAATTTTTCAAGCCACACAAACCACTTTATTTTAAGTTACCGCGTTTTCATTTAAGGAAATTGTTCCTTTCGCTGCATCTATACTTGCATTTACCCCCAGTGGTAAGGTCAGTTTGTTTTCGATATGGCCTATCATCGCCCCATAAAAGGCAGGAATTGCCAGTGGTTGAATATGTTGTATTAACACTTCTTGAAATGTAAAAGACTTTAACGGGTCTTCAGCAAGGCATTTGGCGCATTTGCCAAATACTAATCCGCTTATTGAGTTTAATACCCCGCTTAATTTCAGTTGCGTAAGCATTCGATCAATACTGTAAGGTTCTTCTTTCACTTCTTCTAAAAATAATATTTTGCCTTTCCAATCGGGTAAATAGCCACTTCCTATAATGGAAGTGATAACGGTTAAGTTGCCTCCAATTAATGCGCCCGTTACATTGCCTGGAGTTATCATCACGGGTTTATTTTCAGTGATAGGGTTTTCAGGAAATGTAAACACTTTGGATGTCATAACCACATTACTAAATACAGATCTCGTAAAATCATTCCATCCCGAATTACCAACCGGTCCATGAAAAGTAATCAATCCTGTTTTAACAGTAATCGCAATTAACAAAGTAGTAATGTCACTAAAGCCAATTAAAACCTTTGGGTTTTTTTCAATCAATTCGTAATTTATCTTGTCTAAAAGCCGCGCACATCCCCAGCCACCTTTCATACAAAAAATACCTTTCACTTCTTTATTGGCAAATAGCTCATTAAGTTCGTTGGCGCGTAATTCATCAGTGCCTGCAAAATAACCAAATTTTTCGGTGAGTGTTTTTCCAAGAATTACATTAAAACCAAAGCTTTTTAAAATGCCTGAGAATGTTTCTATCTGAGTTTCATCCCAAACCGCACCTGCCGGAGAAGTAATAGCAACGGTGTCGCCGGCTCTCAAGGCCCTGGGTTTAATCTTGACTTTTTGTGAAATTTGAATTTGAGCAAATGTTTCCGATGGTACAAGTATTCCCGCCGCAGCAAGCAATCCTGTTGACTTAATAAAATGGCGGCGTGAATTCATAACTTGATTTATATAACAAAGTAAGCAGAAAATGAAAACTAAACAAACGTTATCGCTTCACGTTTTTTATTTAGATTTGAATCGAAAATGATAGGCCGCGCGATATCTTTATATAAAACGTCTTTTACAGGGCTTTCTAAAGAGGCCTGGCTGCTTTCTTTTATCATGCTGGTTAATCGCAGCGGCACTATGGTGTTGCCATTTATGACGCTTTATTTAACCGGGCCGGAAATGAACCGGAGTTTAAGCGATGCAGGATTTGTGATGGGTTTATTTGGGCTCGGATCTATCGTTGGCGCTTATTTTGGCGGAAAATTTTCTGATAAGATTGGTTTCTACAAAGTACAGTTGTTTGCTTTACTCCTGGGCGGTGTATTATTTGTCATTTTAGGGCAACTGAAATCATATCCATTGATTTGTTTATTTTCTTTTTTATTAAGTTTGGTCAACGAAGCTTTTCGGCCCGCTAACTCCTCTGCTATTGCCTTTTACAGTACAATCGCCAACCGCACGCGCTCTTTCTCGTTAAATCGATTATCAGTAAATCTGGGTTGGGCCGTGGGCGCTTCTATAGGAGGGCTAATTGCTGCCTATAATTACGAATTGTTGTTTTGGGTAGATGGTATTACAAATATCGTGGCGGCTATTCTTTTGTTTTATATGTTAAAGCCAGCGGAAACTATAAAAATAAAAACTGTCGAAGGCGTTGAACCACCAGCGTCCATATCGGCCTATAAAGACAAAACTTATTTGTGGTTTTTGGTTCTTGTTACTTTATTTGCTTGTTGTTTCGTTCAGTTATTTACAACTATTCCAAAATATTTTAGAGATGATCTCCTGTTAAATGAAAAATATATTGGTTTGATTATGGCTATTAACGGAATTATTATCGTGACTATTGAGATGATTCTGATCTACACACTCGAGAAAAAAAATAAGGATATGCAATATATCATTATCGGATTGTTGCTTTGCGCTTGCGCGTATTTATCATTATTGATTCCCGGGCCGGCTAAATTAATTTCGCTGATCATGATATTGTTTATTACTATCGGGGAAATTATGTCAATGCCTTTTATGAATAGCTTTTGGATAGCGCGTTGCAATGATAAAAACAGGGGACAGTATGCTGCATTGTATACCATAGCATGGGGCACAGCTAATGTTTTAGGCCCTTATTTGTGTTCTGCATTAGTTGATGCAACAAGTTTTGAAATGATGTTTATTGTTTTAGGAGCTACCCTTATGGTTACTGCGTTTGGTTTTATACGACTGAGCAGAAGTTAAATGTATAAGATCTGGCAATTTTCACAATAACAAGAGAGCCTTTTACCTTTGCCTAGCCAGGCTATAGTACTCTCAATATCACATCTCGGACATCTTTTCTTTTTATAAATCTGCCAGTGTTTTTTTAGTTCAGATTTCTTTTTCCAGTTGTAGAAATCCCAGCTATAGTTTTGCGTTTCTTTTACAAGCTCTTTTATTTTTTTGGATGGGATTTCTGTAACATCAGATTCAGGATGAATTTTCGTCCTGAATAATACCTCATTTTTAATGATATTGCCTACGCCTGAAAATAAGTCCTGATCTAACAGTGCATCGCAAATTTTATTCTTTTTTAGTGTCTTTAATTTTTTTTCTGCTTTCTTTGGGTTCCACTCTTCAGACATTATATCAACTTCCCAATCGTAAATCTCATGGGGATTTCCTTCAATCAACTGAATGTTACAGGTATAAAAATTGATTTCTCCCGCCTTAAAGCGCATACTTAGCCTTGGTTCAGATTCCTTTTTTTCATTGATACGGTAAGTTCCAAACATGAGTAAGTGAACCCGAAGAAAAAAATTCTCAAAGCAAATTAGGAAGTGCTTTCCCCAGCTTTTAAGATCTTTTATTTTTAAGTTTTGGAGTCGTTTGAAGTCAATTTTTGAGTTCCCATTAGCTTCTGTAATTTTCTTTCCTTTAAAGGAAGCTAACTGTTCTTTTAAAATTAATATAGAAGGTCCTTCAGGCATTTGCTAGTAAAATCTGTAACCGATTGTTCCCTGTAACCACACATTTTTGTAGCGCGGGTTGGTGGAGGTTCCATCTCCATTATTGTGTTGCAGATCAAATCCGGTTCTGCCGGAAAGAACCAAATGTCTTATATTAACATCAAAACCTCCTACGGCGGCTAGCAAATTTTTTTGAATATTACGGTTATCAAATTCCTGATTATCTTCTATACTGCTATTATCAAAAACATATTCGTCATTTTGATTTAATAGATATGAATATTGAATACCAGCCAGTAAAGAGAAAAATCTTACCGGTTTAATTTGTAACTGCAATGGAATGTCCACAAACGTAGTTGTTCTGTTTAACGTATATCGTTCATTGTTAACAGTTCCGGTTCCGCTGAATCCTTTTTGAGAGATCAAAGCTTCTGGCTGTAATCCAATAAAACCCCCAATGGGAATAGCAGCAAATAATCCCCCTGCAAAACCCGTTTTAGGGCTTGCAACGAAATTTAACCCCTGTGTGTCATATACGTTAGAATTGTTAACCCCGGCTTTTAACCCAAATACAAATTTTCGTTTAGCTTCTCTGGAGGATATATTATCACGATCATTTTTAGAGGATGGCAGGGCATCATTTTCCTGCGCTGTAGCTGTTAATTGAAGGATAAATAAGAATGCAATTATTTTTAATGTTTTCATTTGTTCTGGCTTTTTAATGCACGCGCCATTACTTTGTTTTTTTGAAAATCTTATACCATGTAGCCCTTTGCCGGCTTTGCACGTGTTACCCTCTATAAAAAGCGGAAAACGCTGGTGTATAAGTAATTTTGTGTAGATAATTGAGGAAATAATGTGTACCAAATGCCGCATTTTCTTTGCATAATTCCTTAGAATTAAGTTTTAAAACCATTATATTTGGTGAAACGCCAACTGTATGTTTCGGAATTTTATGATTGTTTTTTTGGTTTTCTCTTGCCTTTTTTCGAAGGCACAGACAAAATCTAAATTCGATAATTTATTCGATTCAGCCAACAAGTACGAAGACAGAGATTGGAGTCTTAGCTTTTACTATGCTAAAATGGCGATGGAAAATCAAACCAAAGCTACTTCCTACGAAGATATCATCAGTCTTAATGTGATTTATGACAACCACTACGAAAAATTGAATATGCTCGATTCGTCGTTTGCAGTTACAAAAAGATCTCTTAGACTGGCGACTGAACATAATGATACAACGCTTATTGCCTACAGCCATATCAATATGGCCAACATTTATGTTGCTGCCGGAAATTATGAATCAGCCATTCAAATGTTTAAAAAGGCTCTTACTAGTTTAATTAAAAAAAATGACGTTTTGCAGATTGCCAATACCTACTACAACCTCACTATGCCATATTCAGAAATGAATATGTGGGACTCAGTTTCTTACTATGTGGCGCAGGCCTCTGTCAACTACAGAAAAATAAACGATTATTCGGGTCTGGCGCTTTGTTATGATGTGTATGGCACCGAGGCCGATCGTAACGGAAACTATAAAGACGCTGTTAAATTTTATGAATTGGAGATACAGAGTTTTAAACTGGCAAATGAAGACGCTAATTTGATCATACCTTATCAAAATATTGCTGATACTTATTTGAAGTGGAAAGACTATGTAAATTGCAAAAAATACCTCGACCTTGGAATGGACCTGGCGGTATCATTAGGATCCAAATCAGATATTTATGAAATATCCCTTATTTACAGTAAGTATTATGAAGCCATCGGCGATTATAAGCAAGCTAATTTTTACATGAAGCGCTACTACCAGGGAAAAGACACGATCGTTAATACCCAGCTTAAAATTGAGATGTCTGATCAGAAAAGTGAATTTGACCGCGAAAATGCCAAAGCGCTTTTTACCATCCAGAAACTGGAAGCCGAAAAACAATTGAAATCCAAACAAGCTATTACCTGGGGACTCATCCTGTCATCCGTCTTTTTTATCATCGTGTTAGTATTGTCGGTTAATCGCTACCGCTCCAAACAAAAATCATACGTAGAGCTCAATGAATATAAAAACCAGCTGATTATTCAAAAAGAGAAAGTTGAGTTAACGCAAAAGGAGATCATCGATAGTATCAATTATGCCAAACGCATTCAAAATACGGTTTTAGCTAATCAAAATTTCATTGATAGTTTTATAAAAGAAAGTTTTATTTTATTCAAGCCCAAGGATATTGTAAGTGGCGATTTTTACTGGGCTACCCAAAAAGATAATTATTTTTATTTAGCAGTGTGTGATAGCACCGGCCATGGAGTGCCTGGTGCATTTATCAGTTTATTAAATGTGGCATTTTTAAGCGAGGCTATAAATGAAAAAAACATTACTGAACCTAATCTTGTTTTTAATTATGTTCGCGTTCGTTTGATGGGAAGCGTTAGTAAAGAGGGACAGAGCGATGGCTTTGATGGGACACTTTTGAGATTGAATTGCATGACCGGTGAATTGGTTTATGCCGCAGCAAATAGCGGCCCGGTTTTGATATCTGATGGTAAAATGCTGGAACTACCAAAGGATAAAATGCCGGTGGGTCAATATGAAAAAATGTCGTCATTTAATTTGTATACGATAGATCATCATAAAAAAGACCTTTTATATTTTTATACGGACGGTTTTGCAGATCAGTTTGGGGGACCAAAGGGCAAGAAGTTCAAGCGGAATCAACTTAATCAAAATATCATGGCAATTCATCAATTGCCTATGGATGAACAGGAAGAGCATTTGAATAAATTATTTACTCAATGGAGGGGGAATCTTGAACAGGTAGATGATGTCTGTATCATGGGTATCCGTATTTAACAGGTCATTTACTATCGGCGATCATCTCACTTACAATCTTTGCACTTAGTAAGCCCAAAGGAATTCCACCGCCCGGATGAACACTTCCTCCACAGAAATACATATTCTTAATTTGACTGCTGTTATTGGCGTGGCGTAAAAACGCGGCGTATTTATTATTAGAAGAATTGCCATACAGCGATCCCCCGGATGAACTGGTGCGTTGTTCAATAAGATAAGGGTCCAATGTATCTTCTACCTCAATATACTTTTCAATATCGGTTTTCAATATCCGGTTGATCTTCTCTATGATATGTTTGCGCATTTCCTGTACATACGTTATTGGTTCGCCGGAAGTGTTGTGAGGTACATTGATCATTACAAACCAATTTTCGCAACCTTCCGGCGCGTCAGATGGGGTTACTTTTGAGGTTATGTTGATATAGGTAGTCGGATCGTTATATGGTTTTTCTTCACCAAAAACAACTTTAAATTCTTCTTCTCCGTTTTCACTAAACAAAATATTATGTAAGCCCAGTTCTTTGAATTCTTTTTTTATTCCCCAATAAAAGATGAGTGCAGAAAGCGATTTTTCCTGCTGCAGTATTTTGGCAGGGTAATATTTTTTATCAAGTAGTTTTGTATATACGTGTTTGATATCTGCATCACTTACTACAATATCAGCTTTGATATCGCCGTTTGAAGTAGAAACGCCAATGGCTTTGTCATGTTGTGTTTGTATCTGCAAAACGCGGGTGTTCATTTTATATTCTACTCCAAGCTTTATGCTTAAATTATAAAGATGCATGGTTATGTCATGCATCCCGCCCTTTGGCGCAAACGCACCTATATTATGTTCAAGATGTGCGATGATGTTAATGATCGCCGGGGCCTGGTATGGGTTAGATCCATTATAGGTTGCAAAACGATTAAAAAGTTGTACTGTTTTTGGATTCTTGAAACGTGCCTTGT
>JAZKDT010000013.1:58752-65167 GCA_040387475.1 Bacteroidota bacterium | reverse complement strand
GTGCCTTGTTAACTTCATCCATGGTTTTACCCATTTTTAATTTGCCGATATTAAAAATTGCTCTTGCCGTTTTTAAATTCAAAAAATTAGATAATTTGTGTAACGACTGTTGCATGAATAAATCAGCAGTTAACTCATAGGCCGTTGCACTGTATTTTAATTGCTCAAAAACAGATTGTTTACTCTCACCTAATTTATCAGCTACTTCAGTGGCAAACTTCTCCTTGTCGGTGTAGGCAATTAACGCAGTTCCATCTTCATAAAAGTAATGACATATCTTGTCTAAGCTCAGGTATTCAAACTTCAGGTCCTGTTTGCTTATTTCAGTAAGGTCATCAATTAAATGGGGTAGTGTAAAAACCGAAGGCCCCATGTCAAAGCGGTATTTCCCTAATTGTTGGGCCGTTAATTTTCCACCCACATAACTATTGGCTTCAACAACTGTTACCGTAAAACCAGCTGCACCTAAGCGCACAGCGGTAGCCAGTCCTGCTACTCCTGAGCCAATGATCACAACCTGCTTTTGCATTATTTCAATTTTTGCTTTACTAAATAATGTGTAAGTTTAAACATTATTTTACAGTTTTTTTCTATCGCACATGTCTAAAAAAGTTACCATCATCGGTTCAGGGTTTTCGGGTCTGGCAACAGCTTGTTATCTTGCTAAAAGCGGTTGTGAAGTAACCGTACTCGAAAAGCATGACAGAGTAGGAGGTAGGGCGCGGCAATTTGAACAGGACGGTTTTGTATATGACATGGGGCCGAGCTGGTACTGGATGCCGGATATTTTCGAAAAATTCTTTGATGATTTTGATAAGAAGGTTTCTGATTATTATGAATTAGAGAGGCTATCGCCCTCTTATCAGGTATTTTATAAAGATGGGGCGCTCGAAATCCCAAGCGATACCAACGAGCTATATGCCATGTTTGAACGGGTAGAAAAAGGAAGCGCCGACAAACTAAAATTGTTTTTAGAAGAAGCAGAGTATAAATATAAGGTGGGGATGCATGATCTTGTTTACAAACCCGGACTGTCACTAACGGAATTTATGGATTTTCGTTTTTTAAGTGGTGTTTTTAAACTGGATGTATTTCAATCCATTTCAACCCATATTCGCAAATCATTTTCCAATCCCAAGTTAATACAATTACTCGAATTCCCCGTATTGTTTTTAGGTGCTCTGCCTCAAAATACGCCGGCATTGTATAGTTTAATGAACTATGCTGATATGATTGGCGGTACCTGGTATCCAAAGGGTGGAATGGTAAAGATCATAGAGGGCATGCATAAACTGGCTTTACAATTAGGTGTAAAGTTTGAACTGAATACTGATGTGTCTAAAATTGCCGTAGAGCAACAACTGGCCATGTCAGTGTTAAGTAAGGATAAAAAAAATAGTAGCGATGTTGTAGTATCTGCTGCAGATTATCATTTTACCGAACAAAAATTACTGGACGAGCCATACAGAAATTATTCCCCTAAATACTGGGACACGAGAAAAATGGCACCTTCAAGTTTGATTTTTTATGTCGGCGTTGATAAAAAACTGCCGAAACTATTACATCATAATTTATTTTTTGATGAAGACTTTGATGCACATGCTAAAGAAATTTATACAGATCCTAAATGGCCCACTAAACCTTTGTTTTATGTGAGCTGCCCTTCCAAAACAGATAGTGCTGTTGCACCGCAGGGAAAGGAAAACCTTTTTATTTTAATTCCTATCGCTCCTGATTTAAAAGATGATGCGAAAACCAACGACGTATATTTTAATATGGTTGTTTCCCGTATCGAAAAACAGATTGGTGTGAATTTTAAGAGTGATATAATTTTCCGAAGAGATTTTGCTACAAGCGATTTTATTAAAGAATATAATTCGTTTAAGGGTAACGCCTACGGTTTAGCTAATACATTAAGCCAAACCGCGATCCTAAAACCCAAATTAGTGAATAAAAAAGTTAAGAATTTGTTTTACACCGGACAATTAACAGTTCCGGGTCCCGGTGTCCCTCCAAGCCTGATATCAGGCAAATTGGCGGCGGAGCAGGTTTTAAAGTATCTTTTAAAATCCAACAAACGTTAAACAAAACGGGCATTTTGCGCCAACAGGATGTTTACTCGCATTATTTTATTATCTTAGCACGTTCAGTATAGTACATGAAGCAATTATTTGATAACGTGAGTATTAAAACCAGTAAAATGGTCACTAATAGCTATAGCACTTCCTTCTCTTTAGGTATCAGGTTTCTGCATAAAGAATTTCGCGATCCTGTTTATAGCATTTATGGTTTTGTTCGTTTTGCGGATGAGATAGTAGATACATTTCACGACTTTAATAAAAAGGAATTGCTCGATGAGTTTAAACTGGAAACTTACCGTGCCATTGAACGGGGCATTAGTTTAAATCCTGTGTTAAACAGTTTTCAAAAGGTAGTTAATGATTACAAAATAGATGTGAAGCTGATCGATACTTTCTTAAAAAGTATGGAAATGGATCTCGATAAAAAAGCATATGATGCCGAAGGATATAAAGATTATATTTTAGGGAGTGCTGAAGTGGTAGGGTTGATGTGCTTACGGGTATTTGTAAAGGGTGATCAGAAAATGTATGATGATCTCACACCTTACGCCATGGCTTTGGGTTCAGCTTTTCAAAAAATTAATTTTTTAAGGGATCTTCACGCTGATTATTTGGGAATGGGACGCATGTATTTTCCAAATGTTGAGTTATCTCAACTTGATCCGGAAACAAAAAAGGCTTTGGAAAGCGATATTGAAATTGATTTCAATAAAGGATTAGAAGGCATAAAATTACTACCTAAAAATTCCCGCTTTGGGGTGTATGTGGCCTACATCTACTACCGGAAACTATTGAATAAAATTCAATCACTTCATCCCGAACATATTTTAGAGGAACGCATCAGTATTCCTAATTCACAAAAAATGGCTTTGTTTGCCAGTTCTTACGTTCGTCACAGCTTAAATTTACTTTAATTCGTTAGTATAGATTTCTCATTTAGAGTTGCCTACAAGGCGGAGGATGTTTTTAAATTCCCAATGCAAAAAGATTACGTGATATTAGTTGATGAGCTCGATAACGACATAGGCGTTATGGAAAAACTGGAAGCTCATCAAAAGGGATTATTGCACCGCGCCTTCTCTATTTTTATATTCAATGATAAAAACGAATTGTTGTTGCAGCAACGCGCTTTATCAAAGTATCATAGTGCCGGTTTATGGACCAACACCTGCTGCTCCCATCCTCGCCCTCACGAAACTGTAAAGGATGCCGCCCACCGCCGGTTATATGAAGAAATGGGACTGAGCTGTGAGCTTCAGATAACAACCAACTTTATTTATAAAACCGACTTCGAGAATGGTTTAACCGAACATGAATTTGATTATGTGTTAACCGGCCAAACCAACCAAACGCCCATTATAAATCCAGACGAGGTTGAAAGCTATGAATGGAGGTCAATAGATGATATCAAAAAAGATATGGGGCTGAATCCCGATAAATATACTGCCTGGTTTAAAATAGCATTAGACAAAGTTTTCTAATCCTCGATCACTTCAATGTCTTTTTCTTTTTCTTCCTTGGGAGGATTTCCAAAGCCTTCCGATTTTTTTAAAACCGTAAAACTGAGTTTTTCTTTGATTTGCCCTAATTTGTATAAAACAAATACGTCGTCTAAAACTAATCGGTCAGATTTGCACTCTCTTGTTCTGCCGTATGGGTTTTCAAATTCTAATACAAGATTAGTTTCTTTTTTTTCTTTTCGGTAGTAAATCGGGCCTGTCTTATGATTAATATATTCCTTGCCATTGATATCTATCAATTTTATTTTTTTTGCAAAAATCGCTAAAAAATCCTGATCGCTGTATTTGATTTTTAGAGTTACAGATACAGTTCCTTTTTCTTTATACTCAAAGTTTTTAATCGTTACAGTCAGTGAGCCAACAGTGTTGGTTTGCGTTAAGTTTTCATCGAGTTGCTTATAAAGGGCTTTATCTAAAATAAATTCTTTTACTGAATAAACGGTCACCACGTTTATCGATGTTTGGATATTACTGATAGTTAAAGTTAATTTTCTCGTTTTAAAATCGGAGCCATCATACAATATCCTAAATCTTTTGGAGGCTTTAGGGGGAATTATAAAATCAGCTTTATTACTCAGGCTGTAGGTACTACCGTCTTCTTTAGTGAGTGTAAAATTTCCAGGTGAAATGATTTTGAAGCTGTCTGTAAAATTTGTAATATATAATGGCGACTTGAATTTATCCTTATACGCCATGATGCCTTTAAACTCAAATTTCATTTGATTAAACTCTATCACAGTGTCGCCGTAAAAAAAGTTAACGTCGTCCTGCGCAAAGTTTGTCACCGACGGTAACAGAAACAAAAAGAGATAGGTTAGTTTTTTCATGTCAATTTTTCAAGTAAATTTAACCTATTATGAAAAAGATCCAAATATTATTTTTATTCATATTAGCTGTTTTTTTTAGCGATGCGCAAAATGATGTGTGGTATCGCTATAATTGGAAAGAGGCGCCAAAATTTAGCAACACGATATTTGAAGAGTCTCAGTTATTTTACGAAACACGAAATAAAGGTAAAATTGAAGTGGGTGATTTGCTTAAACGACAAGCGGCCTATCAAACTTCCTTGTTTTATAGCGATTGCTCACTTGGGTTATATTATCCCGGTTTTAATAACTATGAAACTTATTTAAAGCAGGTATTTGATAAGGTGATTCGCGACACGGTTCTTTCATCTAAGCTTCGTTTTTATTTTTCGTATGATAGCGACTATAATGTAGATATCGATCAACTGGGGAATGTTAAAGTTAACATTGGCCTGTTCAACTATATACAAACAGAGGCTGAACTCGCAGCGATCATTTCACATGCACACGCGCATTTTTTTAATAATGAAGATATATACATTGATAAAGAAAAAACCATCGGGCAGCCTACTTACCTTACCCAAAAATGGGCAGGCCAACTGTTGGATTTTTATGGATTTCAAAAAACAGACCGGTTAAAGAAAATGGAATCCGGTGCAGACTATTTGGGTATGAAATTCTTCAAATCATCGCCGTACGATTTAAAAGGATTGTCCGCAGTTTATAAAACATTAAAACGATTTGAGATAAAAAACGAACTATTGTATGGAAACAATCGGGGTACGGCTAAATTTCATACCGATCCGGGTAATCGTTTAAAGTTGGCGAATTCGCTTTCTTCAGATTCATCCAACATTTCCAGAACAAGATTTGTAGTTGATTCAGTTAAGTTTGTTGAGTTAAAAAAAAGGGCGCGGCAAGAGTCTTATAATTGCATGATCCAAAATCATAAATATCAGGAAGCCGTTGAACTGTCGTTTACAGATTATTTGTATAACCCAAATGATCCCGAAAATCTGGCTTTGCTTATAGAAGCCCTCCGAAGGTATTTACTATTAAATCCTAAATCAGAAAAAGAGCAATTCATTATAGAAAATTATAAAGGAAAAGGTGCGAAAAAAAGCGATAATTATAGTTATGTGTATGACGATAACACATCTATTTTAAAATATTTGAATAAAGGGTTGCTTCACCTCAGAAGTAATGACTTATCGCAATTAAAAGCAAAAGATATGTTGGATACAAATAGTGTCAGGTTTACTACCAATAAAGAAGCCTTTGCTTATTTTGTTCAAATAGCAAAAAACACAAACTGTAAACCCTGCCTTTTTAGTAATGTGTTTGAAAACCCAAAAGAATTAAAGTCAGATGACGCAGCTAACCTCCAAAATACTGTTTTTGAAACAACCTCTTTTTTTAATGATTTGATAGCGAAGGAACAGCGCTCAGAAAATTTATATATTTTGAATGTGCCTATTATTGATAAACTGGATTATTTTGCTGTCAATACAACCGAGCTGTATGCGCGTTTTTTGCAGGATTACAAAGCCAAATTTAAAAGTATAACTGGTTTGCAGAACGTGCAGTTTGTCTCCGACTTGTCCTATGACGATCAGCATAAGTTGAACTCTATCAATTTGCTGTCAGAAAAAATGGAAGAAGAGAATCTGTATTTCAGAGCCATTATTGCCAATATCGAATCTCAGCAAAAAATGACAACTCAGGGTGCCAATGGTACCATGTTTGTTTACAACCGTCCAAATACGGTTGGTAAAACAAGTTATAGTCACAAGGCTACATTAAATTGTAAAGCCATATCTCCCGAGGCAGTCGAAATGTATTCAAAGTACAAGGTAAAAAATATTTATTTTATTGATTTCGATATCATCGTCATTAACCCAACAAATGTGTTTATGCATTATTTCTCCGGCGATCTGAAAACAGCTGCCTGGAAATTTAAGAGAATCAGGCTCGACGGTATCGATAATGTAGTTTATGAGCAAAAAAT
>JAZKDT010000013.1:1684-58742 GCA_040387475.1 Bacteroidota bacterium | reverse complement strand
GTACAATGGCAATTAGTCTTCCGGTATTTCTTTGTCTTTGTCTTTCTTTTCTTTGGGCTCATCTCCTTCCTGCATACCGTTTTTATATACATGAAATTCAATAGCTTTGTTGTTAGAGGATAGTGTCCACTCTGTAAAAACGTTTTCAAAACTTACTTTATCGCAAAGGTCTCCTCCAAAATTGGGAGTGGGATTTGCAAATTCAAGCATTACCGTATAAGCTGTTTTACCTTTTGGGTAATAGGTATAAATTGATTTTTTCCAGGAGTTCACGTAAGCTTTTTTATCAGCGGTAAGCAACATAGCTTTTTCACCTCGTATCCCTAAAAACTTTTCGCCTGTATAATTGAGCCTAAAATAGGCTTTTGTGCTTCCTCCCGGCGTGCCCGCACATTTAATAGATGTTATTTCTAAAGGACCTGTTTTTGTATTAGAAATACCTTCCTGGTGCAAGTTGAATAGTCCCGGTGAAGGAATAGGAAGAGGCTCGGTACTTGTGAAAATTTGTTTCACGTTAAGTTTAATGTCATACAATTTAAAACTTTTTCCTTCGGCCATCAGTCCAAATTTTTTGCTCGAGTGAGGGGCTATAACCATCGGCTGTTTGTGATTGATGATGATTGCCACGCTGTCACAATTGGTAATTGCAATATCTTCTGAATGTAATACCTTGAACTGATCTGACTGGTTGGTTAAAATAAGGGTTGTTTTAACTTTATCCCGAAACGCATAAGTTTCTGTTACTTTAAACTTTAATTGGTCAATCTCAAAAATCGTATCGCTGTATAAAACAGTTGATCTTTGGGAGAGTAGGACAATAATGCCGGTTACGCCACCGCCGCCTGCTTGCGCCCGGACGCCAAAAGTGCTGATAAGGAGTATAATAGATATAAATACAGCTTTTTTCATAAGATGGTCTAAGTTTCAAATATAGAGCAAAACTGTTAAAAACCTTCTGTTTTATGGGTTTACAATTATCACGTAAGAAAATAGGATTCTTTAAAATGAAAATATTTTTTAACATACTGTTAATCAATAAATTAAATATTTTTAATTTTCAGATAAATCCTTATTTTTGCACCCTCAATTTTAATAAAACATATGAACGATTTAGTAATTTACATGATCCCTTTGTTGGGAGTTTTAGGTTTAGTGGTAATGGCAATCAAATCGGCTTGGGTTAGCAAGCAGGATGCCGGTGATGATAATATGAAGGAATTAGCGGGTTATATCGCTGATGGTGCCATGGCTTTCTTAAAAGCTGAATGGAAAGTGTTAAGTATTTTTGTTGTATTTGCAGCGGCTTTATTAGCTTATTCGGGTACAATTCATGAAGTAAATGGTAAAGAGATCCACTCAAGCTGGATCATTTCGATTGCCTTTATTATAGGGGCAGTTTTTTCTGCAACTGCAGGTTATATTGGTATGAAGGTAGCTACCAAAGCTAACGTTCGTACTACACAGGCTGCTCGTACCAGCTTAAAACAGGCTTTAAAAGTTTCTTTTACTGGTGGTACCGTAATGGGCTTAGGTGTTGCTGGTTTAGCGATCTTAGGTTTAGGTGGTTTATTCATCGTGTTCTTAAGCATCTTTAATGATGGTGTAAATGCCGATTTCATGAAAACGGCTATCGAAGTATTAACGGGTTTCTCATTAGGGGCTGAGTCAATTGCTTTATTTGCGCGCGTTGGTGGTGGTATTTATACAAAAGCAGCCGATGTTGGTGCTGATTTAGTTGGTAAAGTGGAAGCGGGTATTCCTGAAGATGATGTTCGTAACCCTGCTACTATTGCTGATAACGTGGGTGATAACGTAGGTGACGTTGCCGGTATGGGTGCCGATTTATTTGGTTCTTATGTAGCAACTATATTAGCTACTATGGTTTTAGGCCAGGAGATCGATGCATCTGCTGATCACTTTAGCGGGATGTCGCCAATTTTATTGCCAATGGTAATTTGTGGTTTGGGTATTATTTTCTCTATCGTTGGTACATGGTTCGTTACTATTAAAGATGACAAATCAAACGTACAAAACGCTTTAAATTTAGGTAACTGGGCTTCTATGGCTTTAACTGTTATCGCGTCTTACTTCATCGTGATGTATATGTTGCCTGCAACTTTAAGCTTACGTGGTTACGAATTCTCTAATTTAAATGTATTTTTAGCTATTGTTGTTGGTACCGTTGTTGGTGCTATCATGAGTATTGTTACAGAGTATTACACAGCAATGGGTAAAGCTCCGGTTTTATCTATCATTCAACAATCTTCTACAGGTCACGCTACTAACATCATCGGTGGTTTATCCGTAGGTATGAAATCTACCGTTATTCCTATTTTAACATTAGCGGGTGGTATCATGGCTTCTTATTATTTTGCAGGTTTATATGGTGTGGCTATCGCTGCTGCAGGTATGATGGCAACTACAGCTATGCAATTAGCAATTGATGCATTCGGACCTATCGCGGATAACGCTGGTGGTATTGCCGAAATGAGTCAGTTACCTCCTGAAGTTCGTGAGCGTACAGATAATTTAGATGCAGTAGGTAACACTACAGCGGCTACCGGAAAAGGATTCGCTATTGCTTCTGCTGCTTTAACGTCTTTAGCATTATTTGCTGCTTTCGTAGGTATCGCAGGTATTTCCGCTATTGATATTTACAAAGCGCCGGTATTAGCGGGGTTATTTGTTGGTGGTATGATCCCCTTCATTTTCTCGGCATTATGTATCCAGGCGGTTGGTAAAGCGGCTATGGATATGGTACAGGAAGTGCGTCGTCAGTTCCGCGAAATTCCTGGAATTATGGAATATAAAGCAAAACCTGAATACGAAAAATGTGTTGCTATCTCAACTAAAGCGTCTATCCGCGAAATGATGATGCCGGGTGCTATCGCTTTAATTACACCTTTAATTGTTGGGTTTGTATTCGGACCTGAAGTATTGGGTGGTTTATTAGCTGGTGTTACTGTATCTGGTGTGTTAATGGGTATCTTCCAGTCTAACGCTGGTGGTGCTTGGGATAATGCTAAAAAATCGTTTGAGAAAGGTGTTTTAATTAATGGTGAAATGTTCTACAAAAAATCGGAGCCGCATAAAGCATCAGTAACGGGTGATACAGTAGGTGATCCTTTCAAAGATACGTCTGGCCCTTCTATGAATATCTTAATTAAATTAATGTCTATCGTTTCATTGGTTATCGCGCCTTACATTGCTGTAACTGCTGGCGCTGGTCATGGCCAGATAATTACCGAAGAAGTTATTAAATGTAACATTAACGGACAGGAGTATACCTGCACAAGTAAAGCACAATGTGATAGCATCATGAATGCTAACCAAAAAGATGTAAACGAATTAAAAGGTATGTATAAAGTGGATGGCGCTCACTCTGCTTTGGATTTCAGTATCAAGCACATTGTAACCAATACAAAAGGTTCTGCTTTAATTGATAGCGGTTGGGTAAATTTAGATGCTACAGGTACTAAGATCTTTATTCAGATCGATGCTAAAACGATCAATACACAAAACAAAATGCGTGATGAGCATTTAGCCGGACCTGATTTCTTTGATGTGGCTAAATACCCGCACATGACATTTGAAGCTACTGAATTGGTTAAAAATCCTGAAGCAGGCGAATTTGCCTACATTGCAAACGGTAAATTAACCATCAAAGATAAAACGGTTGAAACTAACATACCTTTCAATTATATGGGTGTTGAAGAAAAAGACATGACTAAAATGGGAATGGGTAAAGTTAACGTTTCAGGATTCGAAGGTAAAGCTGTGATCGACCGTACTAAATTTGGTATTGGCGAAGGCGGTGGCTTAGGCGAAAACGTAACCATCAATATTACTTTAGAGGTAATGCAACCTGTTCAATAATCTTCAGCTGAGATAACCCGAAGCCAGGTGGCTGAGCGGAGTCGAAGTCTGTTGGCTGAGCGGAGTCGAAGCCCGATAATATCAAAAGCCTGTCTACGAAAGTAGACAGGCTTTTTTGTTTTATCAAATAAATGACTAATTTTAAATTAATAATGAGATTTGGAAAGTCTTATTATTGACTAGTTGTGTTTGTCAATCGAAAATTCAATTAACATTAATAAATAATTACATGATAAATAGACTATATGTCGAAGGATTGAATGGAAGGAAGCAACCTCTTAATTTAAAATTTCATTCAGATTTGAATTTACTAACCGGAAAAAATGGCTCTAGTAAAACCACAATATTAAAACTGATTTGGTATTTAAATGCTGGGAAGTTATATAGTTTAATTAGAGAAGTAAATTTTTCAAATATAATTCTTGAGACATCGAAATTTAAAATTAACCTTAAAATAGATACAGATAGGTTGCTGACTATATCTATAAATGATGAAAAATCATTTAACTTAAGCGAACAGGGATTAAGAGAATTAGAAAATAGAAGGTTTGCTAGAATTGACGAGAAAATTGCATTTATTCAAAAATCGGCTACTCCTACTATTTTTTTTCCAACTTTTAGAAGAATAGAAGGTGGGTTTTCCATGGACGCCTTAGATTTGGTATTTGGCAGAACTGATGAGGTTCGGAGCGCTTTGGAAGAATTATCTAGAAAATTATCTTCCAAGAACCAACGTTTTATTACTTCAATCTCAACGGATGATATTGTCACATTATTAAATAGAGAGTATACAACTATCAATGCTGAGATTAATCAAACACAAAAGCAAAAGACGGATGAAATAATAAAAAAGATAAAAGGTAAAATTCAAAATGAAAAAGCAATATTAGATGAGATTCAAAAGGATATAGAGTATATGGAGAGCGAACGAGAAAGGTTGTTGAAGCCATTTACCACATTGTCCGATCTTATCGCTACTATTTTTCAACATAAAGGGATTAACTTAAGTAATTTGACCATAGGAGAGGTTAATAATGCCATTTCTTCTGAAAAGCTTTCTGCGGGCGAAAAGCAGATGTTAAGTTTTATCTGTTATAACGCATTTACAAAAGACAATACAATATTTATTGACGAACCAGAATTAAGCCTTCATCCAGATTGGCAAAGAACTTTGGTGCCAACCTTATTAAATCAAGGAAACAATAATCAATTTTTTATGGCCACACACAGTCCTTTTATTTTTTCTAAATATGCTGACAAGGAAATAATATTATCAGAAGATAAAGGTGAATAAATGGGTTTAGAATTAACAGTAGATGAAATCGTAGAAACGCTGAAACGTTCTTCTTTGACCACCGTAATTGTCGAAGGAAAAGACGACGTTTTAATTTATCGATGGATAGAAGATGAAATAGGGATAACAAATGCTAGTTTTTTTCCATGTGGAGGTAGGGGGAAATTATTGAAAGTGTTTGAACGAAAAAATGAATTTAGTCATATCAAAACGGTGTTTGTAGCGGACAAGGATTGCTATGTTTATAACGTTACCCCTATTATTTACGATGAAATACTCTGGACTCACGGGTACTCTATAGAGAACGATTTATATCATGGTAAACAAATCGAAAGATTATTAAGTAAAGATGAGAATAAGACATTTCTTAAATCATTAAATAGTTTTATTGAATATTATGCTTTTGAAGTTGAAAATTTCCTAAACGATCGACTATTTTGCTTTAAACATCATCCGCAAAAAATTCTCTGCGATGTTAAGCATGAGTTAAAAGTAGACTTTCTTCAAGAAATAAATTTTACAACTGCAAATGACAAAACAAAATCATATATCCTTGAAAATTATGATACTTTAATAAGAGGAAAGTCTTTATTCGCACTTCTTACACGTATTTTAAGTCATAGTCATCGAGAAATTAAGCACTCTAAAAATTCATTATTGGAGCATTGCTATAGAACCCATAGAAGTGAACAATTCATATCCTTAATAACAGAAATTAATAGTAGGATTAGAATTTAAGATTTTGGATTCACTCGTTGTGCAATGCTATGTTTTCAGTTTTCGCCTCATTTGGAATACCTTATTAACAGTACCCAAATTACTAATCATGCCTTAACGCCCATTCACAAAACCTTAACCTCAAACAACAATGTCTTTATTCCAGAAAACCATGCGCATAGTTCCATAAATAATTTCTTTTGATTAAGACACTTTTTGTTCATCTCAATAAACTATCAGATTAATTCGCTAAACAAAGCAATTATGTCAGTATACAAAAGCTTTTCTTGCATCAACAAAAGCTTTTCTTGCGTCAACAAAAGCTTTACAGTCACAAACAATGGCGCTAACTGCTACTGCAATATGTTTTCTCCGTGCCACAAAAGCTTTTCTTCCTACTGTAAAAACAATATTTCAGTAATTAATGGCTTTAATCCGGTATTTTAAAAATTTACTTCATTTTAGCACGACGTTCTGTCAAACTACAAAAGCTTTTCTTGCAACTGCGATGTCTTCAACCGGCACTGAGTTTTGTTTTCTTCAATCTTCGAAACCTTCACAGCTAACTTTGTCAGTAAATTTGTCTCCACGTATTTCTTTTTGTAAAATAGGCGGCAACGGCGTACATTTAGTAGGCTATTTATTCTTAAAATGATTACCCCCCATGAATAAAGAAATTCAATCCTATATTAAATCGCAGTCAAAAGATGATCAGGACATGTGCACTCTCCTTTCACAAGAGATCACAAAGAACTTACCCGAAGCGGAAAACAAGATCTGGCATGGGCATCCCGTTTGGTTTTTAGATGGTAACCCTATCGTTGGATACGATAAATTAAAAGCAGGCCTGCGCTTATTATTCTGGAGCGGCGTTACGTTTGAAGAAGATCAGCTCGTTCCCGGTAAAAGCGGAAAATTTAAAGATGCTTCCATAACCTATACGTTAATTGATCAAATAAACACACAGGATCTCAAACGTTGGCTCAAAAAATCGCGCGATATTCAATGGGATTACAAAAACATAGTAAAGCGTAAAGGTGTTTTAGAGAGGTTAAAGTAAGAATATGCCCTAAGACATTTTAATCTTGTAAAACTGAGATAAACATTTAGCTTTGCCTGCACTTTTCTGTTCTCTTCTATAAACATCACCGCAGAAAGTCTTCCGTAACTATGAAAAAAATATTGTTCCTTTTAATTTTCCCTTTTAGTTTATCATCACAAACATCTGTCTCTTCCCTGCTCGAATTATACATGGATAAACAAGCCGAATTCAACCGCTTTGGCGGCACGGTGATCGTGATGAGAAACGATTCTGTTTTGCTGAAGAAAGCTTATGGTTTCGCAAATTTAGAATGGGGTATTAAAAACACCATCGATACTAAATTTGTTTTGGCTTCTGTTACCAAACATTTTACCGCTATTGCTATCATGCAGTTAGTGGAGAAAAATAACTTATCCCTCGATGATAAATTAAATAAATTTTTTCCCCGTTATCCCAAGGGCGATCAGGTTACCATTCATATGTTACTCACACACACTGCCGGCCTACCACTCGATTTTGATGAGCTCTACATGAATTCCACTGCTATTAGCAAAGATTCCGCCATCGGCATCATGCAATACAAACCTTACCTTTTCAATCCTGGTACCAATTGTAAGTATAGCAACATCGGCTACTTTTTACTCTCGCAAATTATTGAAAAAGCGTCAGGACAAACGTTTGAAAATTTTATAAAAGAAAATATATGCAACAAAGCAGGCATGTTTAATACCGGCGTTTGCAGTAATGACTCCATCATCTATAAAAAAGCTAGTATCTACTATAAAGATGGAAACGGTTATGCGCTCAATCCCTATATAAACTGGAACTTAAATGTGGGTCTCGACGGGATATACTCTACCATAGAAGATCTTTATAAACTGGATCGTGCTTTATACAGCACTACATTATTGTCTGAATCATCCAAACAAAAAATGACAACTCAGTACAATAAAATGTATCCCGATAATGGTTTTATCGATTCTTATGGATACGGTATTCTCATCAATCCTTATTATAATCACGGCCATTATTTACTCACGCATAGTGGCGGATTCATTGGCACCATGACAACCTTCGACAGGTACCCGAAAGATAATGCATTTATTGCTGTGCTATCCAATAATGAATCCGAATCACACATGATCAGTTATGGTTTATCCGGTATTTTATTTGGTATCCCGGTTGAAATACCCTATAAACACGTTGAGGTAAAAGCCAATACAAACATGTTTGAAAGTTATGCCGGGAAATTTGAATCTATCGAGTTTATATATACTAACAATAAATTATATCTTAATGATCTGAATACAGAACTTTTACCTGAAAGCGAGACCAGGTTTTTTAAAAAGGATAATAACGACCGCACCTTTGAATTTGTAAAAGATAAAAAAGGAGCAGTAAGCGCTGTAATTCTAACAAAAGGGGGCGTGCAGGAAGTTAAAAAAAAGCAAGCGTTAAAAACCGGTAAATAGTGTTTTTTTGCGAAAGAGTTAAGGATATAACGAAACTTGAAATTTAATCGTAATGCAACGTATTTAAGCTTAGCTTTACGTATGAGCGATGAGGAACCAAAAGGTCCCAGGCGTGTTCGGTATAAAGGAACGCATCCAAAATCTTTTAAGGAAAAATACAAGGAGCTGCAACCTCAAAATTATTCAGAGGATGTCGAAAAAATAATCCAGCAGGGCAAAACTCCTGCAGGTATGCATCGTTCTATTTGTGTAACAGAGATATTGGAGTTTTTACAAATCGTTCCCGGTCAGGTGGGTTTGGATGCCACGCTGGGTTATGGCGGGCACAGTTTAGAGATGCTTAAATGCCTGGCGCCGGGCGGCATGTTATACGCCATGGATGTTGATCCTTTTGAACTGCCTAGAACGCAGGAAAGATTATTAGCATTGGGCTACGGAGAGGAATCGGTTACTTTCAAAAAAATGAATTTTTCCCAGATTGATCGGATCGCTTTGCAATCGGGACCATTGAACTTTGTTTTAGCTGATCTCGGCGTTTCATCCATGCAGATAGATAATCCCGAACGGGGTTTTTCATTCAAGATCGAAGGGCCCTTGGATCTTCGTTTAAATCCCAAAAAAGGAAAGTCAGCGGCTGAACTCCTAAAGGTAATTGCTCCGCGCGAATTAGCAGCTATTTTATTTGAGAATTCAGATGAACCGCACTATGAAGCCATTACTTTAGCGATCATGGCAAAGATATCTAAAGGCATTGTCATTACCACAACAACACATTTACAGGAAACTATTGCAGAGGCGCTGATCAGTTTGCCGGAGAATACCCGTAAAGAAGAAATTAAAAAGTCATGTCAACGATGCTTTCAGGCATTAAGAATTGAAGTAAACGATGAATTTGGTGTACTCGATTCTTTTTTGGAGAAACTGCCATACGTGCTTGCGCCTGGCGGCAGAGTGGCTATCCTTTCTTTTCACTCAGGAGAGGACAGACGGGTAAAAAAATCATTTCAGTCTTTATTCCGCGCGGGCATCTATATGGAGGTAGCGCCCGATCCCATTCGACCTTCAGCTGAAGAGAGCTACACTAATCCACGGGCCCGTTCAGCCAAATTGCGATGGGCGATAAAAGCTTAACCTTAATTTTAAGAGTCTTTTCTTATTCCATATAAAATCGCTATATTTAATTAAGCGAAGATATCTTGCGATTAAATTATCTATATCGTTTCCTGTTCTTATGCTGCTGTATCCTGATACAGTTAAATAATTATGCCCAAAAAAATGCAGTTCAGGATTCTCTTCTTCATATAGTTGCAACATTCCCCGACGATACCGTTAAAGTCAACGCATTGGTGGCACTTGGCACAAACCTTGTGCAATATCAAATTAAAGAGGCCGAGGCTTACACCAACCAGGCTATCCAATTGGCCCGTAAGATTAGTTTCCCTAAAGGCGAGGCAAAAGCACATCTGGTATTATCACGGATTGGGCGGGAGAGAAGTAATTATTCCGAAGCTTTAAATCAAACGTATAGAGCCTTAAATATATTTGAAAACATATCCAATAAGTCGGGTTGCGCTAAATGCTATTATGAGCTAGGCTATATTTATAAAGATATTACCGATTATTCAAAAGCCCTGTATAATTTCTCGAAGGCATTAGACGTTTATAAGGCAGATAAAAACGAAGCCAACGCAGCCTTTTGTCAAACGCTCATGGGTCATGTAAATGCTGATCTCATGAATTCTTCAAAAGATTCGGTCTATTTTAAAAAAGCATTAGGTTATTACACAAACGTATTGGATTATTATTTGAAGCAAAACACGAAAGATAGGATTGCGGTGGCCTTGCTAAATTTATCAAACTTATACCTTGTTTATAATCGCTTATGGCCATCAGAAAACTACCTGGATAAATCATTGAGTTGTTCTTTAAAGTCCCTTTCAATTACTACTGCATCAAATGATGTTTTAAGAAGCGGTATCAACCTTGAAAACATTGCCGAAGTTTATTTTGAAAGAAAACGATATGATCAGTCATTGGATTACTATTTTCAATCAAAAAAAATGCTGGAAGAGAGTGGAAATAAGGACTACATTCTCGAGAATCTATATTCTATCATAAAGATCTATAAAGAAATTGGACACTATGATAAGGCTTTAGAATTGTCGGATGAGTATTATAACCTTGCTAAAGAGCTTAATTACAAAACCAGTTTAAGGGATTATTATAGAGTGCTTTCAGAGATTTATTTTGAACAGAATAATACAGTTAAAGGATTTCAGTCAAGAATTATGTTCGAAAACTTTAAGGATAGCGTTTTAAATGAAGAAAAAACAAGAGAGCTCGTTAAACTACAGGTGGAGTTTGAAATGGGGCAAAAAGACAAAGAAATTAGTTTGTTAAGTAAAAGTCGAACGTTACAGGACATTCGCCTGAGCCAACAACAGGCACTTCGTAATTTCCTCATTGTTTCTATTGTAATGATATTGCTGTTATCAGCGATGGTTTATAATCGTTACAGCGTTAAATTGAAAACCAATAAACTTATTGAGGAAAAGAACTTTGAACTTCGTAAAGCGAAAGAAACAGCCGAGCAAAGTTTGTTGATCCAGGAACAGTTTTTGGCAAATACCAGCCACGAGATAAGAACGCCTATGAATGGTATTATCGGTATGACCCGCCAGTTGTTGGAAACACGCATGGATGGGGAACAAATGGAATACCTGAACGCCATCAAGGAATCCTCCAATAATTTATTACATGTTGTGAATGATATCCTCGATATATCTAAGATTCGTGCCGGAAAAATTGTTTTCGAGAAAAACCCATTTCGATTGAGTGATCTGTTTAAATCTTTGCAATTTATGGTTCAGTATAAATCCGAATCCAAAAATTTGCAAATGGAAATGAATATTGCGCCGTCGCTTCCTCCAGTGATAGTTGGAGATACCGTACGATTAAGCCAGATTTTACTGAACTTATTAGGTAATGCAATTAAATTTACTGATGATGGTAAGGTATCACTTACAGCAGATTTGGTGTCACAAACAGCGGATAACGCTCTTGTAAAATTTTCTGTTTCCGATACAGGGGTTGGCATACCAGAAGACAAGCTGGACTATGTATTTGAATCATTTGCTCAAGCAGAAGTACATACAACACGTAAATATGGAGGAACAGGTTTGGGATTGAGTATTTCCCAGTTTCTGGTAGAAAAAATGGGTGGCCATATTACCCTCACCAGCGAACTACATAAAGGATCTACGTTTAGCTTTGAGTTGAATTTCGAGAAAGGTGATGATGATGTTTTGAGCACGTCAATTGAAAATGCAACCAAAATACCCGAAAAAATTGATTTGAGTAAATTGAATATTTTGCTGGTAGAAGATAACGTGATCAATCAGCGGGTAGTTATGTTCGAATTAAATAAATGGAAAATAAATACAGATCTCGCTGAAAACGGTGCCGATGCCATCGAGAAATTGAAATATAAACCATACGCATTGATTTTGATGGATATTGCCATGCCTGGAATGGACGGCATAGAGGCAACTCAGTATATCCGAACCAAGTTGCCCGAGCCTGCAAAGAGTACGCCTATTGTCGCAATGACAGCATCTGCTTTAGCCGGAGAAAAAGAAAAATGTTTTGCTGTGGGTATGAATGATTATATTTCCAAACCGTTCAACCCCTTGACCTTGTATAAAAAAATAATGAAGTGGAGCGGTTATGCTTATGAAGGCGATGATGACGACGAAGAAACAGCCACAAACGAAGACCCTAAAATTCACAAAATGGTTAACCTCGCTATTATAAAAGAGAGGGCAGAAGGGGATATCTCATACATAAAGGAAATGATCAATATGTTTATACAGCTGATGCCTGAATATGTGGACGAGTTAAATGAACTTTATGAATCCAGGAATTGGGAGGAACTTAGCAATCAGGCTCACAAAATGAAAACACCCGTTGCTTATTTTGGTGTAAACGAATTAAGAGAGCTACTGATTAAAATTGAAATAAATGCGGTTAATGAAACAATAAACGAGCAGGAGCTAAAGCAGATGGTTCAAAAAATAAAAAAGCTGGTGTCTGTTTCTATCATCGAATTGAAAACTGAATTGATTAAGTTAAGCTAATGCGATTCAAATCACTTAGTATCCACGCTTTACTGGTTACCAGGTTATCCGGTTTCCACCAACAATAACAATCACTTTTACTTTTGGAAGTTTATGTCTGAACAAAGTACGTTGTTCCACTGCGATACTGAACCCAAATTTATCAAATCCATTATTCAGTATTTTAAAACTTCCTTCATCACTTATAAACTGTTTGGCAATAAGATCTGCTAATTCATTGTACGTATATAGTTTTAAAGGAATTGATTTAAATTTCTCATCAGCTTTTTCTTTTTTTGTGGGTTTGGTTCCAATAAATAAATGCGTTTGTGTCTCCGTGTCTTCCCGGTCATAGTAAAACTTCGACCCCTTAAAATTTACACAATTAACTGAAGTAATATGGTAGTCAATAAAGGCATTTCTATAGCCGTTTGATTTACATGCTTTTTTTATTTTTTTTCCGATCCTCAGTTTATTTTCGCTGGTAGATTCAAATTTAGCTGCTCTTAAAGTCTGAGTGTAATTATCTGAAGTTAATTGGAGGGGTACATTATTTTGGAGAACTGTTTTCACCTTCCTCGCTCTTTTGCTGTTTATTTTATCCAAAACTAATTGTTTCAGCAAGTCGTAATCTGGGTTTACCGGGTCAAAATCCTGAGCTGGCAATGACAGAAACCCAAAAATAATTGCTATTAATAAAGATGTCTTCAGAAGCTTAATTGTTTGAATTAATCTGCTCACTTAATTCTCCTATCGAAATGCTATTTGAAACAGGAGATAACTGTATTTTTTGACTATCGGTTCTTGGGTTAAAATTAATGGTATTTAATTTCCCCATGTATACAGTACATTTATAAGACTTATCATATTGTGTATTCATAAATGTGATAATGCTGTTTTTTGAAATTCTAATAGGCTTACTTCCATAATAGCTTACCACTATGTTTTCTTTTGGATCAATAACCTGGAACGCCACTTTTGATAATCGGTTCCCTCTTTCATCAATAAATATAGGCGTAAATACAATTGGATTTTCCACAAAAACAGCTTTGTCGCAATTGTAAACTCCAAATCCCTGTAGCTGCAAAACCCGTGTAATATTGTATGCGTTTGTATTAACCTTACTGTTTAAAAGAGAAGTAACATTGTTGATATCATTCACATTTATACTCGCCCTGGCATTCGCCATGTTTAGTCGGTATTGGTTATACGCAGTAAGGAACCGTGTCCTTCTGTACTTCGTCAATTCTTTTCTCTCTTTAGCATTGTTCTCATAGGTAAAAAACATTTTTTTGATGGACTTTTGTGCTCTGTCAACATTTTTGGTTTGAACTAAGGGATATGCATAAAAAGTGATGGTATCTGTTTCGTCATAAAACTTAAATAGAAAACAGTCCCTTTCCTTATCCGGAGAAAGTTCAAAATCCACCATTTTTTCTACTCTTGTTTTTGAATTATGAGCTCTTCTTCCGTTGATCACCAATATTCTATTCCTTAACGGAACGTTGTGATTGAATAGTGCATTATTTTTAAAAAACTCTTTAGATTTTGCAGACGTTTTTTCCTCGTCTAATTTCCATGTGATCTTAGAAAGCGATTTTACTTCTGTAAAATAATTATGGTTGCTACTGGTGTCATTCTTTTCTTTAGGTCCGGGAAGTGTTGAATAAATTTTAAATTCACCGGTTAATTTATCTTTTTTGTCAGTATCCCAGTGTATTGTAATATCATGGTGTGCGTAAAATAGCGGAGGCTGTGGCATTATTATATTTGGCGATCTGGAAATGATCGAGTCATTTTTAACGATTAAAGAATCCAATGGTTTAGCTACCTTAATTTTTGTGACTGTATCTTTTCCAATATCTTTCCACGTGCGATTTATCGTATCATACGAGTAATAATTGTACGATTTATCGGGGTCATTACTTTTAAAAGCAATAGTCATTTCCGAACCTTTTTTTAATTCAACCGGTTGATCTTTTGCTAAAGCGTTAATGTTAAACATGCCGGCTGAGGAGAAAGGTGCTGAGCCTTCAGCGGTTTTATAGTTCATGTTAATTCCAGACGACGCTACATCGGCTAAAGTATAGTAGGGGGTGTAATTTATGGTGACAGGTTCTTTCACCAGTTTCCCGTTTCCATAAATTAAACTGTTTTTTGGAATGCTAATAGTAGTGCCATTTTGTGTGGTAATCGTTTGTGCCTCGGTTGGAGAAATGGTGAAGTTCTCTGTTTTAACGATGGCATTGGGTAAAGGTAGTTTTTCATATACCTGATGGTAAATTATGTTGGTGTTAGGTAACTCTTTTTTTAGCCGTTCGATTTTCTCTTTGGATAACTCGCAGAAACTAATATCTAACGTTACTAGTTTTTTTAATGCAAATAGCTCGTTCACTGAAGTTAATTTGTTGCCCGACAAATTGAGTGTTTCCAGGTTTGTTAAATGCTTGATCTGTAATGGAAGATCAGTTAATCCACAATTGCTAAGATTTAAGGATTTTAAGTTGTTCATTTTTGAGATTGTATTCAATAGTTCCGGTCCACAGGTCACCGAATTGAAATTTAAAATAAGGTCATTCAAATTTGATAACGAAGCGGCAAAGGTAAAGTTACTGAGTACATCACCGGTTAATTCTAACCGTGAAACATTATTGGAAATATTGGCGTTATTGAAACCCGTAAATTTATCACCGCCCAACGTAATTTCTTTTAATGACGGTGCAGATAGCATACTTATTAAAAAGGAGAAATCCAGTTTATCACAGTTGTTGGCAATTAACTGTGTTAATTGATGCTTATGTGCATCCTGGGGAAGCTCAATAGATGCAAAAGTGCCTTCACTGATATCCAGTTTTTCAAGTGAGTTTAAGGTCCAGATGTTTTTTGGTAAATCGGACGCGCCTTGTGCCTCGAGTTGTTTCAGGCTTTCTATCGATTGCAGATTTTTATAGGTTTGATCAGAATTTACGCAGGGGTTTTTACTGATATTCAATGACTGTAGGTTTGACTGGGATTTAATGTCGGTGGGTAAAGAAGAAATTAAATTCCCGGCAAGATTTAATGTAACAAAATCAGCATGTATAAATATATATGCCGGAACTTCTTTGATGTAGTTATTAGCGAGAGACAGATGTTTTAATGTTTTCATTTGACCCATTTCCAAAGGCATATACATTAAATTGGAATTATTAATGGATAGAGATTCCAGTTTCAGTTGTTTGATGGTTGAAATGCTCGATTCGAAGTCGAACCCTGGATTGTAATTGATAGAGAGGTTCTTTAAATTTCTGGAATTGAGTAACTCCGCGGGAATTATTTTTAACGGGTTGTATCCAAGGTGTAAGGATAACACTTTCGTGTATTCAAAATTCAGAGGGAGTTTATATAAATTTTTATGTTGCAGATCTATGGTTTGCAACGAATCCGGCGTACTTTTACTTAGCAATTGAACTGGAAGTAAAACAACTAAAAGGAAATATCGTATCATAGATTATGTATTGGTTATATTAATAACGGAAATTTTACAAAATTGGTACACATTTCAGATAAATATATTTATTTGATTATCAGTGTTTTATGCGTGTGATACAACATTTATTATTTACATCCGTTTTTCGTCAGTTCTTCGGTTGCCAATTGTTCTCCCAGTGCCCGCGCTTGTTTTAAATCGGCACAGGAGCCGGTTAGGTCATTCATTGTTTTTTTTAATAAACCCCGAAAATAAAACGCGCGTGATGATTTTGGGTTTGCTTTAATAGCTTTATTAAGATCTTCCAAAGCAGGCGTATTTTTTTCTAATTGGTAATAGGTTATACCTCTTTCCAATATCGCTAACTCATAATCGGGCTCAATAACCAGGCATTGATTAAAATCCAGTATAGCCCCATCATAATCTTCTAAATTGTATTTACTGATACCTCTTTGATAAAATCCATCACTTGTTTTCTTAATTGCTAATGCATGATTGCAATCTTCAACAACGCCCTTATCGTCGTCATAACTATATTTAATAATGGCTCTGTAATAGTAAGCTGGTTCCGAGTGTTGATCTTTTTGTATCACCGTATTAAGATCTGAGAGGGCCAGGGAGTATTTATTCTGATAATAATAATTGATCCCTCTCCAAAGATAATGGGTTGCATCATTATATTTGAGATCAATTGCTGCATTAAAATCGGGTTCAGCTTCTTTATATTTATTTAACTGAAATTTACATAAAGCCCTGTTATAATATGCCTCGGGGCTTGACGGATCAATTTCAATGGATTTATTATTATCTAAGAGTGCTTTTTGATAATTCTGAAGCTCGTAATTTGCTATCGCCCTGTTATAATATGTTTTTGCATGTTTTGGATCATGTTTAATAACGGTGTCATAGTCGGTAATAGACTCCTTGTACTTTTTTAAATTAACGTAATTTAGTCCTCTCCAAAAAAATGTTTCGTGATAGTAGTTATTTAAAAGAGAAGCGTTACAGTCTGCTACTCCCCCTTCATAGTCATGGAGGTAATATTTTGTAATTGCCCGGAAATAATAGGATGCATCATATTTCAGATCAGATGACACAGCACTATTAAGTACCTGCAGGGCTTCATTATATTTTTGCAATTCATTCAAGCAGGCGCCCTTATATGTTAAAGCGTGTGCGTAATTCTGCTTCAGGGAAATAGCAGTATCAAAATCTGCGATTGCAATAGTATAATTTTTTAATCTATATTGGCAAAGGCCTCTGCTGTAATAAGCATCCGCACTTGTTCTTCCCAGGTAAATGCTTTTTGTGAAATTGACAATGCCGTCCTTGTAATCTTTTAATTCGTAGGCACATAGCCCGCGATTATATGTTGCTGGCCCGTCTGAAGGTTTTTTTGTAAGATATATGGTATAAGCTACATAAGCACCGGCAAAATCCTTAAGGTCATATTTTTTGTAGGCTTCTGCGAATAGCGGATCTGCTTCATCCTTCTGAGAAAGCGCCGGTGAAAAAATAAAGGACAAAATCGAAATGTAAAAAAAAACTGTTTTCATTGTTAACTATCAATATTAAGCCGATAAAATATCCAGTATCTGTAACATTTCTGGATTCAATTCGTCAATATGTTTTACGGCTTCTGTAAAAGGTGTGTAGCAAACCTTTTTATTAACGATGCCAATCATTTCATTGCTATGCCCGGTTTGTAACGCTTTAACAGCATAATAACCCATTAAACTGGCGTTTACCCGCTCCATACAGGTAGGATTACCACCACGCTGTATATGACCGAGAATAGAAATCCTGATGTCAAATTCGGGCCATTCTTTCTTTAGAAGGTTACCTATGGCAAAAGCTCCGCCATGTTCATCACCTTCGGCAACAATGATGATCCTGCTTTTTTTTGTTCTGCGCCATGATTTTTTCTTTTCAAGTAGGATTTGCAGATCATCTTTTCTTTCCGGAATTAAAATAGCCTCCGCTCCGCAGGCAATGGCGCTGCGTAAAGCTATTAACCCGGCATCGCGCCCCATTACCTCCACTACAAAAATACGATCATGGCTTTCGGCTGTATCTCTTATCTTATCAATGGCTTCCGTTACCGTATTGATCGCAGTGTCGTAACCGATTGTAAAGTCGGTCCCAAATAAATCGTTATCAATGGTACCAGGACAACCAACTGTTTTTATGTGGTGTTGTGAAGTTAATTCCAGAGCGCCTTTAAAACTGCCGTCGCCACCAATAACGATAAAGCCATCTAACTGATGCTTTTGTAAAGTCTGTATCGCAGTTTGCATTCCTTCTGGCGTCATAAAACGCTTGCTGCGGGCTGTTTTTAATATAGTTCCGCCCCTGTGTATGATGTTGGACACCGTGCTTTTAGTTAGCTGAATATGATCATTGTCGATCAACCCTTCGTAGCCGCGATAAAAACCAACTACGTCAATTTTTTCGGCTCGCGCTGTTCTCACCACTGCTCTTATGCATGCATTCATGCCGGGTGCGTCACCCCCTGATGTTATGATACCAATTTTTTTTATCATCCCTTTATTTCCTGATAGCGTAAATTAATTCATCTAAAAATTCATTGTTCTTGAAAATAGTCTTCTCAAATGTTCCCTCCAGTTTAAAGCCGGCTTTTTCAATTACTTTTTGTGATGGAATATTGGAACCGTAAATCCTTGCAAAGATTCTTATAATATCCATGTCATTAAATCCGATTTTAGTTATTTGATTGATTGCATTAACCACAATGCCTTTTCCCCAATACTCTTCGGCAAGCCAATAACCTATTTCTGCATTTTTTCTCAATATATCGGCTTGTAAATGTAAGCCAATGCTACCCACAGGCCTATCATTAATAGTAATGGCAAAAATATTAGCTGTTGAAGTCGTATTCGCAAATTCAATAAAGCTTATCCCTTTTTCATGAGTGTAAGGATGAGGAAAAACATCAGCCATGTATTGCGCAATGTTTTTATTATTAGCAATGCTTACCAGCGCTTCTAAATCGTTCTTATGCCATCGTCTTAAAATGATCTCCATAGTTTTAAATTATTTTTTTCTTTTTCCCAATATCCAAAATAGTAAAACCGGTAATAAAAATATATCCGCTATTACGGCGATGATGATAGTGATACAGATTAAAAATCCAAAATAGAAAGTACTTTGAAAATCGCTCACCATTAAACTGATAAAGCCCCCCATTAAAATAAATGTGGTTAGTAAAATTGGTTTCCCGGTTTCAAAATAAGTTCGTTTAAAGGCGTATACTAACGATTTGCCATAACCCAATTCTATTTTTAAACGAGATATAAAATGAATAGTATCATCTGTGGCAACTCCAAATGCGATGCTAAATACCAACGACGTTGCCGCTTTTAATTCGATTCCTGCAAAGCCCATGATGCCGGCGATGATTAATAAGGGAATAAAGTTTGGTAAGATAAATACGATTACCATTCGCCAGCTTCGGTGTAGAAAATAGGTGAGGATCGCAATTACAATAATGGAAAATAAAAATCCCTGCAACATATTACTCACCATGTATTCATTGTTCCTATCTATGAGATGTGCTGCACCGGTGATCTGTATGTCAATATCATTTGAATTGACGTGTGTTTTTAAAAATTCCCTGAGATGTTCGTTACGTTCGTTGACAACAATACTTCCAATATCAGTTATTTTTCCATTTATACGTGCAAACTTTCCATCAACCGTAATAATACGTTTGATGTCCTTGTTCTTTTTGTTTTTAATCAATTGGGTTTTAATCTCCTCGTAATCTTCTTCACTTGGAAATTTTCCTACTCCTGAGGTTTCATCATTCAACGCTTTATGGAGTGTTCGGGTGAGCATGGCTGGCGAATACATGAAGCCTGCATGGTATTCTTGCTGTAGGAAAACATCTACGTCATTCAGCTGCTTCATGATATCGTAATCCCAAACGGTTTTGTTGTTTTTTATTTCAATAGCCAGTTCTAACGGTCGGGCCCCGCTATAATGGTTGTCAAAGAATACAAAATCCTGTTTTATTTTTACAGTGTCAGAGAGATCTTCCAGTAAGATATTATTGACTTTTATTTTGTATACGCCAACAATAGAAAGAGCTACTACCACACAAGAGATTACCACAATAGTTTTTTGGCTGCGGAAGATCCAGAATAAAACTTTTCGCATAACATGGTAAGTTCGGTTATCATGGCTATGAACCGCAACCAGTTTTTTTGGGGTGAAGAAATAGAGTAGGGCGGGTAGCAAAGTATAGGTTAATATAAATGCAATAATAATCCCAACTGTAGTATAAATTCCAAAGTCTTTGATGGGTTTAATACTTGAAAATAAAAGAGATAAAAAACCTACGGCTGTTGTAATAAGGGTTAAAAAGGTTGGAAAGCCAACTTCCTTTAATATCAACGGATATATTTTTTGCCGCTCGGTTCCTTTGGAAACTTCTTCAAAATATTTTGAAAAAAAGTGTACAACGTCGCTCATGCCTGCAATGAATATCATAGTTGGAAGCATAACCGTCATAATATCCAACGATTGCCCCATCATGGCCATAATTCCTAAAGTCCAGAAAATAGAAACGATAACTACTGTAATAGGTACTACTACGCCATATAAAGAGCGGAATGATAGCCATAGAAATAGAATGATGAGTACAAAAGAAATTCCTAAAAAGTAAATAAATTCTCTTTCAAGGTTTTTTAAATACACATCCTGCGCAACAATGCGGCCCACAAAATGAACGTCATCAAAATTATATTTCTTAAATGTTCTTTCAATATTGCTGGCAAGGCTGTCTGATTTTTTTTTACTTAACCCTTCATCTGTTTTTATAAAAATGGACAGTGATTTGGCGTCTTTTGGAAAAAAAGAGCCGATCAGCTCAGGTGTGTTATAAATGTTTATGCTGTCATCCTTATATAAACTTTCATCATCAATATGCAGTAGTCGTTTTTGCACAGGTGCTAATCCGCTCAACGACATGTTTTTAATGTTGGTTGGTGAGATTACCCTGTTAACGTACGCCATGTCAGTCAACTCTTTGGTTAAGGTATCTATTTTAGTCAGGAAGTCTTTTTTGAAAATACCTTTTTTATTTTCCAGTGCAAGCAGTACAAATTCATTGTCCCATTCAAACCGTTTACGGTGTGTTTCATAAACTTCCAGTTCACTATCTTCGTTGGGAAAAAACGCTTCGAAATCGTAATCAAATTTTAAATGCCGTACTTCAAATGCGCATATAATACTAAATGCTACAACACAAATAAGTACGGTGTAATTAATTATTTTCTGAGATACTTTCATTACCAGCCTTTAGTGTCGATTAAATAAATAAGTGAACCAATAACGCCGGAGCTTAATTCCAGTTCGCGTTTATTAATTTTATCAAATGTATCATCTGCTGTGTGGTGATAGTCAAAATATTTTTGTCCATCAGGTTCAAAGCCAATCAACGGTACTCCGATTTCTTTAAGGTAGCCAATATCCGCTCCGTGACCTTCCTTTTTAATAAACTGCAAAAAGTAAGGATCCAATAAATTTTTCCAGCTGGTTACTTTTTTAAAGGCGCCCGATGTGGTATCCACAGCTATTCCTCTTGGCGAAAAGCCCCCGGCATCACTTTCTAAAGCGGCAATGTGCTTCAATTTATTTTTTTTTGTATCGTCGAAATAGGCTTTGCCGCCGGCCCCGCCATTTTCTTCATTCATAAACGCAACGGCACGTATCGTATGTTTTGGGTTAATACGTTGTTTTTTGAACATTGCCAATACTTCAATAGCTTGAACAACACCTGCACCATCATCATGCGCACCTTGTCCATTATCCCATGCATCCAGGTGGCCGCCCACCATAATGATTTCGTTGGGTCTTTCAGACCCTTTTATTTCTCCAACCACATTATAAGATAACTCCTTAGGTAGTTGCTGACAACTCATTTTTAAGTTTAATGTGAGCGCGGGATAATTTTTTAATTGTTCTAATAATTTATCTGCTCCGCTAAAACTAATAGCACAGGCCGGTATCTTATTTTTTGAAAGAACTGTATCGTAACCCATAACGCCTGTATGCGGAAAATCGTTGTTGATGGAACTCATACTACGAACAATTGTAGCTACCGCTCCGTATTTGGCGGCCTTACTTGGCCCCGAATAACGGTAAGTTACAGTTTCGCCGTAACACGACCCCGTGCTCAAATGCCGGTGATCAAAATACACGTTATAGAAAACAATTTTTCCTTTGATGTTTTTTTCTCCTAAAGAGTCGAGTTGGGCATAACTATTAACAGTTACAACCGAAGCGCTTAATCCTATATTTTGGGTTGCTATTGAATTGCCTAAGGCACAGATAGAGTAAACAACTCTTTGCCTTGTTTTTGGATTTATAGAGTATAAAGTTTCTTTTTCCCCTCTTACCCAATGCGGTACCATACAAGGTTGTAAGTAAACGGTATCTGCCCCTGCTTCATACATGGCCTTTTTTGCCCAGGCAACTGCTTTTGTTGCACCTGGCGACCCACTCAGCCTACTTTCGATTTTTGTTGTAAGAAATTCTAAGTTTTGATAACATTTACTTTGAGTTAAATAATAATCAAAGTTTTTGCGGAGTGCAATGCTGTCAGAATTTTGCGAGTAATTTTGTAGCGTAAAAAAAAGCAGAACTATAAATAATTTATTCATTTTATGAATGATTTTTATACGTTAAAAATAATGTTTTAATCCTATTAATCACGCATTTGTAATGAAATCAGTGCATTTTATTTACATGTTTACTGTTTATAATAACAGTTTAATATATTTGTGTATAAAAATATTTGTATGATTAAAAGCCTTCTTAGTACAACGTTATTTTTAATGAGCATTTGTTCTCTCGCTCAATGGAATCCTATTCCAGATGGACATTGTTTCAATCCGGGCGGTGGCTCTTATTTTCCTTCTCCACCATTGCATGCTATTTCAGACAATGGAACAATTTTTAGGTATGAATCTTACACTGTTAGCGCAAGTCAGGGTTCTGCTTATGATATTTGTAAATCTGGAAACGACCAGATAAGTTCTAGCCTGTTTATTTTTGAAAGTTCAACCATTGGCCCTAGTTGCTGTATAGCCGCTAAAGTAAAAGTGATAACTGATTCAAATATCACGTATGCAATCCACCATAGTCCTGGTAGTAAAATTGTAAGATATATAGCCGGTCTGGGACAAACTGAGAGTTTGTATTTATTTCCAACGTATAATTATGCATCAACAAAAAACTGCATGTATGGCGTATTTAATCCATCTTCACCTGCAATCATATTTTCAAAAATTGTAAATGGCATAACAAGTTCAGATACTTTAAACTATGCAAATATGTCTGGTTTGCCTAATATATTCTTCGTGAATGATTCGTTGGGTTTTATTGTTGGAAAAGACACGTTAAATACGGATGTTTTAATAAGGACCGAAAATTATGGAGCTACCTGGAGCAAAATTTTAAATCCTGTTGATGTCATAAATGATATTGCGTTTAAAGGTGATACGGGTCTGGCAGTTGGTAACGGAGGAATAACATATAGATCTTTTGATAAAGGGTATACTTGGAATTTACTGTCGTCGTTTACCACTAATAAACTAACTAGTGTAAGTATAAGCACATCTTCGCTTTGTTATATTGCAGGTGATAATGCAACTTTATTTAAAACAACTGATATGGGAAACAGCTGGGCACAGGAAAGTTTAACAATAACGGCTGATATTGATTGGGTAAAAGCAACTAATACAGGCGGGGCATATTTTCAATCACAAAATCAGGTATATAAACAAAATTATTTCATTTCCGTAAAAGAATTAAAAGACGACGCAAGAAGTTTAACTATTTATCCTAATCCAACATCCAGCATTATAAATATTCAGATCGATGAAAAATCAGAGCATAGATTTTCAGTCTTTGTTATCAATAGTTTCGGAAAAATTGTTCTGGAATCAGATAAAAGCTCCCTGGATTTAAGCGATATTAGTTTCGGCATATATACAGTTGAATTAAAAACTTCAGCAGGTGAGGTTTTTCGAACTAAAGTGGTAAGAATAGATAATTAAAACTGTCCTGCTTCCACTAATTTAATGGCTCGTTCAGTCATTACATCATCGCCGCTGGGATCATACTCTGATTTCATATTATTCCCAAATAACCGGGCTACACTTTGCCACATGAATGCCTGAAATCCACCACGAAAATCCTTAACCAATTCGTAACTGGTATTACCGGTTTCCCGATCAATTAACTTCAATAAAATTTTACCCTGAGTTGTGGTCAGATCTTTTAGAGGCTCTTCGAATTCCGCTTTAAGTTCTTTTTCCACTGTTTTCATGTAAGCCTTCTTACTCGCTTCGGTGGGCATTTTTTCCATAATACGATTATACTCTTTGAGCTTGGCTGCGGCAAGAATAGCATATGGATAAACTTTTTTTACGTTATATTTTGTGCGATTCCATGCCTCGTACTGTTTTTTGTTTTTATAAGGGTAATCAGCATATACCCATATGTCAGGTAAACGTATACTTGGAATAGTATCTCCATTTACCACTTCTGCCCATACTTTATATGCTACTTTTGGGCTTTCTGTTGGCACAGTCACATCATCACCCGTTTGAGCAAAAAAAGGAAATAGCAAACCTGATAATAGGATTGTTAATTTTATTTTTGATATGACTAAGTGTTTCATCTGTTTGTTAATTCCTTAAACGAAAAAGGTAACCCTTAGGTTACCTTTTAATTTAAACGCGGTTTAATCGCCATTTAGATTTTCCATTGGAACCCTTGCCTTCTTCTTTCGCTCTAGTAGTCAAATTAGATGCCATAAATGCACCAAAAATGGATGCAACTTCTTCTTCGCTTGAATTAGATTTATTTAACATTTCAGGTTTAAAGTATTTTGGAATGAAGCCCGTGTCAAATTTACCGCTAACAAAGGCTTCATGCTTTAAAACAAAAGCGCAAAAAGGCAAAGTAGTTTCTACGCCTGTAATTTCATAATCCTGTATGGCTCGCAACATCTTTTCAATGGCTTCAGTTCTGTCTTTACCATGTACAATCAACTTGGCGATCATAGGATCATAGTAAATTGGAATATCCATTCCTTCGGTAAATGCATCATCTACACGAACACCTGGTCCGGTTGGTACACGGTATGTTTTTAATGTTCCAATATCGGGTAAAAAATTATTGGTAGGATCTTCAGCGCAAACGCGTACTTCTATAGCATGTCCGTTTATCTTGAGATCATTCTGGGTAAAAGTTAATTTTTCTCCACGGGCTACTTTGATTTGCTCCTTCACTAAGTCCAGCCCCGTGATCATTTCTGAAACAGGGTGCTCAACCTGTAAACGCGTATTCATTTCCAGGAAATAAAAATTCAATTTATCATCTACCAAAAACTCTACGGTTCCTGCACCGCTGTAGTTACAGGCTTTTGCAACATTTACAGCACATTCGCCCATGGCTTTTCTTAACTCGGGAGTTAATACAGCAGAAGGAGCTTCCTCAATTACTTTTTGATGACGGCGTTGAATACTGCATTCACGCTCAAATAAATAAACACAGTTACCGTGGTTATCGGCCAATAATTGAATTTCGATGTGACGAGGACCCGATGCATATTTTTCGATGAATACAGCTCCATTACCGAAAGCAGAAATGGCCTCGCTGATAGCCATTTTCATTTGTTCTTCTACTTCACTTTCTTTTTCAACCAAGCGCATTCCTTTTCCACCACCACCGGCCGAAGCTTTTATCAGTAAAGGGAATCCAATTTCTTTAGCCAATTTGGTAGCTTCTGTCAGGTCGCTAATCGCACCCTCTGAGCCAGGAATCATGGGTACATTATATTTTTTTGCTGTTGCTTTAGCACTTAGTTTATCACCCATCATGTCCATGGCATCGGCACTTGGCCCTATGAAGGTAATTCCTGCTTTTTGTACTTTTCGAACAAAGTCAGCATTTTCAGATAAAAACCCATATCCAGGATGAATGCCATCCACACCTAAATCTTTGCAGATATCAATAATTTTATCTCCCTGTAAATAGGATTGAGCACTTGGTGGCGGGCCAACGCAAACAGCTTCATCGGCATAACTTACAAAAGGCGCATTTCTATCAGCTTCGCTATAAATGGCAACGGTTTTAATACCCATTTCTTTAGCGCTACGCATTACACGCAAGGCTATTTCTCCCCGATTGGCAATTAATATTTTTTTCATAGTAAAAGTGCAATTATCAGTCACGAATATACTCATTGAGCCTTGTAATTTCGTAGATTTTTGGAAGAAATTGTTATTTGTTAATAGTTTGTGAATACTCTTATACACACTTGTTAATGGTTTTTTTAATATTTGTTAAAACACTAAACGCCCCACTATGAGAAAACTTCTATTTTCTTTCGTACTTCTATTTTCTGTATCCATATCACAGGCTCAGGACAATTTTAATATTGATGATCTTCCTTCTGTTTTAGTGAGGGAATTAAATAAATTCAGAATTGCCAATGGACTGGATACTTTTGAAGTAAACCAGGTTTTAGTGGATGCAGCAGCTATTGATGGCAAAAAATTTGCAAGTGCCGGTGCGGCAAAAGTAGACCCTGAAAAAGTTAAAAAAAATCTTGTAAAAGCAGGTGGCACTAAAAAAGGCGAAGAAGTAACGATGCTTGCTCCCGTTAGTAAAGGCCGCGATAATTATAAAACAACTGAAGTTGCAAAGGTCATTTGGACCCGTTGGGAGAATAATAAAAAGGATAAAGAAGTTTTATTAAAACCCCAATATATGCTCATTGGCATTAAGTGTGTAATGCAAAAAGATGGTAAAAAAGTTGTTGCTACAGCGGTGTTTGGCGGTTACGATAGTTTTAATACGGGCGCTAAAATGAAAAAGGAAATGGCTGTTCCTTACAATACAAAATCTAAAAAACTTTTAACACCTGATGCAAAATCCTGTAAAAGCTGTGAAAAATGGAAAAACTATGACGTGTTACAAAAAGGTTTAAAAGTAGAAAATGGAAAGATATACCTTGAATATGCTAACTTAAAAGATTTAAAACGTTTGTTGAAAAAGACCAAAGATGGTTTAGCCGTGGATGTTGTTCAACGTTCTCAATATGAAAAAGCTGACTATAATATCGTAGATAACAATCTTCAAAATAAAGGAATCATGGGTAAAGTGGTGACAAAAGACCAGGTTTTTTCTAAAAATCTCATTAAACCTGATCCCAAAGCGAAAAAGAAAGTAAAGATCAATAAGCTTAAAATAGAAATGGGTAAGTTCAACCCGAAAATCACTGGTTCTTACGAATTGAATTTGATTGTTGTGCAGGATGGGCACGTGTGTAAAACGATAACCCGTAGCTACCTCGAAAAAGGAGATCAGGAAAGTAGTACACCTGTAGGCATTATTCCTGCAGATTCAACAGTTGGATTAAAACCCGCTTTTGAACCAAAATCAGAAAGTTCAATTTTAAATTTTACTATTCCTTTCGAGAAAAATAAATCAGAATTTAAACCTGAAGATGTTGCTCCATTCATTAAGGCATTAAACGAGCCTGACTTTGTTATCGATGGATTATATATTTATGCCTACTCTTCTATAGAAGGAGATGCAGGAGCAAATGCTAAATTACAACGCAAACGTGCCGAAAGCGTTACTAAAGTGTTACAAAGCATGCAGCAGAACAAGATCACGCCTAGTATCGAGACAAAAGATTCATGGGCCTTGTTTCAATTAGAAATGGAAGATGGAAAGTATGCTGATCTTGTAAAAATGGGCAAAGAGAAGGCCATCAAAAAAATAAATACTGACGGAGCATTATTAGCCGAATTGGAACCGGTATTGGCCAAGCAACGTTTTGCTCAAATGGTTATGGATGTAACTTACGACATCAGTGGCAATAAAGAACAAAAATTCACGACCGTTTCTTTTAACAGAGCTATTAAGGGCAATAAAATGAGCCAGGCTTATAAAATCATGGAATATGCCTCAAGCCAAAAGATATCAAAAAAATACACGGACGATGTATTAGATAGTTTTAAAATTCCGGAGAACCCACAATTCATCAATTTGTTGAATAACAGGGCTTACTATAATTATTTGGCTAATAGCAGCATCGTTGATGAGGATGATTATACAGAGTTCAAACGGTTAGAAAAAATTGATGCAACAAGTGATGTGGTAAGGTATAATCGTATTTTCTGTTCTATTAAATTAGATACAACGCTTGGAACAAAGGATCAACAGGGTAAAATGCAACAAGAAATTGATGCTTTGTACAAAAGCAAAATTAAAAAGAAACTGGTGGATGGTTTAAATATCGAATGGCAGTTTAAGATCATCGAATCTTTAGATACCACAGATGGAGCTGAAGCTCAAATTGAAGCTTGCATCAACAAAATAAAAGGCTTTTACAATTTTAAAGAAGCTAGTTGGCAAAATGCTTTAAAACTGGCTTATGTATTTACCCGGGGGAAAGACTTTAAATTCTCTTCAACCGTACTGGAACCATTTTTAAAAGTAGAAAATGTAAGCGAAGACCTTTTGTTTAGTTACATCTCAATTGCTTCACATTTACCTGAAAAATTCTATAGTCGTGTATTTAGCGATGCTTTACATAAAGCAAAAGAGAAAAACCCTGAACGTTACTGTAAGCTATTCGGTGATCCGTATATGTCATTCCAGGTATTGGATAACCCTAACGCGAAAAAAGATTATAGAGAAGCCGGGTGTAGATAATTAATTGATATATTTGAATAATGAATAAAACGAACACTACTTATTATTACTATTATCTGATGAATTCCATTGGAATGGTAATATATTGTTCATAGTTAACTAAACAACGAATAATAAATTTATAACCCGTTCCATAAGGAACGGGTTTTTTTGTGCTTAATATTTTTAAAAACAACTAAAAAAGAACACATGAAAAGCAACAGGCCAACACAGCAAATCTATAGTAATTACACAACCCAAGACTTTGAAGTATGGAAAACCTTATTTATAAGGCAAATGGAATTACTAAAACCAATTGTATCCATTGAATATTTGAGGGCGCTGGATATCATCAATTTTAAGAAGGATAAAATTCCTGACTTTAAAGAAGTGAACACGATTCTAACAGAAAGTACGTCCTGGTCTTTGGAGGTAGTTCCAAATATTAGCGAGCAGAAAGATTTTTTTAATTATTTATCTCAAAAAAAATTCACTACAACCTGTTGGTTACGCACAATGGAGCAATTGGATTATCTGGAGGAGCCCGACATGTTTCATGATGTATTTGGCCATGTGCCGTTGTTATGCAATCAATCGTATGTTAACTTCTTTAAAGGTATTAGTGATATTGCATTGAAGAATATAGATAACCCTAAAGCGATAGAGTTATTGGGACGTATTTATTGGTTTACTATAGAATTTGGTTTAATAAGAGAAGATGAGAAGCTGAAAATTTATGGTGCCGGGATCATATCTTCCAAAGGGGAAACCGAACATTGTTTAAGTAGCCTGGCCATCCAAAAATCATTTGATATTCAAACTATTTTTGATACGGATTACAGAACAGATGTTTTTCAGGAAACTTATTTTATAATTGAATCGTTTGAGCAACTATATCAATCGCTACAAGATATTGAATTGTTACTGAAAAAAAATGTATTGACGATAAGTACTTAAAATATAAAATCACTCCGTTTAGCTAAATAAACGGAGTGAATTAGTTATTTCAAAATATGCTGATTTAAGAGTTCTTTAAAATAGTAACGTTCACCTTTATAAATGGCCAGTATGAAAGCGTCTTTTATACCATTTTTCTTTGCTTTGGATAGTATCACATTAGTTTCATTCAATGTTTTGTATGAACCTATTGTAAAACGTGTTATGTTGTCTGAAAAAGTTTTTCGTAAAGCTTTAGGCAATCCTAATAACTTGGAATAATTAAAATTTTCGTACATTTTATAGGCGCCAATCTGAACCAGGTAATATAAACTGTCCACAACTGTATCGCCATATTTTTCCAGGAATTGTTCATTAGTTAAATTTAAATCAGATAAATTCTCGTTTTTAATTGCAGAGGAATCTACCTTTGTTAAATTTAGTTTTTGATATTGATCTGAAAACATTTCAGCATCTATGTCAATTCTAGCAAAGGAATCGACTTTTGCAGTTGAAAAATCTTTTATTAAGGTGGTATTTAAATGCTTATAAACAATCTCATATTCGTTACCAGAAGGTAAATTGATAAGATAACCGCCATTTATAGAGTTTGAATTAAACACACTCGACAGATCCTTATGGGTTAATTTTGAACGAACTACAATGTCTGCTTTAACCGGTGCGTTATCATAAGTTACAATGCCGGTTACCAAAACAACGGCAGTAGGTTTTCCAAATAACCCCGGCTCAACAATATAAATATCCTGTTGTCCAAGTCCATCCTTTTTCTCCGATGAATAATAGCCTCTTTCTCCATCTGATGACACCACATAGAATTTATCATCCTGTTTGGTATTAACGGGTTTCCCAACATTGTAAGGGACCGACCATTTAGCTTGTTTTAATTCGCTTCTAAAAATATCATATCCACCCATCGTGTTATATCCGGTGGAGGCAAAGAACAACGTTTTGCCATCAGAGTGAATAAAAGGGGCATCTTCATCATCTTTTGTATTAATTTCCGGACCTAAATTTTTTACATTACCCCAACTTCCATCCGGCATTAATTGCGCAAAATAAATATCTCTTCCTCCAAAACCTCCCTGACGTTCAGATGAGAAATAGATGATCTTTTCATCGGGAGATAAACACACGCTGCCTTCCCAAAAATTGGAATTAATACCCTTTACTTTTTCAGGGATGGTCCAATTCGCTCCGTCAAGTTTGCTCATAAAAATATCGCCACTGCCCACACCTACGTTTCTATAAATAAATAATTTTTGTCCGTCGTGTGAAATATGCACTACAGCATCATGTCCGTTTGTGTTGATAGAAGTAATGGGGATAGGTTCTGTCCAGTTATTGCGCTCATTTTTGTGGGAGATCATAATGTCTTCAAAATAGATACCATTTTTTTCGTCTACACGGTTTGGCAAGATTTGTTTTCCTCCCATAGAACGTTCGCCACGATAGGTAAATACCATAAAATTTTCGTTGGATGGAAAAACGGGTGTATACTCAGAACCCGGACTGTTAATTGGCGCGCCAATATTAGTGATATTAGCAACAGCAGCCTTGTTCTCTAGTGAAATAGCACTTTTGCAAATGGTAATCTGATGGTCTACTTCACTTTTTGTATCTTTATCTAAAGGATTTGTTTTGTAGATCTCAAATTGGGTAATTGCTTCGTTAAATTTGTCATTGGCCAGATACGCACGGCCTAAAAAATAATCATAGTCAGGTAATCTGGATTTAATAGACTCGGCAGCTTTGATCAAAGATTCTGAATTTGGTTGATAACGCGAATCAAAAACGCTACATGACCCTAAAAGATATCCTATATAGATATTGGCTTTGTGCTTTTTATAGATGCTGTCGTAAATGGGCCTCGCAAAAAGATATTCCTGATTGCTGAAATATTTATCGGCGATGTTTAGTTTTTGCTTGTCATTTGCACTCCAGTTTTTTGTTTGTTCATCTTTCATTTCAACATTTATCTGACTATAAATTAAATGACTTAGCGTTAATGATAACATTACTAGGATGTTTTTCATAGAGTTTGTAAAATTTAAATGTTGTGTTTTGCTAAAAAAGTATAACATGAGGATATAAAAATAGCACAATTAATGGTTTTTTAGGGGTCTTTGAAAAATAAATTCACCGATTTTTTTTAGGCTTTTGTAACAAAGTGTTGATTTCCAATTATCTTCTTTTTTGGAACTGCTTTTTTCGATAAAATCTTACATAGTAACTGTTTTGAATGATAAAAAATGCCGCCAACAAATGGTAGTTTTTGTAACTTGTAAAAGTATCAGGAGTAAATTTTTATGAAAAAAAATGACAACCAAAATAGTCTAAAAGATATCGAAAGTCAGGATAACACGTTTCTTTCCCTTTTCGAAAATTCACTTTATGCCATTGTTTTAGGAGTACCGGATGGAACTATTTTAGAAGCAAATGGAGCTGCACTCGAAATGTTTGGATATTCATTAGAAGAATTAAGAGGCCTTGGACGAAAAATTATTTTTGATCATGAAGACTCAGTAATGCAATCTTCTTTAAAAGTTCGAGCAACAGAGGGGAAGGCAAAAGGCGTTCTGATTGGTATTCGTAAAAACGGGGAACGCTTCCCCTGCGAATTTTCCTCAGCTATATTTCAAACTGAGAGTGGCGAGCAACGAACGAGTACCGTTTTAATAGATATTACTGAGAGAAGAAAAGCTGAAGAAGAAATTGCTTTATTGTTAGATAACACCGAAGAATGTTTTGTGCTATTAAATAGACAATTAGAAATTATTTCCTTTAACAAAAAGTTTAAAAGTACCTATGAAATTTTTTTTGATAAATCTGTTTCTAAAGGGCTTTCGATATTTGATTTTGCCCGGGAAGACCGGAAAAAGCCATTGGAGGCTATATATAAAAGCGTATTTAGCGGACTTACAGTAGATGAAGAAGTAGTTGTTTTTGACAATGGTCAGGAAAAGATTGTTTTTCATAGTCGTTTTAAACCAGCGTTTGATCGCGAAGGGTTGATTATGGGCGTGTTTGTTACTTCCAGAAACATTACAGAAAAAATTAATATAAATCAGCAAAAAGAGATTGAAAGAAAAGATAAAGAAGCATTAATTAACAGTACTGATGATTTGATATGGAGCGTTAATGCTGATTTTTCTTTAATGGCAGGAAATACGGCATTCACTGAGCTGATGTATAGATATTCAAATTATACTGTTAAACGAGGCGAAAATGTACTTGACGGTAATTTTTTTGCAAAAGAGTTTATTCTTTTCTGGAAGAACTTGTATGAAAGAGCATTAACAGGAGAAACATTGAAACAGGAGATTTGCTCTCCGGAGAAAGAAAACATTGGCACCCTTTGGTTTGAGACTAATTTAAACCCTATTTTTGATGGAACTCAAATTGTTGGCGTTGCTTGTTTTGGGCGAAACATTACGGATAAAAAGAGCGCGCAACTTGAAAGAGAGCAGATCATATCAGAATTGTTGCAAATTAATAAAGACCTTAAACAATTTTCATATGTTACCTCGCATAACTTAAGAGCGCCAATAGCAAATTTACTGGGACTCACTAATCTTATTGATCACTATAAAGTAGATGACCCATCGCTGAAGCAAATTCTGGAAGGAATTAAACAGTCGGCCCTCATGTTTGATGAAACTGTAAAAGATCTTTCTAAAGTTTTAATCATCAAGGATCAGAGCAACGCTTTAAAAGAACAAATTTCGTTAGAACATATAGTAAACAAAACCCTTAAGCAATTAGGAATCAAAAGCAATAATGAAGAAATAACCATAAATTTCAATTTCAAAATTTCACCGTTCGTTACGTTTACCGGTTCTTATCTTGAAAGTATATTCATAAATTTATTTACAAATGCCATCAAGTATAAATCGAATAAACGGCCATTAAAAATAGATATCATCTCTCAAAACACTCTTGAACATACTATTGTAACATTCACCGACAACGGGATAGGAATTGATCTTACTAAATACGGAGATAAAATTTTTAACCTCTATCAAAGGTTTCATGAAAATTCTGAAGGTAAAGGATTGGGATTATATCTTATACGCTCCCAGTTGGAAGCACTAGGAAGTACAATTAACGTGGAAAGTGAAGTGGGTAGTGGAACAAGTTTTATTTTAAAATTTAGAAACGAAGAGTAGAGTTTATATCATGTTTTTATTCAAAAATTCAAATATTTCTTCTTTAATTACGGGCTTTACATATAGTCCGTCAAAGCCTTCGGTGATGAATTGTGTTTCATTCTCGGCGTAAGCCGTAACAGCGAATATCTTTATGTTCTTATATTTATCATTGCTTTTGATGACTTTCATAAGCGTTGTTCCATCCATGCTTTGATTACCCAGCTTAATGTCCATTAAAATAATGTCAAATTTTATTTCTTCAATAATATGCAGCGCTTCCTGACCGGTTGAAACAGTTTCTAAGTTAAAATGATTTTGTAATAGCGTTTTTACAATGAGTGTATCCAGTTGATTATCTTCAACAATTAATATGCTCACAGTTTTATTTTTTAAATTGTACATCATGGTCTTAAATAGTGTGGGGCTTATTTTTAACAACTTTACATTATAGATTCGTTGTTTATTTAATCGAATAAAAGGAATTCAGTTTATTAAAGTGTAGGATTTAATTGTGGCAAATTAAAGAGTCTGTTTTCGATTTGCCAAATGATTTTGTAAATAATGTAACGGTGACTCACAAAACAATAAATAATATTTTTTTATCATTGAAATTTAGTTGGGTTTTTGAAACGCGGCAAAGTAAACGCTAAAAACAGTGGATGTCAATAGCAATCAAATGTTAATATTTTATGTGTAAGATTTTTCGAAAAATGGATGTTTATTTTTAAAAAAAGCCCGTTTTTAAGGCGTTTAAGTTTTTGAACGCCTTAATATTTGCGTTTAAAAATCTGTTTTTTGGTAAGATTTAATGGAAAATATTTATTTATTTTTATAAATGTTTAAACTATAGTTTTACTAATAAAAGAAGATCATGATTAAGTTAAAGGAAGTTATAACTCAGTTGGAAGAAACTAATTATCGGGAAATTGAAAAGAATTTAACCAAAAACAGGGCTGATAGTTTTTTATTCCTTCTTCAATCATACAGAAAGTCGAAACTAGCGGATAAAGAAATAATGAAGGAGTTAGATATTACTTCTAATTCTTTATATGCATTGAAATCGAGATTGTATGATAAAATTCAGGAGAATTTGTCATCCGATGTATTTACTGATAAGGAAAATACATTAAAATTATTAATTCAGGTTCCAGAGTTATGTTATAATACTCCACGAGAAACCGCAGTGGCTTACCTTTTAAAACTCGAAAAAGATCTGAAAAGGTTTGATATGCATAACGAGTTACTCGTGGTTTATAGCGCATTAAAGAAAATACATTTAAACTCTGATAAATACTATCATTACTCACAATTGTATAATAAGCAGGTTTCATTTAGTTTGTCTCTTGAGAAAGCTGAAGAGGTGCTTGGTAATTTTTGTCGGTTAATGAATCAGTACGACTTCTCAAGATCAACGAGTTTATTTGAGCAATTGCGGTTTTTAAAAAATGAGATATCCAATATTAATGCTTTTTGTAGTTCCCGGCAAATTCAAATTATTAATAATTTGATGGAGTTGCATTTAAATATTTTTTTTCAAAAGGATAAATCTTTTGAATCAAATACAGATGAATTGCTTCAACAAACCAAAGCCATATTTGATGACCTGCCCCTTACTATAATTTATAAAAAATGGGAAGGTGTTTTGGATTACCTTTGTTTTGAATATTACTACTCTATTAGTTCTTACAAAGCAGCTAATAAATATTTTGAAAAAATCAATGATCAGTTCCCTAATTTCCTATTGTATAATCATGTAGGCTTTGTTTCTAATTTTTTAATTTCAAAACTTAAATTTTGTTCTGAGTTTGGAAAACAAAAAGATCATTTCACATTAATTGATATTGATCAGCTATTATATGATCCTTATGATTCTAATACCGAGATAACACTTCACTTATATAACGCAATGGTGTATTTTCATCAAAAAAAATATACAACTGCTATATCTTGTTTATCCAAAATCCATCATCAATTTGTAGTGAAAAGCTGTTTTCATCAATTCATAAATATCAAACTAACGCTCGCTTATTTTTACATTGTGGCTGGTGAGTTTGATAAAGCTCAAAAATGTCTCAAGATAGTGCATAGAAGGGTTAAAACAGAAAATCCTGAAGGATACAATCACGTTGTCTATTTATTAAAAGCCTTGGATTTTGAAATAAACAAAGTACATACAGACGCGAATGTTACAAAAAAACGGGAGTTATATATGTTATTTTTTGCCAGTAATGAAAAAGACAATCCCTATCAGATTCTCAATCATCTGATGCCCGTGTTAACAAAAAGTAAAACCTCAAATTTGGTTAAGGGCTTCCTGAGTTAAGGGCTTATTTAAAAACACCACATCTTTTGAGATTTTTGTTGATTTGTCTTTATCTTCCTGTGAGACCGACGAGGTTAATATCACAATTTTCAATGTGCTGAATTTCTCAGGAAATGAATTTTTTAAGTTTTCAATAAATTGAAAGCCATCTATCATTGGCATATTGATATCGATAAATATGACTTCAGGAAAAATGCTGGCAGGTTCATTATAATTATTGTTAATATTCACTAGAAATTCTAAAGCACTTTTGCTACTTGTATTAACATATATTTTTTTTGCAAAATGAATAGCTTCAATTGTTTTTTGATTAATGAAATTGTCTAATTCATTATCGTCTAATAGCATCACGTAACTGTACTTATAGGCAGGATCTTTTCTTTTCATAAACTAATATGGTTAATAATCTTTTTTTACGACAAAAGTTTTTGACGCAGCATAAATTCTAATTGTTCGTTGGTTAACATTAATAATTCATTTTTCTCCTGTTGTTCTTTCTTAATGTGATATATGTGGTACGAGTCTTCTATTGTTTTTTTTAGCTCCTCATCGTTCCATGGCTTCTGCAGATATCGAAAAATTTGGCCTCGGTTAACGGCATCTTTTAACGCTTCAATATCGGAAAATCCTGTCAATAAAATACGTGTTTGTTCCGGATATTCGATCACGGCCTGGGCCAATAGCTCTGTGCCTAAAGTTTCCGGCATTCGTTGGTCGGTAATTAAAACATGAATATCATGCTCTTTTAAAATTACCTGCGCTTCTTTCGAAGATCTTGCTGTAAATATGGTGAAATATCTTCTAAACGACGCCTTGAAAGCAACTAAGTTATTCTCCTCATCATCAACATAAAGTACTTTTATAGGGAGCGTATCAATCATTTTAAAGTCTGATATTTATAGATAATACAAAAGAAATAGATATTTTAAAGGTAAGTAAAATAAACACTAGTCTTAAGTTTTTATATAAAAAAAAATACCATAATTTTATGCAAATTTAATTTGAAGACCTCTATAAATTACCATATTCGTTGATATTTTGTAATTTTTCGACAAATCTTACTATCATATTGACAGATCTTAAAATATTGTACAGCAATGAAACAAAAATTAGAAGCTATTAAACAAAAAAGCGAACAATTTGCACATGAGTATATGCCGCAATTTTTTCGTTTGTCAAATAAAAATGATGTAAATAGCCTGAACCTGTTATTGGATTCGGTTGCAGGGATTAAAATACATGATGAGCTTTTGGGGCAATTGGAAGAATTGGTTAAATCCCGAAATCCTAAAATAAGGTTCACAAAGGAAAGTTTAACGGAAGCTGCTTTAAAACATCCTAAACAAATGCCTTTTGAAGAATACGGAGTTTGGGTTTATTACCCGTGGTCATCAAAACTGGTGCATATACTGGATGAAACTGAGTTTGTTGAAGTAAGAACCAACAGAAACCACTATAAAATAACGCCCGGTGAAGAAACGCTATTGGCATCAAAAAGCATAGGGGTTATTGGATTGTCGGTAGGTAAAGCTATTGCGATGACTATAGCTATGGAGCGAATTTGTGGAGAATTAAGATTAGCCGATTTTGATATAATAGAATTATCCAATTTGAATCGCATTCAAACAGGGGTTCATAATTTCGGCGTTAAAAAAACAATTGTTGTTGCCAGAGAGATCGCGGAAATAGACCCGTATTTTAAGGTGACATTATTTTCCGATGGCTTAACGGAAGAAAATGTAGATGATTTTTTTACGAAAAATGGCAGGCTCGATGTTTGTATTGAAGTGTGTGACGGTTTGTATACTAAAATATTTGCGAGGCAAAAAGCCAAATCCTTAAAAATTCCTGTGGTGATGAATTCGAGTGATAGAGGAACTACGGATGTTGAACGTTATGATCTGCATCCGGAGATGCCTTTGCTGCATGGTTTAATTGATCATCTGGATTTGAATCTTGTGAAACAGGCAAAGACGAATGAAGAAAAGGTGCCCTATCTTTTACCAATGTTAGGAGTGGAAACTTCGTCTAGCCGGTTGAAAGCATCCATGTTGGAGATAGAAGAAACGATCACCACCTGGCCACAACTTGCTTCAGGTGTTGTTTTGGGTGGCGGGATATGCGCCGACGTTTGTCGAAGAATATTATTAAATCAATTGAAAGACTCGGGCAGATATTTTGTGGATGTGGAAGATATTATCAAAGATAAAGATGCGAAGGATCGTAAAGAGGAAGAGTTACATGTAAACGATTCCATAGGAGAAGTCGAAATGCTTAATATTATTAAAAAATCAAATTCAACTCCTCTGGATTTGCAGATTGACGTTAATAACGACGTTATTAGAGAATTAGTAGCATCTGCAGCAAAAGCCCCTTCCGGTGCAAATAGTCAATCATGGAAATGGATGTATCACAATAGGAATTTGTATTTGTTCTTCGACGATGTGTTTAGGGCAAAATTATTGGATTGTAAAAGAACAACTTTAATAACGGGTTTAGGTGCTGCTATTGAAAATTTAGTTTTAAAGGCACACGAACAAAGACTTGAGGTCATATTGGAGACTGTTGATATTAATGATAATTCGAAATTGATAGCGACATTTCGTTTTTTTGATAAAGTGTATCCGGAGTTAAAACATTTATTACAATCTCATAATTGTGATTATTTATCTAAAACTATTGATTTCCGCGTTTCGAATAGGGACATCGTAGACAGAAAAATTATAGAAAAGAATCGTCTTATTGCACTTCAGGAAGTAGCTCGCACTATCCCAGGGGCTGATCTTATTGTGATTGATGATGAAGATAAACTTTTGAAGTTAGCGGAAATAACAAGCAAAATGGACAGGATAAGATACATTACTAAAGGAGGTCATTACGATTTTAGAGGGGAGGCACGTTGGACTATCGAAGAAGCGGAACAAACAAAAAATGGGATAAGTTTTAAAGAGACAATGGATTTAACACCAACTGAATATGCAGGGTTTTATGTAAGTAAGGATTGGAGAGTTGTATCACATTTAGCGGATTGGAATTTAGGCTTTGCCTATAAGAAAATTCAAAAAAAGTGGATTTTAGGTGCTTCGGCTGTTGGTTTAATTACAATGCCAAATTTCGGAACCAATTTATTTCTGGAAGGCGGTAGGGCTTTAGAGAGAGTTTGGTTAGCAGCTAACCAGGATGGAATATCAACACACCCTCCCTCTTTGTCAACTCTCATTTTTAATACCGTTTCATATGGTGATGATCAATTGCTTCCTGTGCATCTGAGAGAAGAAGCAGTATCCTTACAGAAAGAGTTCGAAGAATTATTTAATATAGATTCTACAATGGGAAAAGTGTTATTATTGAGATTTATTATTAGTTCGCCGCCAAAATATAGTTCACTTCGATATCCTATTGAAAAAATATTAAAATTCAGTTAGAGATGTTTTATGTTAATGCCTATAGAGCCGTAGACGAGCCTTCATTATGCGAAGAGTATATTAAAGGACACGTGCAAGTGTTAAAAGATTACGGCATTGAAAATATTACTTCAAATAACAATTTGTGGGTGACTAATCCTAACATGTATTGCTTTGTAGCAACAAACGAAAATTGTGAGTTAGTTGGTGGAATACGTATACAGGTAGCTGATGGAGTTCATCCACTTCCTGTTGAAAACGCAATCGAAAAAATGGATCCCAGAATTAAAACTATAGTTAAAAAGTATGCAATTGATGGTGGAGTAGGTGAATTGTGTGGACTATGGAATTCTAAGAAAGTAAAAGGCATTGGTATTAGCGTTATTCTTGTTAGGGCGGCGATTTCAGCTATAAATCAACTACGATTTCAGACACTGACAGGCATTTGCGGAGGTTATACACTCGAAATGTTTCAAAATGTTGGATTTGTAGTTAATCAATCTCTTGGGAACAAAGGTACATTCCTTTATCCAAACGAAACAAATGTAGCAAGCTTAGTTGGGATTCTGAATGGCAGTACTTTGGAAACGGCAATGCCTTATGATAAAGTTAAAATGTTTTCTTTAAGAAATGAACTAAAGCAGATATGTGTTGAAAACGGGCCCAAAGGAGAATTTATTGTTGATTATGACCTTACGGTGAAGACAGTAACCGAGCTTGTATTCTCGAGATTATATTCATAAGAAATAAACACATTAATATGAAAAATACCAAACATCGTTTATCTATTTTTTTCTTTCTCATTTCTTTTTCTATCACGTTAGCTCAAAACCAGATTGTGTTGACGGATGAAAATTTTGGAGATTATATCGGTAAGCATATAGAAATTTTAAAGGATTCGAGTTTTAGAATGACCATCCAGGATGTGAAAAGTTCTAAAAAATTCACATTAAACTCCCAGGATGTTCCTGGTTTTGGATTTACGAAGGCCGCAATTTGGGTGAAATTTCAAATAAAAAATAGTTCTTCACAGCATAAACTATTATTGGAATTAGATGCCCCTTTAATTGATGAAGCGGAGTTATTTACAATGAATAACGATAGCACTTTTTCTTCTACTGTGATTGGACAAAATTTTAGTTTTTTTAAGAGAAAATATGCACACACAAGTTATTTGTATGATTTGTATTTAGATCAGGGAGAAGTGAAGACATATTTTGTAAAAATTAAGAGTTTTGATCAGGTTGAAATTCCATTGAAAATAACTACCCCGCTCGTGGCATTTTCATCAAGTACTACTCATAATTATTTGATCGGAATATACTCGGGTATAATGTTGATTATGATATTCTATAACCTGTTTATCTATTTTTCAGTTCGAGATAAAAGTTATTTATATTATGTAATATATATTTTGGCTGTTTTAATCACTCAAATCACTTTTCAAGGGTATACTTTCAAATATATTTGGCCTAATAATCCAAAATTTGAGTTATTGAGTATTATGATTTTTAGTGTTTTTGTTGGATATGCATCAGTTCAATTTTTAAGAGTGTTTTTAAATACTAAAAAATTCATACCGAAATTAGATAAGGTGTTTTTAATTGCATACATATGTTATGGAGTCGCTGCTATTTTGGTTATAGTGGGATATCACCAGAAAAGCTGGCAGTTAATTTTAGCAATTGTAAGCCCCTTATCATTGTTTATGTTGTACGTGGGGTTTAAAATTGCAAGAATGGGGTATCGTCCGGCTAAATTTTTCACAATAGCGTGGTCCTTTTTTTTGGTAGGTGTATTTATTCATGCCATGAAAAGTTCTGGTATTTTGCCTTATAACAATTTTACAGTATATACGATGACTTTAGGTTCTGCCATCGAAACAATTTTACTATCGTTTGCGTTAGCAGATAGAATCAATATTTTAAAGAAAGAAAAAGAAGAGTCGCAGGCGACAGCATTGGACGCTTTAAAAGAAAATGAAAAATTAATTATTGATCAAAACATTGTTTTGGAACGAAATGTGGAACAACGCACCATTGAATTAAAAAACACGTTAAGCAATCTTAAAGAAACGCAGGCTCAATTGGTAAATGCTGAAAAAATGGCTTCCCTGGGTCAACTAACCGCCGGAATCGCTCATGAAATTAATAATCCTATTAATTTTGTGAGCGCTAACGTAAAGCCTTTAAAGTTGGATATTGGAGATGTTTTAACGCTTTTAGAAAAATATGAATTGATTGCTTCGCAAGAAATTTCTGCAGGTAAATTGATGGAAATAGAGAAGTTTAAAAAAGAAATTGATATTGAATATCTGAAGAAAGAAATGGCCGATTTATTGTCGGGGATTGAAGACGGCGCAAAACGGACGGCCGACATCGTTTCAGGGCTTAAAAATTTCTCAAGACTTGATGAAAGTGATATCAAGCATGCCAATATAAATGAAGGAATTGAATCAACGCTCATTTTATTAAAAAGCGCCATCCCCGAAAACACCGACCTGGTAATCGATTTAGGTGCCATTCCTTTGATTGAATGCTTACCCGGTAAATTGAATCAGGTCTTCATGAATTTGTTTAGTAACGCCTTATATGCCATCAGCAGAAAAAATAACAATAGCAGGAATAGCTTAACAATAAAAACCTACGCTTCCGCGGATAAAGTATTTGTTAGCATCGTAGATACCGGAATAGGTATGACAGCCGAGGTAAAAGCAAAAATATTTGATCCGTTTTTCACAACGAAAGATGTCGGCGAAGGCACAGGGTTAGGCATGTCAATTGTATTTAAAATAATTGAAAGTCATAGGGCGGTTATTGAAGTAGAATCTGAGCAAGGTGTAGGTACAAAAATTCTGTTAATTTTGAATAAAAAAGTTATCTTGTAAACTCAATATGCAAGCCGAAAAGATAAAAGTTTTATACGTTGATGATGAGGAACAAAACCTCGTGGCTTTTCGCGCTAATTTCAGAAAAGAGTATGAAGTTTACACTGCAACCAACGCCGGGGATGCGCTTACTTTATTACAAACAAACTACGTACATGTTATTATATCCGATCAGCGCATGCCAGGAATTACAGGCGTTGAGTTTTTAGAAAAAGCGGTAAAACTTTATCCAGATAGTAGTAGGCTGCTTATCACCGGGCAATCAGATATCGAAGTTGTTATTGATGCGATCAATCGCGGACAAATTAGTAAGTTTATTCAAAAACCCTGGGATTGGGAAAAGCTGTCGATAGCTATAGACAATTGCGTAACACTCTATAAATCGAGGGTTGAGCTAAAATTAAAAAATCAGGAACTACAAAAAATAAATGATGAGCTTAATAAATTTGTATACAGTGTATCTCATGATTTACGATCACCGTTAACTTCGATTTTGGGAGTTGTAAATCTCACCAAATTATTGCCCGAGTTAAGAGTGGCAGATACTTATTTTGAAATGATTGAAGGAAGAGTTATAAAGCTTGATAATTTTATTAAGAAGCTCATTGATTATTATAAAAATGCGCGGTCCGAAGAAGTTAATGATAAGGTAGATTTTAACGCGCTTATCACATCCATATGGGATACATTAAAAAATCAGAATACTTCTATTGATTTTCAGTTTTGCTGTAAACAGCATAATGAATTTACTGGGGATGTTTTTAGGTTGGGTGTTATTTTCGAAAACCTGATATCAAACGCCATTAAATACCAAAACCCCGCCATTGATAAGCAGGAGATAAAAATTGATATTGATGTCAGTGCTTCGGAAGCTAAAATCAAGGTGACTGATAATGGCATTGGAATTGATCAAAATTATTTGGATCGTATATTTCAGTTATTTTTTAGAACCGAAGATTCGTTAAACACAGAAGGTACCGGCATTGGACTTTACATTGTAAAAGAAGCGATTGAAAAAGTGAATGGTACCATTACAGTTTCTTCTGAATTAATGAAAGGTACTTCTTTTAACATACTAATTCCTAATAAACCATCTAATGAGTAAGAAAATTTCAGTCATGTTAATTGATGATAACAAGATCGATCTGTTCATTCATCACGAACTCATTCGCCAGATGGATATTACTCATCAAATAGCTGAATACCCTTTTGCCACAGAAGCGCTTAAATTTCTTGAGGAAAATGATGGTGCATTATGGCCCGATCTTATTTTATTGGATATCCATATGCCGGTAATGAATGGATTCGACTTTCTTGATAAATATGCACTCCTTCCTCACGAATCCAGAAAAAAATGTAAAGTTATTGCGGTGTCCTCTTCACTAGATACAGGTGACAAATTAAGGGCAAATGAAAATCCCATGGTGTTGCAACTCATGGAAAAACCTTTGAATACAGGTAGATTAAAAAGTTTATTGCAAAGTGAACAACTGATCTGATTATTTATAAATAACAGCTACACGAACGATTTTCAGGAATCGATTTTTATAGTACGGAGACTCCTTGTAAGAAGATATTTTAACCCCCGAATGTTTTTTATTGGAAGAACTGTGAATAAATTGAAGTTCTTCGCCCGGATTTGAAATAACAATCCCTACGTGGCCGGGCGATCGTTTTTTTACATTTGTTCCCGTAAATACTATAACATCACCCGGTTTCGCCAGTTCAGGAGATACTGTTTTTCCAAATGAACTAAATTCACTCGATGAACGCGGTACTTTGACATGGAAGTGGTTAAATACATAATATACAAATCCTGAACAGTCAAATCCTCCTGAAGGATCACAACTGGCATACTGGTAATTAGATCCTAAGTGTTTTTTACAGTACGACAACAAACTATCTTGCCGTATGCTGTCTTTTGGTAGTTCTATAGCTGTTTTTCCAACAATACTAATTGAAGCAAAAATAAAAAATAGAGTTATTAAACGACTAAACATATATGAAGATAAACTAAAACCACACCTCTTTGCTCAATTACTTGTGAATTTCTGTTAAAAAGAATAATCACTTAAATACAAAAAAGTATAAAAGTCGTATGTAAATCTAAATTGCCTTTTTTAAGAGCAACATTTTAAGAGTTTATATGTTAATTTTATAATCGTAAAACCTAAGCTATGAAAACAACAAACGTAATGAAGCATTTTAGCCAACCTCGCCTAATGCTTGTAGCTCTGTTATTTGTTATTGGGTGTTATAGTACTCAATGTCAAAATACAAATAATACCACTACTGTTACTAAAAATTCAACTATTAAAAAAGACACACCTATGAAACTAAACCCCTTAACTGATCAGGAAAAGTATGTTATTTTAAATAAAGGAACAGAAAGACCTTTTACCGGAGAATACACTGATAAATTTGACAAAGGCACATACATTTGCAAGCAATGTAACGCACCGCTGTATGAGTCTGATTCAAAATTTCATTCAGGATGTGGATGGCCCAGTTTTGATGACGAAATTGCTGGTGCCGTGAAAAAAACTGTAGATGCGGATGGCCAGCGAACCGAAATTACTTGTACTAATTGTGGAGGGCATCTGGGACACGTTTTTTACGGTGAAGGGTTAACTGATAAAAATACACGCCATTGTGTGAATTCTACTTCAATGCTATTTGTAGAAGGAAGCGGTGTGAAAAAAGAGAGCATAGCAAAAGAACCATCTAAAGCTATTTTTGCAGGCGGTTGTTTTTGGGGAGTAGAATATTATTTTCAGAATGCAACAGGTGTGTTAGGAACCAAAGTTGGATATATTGGAGGTGCTAAAGCAAATCCCACCTACAAAGAAGTTTGCAGCCACACAACAGGCCACGTTGAAGCGTTGGAAGTAACTTTTGATCCCGCAAAAACAACTTATGAAGAATTGACCAAATTGTTTTTTGAGATCCATGATCCTACTCAGGCAAATGGTCAGGGAAATGATGTCGGCCCTCAATACTTATCGGAAATATTTTATTTCGACGATGCACAAAAAGCAACGGCTGAAAAGCTAATTGCCCAGTTGCAGATTAAAGGATATAAAGTAGCTACTAAACTAAGAAAAGCTACTACATTTTGGCCCGCTGAAGATTATCATCAACAGTACTATGAAAAAGAAGGTGGAACTCCATACTGTCACCGCCGCGTATCACGTTTTTAGTGATTTTTAAGAGTGTAATTTTGGTTGAGCCCCGGAAATGTAAGTTTCCGGGGCTCTGATTTTTAGCTGGCATAGCTTTCTCTTAACTATTGGGTAAAAATACACCCTATATGAGAATTAAATTTTTACTACTAATGCTTGCAATAAATCTTACAGGTTTAATAGCGCAAAACAAAGATTTTAAAACAAAATTTTATATGGCGGATACGCTGTATGAAGCAGGCAATTACTATCAGGCATTGCCTGTTTTCCTGGAATTATATAAAGACGACAGTACCAATGCCAATATCTGTTATTTAGTGGGCGATTGTTACTTGAATAACAGGAGTGGCAAGGCAAAAGCTGCCAGATATCTTGAAAGAGCCGTCAAATCAATTGATCCAAAGTATAAAAATAGCTATGAGGAAAGAAATGCTCCCATACTGGCTTATAAACTATTGGGAGATGCTTACCATATTCATTCTAAGTTTGACAAAGCCATCACTGCATACCAAACTTATGAAAATGAGATGAGGATCAATAGTAAAACAGACAAGGACAATCAAAAAGATGCAGAGCGAAAAATAGCGATGTGTAACACGGCCAAGTCTCTTATTGCTAATCCTGTGAGAGTAAAAATAGAGAATATGGGTAGCGCGGTTAACTCGCCTTATGCCGATTACAGCCCGGTGCTTACAGCAGATCAATCAATCATGATCTTTACCTCCCGCCGTAAAGGAACGGGAGATATTATGGAAGAGGGTAAATACCTGGAGGATATTTATATTTCTGAACGGACTAAATCAGGCTGGTCAGCAGCTGAGGCAATCAGTTCAAAAATCAATAGCGAAAGTAACGAAGCCAGTATAGGTATATCGCCTGATGGGCAAGAAATCTTAATTTATAAAGATGATAACGGTGATGGAAATATTTATTCAACCACGTTAAACGGCGATCAATGGTCGACTCCTGTTAAATTAAATTCCAACATTAATACCAAGCATTGGGAGCCAAGCGCGTTTATTTCGGCCGATGGCCATGCTATTTATTTTGTGAGTGATCGCCCTGGTGGTTACGGTGGACGTGATATCTACGTGAGCCAGAGAACCAAGGATGGCGAATGGGGTAAAGCAGTCAATATGGGTCCGTTAATCAATACGGAGTATGACGAGGACGCTCCTTTTATTCACCCTGATGGAGTAACCTTGTATTTTAGTTCAAACGGCCATAATACAATGGGAGGATTTGACATATTTTATAGTGCTTTATCTGAAGATGGCAGTAAATGGTTGGCGCCTGTAAATGTTGGATATCCGGTAAACTCCCCCGATGATGATGTATTTTATGTCGTATCTCCTGATAAAACCAAAGCTTATTATTCATCTTTTAAAGAAGGTGGGTACGGAGAAAAGGACAATTATACCATTTCGTTCCTTGATCAGAAACCAAATCCTCTAACTTTATTAAAAGGTGTAGTGAAAACCGACGATGGGAAGGTACCTAAAGACATTGTTATTACAGTAACCGACAACGAGACCGGCGATGTTGTGGGTGTTTATCGACCTAATAGTAAAAGCGGCCAATACTTGTTTATTTTACCTCCTGGAAAGAATTACAATATTGCCTATGAAGCCGATGACTTCTTATTTTATTCAGAAAACAGGGACATTCCAAAAAAGACAAACTATTATGAAATATACAGAGCAGTTCAATTACCTCCGGTTATTGTAGGTTCCAAGATCGTATTAAACAATATTTTCTTTGATTTTGATAAAGCAACCTTGAGGAAAACGTCTAATGTGGAGCTAAGAAACATTATCCGTTTCCTGAATAGGTATCCTAAAGTTATAGTGGAAATATCGGGACATACCGATTCAAAAGGAACGCCTGAGTATAACGCTAAACTTTCACAGGATCGCGCTGCAGCCGTAACGGCCTACCTTCTGTCAAAAGGTATTAGCAATGGCAGATTGATTTCCAAAGGATACGGAGAAACGATGCCTGCCGCACCTAATTCAAATGCTGATGGAAGCGATAATCCAGACGGAAGACAGCTTAACCGACGTGTAGAGTTGAAAATTGTTGAAATAGGTAAATAGAATAGCCCACATTGGGCAACTTTCTACGCACTTTAAAAAACGATTATCCAGCATTTAATAGCGTTTATCGGAAATACTCCAACACTTATAAAAAAGCCTCTTATCACTAAGGGGCTTTTTTGTTTTGTCGTTAGATAATCCATACATTGTATGGGTTAATTGTATGATATGCTTTATTTAAGACTAACAGCCCTTTTTTTACTATGGAATCTTCATACATTTTCACAGGGATATACTATTGAATCACTTAAGAAAGAACTGCAATTTTCCAAAAATGACACTATCCGTTGCGGTGTTTTAGATCAGCTCATAGAAATAGCTGCTGATGGGGAATGGCAAAAATACAATGAACAAATGAGGCAATTGGCTTCAAAAAATCTTGCACTAAAGCCACAAGGCCGAACATTAGTTATTTTTAGTAAGTATTATGCAACAGCGCTGCATAATCAGGGAATTATGTATTCCGAGCAATCAGACGATGAAAAGGCCATTGAGTTTTTTAATAAAGCCATTGAGGTTAGCAAACAGTCAGGTAATAAAAACGAAGTTGCCATTTCCCAGCAAGCTATAGCTCAAATAGATATACGTAAAGGAAATAATACAAAAGCTCTCAACCTGCTTTACGAATGCTTAAAAATATTTGAGGAAACCGGTGATGAAATTGGCGTGGCAGATGTTCACTTAAGTATTGGAGATATTTGCTATTTGCAAAGAGAATATAGTAAGGCTATCGAACACCATAAAAAAAGCAGGGAGCTTTATATTAAAAATAATTATGAGGTAGCCATTAGTACCATCAACTTTAAAATTGGAGTGGATTATAATGCAGCTATGGATTATACAAAAGCATTGGAATATTTACAGAAAAGTATAGATGCAGTAGAAAATGCTGATTACGACGCAAGTTCAGTCGCATATTCTAATATCGCTCAAATATATGTTTATCAGAATAATTATGACAAAGCTTTAGAGTATGCGCAGAAAGGGCTTAAAATTTCTGAAAGTACGCAGAATAAAGTAGAGATGAATCATGGTCATATTATACTCAGCAGGATTTTTTCTTTTCAAAAAAAATACGCGTTAGCCATTTTTCATGCCGAAGATGCCTTGGCTATAGGGCAGAGCATCAATCATCCCGCAGAAATCACAATGGCTGCCGCACAACTTTATGAAATATATAAGCAGACTAAGCAGGAAACCAAAGCATCTCAATATCATGAGTTATATATCGAATCAAAAAGCATTCTTGATAATCAGGAATCTAAAAATGCTTTATTAGAGCAAAAACTCAAGTATGAGTATGAGAAAAAGGAATTAATCAATAAATCTGAAAACGAAAAAAAACTGGATGCCTTGACTGCTGTTAGTGAACGAAATAACCTGATGAAAAACATTTGGTTAATTGTGTTTGCATCTGTTTTAATATTACTGGCCATAAGCTCTTTTTTTCTTTATCGCAATTTCAAGCAAAAGAGTATTATCAATACTCAAAAAAATAATCTATTAAAACAAAAGCTCCTGGTATCGCAAATGAATCCGCATTTTATCTTTAATTCATTAAATGCCATTCAAAACTACATTTTTAAGCAGGACAGTTTAAAAGCTGGCGATTATCTTTCGCAATTTTCTGAGTTGATCCGTATGATCCTTGATTACTCCCGAAAAGACTATATATCCATTGAGGCAGAGGTGAGACTATTAAATACATATCTGGAATTACAGAAGTTGCGTTTTGAAAATAAATTTGATTATGCTATTGAAATTGATCCCAAAATTGAGAGAGATGGTATTTACATTCCGCCTATGCTCGCACAGCCATTTATTGAAAATGCAATCGAGCACGGTATTTTTTATAAAAAAGAGAAGGGTAGGGTAGATGTAAGATTATTCTATGAAAACAAATTTTTGATATATGAAATTGAAGATGACGGAGTAGGAATGGAAGAAGCGATGAAATTGAAAAACAAGTTAAAATCATCTTACGAGTCCCTAGCCACAGTAATTACAAAAGAGCGAATGAGTAATTTAAGTGAGCAAAATAAAAGTCACATTGAAATCCAGATTTTGGATAAGCGAAGTCTGTCGCTCAACAACTCTGGCGTTAAAGTTAAATTTATTGTACCCTATAAAGAAAGATAAAAAATAAGCTGGCCACTCGCCTGGAAGCAAACTAAAAAAACAACACTATATGATAAAAGCGATTATTATTGATGATGAAACAAATAATCAGGAATTGATCTCTAATTTACTAAGTTCTTATGCCGAAAATATTCAGGTAGTTTCGATAGCTGATTCGGTGGAATCCGGTTTTCAGGCTATCACAGAACATCAACCTGATCTTATATTTTTGGATATTCAAATGCCTGATGGAACAGGCTTCGATCTGTTGAAAAAGTTTGATAAAGTGAGTTTTAAGGTCATATTTGTAACTGCCCACCAGGAGTATGCAATTGAAGCATTCAAATATAGTGCGTTGGATTATTTGCTAAAACCTTTATCTCCCTCCAATTTAATTTCAGCTATTAAAAAAGTGGAAGAATCATTTAATAGTGATGAGCTAAATTTGAAATTGAAGACATTGTTAAGCAATATTACCGAGCCAGCAAAAACAAAGCGAAAAATTGTTTTGAAAACAATGGAGCGTATTTATTCTATCGACTTAAATGATGTCATTCGTTTTGAATCCGATGGTGGTTATACAAAAGTATACTTGCTGGATGGGAAGCGGATTATGGTATCACGCACCATGAAAGAATTCGATGATCTCTTAACGGACGTTGGTTTCCTGAGGGTTCATAATTCACATTTAATCAATATGAATCACTTATTTTGTTTTGAGAAAACAGAGGGCCATATTGTAATGAAAGACGACTCGATAGTACCTGTGTCGAATAGGAAGAAAGAGCAACTACTTGAATTGCTCAACATGATATAAAAATATTCTTAACTTCTTTCGGAAGCCCATTCAATAGCTTTGTCCATCTCTGTGTTGGAAAATACCCTAAATTTGCCGGGGACAAATAAGTTAGCAATAACTACCACCATTTTAATGGCTTTTGATTCTACAACGATGGCGATGCGTCTCCATTGGCTTTTCCACTGCATGAGATGTTTCAAATTTTTTAATGTAAATAACTTGAAACTGTCATTAAAATGTTTTAGGACCAGTAAACAGCTTAAATGGCCGGTTTTTTTGACATGTGTGTGAACTGAAGGCAACAACACTTCATCACAATCTTTTTTCGTTACTTGCCATTGCGCAATAAAACCAATGAGGTTTGAGGGCAAATCAATTAATCTATATATCATGAGTTCAGATTTTAGAATATATATTGGACAAATAAAGTGCCTTTTTTTTAAAGGCGATAAATAAAGGTGATTTATTTTTTTCTTCCACCCGATATCAGGTAAATAATTAAGCCAACAATACCTACTACAAGAATAATCCCCCAGATCATGCCCGCCTTAAAAATGCCCCCAACCACTGCGCAGCCAGTCATTCCAAGAATTAGCAAACAAATAAGCATGTAATTGATAAATGATTTCATAATTTCTTTTTTTTAGATTTTGTTTTACTATTTCTTTAAAATTTATTGATTTGTACTAATCCACATAAACAACTTGGCGTTACATTGTGAGAAAGTGTGTAAAATACACCACTATATGTGGATTTAAAAGTGGAAGCCAAACCCGAAAGTCGACATACCCGTTGACAAATCCAGGTAAATTCCCACTCTTTGAGTTAAATGGCATTCGCTTCCTATGTGCATATTAGCGTATAATGGACTAGCTGATGTATTTACAACGCGATCGCCGTTATATCCGTTTTCCCAGGTTGTCGTTCTATAGGCAAACCCTAGCGAAGTTCCTACATAAAAATCCCATCTGTCGCCGGCATTAAAAAGCTCATCAAAATAATAACTGGATTTAACGCCTAGAGGAACTGTCGTTTCACGATAGTAGTAATTTCGGTAAGGATAGTTTTCATCACCCCAGTAACGATAGCTTCTGTGAGAATAGACAGAAGCAAATGGAGCTAGTGTGAAGTTTCTAAAGACGTCAATTTCAAAGTTAATGTTTCCGGCAGGAGCATAACCCAAATAGCCAACACCTGCACCAAGATTTAAAGTATTTCCATATTTCTCTCGTTCCTGCGATTTTAGCTTACCTGTAACCAGCGTGAGTACTATCAATAATAATAATATATGTTTCATAATCTCCGTATTAAAATGATTAGATATAAGTTACATTATAAATTATATACCAACGCTAATTTCCCACTTTAAAACACAATTTGATATAAAGTGTTGATTTTTGAGAAAAATATTGCGCATTTTTACATAATATGCATCTGTGAGCGGGAATGATAATTGACAGTATTTAAAGGATGTTAATAAACTTTATGAATTCTAAAATTCTTCTTTCTTTGGCTCTGGTTATAACTTCAATAACCATGAACGGTCAAACCAAAAAGCAGAGAGCAGCTTTTATAAAGGATTCTCTATACATTGTGAGACCGAAGCTGATCAGACCTCAATTGAGAGGAGATAATAGAAATTTGTTTTATAAAAATCAGATTATTACAATTAACGGCCTGGATGCGGGAATATTGGTGCGCGAGAAATTACGGTTAACGCTGGGATATTATGCAACAACCAATAATTTGAACGATGATAAAAAGGTTGTAAATGGGGTTGACTGGGAAAGGCAATTAAAGCTTCAGTACATTGGTTTTAATACCGAGATCATTTATAAAAATACACGCTTTGTAACATTGGGCTTACCGGTTGAATTTGGATATGGAAAAAATAGCCTCCAATACATCAACTCGATTACAAAAGAAACAGAGATCAAAGAATCGAGTGGGATTTTTCTCACAGATTTTGGTTTATCTATGACGTTTAAGCCAATCAGATGGGTGGGTGTAAAGGGCGTTGTAGGGTACAGAAAAACTTTATTTAATCAGGTATCTAATTTTCATTTTGACGGGCCCTTTGCATCTATAGGATTGAATGCTGATGTCAGGGAATTTATCAGGGATATTAAAATGTACAGATTGAAAAAGAAATACAAAAAGAATTTCAATAAAGTAGAGACCGCAATCGATCTTTTAACGGATTAATTTTTTTATTACTGCATGTAATTTTCTTTATTTAGTAATCCACCAATAAATTGCTGCTAATACAAGTAAAATAGCTATAACGATAAAAATTCTGTTTGGCTTTGCTTTGGGTCCTGTGATAATGCCTTTATTTTTCTCTAAACCAAGAACATCTCTGTCCGTTATATTTAAAGTTTGTTTGTCTTCATCGGTATTTTTTATCGTTTCCATAATGATAGTAAGTTAAAGTTTGTTTATACAGAATGACATAATATTATGCCAGCTACTGTATAAAGCAAAAAAGTGAGAACATAATGCTCTCACTTTCTTTATCAGTAACCGGCTTCAGTTAATTAAGCTGCGGCTGATCTCCTGAAATTTTTGTTCGGGATATTTAGTTGTTCCCTGTATTTTGCTACAGTTCTTCGTGCAATGGAGTATGTTTTTTGCATTAAGTAATAAGCTATTTGCTCATCGCTTAATGGATTTTTCTTATCCTCTTTATTTACACATTCCTGTAGTACTTTTTTCACTTCTTTTGTGCTCACTATTTCTCCGTTGGTTGTACTTAATCCTTCTGAGAATAAATGTTTCATTAATAACGTGCCGTAAGCTGTTTGAATATACTTGCTGATAACAATTCGTGACACTGTTGAAATGTCAGAATTAATCTCTTCAGCAATGGTTTTTAAGATCAATGGTTTCAGATCAGCTTCATCTCCGGTAATAAAGAATTTTTTCTGATGTCTTACGATAGCTTTCGCCACGGTGATCATTAATTTTTCACGTTGCTGCAATGCTTCGATGAACCATTTGGCGCTATCTACTTTGCTTTTTATAAAACTGGACGCTTCACGTAAACTTTTGTCTTTTGCTTTGGTATAGGTATTTAACATCTCCGTGTAATCATCACTGATCTTTAAAGGAGGATGTTTAGCTGAGTTTAAAAATAACTCTACGTTATCGTTTTCTACCATAACTGTGAAGTCAGGTTCAATGGTAATGGCTCGGCCTGTGTTTTCTTTAGAACTCCCGGCAGGCACTGGGTTTAATTTCTTAATTTCTGCCAATGCATCCTGGAATTCGTCAGCGTCTAATTTTAACTTTTTCTTAATAGCATCAAAATTTTTGGCCGATAATTCATCCATATGTTTTTCAAGGATGGTAATAGCATTATATGTATCTTTTGTTTTTTCTCTTTTATGATTTAATTGAAGGATCAGACATTCTCTTAAATCTTTTGCGCCTATGCCAATAGGCTCTAATGTTTTAATTTTATTTAAAACGTTTTGTAATTCTTCTTCTGTTACAAATTGACTAACAAATGAAAATTCATCGGCAATGTCCTCTAAAGGTCTTCTTAAATATCCATCATCATCAAACGTGTTGATTAGGTATGTGCCTATTTCTTTTTCTTTTTCGCTAATAGGCAATAAGCTTAATTGATCGATCAATGAGATAGTAAAATCATGACTTTCTAAGAAAACCTGTTCTCTTTTGTCATCTTCTTTCACATGGTTATTGGCTTCATATTTATAATCATCCAACGAATCTCTATCCATGTAGTCTTTATAATCATAATCTTCACCAAGCTTTCCTTCCGAAACAAAGTCTTCACGTTCTTCGTTAGCTTCATTTGTTTCCTGGTCATCACTGTCGTTCGATTCACTTTCAACGGTGTCGAATTCCAGTGCAGGGTTGATAGCCATTTCGGTAGCGATATGTTGCTCAAGTGCAACAGTTGGCAAGCCCAAAATATTAATCAGTTGAATTTGTTGGTGCGTTAGTTTTTGCGCTAATTTTTGTGTTTGTGATTGTATGATTGCCATAATTTCCAGTGTTTAGTTTAATTGCATATTACCACGCTTTTTTACTGATGTCTCCAACGGTAATAAAGTTGTCTACGCTTGCCATTATTGAAATAACAGTGCCGAGTTTTTTGAAATTTTAACTAAATGGAAACCAGTTAATTATGGGAAATTAAAAATTGCAAAAATTTTAAGATTGGGCAACCGCTTCCTCAAAATTAAGAAAAATGGGGAATCCACTGATTATTTGCACACCAAGTCCAAGTTACATAAATTTGAAATTACTCACCGGAATAACGCCCGACATTCGATAACTATCAATGATTTCAAGCATCTTTTGCCGAACTTGTAATGTTTTGATTTCTTCGTATGTGAACCATTTAACTTCTAAAGAATGCTTATCAGCGATGGTTTTGATCTCATCTCCAATCATGTCAGCAGAAAAAAATAAAGCCAAATACCTGTCCAGAAAACCTTCATTATATCTGAAATAAAAAATGCCCTTCAGATTTACATTACAACCTGCTTCTTCTCTTACTTCACGGTGTGCGGCGTCTTCTGGACGCTCACCAGGATCTACTTTTCCACCAGGTAAAAACCATTTGCCTTTCCACTTAGCCGCCGCTTCACGAATTAGTAAATAACGGCCTTCCTTTTCTATGAGCACAAAGCTTTTAAAGATCATAATAGTTTGACATCCTATAAATATGCCAGTAACAGGTATGATTTTGTATGTAAAATGAGAATTATATGCAATAATCCTTATTACTACTACGCTTAACAGTATTGGTTTTTTTAGTTTGTTGCTATGTTTTATGTTCTCTGTTCACCCCGGCGGAGACATTGTTTTTTATGTTTTATGTAAAGTGAAAGAGTATGCGCGAAGAAACCCATGTACATCCTAATACGGAGAAAATAACCGCCGGAGCCCACAGCACTTTGTGGATTGAATCTGTTAAATCTATCGCATTCCAAAAACTGGAAACAAACACAGAAACTGATGTGGTTATTGTTGGTGGTGGCATCGCGGGTATCAGCATCGCGTATTGCTTGATAAAATCAGGAAAAAAAGTAATCGTTGTTGAAGATGGTTTTATTGGCAGTGGTGAAACCGGACGTACAACCGCTCATCTGGTTACTGCATTAGATGATAGATATTATGAACTACAGAGAATGTTTGGAAAAGAAAAAACGACTTTAATAGCTGAAAGCCACCGTTCGGCGATCGATTTTATTGAGCGCACCGTAAAAAATGAAAACATAGATTGCGACTTTCAGAGGGTAAATGGTTATCTGTTTCTTCATTCGAGTGATGATGTGGAATCGATCGATAAGGAGTTAACTGCAGCGAAAGAAGCGGGATTAGACGTAACTAAACTTGCTAATGTTCCCGGAATGGAAGATCATCCCGGCCCATGTTTAAGATTTTCGAACCAGGCGCAATTTCATCCGTTAAAATATATGAAAGTTTTGTGTGATGTTATTCAGTCTAACGGAGGCATCATTTATACAAATACACATGCTAAATTAATAGATTCAACCGGTGTTGCAACCGATAACGGTTTTAAAATTAATGCGAAGCATGTTGTGATAGCCACCAACACACCGGTTAACAATAAAGTGGTCATGCATTTAAAACAATATCCATATCGAACTTATGTGATTGGCGCTAAAATTAAAAAAGACTCACTACCAATGTCGTTATGGTGGGATACAGGTGATTTTACGGTGAATTCTGACATCCCCCCTTATCATTATGTACGTACACAAAAATTAGATGATACACACGATTTGTTGATTATTGGCGGAGAAGATCACCCTACAGGCATGGCTGACCTCGAAAAAAAATCAGAAGAAGAACGGTATGGTTTATTGGAAACCTGGGTAAATGAACATTTTGATATCGGTGAAATTGTTTACCGCTGGTCGGGGCAAGTAATGGAGCCTATGGATGGCGTAGCATTTATTGGACGAAATCCTTTTGATAAAGACAACGTGTATATTGTAACAGGTGATTCCGGGAATGGAATGACACATTCAACAATCGCCGCTTTATTGATAGATGATATGATCAATGGACGAGACAATAAATTTGAGAAATTATACGATCCTTCACGGTTTAACTTACTTCACGCAGGTAAAGTCTTTTTTAAAGAGTTCATTGGTGGTTTCACCAATTACTATAAAATACAGCGAAAGAACTCAAAAGATAATGATTTACAATGCATTCAGCGCAATGAAGGAAAAACTATTGAAATAGACGGAAAAAAATTTGGGGTGTTTTGTGATGAGTATGATCAACTACACTTTGTGGGGTCAGAATGTACCCATTTGAAATGTGGTCTCATTTGGAACAATGACGAAAAGAGCTGGGATTGCCCATGTCATGGAAGGTGAGATCAACCAGACGATCTGGCGAACAGTTT
>JAZKDT010000013.1:0-1674 GCA_040387475.1 Bacteroidota bacterium | reverse complement strand
AATTTTAAATGGCCCGGCAATTGCAGAGCTTCCATATCATCGCGAGTCAAAACCTTCTGGCGATAAACATTTTACTAATGATAATTAAAATTAATAATAACATGGATTATTTTGTGAGACGAGATGTTATTCATCCGGAAAATAGCAATGAGGTTAATTACTGGACTAAAAAATGGGGCATTAATGTGAGGCAGCTTTACGATGCCATCCTGGAAACCGGAAGCGTTAATCTTTCGGATATCAGAAAGGCTCTAAGAAAGCATGAGAAGCCCGGAACATTTGTGTACTGGAAACATAAAGTATTTGAAAATTTTAATAGTATATAGCTAATTTTAAATTTATTTTTTAATGAGTCCAGCAGATATATATCTGGTGGACTTTTTTATTTGTAATAATTGATAAGGAAGTAGTTGATGAAAATGCGCCAAAAGGGAAAGAGGAGATAGTTATCAAAGCCTTGCTTAGCCGACAAGTCTTCCATAATCTATCTCCTCTTTATATATTGAGTTAAGATATAATTGATAAGTAAATCGTATGCCAGCAAATAGATATTGTTTTTTAAATATTTATCTCAAACATGAGAATTATATTTCCCTTTTGGTGGCTATCAATACGCAATTTAATTAGTGTTTTCCTTATCGCTAAGTCGGCTCATCGCTCGGGTATTGATTTATAGGGGATATACCGCGATGGCAATTTGTTTGCACTTACCATTTTAAAAAAATACGCATCATGAAAAATATAGTACTTAAAGTTGCAATCTTGTCTTCCATTATTTTGATCTCTTGTTCACAGGAAAGAAGATTAGTGAGGAAGGCAAGTAATGCAGTAAATGTTTACGATTACGATAAGGCGGTTTCTTATTACGATCAAATCTTAGCAAAGGATAGCAACTCTTTTGCTGCAAACGCCGGAAAAGGTATTGTGTTATCTGAGTACATGGGAAAATATGATAAGGCAATTCCGTATCTGGAAAAAGCCAGTAAAAACACAAAAAAAGCTCACAAAAAAATTAATAATGATTTAGGAGTAAGCTATCACTATATCGGAAACTATCCGAAAGCTTTGGATTTTTATGCAAAAGCCGCAGCTCAAAACAAAGAAGATGATCCCGACTATGACTATTTTTTGTCGAAGCGTATTTTAGATTGTCGTTACGCCCTCGAGCATCCTGAGGTAGCACCTGTAGAGGAGCAATCTTATAAAAATATTGGTCCTGTGATTAATACCGACATGCCTGAATACGGCGCTATTTATAGAAAAGATGAATTATTATTTACATCCAAAAGACAGGATACTCCCAAAGAGAAAAAAAATGGTTTAGATGGCAGATACTTTGAAAGTATGTATGTATCTACTATTAAAGATGATTCTTACTCAGCCCCTCGCCGCTATACACTACCTGATAAAGGCAAAGAGTCCAACTTTAAACGGGGAAGCGAGTCTGCTTTATCGGTTTCTCCGGATGGCAAAACATTATACGTATTCAGAAGAGGAAAAATCTATGAAGCTGATTTAACGGATTCAACAAAAGGCGATAAAAAAATGTCGCGGGTAGTTAATTTTTCGGATTTTCAAAGCTATGCTACAATTTCACCAGATGGAAAAATGCTTCTTTTTGCCAGCGAATCTGAAAATGGTAGAGGAGGCACCGATTTATATAAATGCATTAAG
>JAZKDT010000012.1:64285-67408 GCA_040387475.1 Bacteroidota bacterium | reverse complement strand
TGTAATTGTTTTTCTTTACAGTACTATCAAGATATGCTTGCCCTAAGCCCGTGCTAAACCAGGCTGTTAAGTCAAATACATGTTTGGTATTCATGTAACCACCGTTAAGATGCGCGCCAACTTTTACACCATCGTATCCATTGTACCATAAACTAGGTCTTGCCTTTACTTCATAATGTTTCCAATCCAGGGGATTATAAATTTTTGAATCAAAGGTAAAATTTACTTTGTGGTGTTTTACATTATTCATCATATCAACATCTGCCAAACGGCGTGATGGATCAATGATGACATTTTGTATTTTAGCATTCAACTGAACTTTTGCTGTATACGTTGGCCGCACTTTTCCCCAACCAATCCAGCGGGGTAATACGGTTGATTTCACCGGTTTCTCGAACCACGTGTTTGGAATATGATACAAATAAGCGGAGTCATTTTTATCGATCACTGCAAAATCGATAGGCATTTGCATGTCACCTTTGCGTTTAAATTTGATCAGATATTCTCCTTTTTGCTTTCCTTTTTTGATACGCCCGATTTTGTAATCAATTTTCTTGGTCGTCTCTAACCACTGATCAAAAAACCAGTTTAAGTCAACTCCACTGTATTGAATGACGGAATTTCTAAAGTCTTCAGGGTAAGGGTGAGCAAATTTCCATTGGTTAAAATAATGTTGCATGCATTTGTCAAATAAAGAACGACCTAATACATATTCTAAATTTTTAAGCATGGCCGCTGTTTTTGTATACACTGCTCCATAACCACCGCCGTGACGAATGCCACCGTTGTAGTCATCGCTGTGTGTGTTCAGGGTAACTTCCTCGCCCCGAACCGTTACTGCATTCATGTAGCCATTGTAGATCTGATCGTCCAGGATTCTATTTTGTTCAGTGAAACGGCGCACATATTTGCTTTTTGGTTGCTGTTCAATTTTATTGGGACCGTCAATAAACTGGTAGGTATCGGCTGTGTAGAACTGCGTAAACCCTTCATCTAAAAAGGCACGGTAAGTTTCGTTGTTTCCAACCATTCCAAAGAACCAATTGTGCGTCATTTCATGTACTAACAGATCTCTGTAATTTGGATCATAACCACCATCAAGGGTTAGCATTGGATATTCAACGCCATCCTGAGCATCGGCACATATCATTTTTGGATAGTGATAGGGGCCAATATTGTAAGTATTTACATCCAGTACTTTGGCAATAAACAGGGGACAGCCCTGCCAGCCGGCTGCATGAGGTTCCTGAACCAGCGCAACGCATTTTACGCCTTGCCACATGTATTCACCAATGCGGTAAGTTGGATCGGCGGTTAAAGCAAAATCGTGAACATTTAATGCGGAGAATTTCCATGTTTTAGTTGTTCCGTCTCTTTTAATAATAGTGCTGGGAGCAGAGTTCCATGGTTTTTTAGCAAAGTTGGAAAGATCTAATTTCTGACGTAAGGTATCGGGCAATACTTCTTTTTCGTTTTGCAACATGCCCGTTGCATCCAATACATAATTATTGGGCAAAGTAAACTCTACGTAAAAAGAACCAAAGTCGCCGTAAAATTCATGGTCCATGTGTTGATCTGTATCCCATCCCATTTTACGGTCATATACAGAAATACGTGGATACCAATGTGTCACATCAAAGTGCTTATTTCCAAAGGAATTAAATAATTTCATGCGGTTGCGAATAACTTCCTTGGCATAGTAAGTTTTAAAGTCAATGTCAAACGTTACAGACTCGCCTGGTTTCAATGGTCGTTCGAGATACACCTTCATAACGGTATTGTCGAGTTCTGTTTTTAAATCGGTATTACCACTTTTGATGTTTACCACTTCTGTTCCCAATCCATCCTTACGATATTTATTAAACTTTAAATGGTAATTGTTATTCTTATAAAGATCAGCAAGATAAGAGTCTTTAGTTTGTGCGTTATTGTATAAATGGAAGTAAACAAAATATAATTCCCTTGGTGAGTTGTTCCAGTATGTGAGCTCTTCGTGCCCGGTGATGATATCAGTTGTATCATTTAAATAGGCCTTAATCGTATAATGTACATCCTGCTGCCAGTAGTCGGCAAAAGGCTTACGGTTTTTCCAGTAAAGCGGATTTGTTTGAGAACGGTAATCAATATATTCGTTTTGCGCGTTTATCTCTGTTACAGAAATAAGAGACAAAAACAGGGGTGGGAGTAATTTCTTCATAGCCAATTAATAACCTTTAAATATAGCTATTTTATGTAAGAAAAAAAGGAGAAATAAAGAGGAATTTGGTGAGTTGTGGTTGTATTCACTACCATTCAATCCTATGTAGAGGAAAATGCGTCAGGAGGGATAATAGATGCAATATTGTGGTAGCATTCCGTGATAGCGAATATCATATCCTATTTTTGGTTTATCCAATATACGATGAGCTTTTCTTTTTGGTACTGTTTTAGAATCGTTTTCGTCTCAAAAAAACCATGTAATTCATCCGGATTATACCAACTACGTTCCACTATACCCGTTAAGTATATGTAATAGTCTGCCGTTGGCTTATACCGCTTTTCTGGCGTTTCCTGCATAACCTGGAGGAAAGGGTATTTGTTTTTTTTCAAGTAATATCCAACAGAGCTTTGAACGGGCCATGAATAAAAGATAATTAATTTTCTGTTTTCTTTTTCACCAATTTCATTTAATAAATTCAATGTTTCAGACGAGTGCGAATCGAAGTACCAGAGCGCAGTTTTAATAAAATTAGCATTTACTATAAAGTTAAGAATGAACGCGACAGTTAATATGCCTGCAGTTAGCTTGGAATACCATCGGTCTCGATAATCGTTCAAACAAAAAAAGAGGGTAAATATCAAAAGTGGGTAAAAAAATAAAGCTGTACGATCTACTAAAAACAATGTTCCCAATAACGCATTTTGCATTATAACGGATATGATGGTAATAGTTGTTATCAACGTAAATACGCTTTTAGGGGAGTTTAAAGTGCGATTGTAAAAGAAGGATACTATGCAGGAAACGATCAGTACAGTTAAAAATATATTTAGAGAATAGGCGATCAAAGATTCTTTCTCAGGAGCGTATAAAGTAAATTTCGCGAGCGACATTAAGGTGTCTTTATAAAAGCCTAAATTGCCTCC
>JAZKDT010000012.1:53116-64275 GCA_040387475.1 Bacteroidota bacterium | reverse complement strand
TATACAATAAGTGCTAAAATAACAGATCCCGAAAAAGTGAGGAAAAAAGTTCTTTTGAAATTTAATCCTTTGTTAAAAAGAGCAATAAGATTAATTACAAGGCAAAAAACCAACCAATAATTGAGTGTCGAAAAATTAGAGAGAACTGTCAGAATTCCAAATGCTATAGTCCACAAAACTTGCGATGTTTTGTGTTCGTTAACATAGGAGATCATGTAGTAAAGTGAGGCGATCAGAAAACCCATGCTCAATCCATATCCGCGCGCAATACTAAAAAAGTCAAGCACAAACGGATTAAGTAATAAAAGCAAATAACAACCTAGCGCCATAACAGGGGACAAATGTTTATTGACAATTTTATATGTAAAATAGATATACAGTATACATGCCAAAACATTTGGTAACCGCGCGACAAATAATGAATCGCTACCGGATAGAAAAAACAGTTTAATCAATAAAGTGTTGATCATGTGATTGTTTGCATCACAAGGTTCATAAGTTATAATGCCCCATACATCTAATGAAGCAAAATCGGTTATTGTCCACGCCTCATCATAGGTTATATCCATATTGAATGCGCGAATGAACACATATATAAAAGTAACCGCGGCGGCAATTAAATAAACGGCTTTGATTTTATTTTTTTTATCCATGGGTTAAATTCAATTCAAAGACTATTTCATTAATTCTAAAAATCTGTTCAATGCTTTTCGTTTGTCGGTATCTAAATTATACGAAATCTTGTTTTTTAAATAATCATAAGCATCAAATCCTTTGGTATTATTTGGTTTTTCCGCTACCGATTCCATGATGTGATCAATACCATATTTTAACGCATCATTAAATTCATGAATAAATTCGGGCTCCAGCGGTATGTTACTTACCCAACAGGCAAACACAAAAGGCAAACCCGTGTATTTCTGCCACTCCTCCGCAAGGTCATATTGGTAGGGATGTTCAATTAAACCAAATGTTCTGTCGCCAATGATAACGGCTCCGGTAGTATCCGATATGTTTTTTTCAAACCCTTCGGTTGCATTCACAAACTGAATATTTTTTTTCCAGAAATGTTTATTTAACAACTGAACTAAAGTAACCGATGTTTTTGACTGGTAATCCAATAATACATGGGTTAATTCGTTTAAAGGTTTTTGCGCAAAAAGCTTTACACTATCAACCTTTCCAACGGCCCCAATACAATAATCGGTAATGATGTGGTAAGAATCGAGTTCAGGTAAAATAGCCACGGGTACAAGGCCGATCTCTACTTTTTTAGCCTTGAGTTTTTGAGCACACACACTCGGGATATCTAATTGAAGATCAATTTTAGATAGGAAATTGGTGTGATTTAGTCCGTATAAAAAGGGAGTGGTATTATAATAGTTGACTATGGAAATGGAATGCTTCATTTATGTTAGCTGAGTGTGTTGATTTTTTTAATTTCAATAAAACTAAGGGTAGCACCTACTACTGCCAATAAAGGTGCAAACATAATTCCCAAAAATAAAGGGAGGATCATAAATAATGAATAAACAAACCCAATGCCGCAGGCCAGACCCCGGTTATCCCTCGTAAAACGAACACTTTGTGAGATAGTCATCTTATGGCGTTCAAAATTGTAATCCAGCATCGTGAAGCCAATAAAGTACCACGAAAGAAATAATAACAGTGGCGCAGTGATCACAATAAGAGGTGCAAAAAACAACGTCGTAATAAAACAGAGCCCAATAATCATGTATTCAAATACCATGTTGCGTAAGCTGATCAAAATCCCGCGGCTAATATCTTTTACCAGTTGATTGAAATTAAAAGCGTAAGTGTTTCCGGTTGTCATTATATCTACTGATTCTGATAATAAAGAGAACAGGGGAGACAGGAATATCAATACCATATACTTGATAAAAGTTCCGGAAATGAACCAAAAGAGAATTTTTAGAACCCAGGTAAGTATAAGGCTGAAATAGCCTGTTAATAGAGGTTTGGCCATAGAAAGCCAGGAGCCGGAATCCGGTATGTCTTTAAAATTTAGCAAGCCGCTGAAATAGTCGGCCAATTGTTTGGCAATATGCGAAAACACCCAGATGCTTCCTATCCACATCAATACCCATAATATGACCGGATAAAACAACCAGGGCCATAATCCTTTTTCAAAGATAAAGCCAAATCCTTTGAAGCAATTAATAAAGCCTTTATAAAATCCGGTAAAAAAGTCCATTATAGTATCACATCATTTGCTCACAAATTTAGCAGATTAAATAGATTTTTTCATACTGACCTTAAAATAGACGTCATTCACCTCTTTCTTCGCCGTTTATAAATTTGTGTGATACTATTTGAAACAGATATTCGTTTTTGATATATACATTTAAAAAAATAATAATATGAAATCACTAAACATCATTTTAGCAGCTGCTGTGTTAGCGGGCGCTATGACTTTATCATCCTGTGGAAAAAAGGGTCTTTTGAAACCCGATGATAAAAAGGGTAAGCACGAGTGCAGTCATAATAATAACGACGGTAACTCAGAAACAACCTCTGAATCCGGCACTTAATTTCTAAAATTAAAAACTCCCGATAATATCTGTTATCGGGAGTTTGGTTTTACAATAAGTTTACGCCAAGGCTTGCTTCAGATCTTCAATTAAATCTTCTACATCTTCCACACCTACACTTAAGCGTAATAGGTTATCTACAACACCTGCCTTGTCGCGTTCTGCTTTTGGAATAGATGCGTGAGTCATCGTTACCGGATGATTGATAAGCGATTCTACGCCACCCAACGATTCAGCCAGAGAAAATACCTTAAAAGATGAAGCAATTTTAAACGTTTGTTCCAGGTTAGCTCCTTTTAAAACAATTGAGATCATTCCTCCGAAATCACGCATTTGTTTTTTTGCAATCTCGTGATTAGGATGATCAGTAAAGCCAGGCCAGTAAATTTTTTCGATACGAGGATGTGTTTTCAGGAACTCAGCAATTTTACGCCCGTTAAGGCAATGACGCTCCATTCGTAAATGTAGGGTTTTGATACCACGCATTACTAAAAAACAATCCATCGGTCCGGGATTTGCGCCGCAACTGTTTAAGATAAAATAAATTTGTTCATGTAACTTGTCATCGTTAGTGATAAGCGCTCCCATAACCACGTCGCTATGCCCCCCCAAATATTTGGTAACAGAGTGCATGACGATATCAGCACCCAGTGCTAATGGATTTTGCAAATAAGGCGAAGCAAATGTATTATCAACGGCTAACAGTATATTGTTTGCTTTTGCAATAGTGGCGCAAGCTTCAATATCAATAATTTGCATCGTTGGATTAGTAGGAGTTTCAACCCAAATTAATTTAGTATTAGCATTAACATATTTGCTAATATTGTTGGCATCCGTTAAATTAATAAAATGAAATTTGATACCGTAGTTCTCATAAATTTTCGTGAACATACGGTACGATCCGCCGTATAAATCATCACCTGTTATAACTTCATCACCTGGTCGTAACATACGCATTACGGCGTCGGTTGCTCCCATACCCGAACTAAAGCAAACACAATGTTTACCGTTCTCCAGTGCAGCAATATTTTTTTGAAGTGCTTCGCGGGTTGGGTTTTTACCCCGTGCATAGCCGTATCCTTTGTTTGTACCCGGAGACTCCTGAACGTAAGTAGACGTTTGGAAAATAGGTGTCATAATAGCACCTGTAGATGGATCCGGATCTGCGCCGGCATGTATAGCTTTAGTACCGAATTTGTGTTTAGAGAAATCTGCCATAGAAGTTAATTTTTGGACGAATTTATAATAAATTGCGATTGTTTTAGCGATAATTTATTAGTAATTTTAACTATCAAAAATTTTATCCATATAATACTTTTTGCCTGCTGTACTATGGCGCTTTTATCCTGCAAAAAGGAAGTAGAGACGGCCCCGGATGTTGGATATGATTATGCACCTGACCGTTTAGGGAAATATGTGGTATACGATGTAGATTCCACTATTTATGATGATTTTTTTAACGATACTACTTACTACAAATATCGTATTAAGGAAGTTTTAAATGATCAATACACCGATAATGAAGGGCGCCAGGCTATTAGAATGATGCGCTATATTAAAAAATATAACGATACAATTAGTTATGATAACATGCCCTGGGTGGTGAAAGATGTTTGGAATTATACTAAAACGGCAACAACGCTTGAAGTTGTGGAAGAAGACATTCGGTTTACAAAATTGGTGTTTCCTGTGCAGGAAGAAAAAACATGGAATGGAAATGCTCACAACACGCTTGGCGACTGGGAATATATTTACACCAGTACCGATCGCGCAGAAACCATTAATGGTAATAGTTTCGATAACGTGTTGACAGTTACTCAAAAAAACGACAAAGGCAACGCTATTCACCGCGAATATTATGTAGAAAAATATGCAAAAGATGTTGGATTGGTTTATCGCGAAATAAAAGATCTCTCATCTACTACGGTTATTGCCGGTGTGCCGGTTGAACAACGCATCACAAGCGGTGTTATTTACAAACTAAAATATGTTACTCATGGTTATGAATAAAATTAAAACGGTCCTTATTTTTTCACTATTGATTTCTGCATTTTCAGAAGCTTATGCCCAGTTTCCCGGAAAGTACTGGGTGAAATTCACCGATAAAAACGGATCCCCTTACAGCGTTAGTAATCCAACCTCGTATTTATCACTAAGGTCCATCACAAGACGAACCAATCAAAATATTGCTATTGATCTAACCGATATTCCCGTTAATCAAACCTATATTAACCAGGTGAATGCTACCGGCGCGCAGGTGTTTCAGCGGTCCAAATGGATGAACGCAGCTATTGTTATTGTTAATAGTTCAAGCCAACTTTCGGCAATCAATAGTTTAACCTGTGTTTCGGGTTCTGCACCGGTGGGTAAATACATTAAAACTAAAACAAGCGAGGAACTTACGGACCAGTCGGATGCATCAGCTGTAAAAAAACAAACCAATGTTACCGCTTTTAATTACGGACCATCATTTACACAGGCTAATCAAATAGGCGCCGATTGTTTACATCAGTTAGGGTATAGAGGTCAGGGAATGGTAATTGCCGTGATTGATGCCGGTTTTGAAAATGTGAATACAAATCCTGTATTCGACTCTCTAAGAAATGAAGGTAGGTTACTGGGTACAAGAGATTATGTGCAGGGTAATACATCTGTGAATGAAGATTATTTACATGGTGCAAATTGTCTATCGCTCATGGCTGGCAATACACCAGGCCAGTTGATTGGTACTGCGCCAAAAGCAAGTTATTGGCTATTACGTTCTGAAGATGCGGCAACAGAAAGGATCATTGAAGAAAACAACTGGGTGGTAGCTGCTGAATTTGCCGATAGCGTTGGTGCAGATATTACAACCACATCATTAGGATATACTACGTTCGACATTTCATCTCAAAACCATGTATATGCCGATTTGGATGGGAGGACGGCTGTAGCATCTATTGCCGCTACAATGGCATCGCGTAAAGGCATGTTTGTATTAAATGCTGCCGGCAATGAAGGCGGAGGATCCTGGAACTATGTGGGCGTACCGGCTGATGCCGATAGCATATGTACCGTGGGGGCTGTAGATGGAAGTGGTATTCACGCCGGGTTCAGTTCCGTTGGTCCAACCGCTGACGGACGAATTAAGCCCGACCTCAGTTCAATGGGACAAGGCGTTTATGTGTGTAATTCTAACGGGTTTTTTAGTTCAGGAAACGGTACGTCCTATGCAACTCCTATCCTTGCAGGAGCTGTGGCTTGTTTATGGCAAGCTAACCATGCTAAAACAAACATGCAACTGTTACAGATCTTAAAAGCAACATCTTCAAAATCTACTAATCCCGATAATCTGTATGGCTGGGGAATACCGAGTATGTGTGCCGCATTTAATTTTATGAATGCGACCGATGTTCACGTTAATGAAATGAGTAAACAAACAAATTTTGATGTATTTCCTAACCCGGCTAAAAATGCCGTTAATTTTAAATTAAATGTAAAAACAGAAAGTATTATACTTACTGATGTACTTGGTAAAGTAATTGAATGTACGTTAACAGAAAAAGGAAATAATGGATACGAATTGCTATTTAATAGCAGCATGAATACAGGCCTTTATTTTATATCTATCAAAACTACAGATGGATTGCTAAACAGCAAATTTGTCAAAGAGTAACAAAAATAAACCTAGCTTTTAAAGCTAAATGTGAAGCATAAAAAATTAACGAATTTATTAAATTTGGAGCGGATAAAATTTGGAGTCATGATTTTATAAGGACAAAAAAAAGAGCGAGACAGACATCTCGCTCTTTTTATTTTAAATATGGAAAAGATTAAGCTTCTTCTGATGGAATAATATTAGGATCCACCATAATACGACCACAGTGCTCGCATACCAAAATCTTTTTATTCATACGGATATCTAATTGTTTTTGTGGCGGTATCTTGTTAAAGCAACCACCGCATGCATCACGCTCAACCGGAACAACAGCTAAACCATTACGGGTATTAGCACGTACTCTTCTGTAAGCATTAACTAATCTGTCTTCAATTCCTTCTGTAGCTTTTTCAGAAGCTTTCATCAGGTCTTTTTCTTCTTTTTCTGTTTCAGCAATGATCTCGTCTAATTCAGATTTTTTTAATTTTAAATCTTTTTTACGTTCAGAAAAATCATGTTGAGATTTTTCAACGATCTCGGATTTTGATTCGATAGCAAATTTGCTTTCTTTCAAACGCTTTTCAGCTAACTGGATCTCTAAGTTCTGGAACTCAATCTCTTTAGAAATAGCATCATATTCACGGTTATTTCTAACTTTACCTTGTTGCGCTTCGTATTTTTTAATGTTAGCCTGAAAATCTTTAATGGCCTGCGTTTTCTCAGCAACCTGATCTTTTAATTCGGTTAACTCCTGAGTTAAATTAGTAACACGTGTTTCTAAACCGGCAACACTGTCTTCAAGATCTTGAACCTCTAAAGGTAATTCACCACGAACCGTACGGATACGATCAATTTTAGAATCGATAATTTGTAATTCATATAAAGCACGAAGTTTTCCTTCGATAGATGCATCAATTTTTTCTTTGATTTTAGCGCACATAGTTTAAAAATAATTAACTGGGTTAGTGTTTGTTTCCGTTAAATAGCTTGCAAAAGTAGGAAATTTATTTGATATAATCTCATAAAAAATTTCAGGGGTAAATTGCTCGGTTTCATAATGGCCGATATCCGCGATCACAATCTTATTTTCCGCATCAAAAAACTCATGATATTTAAAGTCTGAACTTATATATATATCTGATTTTAAGTTAATTGCATTTTTAAGCAAAAAGCTTCCACTACCACCGCAAAGGGCTACTTTTTGGATAGGTTTATTTAATAAAGCCGTGTGTTTCAGGAATTTTACCTTAAAAACGGTTTTTAACTGCTCTAAAAACTCGTTTTCAGGTATAGGGTTGTCCAATTCTCCAACCATTCCGGAACCGATATTTTGATAGCTGTTTTCTAGTTGATAAATATCGTAGGCAATTTCTTCGTATGGATGACATTGTTTTAGAGCCGACAACATATTTCCCTCGTTCACCGATTCGAAAATCAATTCCAGCCTAACCTCGTTTTCCAGGCTTAATTTTCCTTTTTCACCAATAACAGGATTAGATTGTTCATTTCCCCTAAAAGTTCCTTTTCCTTCCACGGTAAAACTACAACTATCGTAATTTCCAATATTTCCTGCTCCTGCATTAAATAAACTGTCCCTCACTATGTCCAAATGTGTAGCCGGAACAAATGTCACCAGTTTCTTCAATAAAGATTTTTTTGGAGATAAAATGCGCTGGTTAACCAGGCCCAATTTATCAGCAATTTTCTTATTCACACCGGCCTTTACATTATCCAAATTAGTGTGACAGGCATAAATGGCAATATTATTTTGGATGGCTTTGATAATTGTTCGTTCTACATAATTAGCACCATTTATTTTTTTTAGCCCACCAAAAATAATAGGATGATGAGCAATAATTAAATTACATTTTTTTAAGATTGCTTCATCCACAACAGCTTCCGTGCAATCCAAACATAATAACGCCGCTGTTACGTCCTGTTCCTTAGTCCCGGTCAGTAGTCCACAGTTATCATAAGATTCTTGGTATGAAAGAGGGGCAAAGCGCTCCAGTTCTGCAATGATCGTCTTTAAAAGCATAGATGTTATTTTGATGTCCTGTTTAAAGCACTAAATTTACACAAATTAATGACGAATTATATAACGTAAAATTAGATGGAATTTTTTGGAATTATTGTTTTGATACTGATTGCAATTTTTGGTTACTTTCAATTAAATAAGGGCAAGGAAATCGGGATAAATGTAAGCGAATTTTTGCCTGCCTGGCGAATGATCCTTATGGAGAAAGTTGCATTTTATAATAGTTTAAATGAAGGAGATAAAGCTCTTTTTGAAACCGATATTCTTGGTTTTCTAGGCGAAGTTCGTATCACTGGTATCGATGTTTCCATTGATGATACCGATAGAATATTGGTAGCGTCAAGCGCTGTAATACCGGTTTTTGCTTTTACAGATTGGCATTACCGAACTAACGTTACCGAAGTATTGTTGTATCCTGGCGCTTTTAATGCGAACTTTGAGACGGCCGGTGATGATCGTCGGATCCTGGGAATGGTAGGCGAGGGTCCTATGAACGGCACTATGATTTTATCCAAACAAGCGTTATTGAATGGTTTCGCGAATGACACAGATAAACATAATACGGCCATTCATGAATTTGTGCATTTAATTGATAAAACAGACGGCGCCGTGGATGGGATTCCTGAAAATTTATTGGGTAAAAAATATGTGTTGCCATGGATCAAATTAATAGCCAAAGAAATTGAATTAATCCATAAAGGAAAATCGGATATCAACCCCTATGGAGGTACGAGCCAGACCGAATTTTTTGCAGTTGCCAGCGAATATTTTTTTGAACGCCCCGAACTTTTAAAAAGTAAACATCCCGAGCTGTATGCATTGATGGAACAAATCTTTAAACAGGATCCTGCCTCCCGAAAATTAGCGCTCAAAAAAAACCGGATCGGTAGAAATGATCTTTGCCCTTGCGGAAAAGGCAAAAAATTTAAGAACTGTTGCGGGGTAGTGCATTATGAGTAGGTTCATTTTTATCTTTTGGGCGCTTCCCTCCAAAGATACAGTCGGGTCGGGCTTGCCCACTCCAATCTTTGCAAGAGACAGGCAAAGGATTTTCGTTCGCATCCCTTGCGCAGAAAGAAGTTAAGTGTTTATTTAAACAAAGCATCCAATTTTTTTTTATTGTAATAAAAATCCAGAATAGTTTTTCTATCCATAAGGTTTATCAAATTTTCAATTTCTGTTGTATTAGAAAATATAAAAGATAATCCCTTATTTGACATAAACTGGTTATCATTAGTAGTAATTTCATCACTGATTATAGAAATTGTACTTTTACTATCAGTAACATTAAAGAGAGAATGTAATTCGATACTTTTATCGAAATGCCACTTGCCAAGATAAAACGCGCCTGGCAGGGAAATGGTAGATTCACTGCCTTTTTTGCTGTAGTTTTGAACATCATTTTTAATAGCTATTTCAGTCCAATTGGCATAATTTCTACTTATTGTGGTTAAATAATTTAAAAATGTCTTTAGTTCAAGTTCGTTGAGGGTTAGCGCTGTTTTATTAGATATTTTGTCAACTGAACAAGTGTGTATATAGTAATTCATGATTTCGTTTGTACACACTTCCACGTGTATTTCGAATTTTTCTCCGAAAGCAGACATATTATATTCAGCATATCTAAAATAGCTATCCTCTTTGGTAATAGGCTCCTTTCTTGTTCCAGATTGACTATATAATCTAACTTCTGAAATTGGAATTTGATCGCCATAATTTTTCTTATCCTTAAAGAAAACTGCACCCTCGTTGACTAATGTTATGGTGCAAGGAATTGTTCTGCCATTAATTTTAAATATAGTGTCATTTTGTGACCACAAAATTATTGGACACAAAATGATTATAAATAACGCTTTTTTCATTTTCTTTATTTTTACTATTTATCCTCCTTGTTTAACTAAACATACAACCAAATATACGTTAAATCACTTCATCACCTCCTTAAATCTACTACAACTCACCAAATGGTCATTAATCATTCCGGCCGCCTGCATGTAAGCATAACAAATGGTAGAACCCACAAAGGTAAAGCCACGTTTCTTTAGCGCTTCACTCATCTTGTCCGATTCAGGACTTGTGGCTCGGATCTCTTCTGAACTTTTTACTTTTGTTACAATAGTCTTATTACCCGTAAATTGCCAGATGTATGAGTCAAATGATCCAAATTCTTTTTGAATTTCTGTAAATGCTTTGGCATTTTTTATGGTATTCTTAATTTTTAATTTGTTACGAATAATGCCTTCGTTCCGCATCAATTCTAACACTTTATCGTCATTAAATTTAGCGACCTTCTTTGCATCGAAACCGGCAAAGGCCTTTTTAAAATGATGGCGTCGGTGTAAAATAGTTTTCCAACTTAAACCTGCCTGAAAACAATCCAGAACCAAAAATTCAAAATGTTTTTTATCGTCGTGTGCAGGAGTTCCCCATTCGGTATCGTGATAAGCTAGCATTTGCTCATCGTTGGCTGGCCAGGTGCATTGCATAATAATTAAGTTTCGGAAGTTAAAAGGTTTAGAAAGTTAAATATATATTCATTGAGTTGCGAATCTTTTTTTAATTTTAACTTCTAAATTTTAACTTAAATTAATTATGGGAATAGAAGAAAAAATAAACGCAGATGTAAAAGCGTCGATGTTAGCAAAAAATGCTAAACGTTTAGAGGCAGTAAGAGCTATAAAAGCAGTAATCTTGTTATTAAAAACATCTCCGGAAGGATTAACAGAAGAAAGCGCAACAAAAGCCATTCAAAAAGAATATAAAAAACGCAAGGAAACTTATGAAATTTACGTTCAACAAAACCGTCCTGATTTAGCTGAAGATGAATTAGCACAGGCTTTGGTTATGGAGGAGTATATTCCAAAACCATTGTCAGAAGATGAGCTGAAAGACATCATCAGAAATGCCATTAATGAAGTAGGAGCAGTAGGGC
>JAZKDT010000012.1:28215-53106 GCA_040387475.1 Bacteroidota bacterium | reverse complement strand
TAATTGCCGGAAAAGCAGACGGCAAGTTGGTTTCGCAACTGGTAAAAGATATGTTAGGATAAACAAATCTTATTTAAAAAGCCCGCTATTTTTTATAGCGGGCTTTTTCGTTTTATCTATCTACTGTGTATCCTTTTACGGCAGCTATGGATACTATTGAACTTTTAATAGCTGATCCCAAATCATCCTTTTGGGTTTTTGTTTTAGCCACTTCTGTTATGTGTTTTTGACGTTTTACGGCAAGCTCTCCAATTTCTTTTTGTATTTTTTCTCGTTCTGTCGATTTTTCTACTACAATTTTTTTGATCTCCTCTTTGCTCTTGCTTTTGTATTCGGCCGGCAGATCTTCCACTTTTAATTTATCAAGATTGCTTTCATTTTCTTTTACTTTATCTACCAGGTCCCAGGTATCATTTTTATAAACAGCTTTACTTTTGGTTACAATTCGTTCAGTGGAGTTAGCATGGGAAATACTACTGGCATTCGCATCCTGGGCTACCTGCGCTTGCTTTTTTTGAGCGCCTTGTTTGCCGTAACCTATATATGTTTTGTTTAGTTTTTCGTTGCAGGCACTTATTTGGGCATCATATGGCGTTGCAATGTATTCTACTTTTTTATCAGAATCAATATTAAAATATTTGCCATGACCTTTAACAGCGCCGTCTTCCCAAAACAAAGTAATTCCTTCCTGTTTATTACCACAAAAAATAGTATTTACAAAAATGCCGCTTTTCAAGGCACTGCTAATAGCGTCTTTGTAATGAACTCCACCCTGGTTAAATCCTTCGTTACCGGCAATATAAACCAGCTTCATGGTACTTGAACCGTCATCCCATTGAAGTTCTTTTACACAGTTTTGAATAACTGCTCCGCAATATTCGCTACCTCCATTGGTTCTTAAAGCAAATAGTTTTTCTGAAATCAGATCCAGATCACTTGTTAAAGGTGTTACCTGCCTTATGTAGTCATTGGTTTTTGATAAGCCATCATTACCATATTCATATAAGGCAATTTCAATGGTAGGTGTTTTGCCCAGATATTTTAAAGTAGTAAGGGTATTTACAACATCCCATAAACGCGACTTAGCTTGTTCTATCAAACCATCCATGCTGTTAGATGTGTCAAATAATAATGCAACCTGTATTTTAGAACTACTGTCGGGAGGAAGTAATTGCGTGGTTAAACCCAGGTATGTTTCAACGGTAATAAGATTGTTTGCTTGAGTATTAGTGCTACGTGTAAGTAGCGCTGTAATAGCTAGAGCCATTGTAAAGAATGAATGTTTCATGATATTATTTTTTAAGGTTAATATTGGGGACTGGTTATTTTATTTCGAAAACTGCTTTGACTTCATAGCGTAATTTAATTTGAGAGAGATTGTCAATTTTGTCAGAACTATTACTGTCGCCAGCATTCATACTGATGTTAGAGTTACTAATACTGTTACTTAATGAATTTTGCCAGTACCAGCCGCCATAATTTTGATTGTCGTTGGTCATTTCTTCGATAGAGATAACCGGACCAATCTTTTCGTCGATCGCATCCAACAGGTAAGATGCTTTGTCTTTGGCTGCTTTCACCGCTTCTTTTTTGACCTCTTTTCGATAAGTAAGAATGTCTTTATGAGTAGTGTTTGTGATAGAAACGCTATGCACCCAGGTTTTATTAAGGTCTTTCACCAGATCTAACAAATTGGTTTTCGAGTTGAGTTTGATTTTAAAGGTCTTATTGATCTCGTTGTGATTGCGATAGTACCACCAATCCCACCAGGAGTCGCTATGATTAAAAATCAGTTGTTCTTTTGGTATATTGTGTTTTTGTAAGATGACAACCAGATCATCTTCTCGTTTATCAAGTTCGGTTCGATTTGTATGAAGTGTTATCGAAAGCTCCAGCTGATCAGGATCAATATTCATTTCAGCACTTCCTGTTACCGTAATTTGTTTTTTTTGTGTATGAGAGGATTCTTGTCCTAAAAGCGATTTTCCAAACATGAAAATCATTAGTACTAAAACGCAGGATGTTAAAATAGTTTGCAAATAGGTTGTTTTCATGGGTATAAAGTTTGGTATAGGACAAAATTAGGCTGTATGGGTAGCCATAAAATGCTAAATGGGTATAACAGGTGTTTGACTTGGTGAAATGGATTGTAAAAACAAATTAATTTGAGTTATTTTACTTTGTGAAAAATAACGGTGGTAGAGGTGGATACATGAAGTTAAGTCTGTTAAAAGAAGGGCTGGCTTTGCTTTGTTTTTTCTTCATTAGCTCAACTGGTTTTTCACAGGAAAGAGAGCAGCAAAATAACTCTCAGCTGAAACAAAAATCGAGTTCAATTGAAAAAGGGTTAAAGAAGGGAGAGAACGACCTAAGTATTGCTGCAAAGTATGAAGATCTTGTAAAAGAACTGGTGAAGAACAACGATCTTACCAAAGCAGAAGAATATCAGCAGAGAGCGGTTGACTTATACAAGAAAACCAAGTCCAAGGAACAGCTTGCAATTGCATTACGTACACTGGCTAAAATACAGGAAGCTCAAAATAAAACCAGTGACGCTATTCAGAGCTACGACAAAGCATCTCAGAATTCGACTATACAATATAACAATACGCTCAATACGAGTGATGCATCCAGGTTAAAGAACAGCAATAACCCGGTGGAACAAACAAACTCCATTAATAAAAAAATAAGCAGTTTAAAAAAAGAATCTAAAGGCAATTCTTCTGTGATCAAAGAAGATATGAAAGATGCTTACAAGCAACTGGCAGAAGTAAATATCCAGCAAAATAATTCTACAGCGGCCATCGAAAATTTTAATAATGCGCTCGATGTAGCCAATAATGACCCCGTAGAAAAGAATATTATTAAGAATGAAATAGCAGATATTTATGCCAGTAATAATGATTTGGCCCAGGCAATTTCTATTAAAAATGATGTGCTGCAAAATGAAGATAGTTTGAATGATGTAGGTGAACAGATAAAGCAACGTCAAAGTCTTGCTAAATTGCTCATATTGAATAATGAAGAAGATAAGGCAGTATTAATGATTCAAGAGGCTTATAACCTCGCCCTCACAAGAGGAAAGACCATCGACGCAAAAAACAGTTTGATGCAACTCATAGGCTATTACAGAACAAAGCATGATGATAAAACTACGTTGCGACTGTATGAAGTGTTCTTACAAAAACTTGAAACGTTAATTAAAGCCGACACGACCTTAATCGATAAAAAAATATTTGAAGTAACAGATAATAAGATTAAACAACTCGAACAAGAGAAAGCTTTAAAGGATGAACTGATCAACAAAAAAAACACCTTCAATTATTTTCTGATTGCATCATTGGTTATTCTTATTCTACTGATGTTAGTTATTTTCCGGTATTCTTTGGCCGTAAAAAATCAAAATAAAAAAATATCGCTTCAATCACTTCGCAGGGAAATGAATCCGCATTTTATTTTCAACAGCCTTAACAGCGTCAATCAGTTTATTGCACAAAATAAGGAAATAGAAGCTAATAAGTACCTTACCGCTTACTCCTCGTTGATGCGTAATATGATGGAAAATTCCAGCAAAGATTTTATCCCTTTACAAAAAGAACTTGAACAATTAAAAAAATACCTGGAACTTGAGCATTTGAGATTCAACGATAAGTTTGAATATACGATCAGCATCGATGAAGATCTGGATACAGATAGTGTATCGATTCCAAATATGCTGTTGCAACCTCATTTAGAAAATGCCATCTGGCATGGGTTACGTTATAAAGAAACAAAAGGAATGTTGATGTTAACCGTCAAAAACAGGGGCGAAACTATTGAAATCTCAATAGATGATAATGGTATCGGCATTGAAAAGAGTAAAGAACTTAAAACAACCAATCAAAAGGTACATCAGTCTATTGGCATAAAAAACATTAACGAACGTATTGCTTTGTTAAACGACCTTTATAAAATACATATCAGGTGTATTGTAAATAGTAAGCCTGATCATACCGGCACCACTGTCATCCTCCAAATTCCACACTTAAATAAAGTATAGCATGCAGTTACAAAAAATAAAAAGTGTTATCGTTGAAGATGAATTGGCGGCCCGCGAAGCGCTAAAAAGTTACCTTGCTAAATACTGTCCGCAGGTAGAGATTGTTGGAGAGGCGCATAACAGCAAGGAAGGAATTACATTAATTAATGAAGTCAAACCACAGTTGGTTTTTTTAGATGTTGAAATGCCTTTTGGAAATGCGTTTGACGTTTTAGAGGGTTGTAGAGACGTTTATTTTGAAACTATTTTTGTGACCGCTTTTTCTGAGTATTCGTTAAAAGCATTAAATCAAAGTGCCGCCTATTATTTATTGAAGCCGGTCAGTATTGAAGAGTTGATCATGGCAGTAAATAAAGTGCAGCAACAACTACAAAACAAGGAATTATTAAATCGCAATCACATCATTGTTGAGAATTACCGGAATGAAAAACCCGAGTTACAGCAGATCATTCTCCCTACACTAGAGGGGTTTGAAGTAGCAAAAATAGCTGATATTATTCGCTTAAAAGGTAATGGCAATTTTACGGATATTTACTTTACAGATGGTTCCAAAAAAATGGTATGCCGCTTTTTAAAACATTTTGACGAATTACTTGACCGGCCTTTTATCAGGATCCATAAATCACATATCATTAATATTAACTACGTTAAATCTTATAATAAGGGGGGAGTAGTTACGCTTTCCGACAGTTCAGAAATTGAGATTTCAGCTACTTACAAAGCCACGTTTCTGAATGAATTTGGAAAGTAAGCCAATTCATTTAATTCATCATAGTGTGCTAAAAATCCTTTTTACGGCAGCTAATCGGCATACTATATTATTATTTTTGCAGAAAATGTAAACAGATAATCCGTACTGGTGGGTATTGCCTGAACTTTAAAAGCGACTTATTTTTGTAAAAAAACTGATATGAAAAATTTTGCAATTATAGCGTTAGCAGTGTTTAGTGTGGCTTTAACTTCCTGTAAAAAAGATTATGTATGCGTTTGTACGATAAAATCAACCGGAGAAATTAGCCCAGGCGATCATTTTAAGGCCGGTCCGCTGACAAAAGCCGCCGCCGATGAATCCTGCAAAGCTAATAACGATGTTTACAGCAATGATTTGGAGAATTGCCATTTGGAATAGTATGAGAAGAGGTGTTTTTTTTATTTGCTTTGGTTTATCGTTGATTTTCCTCTCCTGTGAAAAGGAATATACCTGTGTTTGCACAAGTAAAAGTAGCGGTAATAGATGCCCCGGAGATAAAGTTAAAACAACCAAGCTTGGTAAAAAAGGCTTTGAAAAATCCTGTAAATCTACAAATGATGATTTGGCTTCGGATCTCAAGGATTGCCATGTGGAGTAAAAAAGATAAGAACGTAAAAGCTCTGCAGTAAAGAGAGTGTTTTTGTGTTATTTAAAACGAAAGGGTGTAGTAAGACAAACTCTCTGTCTACTTTATAGATTTTATCCCTTTTTTTTCCTGAATTTTAATTTCCCGCCAACGCCTTAACGCTCTCTGAATTTAAAAATTCCAGCTCATGGAATAAAGAGGCGCCAAAACCTCCTACTATATTTTTGTAACCCGCTATGGTATCTTTGTCAGTTGATTCGATTTGAATAACCACCACCAGCTCTTTTTTCTTCGTTTCACTATCTATTAAATAAGCCAATTTCGGTAACTTAAGTTTATATGGCTTATGGTCAGTCCAATTGATACAATAAATGGCTGATCCGTTTTTTACATCTTCCTCGGTAGCGGAGCGGCCGTTAATTGCCGGTGTATTTTCCCAGGATTTTATATCTATTGGTTGCCACAAAACCGAATCGCTGAATTTTCCGTTTATTCTTTCCGAGCTTAAGTGGTCTGTTTTATTGTCAGAACAACCGTTTAATATTAAAATGAGAAAGATTAAACTAGTGAATGTGCGCATCTGTTTCTATGTTATTCTTTTATTTGATCGTTGTTTTTGTGTTAATATCAAAAGCTTTTTTAGGACTCCTAAATGCATGATTTAAAAGTAACTAATTTATTATAAATCACTGTTACCGTTTCTCGATAAACCAGCCTGGTTTTTTAAGAGTTTTTTATACTGACTACCATCTGAGAATTTATTTGTATATTTAATAAGGATGAACCTCGTAAAAAATATATGTATCGTTTTAATGACGGTTATTTTAATGACTCATTGCAAACGGCATCACTATCATTGCTATTGTTCAGTATCTGGTGGTAACCATGAAGATTATGAAACAGACTATGGAACCAGGTTTACCTACAAGGAAAAAGAATACAAAAAAGTCTGTATCGCTAATGAACAAAAACAGGGTATTGACCAATGCAGTCTGCAGTAATAACAAACTAACCTTTTATGCATGAAACAGTTAATGTGTTTGTTTCTTCTTTCATCTTTTGTATCTAAAGGGCAAACATTCACTTTAGCCGATACAGTTTTTAAAGTAAATGATGTTATGAGAACATATAGGATAGTACCTAACATCAATAACAATGAATATATAATGTTAGAAAGCCGGCCCTTTCTCGATTCTTTGGCTAAATTTCTGATAAAAAATAAAAACCTGGTAATTGAAATTGGAAATTATACTGATTTTCGAGGAACAGATAAAGTAACATTGATGTTAAGCCAGGCACGATCAAGGTCCGTCATGCGTTATTTAGTAGATGAACGAAGTATAGCTATTAATAGACTTGTGTCAATGGGATATGGCGAAACCAACCCTCTTATTTCGCAAGAAAAAATAGAAAAAATGAAAGATCCTGCAACGATTAGGTTAGCTCACCGGATAAATGTAAGAACTGAACTAAAGATACTTAGCGTTGACTATTTGCAGCAATAAAAAAGCCCTCTCTTTCGAAAGGGCTCTTTATCTTAACTATCTTCTTTTTTCTTTTTACCTTTTGGTTTGATCGTTTTTACTGTGATCTCTTTTTTCTCAGTATCATAGTCAATTTCGATCTGGTCTCCTTCAGATAAATTACTTTGGATAATTTCCTCTGCCATTGGATCCTCTAAATACTTCTGAATGGCACGTTTTAAAGGACGGGCACCGTACTGGGCATCATACCCTTTATCAACGATAAAGTCTTTAGCAGCATCTGTGATTTTGATGGTATAGCCAAGGTTATTAACTCTTCCAAATAAGCCGTTCAACTCAATGTCAATAATTTTATGGATATTTTCTTTATCTAAAGAGTTAAACATAACCACATCATCAATACGATTTAAGAACTCAGGGGCGAATGCTTTTTTCAATGCATTTTCTACAACACCTTTATTGCTTTCGGCTTCACTTTCAACACGGGTTTGCGTACCAAAACCAACTCCTTGTCCAAATTCTTTCAATTGACGTGCACCGATGTTAGAAGTCATAATGATGATTGTATTTTTGAAATCTATCTTACGCCCTAAACTGTCCGTTAATTGCCCGTCATCCAACACCTGTAGTAACATATTGAATACGTCCGGATGTGCTTTTTCGATCTCGTCTAATAACACAACAGAGTAGGGACGACGGCGTACTTTTTCAGTTAACTGTCCACCTTCTTCGTATCCAACGTATCCCGGAGGCGCTCCGATCAAACGGGTCACGGCAAATTTCTCCATGTACTCGCTCATATCAATACGAATTAACGCCTCATCATTATCAAATAAATGTTTCGCTAATATCTTCGCTAATTGTGTTTTACCAACACCTGTTGGACCTAAGAAAATGAATGACCCAATTGGTTTATTAGGATCTTTTAATCCGGCACGGTTACGCTGAATAGCTTTTACAACTTTTTTCAAGGCGTCATCCTGGCCAATTACTTTACCTTGCAACTGTGCTACCATTTTCACTAATTTCTCGCCTTCATTTTGAGAAATACGTTGAACAGGAACACCACTCATCATAGACACTACTTCGGCAACATTGTCTTCAGTAACAGTTACACGGTTTAATTTAGTTTCTTCTTCCCATGCTTTTTTAGCAGTTTCCAGCTGGTTTTGCAATTGCTTTTCAGTATCACGTAACTTAGCGGCTTCTTCATATTTTTGAGAACGGACTACCTGATTTTTCAGTTCTTTGATATCCTCCATTTTTTTCTCTAACTCTAATATGTTTTCAGGCACAGTAATGTTAGTAATGTGAACACGGGAACCAGCTTCATCCAAAGCATCAATAGCTTTATCCGGTAAATGCCTGTCGGTTAAATAACGGGCCGTTAACGTTACACAAGCTTTAATAGCTTCAGGCGTGTAAGTTACATTATGATGATCTTCGTATTTTGATTTGGTATTTGTAAGGATCTGTAAAGATTCATCCTGCGTTGCAGGTTCAATGATTACTTTTTGAAAACGACGCTCTAAAGCTCCGTCTTTCTCGATATGCTGACGGAACTCATCTAAGGTAGTAGCACCAATACATTGGATCTCGCCACGGGCTAAAGCCGGTTTAAACATGTTGCTGGCATCCATGCTTCCGCTTGCACCACCCGCACCAATAATAGTATGAATTTCATCAATGAATAAAATCACATCCGGATTTTTTTCTAACTCATTCATAACCGCTTTCATCCGCTCTTCAAACTGACCACGGTATTTTGTACCGGCCACCAAAGATGCTAAATCTAATGTAACAACACGTTTGCCAAATAATACGCGGCTTACTTTACGCTGCACAATACGTAACGCCAAACCTTCTGCAATAGCTGATTTACCCACACCTGGCTCTCCAATTAAAATTGGATTATTCTTTTTACGACGGGATAAAATTTGTGAAACACGTTCAATTTCTTTTTCGCGGCCAACAACCGGGTCTAATTTCCCATCCTCTGCCATTTTAGTCAAATCCCTGCCAAAATTATCCAATACAGGTGTTCTTGATTTAGATTCTCCTGGTTTTTTTGATGCACCAGCACCGCCGGAACCAAATGATTCTTCGCTATCATCATCGTCACCGGCAGTTGAATTCTCAATTTTATGAGGATTTTCCATGTAGCCCTCTAACTCTAATTTTACAGAGTTATAATCTACACCAAATTTCCCTAAAGTTTTAGAAACAACGTTGTCATTGTCTTTTAAAATGCACATTAATAAATGTTCAGTCCCAATTTGGGGAGCTTTAAACACTTTTGCTTCCAAATAGGTTAATTTAAGTGTTTTTTCGGCTTGTTTAACTAAAGGAATATTAGCTAAATTGTTCACTTTTCTCATGGATACAGGTAAGCTCTGTTCAATTTGCTTCCTGAAATCCTGAATGTTTATTCCTAAGTTTTTTAATAACTTAATACCAACTCCTTCGCCATCGCGAATCATGCCTAGCATTAAATGCTCAATTCCAATGTAATCATGCCCTAATCTTAAGGCTTCTTCTCGGCTAAACGTTATCACGTCCTTTACGCGCTGTGAAAATTTTGCTTCCATAAATGTATAGTTCTTTGGTTGGTTATAAACATATTTAATGCCACAATCAAAAGTAACCGATAATGTCAGTTTTGCGTGTTTTCAGCTGCCTTTTTTTTAACATTAAAACTGTTGATAACTATACATCTAAAATACCTATTAAATATCTATTTTCAAAGCCTATTAAATAGTTTCAGTAGAGAAAAAACAAGCAGTAAAACGTTAAAAATTTAACTGACAAATTTTCTTGAAAGTGGAAATGTTTAGTACGTTTTTATACGATTGTATAACCCAATTGGTTGCTAAAAGGAACATAAATTTTAAATTAAAAAGAAAAGAATATGAGCGGAGAGAAAATTATCCCGATTAACATTGAAGAGGAAATGAAAACAGCCTACATCGATTATTCGATGTCGGTGATCGTATCGCGTGCTTTACCTGATGTAAGAGATGGTTTAAAGCCTGTACACCGTCGTGTGTTGTACGGAATGTTGGATTTAGGTGTAATGCACAATCGTCCCTATAAAAAGTCGGCCCGTATCGTTGGAGAGGTTTTAGGAAAATATCACCCGCATGGCGATACCTCCGTTTATGACACGATGGTTCGTATGGCCCAGGAATGGAGCTTGCGTTATATGTTAGTCGACGGACAGGGAAATTATGGTTCTGTAGATGGTGATCCGCCTGCAGCTATGCGTTACACAGAAGCTCGTTTTCGTAAAATTACCGAAGAAATTATTGCGGATATTGAAAAGGATACGGTTGATTTCCGTCCCAATTTTGATGACTCTTTGACAGAGCCTACCGTAATGCCAACGCGTATTCCAACGTTATTAATGAATGGTGCTTCAGGTATTGCCGTTGGTATGGCTACCAACATGGCGCCTCATAATTTAACAGAAGTTGTGAATGGGATTTTGGCATACATCGATGATAATAACATTGATGTGGATGGCTTGATGAAATATATTAAAGCCCCTGATTTCCCAACTGGTGGAACTATTTATGGGCATGAAGGTGTAAAAGATGCGTTCCGCACAGGTCGTGGCCGTGTCATGATGCGTGCTAAAGCAAGTATTGAACCTGTAAACAATCGTGAGCGTATCATTGTAACAGAAATTCCATACCAGATCAACAAAGCTGAGATGATCAAACGTCAGTGGGAATTATGTAACGAAAAGAAAATTGAGGGTATTACCGAAATTCGTGATGAGAGTAACCGTGAAGGGATGCGTATCGTTTACGAATTAAGAAGTGATGCCATCTCCAATGTTGTTTTAAATAACTTATATAAATACTCTGCTTTACAAACTTCTTTTTCAATCAATAACGTTGTATTGGTAAAAGGTCGTCCCGAAATGTTGAATCTAAAAGATATGATTCATTATTTTGTGGAACACAGACATGATGTCGTTGTTCGCCGTACAAAATTTGATTTAATCCAGGCTGAGAAGCGTGCTCATATTTTAGAAGGCTTATTAATTGCTCAAAAAAATATTGAAGAAGTCATTAAAATTATTCGTGAAAGCGAAAGCCCTGATGCTGCAAAAGATGAATTGATCGTAAGATTTTCTTTATCTGAAATTCAGGCGCGTGCTATTTTAGATATGCGTTTAAGAACATTAACCGGACTGGAGGTTGATAAATTAAATGCAGAGTATGACGAGTTAATGAAGAGCATCGCTTATTTCAAAGAAATTTTGAGTGACGAAGCTTTGCGTTACAAAATCATTCGCGAAGAGTTAGTTGAGATCAAAGATAAATACGGTGATGAACGTCGCAGTGAAATTGTATACGCAGGAGACGATCTTAAAATTGAAGATATGATCGCTGATGAGAATGTAGTAATTACTATTTCTCATTTAGGGTATATGAAGCGTACAAACCTTGCAGAATACAGGGCGCAAAACAGGGGAGGAAGAGGAAGTAAAGGAACTGCCACCCGTGATGAGGATTTTGTAGAACACATGTTCATTGCCTCTACACATAATTATATTTTATTGTTTAGTGAAAAAGGACAATGTTACTGGATACGCGCTTATGAAGTGCCTGAAGGTGCTAAAAATAGTAAAGGACGTGCTATTCAAAATTTAATTAGCATTGCACCGGATGATAAAATAAAAGCATTCATCAATATTAAAAACTTAAATGATGAAGAATACATCCAAAACAACTTTATCATATTATGTACTAAAGATGGTATCATCAAAAAAACATCCGTAGAAGCTTATTCCCGTCCACGTGCCAATGGTATCAACGCGATTACAATTCGTGAAGGAGATGTTTTACTGGAAGCAGCATTAACTAACGGCAGCAACGAAATTATGATCGCTACCAAATTAGGTAAGGTTTGTCGTTTCAACGAAAGTAAAGTACGTCCAATGGGCCGTAACGCTTCAGGTGTAAAAGGTATCGACTTAAATGATGAAGAAGGAGGAAATAACGAAGTTGTTGGTATGATCTGTATTGATGATATGCAAGCCAACGTATTAGTTGTGTCTGAAAAAGGATATGGTAAACGTTCTGATATTGAAGAGTATCGTGTGACTAACCGTGGTGGAAAAGGAGTTAAAACAATCAACATTACTGATAAAACAGGAAACCTGGTTGGTATTAAGTCTGTAACCGATGCAAACGATTTGATGATTATTACCAAAAACGGTATTGCTATTCGTATGAATGTATCTGATTTGAGAGTAATGGGACGTGCCACGCAAGGTGTACGTTTAATTAATATTCAGGATACTGACAGTATTGCAGCTGTAACCAAGGTTGATCATGAGGAGGAAGTAGAGGCAACTGCAGAGGCTCCAAACGTTACGCCGGCAGACCCAACAGCCGAAGAAACCGCAACCGATACACCAACCGCTGATACAAATACTACACCAACGGACGATATCAGTTAATGACGGGTAACCAAACTAAAGCTTAACCACTATATTTGAAACATAAAAATTAGCCAATGAACAAAAAATTAATAACAGGTGCTTTAAGCTTATTCAGTTTAGCATCTTTAATTGCTCAACCTACACTTATCGAAAAGATTGAAGCAAAAGAGGGTAAAATTGCAATTCCGTACGAAAAATGGAAACTGCCTAATGGTTTAACCATTTTATTGAACGAAGATCATTCAGATCCTGCGGTTCATGTATTGGTGACTTATAAAGTAGGTTCTGATCGCGAAAGTTTAGGCAAATCGGGTTTTGCTCACTTTTTTGAGCATATGATGTTTCAAGGCTCAAAACACGTTGCCGATGAGGAGCATTTCAAAATTGTATCCACAGCAGGTGGTAACATGAATGGAAATACTACCGAAGACAGAACGGTTTATTTTGAAACGGTTCCTTCTAATAATTTAGAAATGGCTTTATGGTTAGAAGCAGATCGTATGGGTTTCCTGTTAGATTCTTTAACTACCAAGAAATTTGAAAACCAACGTGATGCGGTAAAAAACGAAAAATCGCAGAACGTAGAAAATCAGCCGTATGCAATGGCATTTGTTGAGGAGATTCAAAAGGCATTATATCCTGAAGGTCATCCTTACAGCTGGCCGGTAATTGGTTATGTGGATGATTTGAACAGAGCAACTTTAGAGGATGTGAAAAATTTCTTTTTACGTTGGTATGGACCAAACAACGCTATTTTAACCATTTCCGGTGATTTCAGTTCTCCTGAAGCATTAAAAATGATCGAAAAATATTTTGGAGGTATCAAACCTTGCCCTGAAGTTAAAAAAATGAGAGTAGCTCCGGTTACATTAGCCACTGATAAATACACAGCTTACAAGGATCGTACGTATTTTCCATTAAATTTAAGAGTATACCCAACAGTTCCTCAATACAATAGAGATGAACCTGCATTGGATATCTTAGGATTAATGATGGGTAATGGTAACAACTCTATTTTTTATAAAAATTTCGTAAAATCAAAACCCGAAATTGCAGTTGATGCGAGCGTAAATCACCGTTCAAAAGAACTGGGCGGCGAATTTTCTATTCAGATCTTTGCTTATCCACCGGAGGATTTCAATTTGGAAAAATTATTCTCTGATATTGATGCTAAAGTAAAATCGACTATTGATGAATTTGGTACTTCCGGTATAACAGATGACGCTTTATTAAGAGCTAAAGCTGAGCTTGAATCAAGTATGTATGGAGCATTGTCTACTATTGGTAACAAAGCAGGTACTATTTCAGAATGGGAGCGTTTATTAGGAAAAGGATATACATTATCTGATGAAATTGACAGATATAACAAGGTTACCAAAGATGATATTACACGTGTATTTAATAAATACATTAAAGGAGCGGGAGCAGCAGTATTAAATACGTACCCAATTATGAATCAAAAAGATTCAGTAAAAAGTGTAAATCCTTATGCCAATATGAAATTTGAAACACCTGCTGAATATAAAGGTTTAACTTACCAGGCAGCTGCAGATAATTTCAAAAGAGAACAAAGACCGGTTGCAGGTGCTGCAAAAGCAGTAACAGTTCCCGATTATTTTACTTCAAAATTAAGTAATGGTATTAACATCATTGGGACTAAAAACACAGAAACGCCGGAAGTAACCATTGTTATGACCATGGATGGTGGTAGTTTGGTATTAACAGCGGATCAATTGAAAAAATTAGGCGTAGCTGAATTAACAGCTAGTTTATTAAATGAAGGCACCAAAAACTTTACAACCGAACAGATTAGTGCTGAATTGGAAAAATTAGGAAGCTCTATCGGATTCAATGCAAATAAGTCGGCTACAACTATTCAGATCACTTCTTTAAAGAAAAACCTGGATGCCACTTTAAAAATACTTGAAGAGAAATTATTAAGCCCTGGCTTTAACGCGGAAGACTTTAAATTGACAAAGAAACAATATAAAGAAGGCGTTAAAAACGAGGAGACTAGTGCTAACACAATGGCCAACAAAGCATTTAACTTTGCTATGTATGGTAATACAGTAATGGGTCTTGATCCTTCTACTAAAACGATAGAAAACGTTCAATTACAGGACGTAAAAGATTATTATAATAACTTTTATTCTCCTTCTGTTACTAACATCGTTGTAGTTGGTGATGTTGAAGAAAAAGACATCGTCGCTAAATTGGCCTTCTTAAATAAATGGGCTGCCAAAGAAGTTAAAATTCAACCTATCGTTGAGCCCGTTGCACCTGCTGAACCTCAGTTCTTTATTTACAATAAAAATGGAGCTCCTTCCTCTGTAATTCAAATGGGCTACCCTTCTTTAAAATTTGACGCAACAGGTGATTATTTTAAAAACCGTATTGCTAACTTCGTATTTGGCGGAGCTTTCAATAGCCGTTTAAATTTAAATTTACGTGAAGATAAAGGATATACTTATGGTATACGTTCAGGTTTCCAGGGTGGTAAATACACGGGCGCATTCATGATCAGCTCTTCTGTAAAACGCCCGGCAACTGCTTTAGCATTAGCGGAGATTATCAAGGAATTTACAAATTATCAAACAAATGGTATTACGGATAAAGAATTAGAATTTACCAAAAGCTCTTTGTTAAATGAAGAGGCCTTGAAATACGAAGCACCTTATCAAAAAGCGGCGTTCTTATCTAATATCGTTAAATATAACCTTGATAAGAACTTCACAAATGAGCAAAACAAAATCCTGAAAAACATTACCAAGGATGAAGTAAATGCTCAAATCAAAAAATATTTTGATGTGAATAAGTTGACAACCGTTGTAGTTGGTGATAAAGTTTATATTGAAGCGAAATTGGAAAAAGAATCTAAAGACGCTAAAAATAAAGAAGTATTAAATAAAGTTAAATTGAAGAAAATTTCGGTTGACTAGTATATGGAATTGTACAATATTTGCGTCTGAATAGCGTACATGAAAATATATCAATAAATAAAAAACACTAAGCCCACAAAGCTTGGTGTTTTTTTTAATAAAATAGTTACATTTATCCACCTAAAATAAATAGCATGAATATCAAAACAACCATAACTGCCATTTTAATTGCTTCAGCATCGGTAGCAGTTTCGCAAGCTAACCAGGTACAAAATGCCGGTAATTATTTAAGAAATAAAGAATTTGATAAAGCAAAGATAGCGGCTGATGCAGCTTCGGTTCACGAAACCACTATAAATAATGCTAAATTATGGATGTACAGAGGAAAGATCTATCAGGAAATCTACTTTGCCAAAGAACCAGCGATCAAAAACCTGGATGCAGAGGCTGAAGAAAAAGCCCTGGACAGCTATATTAAATGCTTGAAAAACGACAAAGATAATTATTACCGGGATGATGAAGGTGTAAAAGGTTTAATTGTACAAGCCGTTGCTGCAACCAGTAATAAAGCTAATTTCTACGTTCAGAACAAGGAATATGATAAAGCGTTAGTGTGTTATGACTTAATTGAAAATGCTTTACCCTATGATTTCGACCAGGGCATGAAGCGCGCTAATATCACAAAAGAGAAATTAGTTTATTATAAGTTTGATATGTACAAATATGCTGCAAACAAAGAAAAAACAAAAGAGTACGCGGATAAATTAATTACCATGAAGTATAAAGACGCGCGAATTTATACGGATATGATCAAGATATCGTTAATTGACCGGGATACAACCAAAGCGTTAGATTACATTGCAAAAGGTAAATTGATGTTTGAAGATAATATGGACCTGATCAATCAGGAAATCAATATTTACCTCGCGCGTAACAAAACCAATGAGTTAAAAGATAAATTAACTGCTGCAATTGAATTATCTCCTGATAATGAAGTTTTACACGCTATTTTGGCCAATTTATACCAAAAAACAAATGAAAAAGAGAAAGCCGAAGCGGAATATCTGAAAGCATTAGAGATCAAAGCTGATTATGAAATCGCCAATTATAACTTAGGCGTTATGTATTTTAATACGGCTAATGAATGGAATGACAAGCTTGGCGCCTTACCCCCAAAAGAAACTGCAAAAGCAAAAGAGTATGAAGGAAAGGCAAATGAGTATTTTAGAAAAGCTGTAGCTAATTTTGAGAAATCTTACGAGGTTTCTCCCGATAAAGCTACTAAACAGCAATTGCGTAAATTGTTCTTAAGACTTGGTGAAACTGAAAAAGCCGACAAATACAAATAGTTTCTATAAAATAAACGGATCCTGATGAAAATTATAAATATTGCATTACTCACGATTTTACCATTAGCTGGTTTTTCTCAAAAAAATAAAGTGCAGGGTGCATGGAGGGCTTTAAGTGATTACGAATCTACATTGAGCGAGAATCCGGATGTATCTTATCTGCAAAAGGCTAAAGAGAGCATTGATTTGGCAACCGCCAACGAAGAAACAAAGAATCAGGTAAAAACGTATGCTTACAGATTTAGAATCTACATTAATTTGTTTAGTCAAAGCTTAAAAGCGGAGGAAAAAAAACTGGCAGACATTGCTGATAAAACCGAAAGGTTACAAACAGCTTATGGTAATGTGGCTACTTCAGAATTTGAAGAGGCGCAAAAAAGTTTAACCCGCATCAAAGAACTTGACCTTAAAAAATTTGAGAAAATTGCCAAAGGTGAAACTGATTCTGAAGAAGATGGAAAGTTGTTTACCTCGATGAGTCAGTTACAGGTATACGCGGCCAATTTAGCAACCGGCAAATACAAGGTGAAGAAGTTTGATGAAGCTGCCGATTTTTTTGAAGCACTCGCTATTTCAAATACATTCATGACAGGAAAAAAAGATACATCTAATTTTTATAATGCTTGTGTTTGTGCCCAAAAGGCAAAAAATCCGGACAAAATGTTTCAGTATAATAAAAAGATGATCGATGAGAATATCGCATCACCCTACAATTACCGAACAATTTATGAAGTGAAAACGGCTCAAAATGATACCACTGCTGCTGCCGAGTACTTAGCAGCGGGAAGAGCCAAATTTCCGAGCGACGTTTATTTGATGAACGAAGAAACGAATATGTTCATCGAAAAAGGTCAACAGGATAAGGCTATTGCCAATTTACAAATTGCTATTGAGAAGGATCCTAATAACGCTACGTTGCAATCTGTTATCGCCAACCTGTACGACAATCTTGCTAATCCTAAAGGGAAATCCGGAAAAGACACCACCAAGCCTGCAGACTATGAAGACCTGGTAAAAAAAGCAGAAGATCATTATCTAAAAGCTGTAAACCTCAGACCTTCTAACCAGGAAAGTTATTTTAATACTTTGTATAATTTAGGGGCTTTATATCACAACTATGGTATTACGCTATATACTAAATCAATGGCTAGCGCAACCATCACAAACCTGGCTAAAAACCAAAAAGAATATGATGCAAAAAGTCTGGAATATTATAAGAAAGCCATTCCATACCTTGAGCAGGCGTTAGCTGTTAAGCCCGACGATAAAACATGCATTGGAGCTTTAAGAACCTTGTATTATAAAACTGGCAACGAGGCCAAAGGAAAAGAAATGAGCGAGAAACTAAAAGCTGCTAAATAGAACAGTTTTTTAACAATTACAAAGCCGTAACAATTTACATGTTACGGCTTTTTTTGTTTTTTTTGCCGCCCGTAACAAACCTGTTTTACCCAAAAAAATACCTTTTTTAAATCACTTATTTAGCTAAATTTGCTTTCCACTAAAATAACGACATGATACGTAAATTTCTTGCATTTTGCCTCTTACTAATCACAGCTCTTGGCTTTTCTCAATCTGCAACCATCAGGGGTTTTGTTTATAATAAAGATAATGGAGAGCCCGTTGCTTTTTCAAACGTTTATTTAAAAGGTACTACTACCGGAGCGTCTTCCGATTTAAACGGATTTTTCTCCATTAACAAAGTTACACCGGGGTCATATACGTTGTTGGTTACCAATCTCGAGTTTGATACTATTTCGGAGCAAATTACCATTAAAGCCGGTGAAATTGTAACCAAAAAATTCTTCTCAACCAAAGGAGGTGTGATTTTAAATACGGTAGAAGTAACAGCAGCGCAAACCGAAAAAATTGAGAACCCAAATGTAGGAGTTCAAACAATAGATCCGGTGGCTATTAATAAGTTACCAAGTGTTGGCGAACCTGATTTAGCACAATATTTACAGGTTTTACCGGGTGTAGTATTTACGGGTGATCAGGGAGGGCAATTATATATTAGAGGTGGTTTACCAATTCAAAACAAAGTGTTGTTGGATGGAATGGTCATCTATAATCCTTTTCACTCCATCGGTTTATTTTCGGTATTTGATAATGATATCATGAGAAGTGCAGATGTATACAGTGCGGGCTTTGGCGCTGAGTATGGCGGAAGAACATCGTCTATTATGGATATTACAACCCGTGATGGTAACAAAAAACATTTATCGGGTAAAGTGTCAGCGTCTACATTTGGCGCTAAATTAACGTTGGAAGGTCCTTTAAAAAAATTAAGAGAAGAAGGTAAAGGGAGCTCTTCTTTTTTGGTATCAGGTAAAACATCTTATTTGCCTCAAACTTCCAAAACCTTATATCCTTATGCTAACAAAACTAACGACGACGGTTTGCCTTTTTATTACACCGATTTATATGGTAAGGTTTCGTTTAATGGAAACAACGGTAGTAAGGTAAACTTGTTTGGATATAACTTTAATGATAAAGTAATTTATAAAGACCTTGCCAAATTTAACTGGACCTCTTTTGGCGGTGGAAGTAATTTCATTTTAATTCCTCAGAATTCGTCGTTATTGATCGAGGGTAATTTTGCTTATTCACAATACAAGATTAATTATGAAGGCTCTGTTGAAACCGACAAAAAATCAAGTACCGTTGGTGGATTTAATGGTGGATTTAATTTCTTAAAGTACTTTGGTCGTAATGAGTTGAAATATGGTTTTGAATTAGTTGGAACAAACACCAACTATACCTTACAAAATCCAAATCTTGCTGTAATTAATTACGCTAAAAACTCATTAGAACTGGGAGCACATATGAAGTTCAGATGGTTGGATAAAAAGAAATGGATTGTATTGGAACCAAGTTTCCGTTTACAGTATTACGCAACATTTGCCAATCTTTCGCCTGAACCGCGTTTGCAGGGTAAAGTCAATTTTACCCGTAAATTCCGTTTCAAGTTTGCGGGTGGTTTGTACAGCCAGAGTTTAATGGGTGCAAGTTCGGATAGAGATGTCGTGAATTTATTTTATGGATTTATTAACGGACCTGAGAACTTACCGGCTACCTATAAAGATAAAAACAATAACACGGTTAACACAAAGGGCGTTATTCAAAAAGCCCGACATTTAGTGGCAGGTTTTGAAATTGATGTGCTTAAAAATCTTGAGATCCAGATCGAGGGTTATCAAAAATATTTTACACAAATGGCTAGCGTAAACCGTGATAAGTTATTTGACGATACACCGGATAATGCTGATAAACCGGAGGCTAATAAAAAAGATTTTATTATGGAGCAGGGAGAAGCTACCGGATTAGATTTTACAGCTAAGTATGAAAAAAAACGGTTTTATTTCTGGGCGGTTTATTCATTAACATTTAATAAACGGTATACAGGAAATACGGCTAGTGGCGATGTTTACGAATATGCACCCGTATATGACAGAAGACACAATGTTAATTTAGTAGGAACGTACTCTTTTGGTAAAAAACGTAATTTAGATTTAAGTATCCGTTGGAATTATGGTTCAGGTTTTCCATTCACACCAACCAAAGGTTATTACCCACAGGTTGATTTCAATAACAACTTTAACTATGATTATACCACGGCTAATGCTAATTTAGGGTATGTGCCCGGCGACTATAATTCCCGCCGCTTGCCAGATTACCACCGTATGGATATTAGCTTAAAATGGATGTATGCTATTAGCGAAAAAACTAAACTGGAAGTAAATGTAGGGGCAACGAATTTGTATAATCGCGAGAATATTTTTTATTACGACCGTGTTAGAAATAAACGCGTAAATCAATTACCAATTTTACCGAACGTAAACATCAGCTTTAAATTTTAATTAACCTTGGCTTTTAAGATCTATACTAAAACCGGTGATAAAGGACAAACGTCCTTAATTGGAGGTACACGTATCCCTAAGTTTGATATCCGGATTGAAGCCTACGGTACAGTGGATGAGTTAAACTCTAACGTGGGTTTGATTCGAGATCAGCAAATCGACGAACATTCGAAAGCTATTTTAATTGAGATCCAGGATCGTTTGTTTACCATCGGCTCATTATTAGCTGCCGATCCTGTAAAGAATAAAATGGTTTTACCACAGATTTCGGATGTGGATATTGAGTTATTGGAAAAAGAGATAGATGCGATGAACGAGCATTTGCCTGAAATGAAGTCCTTTGTACTTCCTGGGGGTCATACTACTATTTCCTTTTGTCATTTAGCAAGATGCGTTTGCCGCAGGGCCGAACGTTGTGTATTACGTTTGAATGAGCAACAACCAGTGAACGAGTTGGTTTATAAATACCTGAATCGGTTATCCGATTATTTATTTGTGCTTTCACGTAAATTCACCCAGGATCTTAATGCTACCGAAACTCCCTGGAAACCCCGACTTTAAATGTCATCCGCCAAAAAGATCGTAGATACCATGATGACCGGCGACTATTTTAGTCAGTGGTTAGGTATCGATGTTTTAGAAATTAACGAAGGGTCGTGTAAATTACAATTAACCATTCGTAAAGAAATGCTCAATGGCTTTGGCATTGCACACGGTGGTATTACTTACTCCTTGGCAGATAGCGCGCTTGCTTTTGCGTCTAATTCTCCTGGTCAAAAATCTGTATCCATTGAAACGTCTATATCACATACAGAGTCTTTAAAGGAAGGAGATGTAATCATAGCCGAAGCTTTTGAAGAAAAGCGGTCCAATAAAATTGGGATCTATACTGTAAAAGTGACCAACACATCGGATAATAAAGTGGTAGCTTTGTTCAAAGGAACGGTATACCGTACTTCCAAAAACTGGCTAAATTCGTCAAAGGATTAAACCTGAGTCCGATTTTTGATTCTAATACATTAAATCTTAAATTGTAATTATGAAATTTAGAAGTCTGTCAAACCATTCCAACCGCCTAAACGCTATTGGTAAAATCGTAAAAATGTATGTGTTTTTAATATGCTTTGTGCTGGGAACCAACGTTGCCTTTTCGCAAAAGGGACATGGTAATGGTCATGGCAAAGGTAACGGAGGGCATGGTAACGGCCACGCTAATGGAAACAAAGGAGCTAAAGTAGTCGTAAAAGGCGGAGCCCCTCACGGCAGGGTAGTTGTTAAAAGCCATTACCGACCGGCCAAAATAGGCGTATATCACCCGCATTGGCATCCTGCTCATGATTACCATCGCAGGTGGGTTTATTTCCCTCGCCATAATTTTTACTGGGACAACTGGAGACAGGGATATTACTATAGAAATGGGACAGTTTGGGTATTTAATGCCACACCGCCTGCTGTAATAGTGAACGTTAATTTAGCTAATGAATCGAGTTACGAATTGCGCGAAGATGAGGACGATATGGACGACGTGTATATCGTAAATGGGAAGCATAAAACGGTTTATATAGTCAAATAGGTGATTTAGAAAGAAATTTTTGTAATAAACCAGAAATGTTCTATATTTGCGCTCCACTTTTTAGCCTCTGGTTGCATGGTGCAGCGAATGCCAGAAATGACAAATATTTAAAATAAGAAACAATGAGTTTATTATTAGACTACGTAAAGAAACAATTAGCAGCAGAAGTTGCTCATCCAAAATTTAAAGCAGGTGATACTATTACAGTTCACTACAAAATTAAAGAGGGTGATAAAGAGCGTATCCAGCAGTTTTCAGGTGTTGTAATTCAACGCAAAAATGAGCCTGCAACAGCATCTTTCACAGTTCGTAAAATTTCTAATGGAGTAGGTGTAGAGCGTATTTTCCCGGTTGCATCTCCTTTTATTGATAAAATAGAATTAAACAAACAAGGTATTGTTCGTCGCGCTAAAATCTACTATATCCGTACACGTACAGGTAAAGCAGCTCGTATCCGCGAAAAAATTCAGAAAAAAACTGATAAAACAGCTAAATAGTCTGCTTTTAAATATATTTAAAAAGCCTTTCATGAAATTGAAAGGCTTTTTTTTGCTTAATATTTAGAGTATGTTTCTCAATCATTTTGCATGATTTTTTTAAATAATATTTACTTCCCTTTCCAGATCCACTCCAAACTTGGCCTTCACAGTTTGTAATACCAGCGTAGATAAATCATAAATCTCGTTCCCGGTTGCCTGTCCGTAATTCACCAGCACCAAAGCTTGCAGTTTATGCACTCCTGCATCGCCCTGCCGATAACCTTTTAAGCCGCTTTGTTCAATGAGCCATCCCGCTGCCAGTTTATAATGCCCATTCTCTAAAGGGTAAGCCATCAGGTTTGTAAACTCTTCCTTTAATCGTTCATATGTATCGCTGCTTACTTCCGGATTTTTAAAAAAACTGCCCGCGTTACCAATTTCTTTAGGGTTGGGTAATTTGCTGCTCCTGATGTTGATTACCGCTTGTGAGATTGCTTTAATACTTAGATCGGATATGTGCATCGCATCAAGTTCTTGTTTAATAGCGCCATATTCGACGTGAAACGCCGGTTGTTTAGATAGCTGAAAAGTAACAGACGTAATAATAAATTGATTTTTCAATTTACGCTTAAACACACTTTCTCTATAACCAAATTCGCATTCCGTTTTTGTAAATGTTTTTAATTCTCCCGTCTCCGTATGAATAGCTTCCAGTTGATAAAAGGTATCTTTTATTTCTACACCATAGGCTCCAATGTTTTGCATCGGGCTGGCACCTGTACAACCTGGTATCAACGATAAGTTTTCTAGACCTCCATAATTTTTTGAGATACAAAACATCACGAAGTCATGCCATACTTCGCCGGCAGCACACTTCACAAATACCGAATCGGTGGTTTCTTTTACCACTTCAATTCCTTTCAAATCGTTTTTAATAACAAGCCCGCCAAAGTTTTTGGTGATCAGCAAATTGCTTCCTCCACCTAATATCAAATGCTCATGGCTTTTATATGCTTTGCTGTTTAGTATTTCTTTGATCTCTTCAGGAGATTGGGCTGATGTGAAATATTTCGCGTCGGCGTTAATACCAAAAGTATTGTAGGGTTTAAGCGAAACGTTGGATGAGATAGTCATAGTATAAAATTAAAAAAAGCCTCACGGGGAGGCTTTTAATTTTTCAGGACTTTTTAAAAATCAATTGTTTGCAATTACAGTTTAACAAAACTCATCGTAAACCATTTTTAAATGTTCAGCGATCATCGCCGCTGTTCTTCCTTCAATATTGTGACGTTCAACAAAATGAACCAACTCACCATTCTTAAACAAAGCAATTGCCGGAGAAGATGGCGGATAAGGCGCAAAATGCTGACGGGCCTGATTTACAGCATCTCCATCAAATCCTGCAAATACAGTAGTTAATTTGGATGGCTTTTTACCATGATCCAAACTCATTTTAACTCCCGGGCGGCAAGCCCCCGCGGCGCAACCGCAAACTGAGTTTACTACCATTAATACAGTTCCTTCATTTTTTAAAGCGGTTTCAACGCTGTCAGGTGTTCTTAAATCTTCAAAACCAACGGCAGTTAATTCTGCTTTCATTGGGGTAACTAATGCTTCTGGATACATATCTTTTAATTTTTTATAATTTATAATAAGTTAATACGCAACAAATGTACTATCATTCGATTAGTTTAGCTATTAAAATTTGCTAAAATATTGAGTTTACTGTAGGTAGTTTGGCAGTTAGGTCGAAGTCAATATAGGTAAACCCATTTGTTAGGATTAAAACTTCAACCTCGCCTGAAGCTTCAGCTCCGTTTTGCTGTTACCGTCTATCTGGTTAAGCGTGCCTTCCGACTGCACATTTTTATTGTCGTAAATGGTTTGCGCTACCCGCACCCATATCTCAAAATTACGGGTCACATCCCAGTTCACAATAAAATAGGCTCTTTGTCCTTTGTAATATAAGGCCGGAACCGAATAGCCATACAAAACATCGTTTTCATAAACATACACGCGGCTGTCATAACTCCTCGTGTCAAAAATGGCGTAACGGGCCGTAAACGTGAAAGGGAATTTTAATTTTTTGTAAACGATATCCTGTGCAAAGCCAACTCCATTCTCGTCCGGATCCAGGTCTTTATCAACGTGCGTATATTCTATCCGTGATTTGAATTTAATGCTTGGCGTTACTTGCACCGACAAATTGTAGCGGTAATTGTATTGCACATAAGGCACAAGGTAATCGTATGCATTATCCAAGGTACTATTCTCGTATTTGGTGCGGTGCCGGAACCTGAAATACATATCGATCTTTTTAGTGGGTGTATAATTCAGTTGCGTAAAAATGTCTCTTCCGGTTGAGGGTGCACTTTTTCCAAATTGCAACCAGCCAAATTTGTATTGATCCAGGTAAACAGAAAAGGTCAGTGATTT
>JAZKDT010000012.1:0-28205 GCA_040387475.1 Bacteroidota bacterium | reverse complement strand
TATTTTGGCTTCCATCCCCATATATAGGCTTTTCTCATTTTGCGGAAGCGTGTTTTCAGAAATAGCATTACCATACAGGTTTTGGAAATTTTTATCAAAATTCCGGTAATGGGCAATGAAAGTTAGTTTTGGGTCCAGTGCTACTATTAATCCCTGGCAAAAGGCTTTGCCGCCACTGGCACTCATCGCATATTCTCCAAATATATTGGCATTCTTAAAGACGTAATTATAATCTACACCGCCTACAAAATTACTGGTGCCCTGAAAATCAAATTGGTTATATAACGACGGCGACTTTACCAGTTCAGCACTCAGGTTCATATTTTGAACAGTGGCGCCAATATGCAAACTCTTATGATTGTATGCTACGTTACCGCCAAAAATAGTTTGAACAATGGCTCCTTTGTCGGCTATTAAAGAATTTGTATTATGTAATCCGCCAATTTCCAAACTGCTTATACCAACTACATCTATTTCACCGGCATCAGAAGTGTCAGCAATGGTGGCGTTAGCATCAATTTTTTTATAGGAAACCAATCCGGTTACTTCAAATCGTTTGATGCGGAAAGTTCCGGCAGCTCCTCTAAAAAATCGATTCTCGTCAAAAGACCGGTACGGCTTAATACCAACTCCAAAACGTTTTACACCCATCGGTGAGGCCGATTTTCCAAAGGCAAAACCTTGCCACAACGTTAAGCCTTGTCCAAACGTTGCCTGGTAATCGCCTACAACCAGCGTTTTAATAAATTTAATATTCTTAATAGCGATGTGCCCGGTATAAAAATCAAATCCTTGTTGTGTGCCTTTAAAAAACTGTTCGCCCGCATCTTTTTCGCCGGCAATAGCAAACGACACATTGTTATTATACTGAAAGGTATAGCGTGCAAAATAACGATCAGGGTTGCCTAGATAATACGAGTTCGGCTTTTTGGCCCTCGTTAAACTGTCAGGCGTAAAATACCCGGCTTGCTTTTCCAGTATTCTTTGGTAACGAACTACAAATTCATGCTTGCCATCTTTAAACATTTCTTTAGCACTAAAATGGGCCGAACTAAAATTATCACTCACATATACAAAAGGCAGAATTTTTTTGATGCTGATCATATCAAAACCATCTACACTTTGCAGCTCGTATATGTTAATCAGGTTGCCGTTTTTAACGCGATGCTTAAATAAGTTATTGATCTGGATATCACTTAATAGCTGAAGTTCTTCTAGCTCTTCGCGCTTGGCACGGTTTAAATTAATGGGATGGGATTTATAATAATTCCACACATCGGTTAAACTCGAAAGGTCACCGTCTTCAGCCTGTAATTGTTCTGATAAGATCTCCACATTCTGATTGATCATTTCCTCAACCTGCTCATTGTTCTTAGCATTCGCAGTATCTGTTTGCGAATAACACAAAGTGCTAAAACACATCAACAGGCTAAATATGTATGATTGAGATTTGATAGACTTATAATTTTTCGGCCGAGTCGGTTGCAATCACTGGTTTCGACCTGTCTTTTCCAAAAGCATAACTTAAACCAATTTGAGGGGAAAACCCCAACACGTTATGGTAAGAGGTCGACATGTCTATTTTTAGTCCGTTATAATTAACACCTAATCCAAACGCTGCTTGCGTAGGGTAGGATGATCCACCAACTCTCAAATAAATCAATGAGGAAGGATTATATTCTATACCGGCTTTCACATTTATTTTTTGCGCCGATGTTTTTTCTGCTTCTGCTACTACAAATACTTTTTTTGAAAATATATACTGAGCCCCGAATTTAAAAATAGTCGGTACCTTCTCATTATTATAATCAGTGATCTTTGCCCGGATAGGATTATAGATATGGGTGGCAATGATCATTTGTGGCAGTATTTTAGCCGTTAACCCTATCGAACCTGTAATAGCATGTGCTTGTCCGTATATGTCGGCAACTCTGGTGTTTAGGTAATCAATCCCAATACCCGCCGACACAATGTCACTTAACTTCATACCGTAACTCAGCGTTGCCTGAGATTCACGATATAATTTATAACCCATCGACGAATAACTCAGTCCAAAGGTTCCTTTTTTGATGGGAGCTGCCACCGCAAATCCTGATTGCGAAAGCTCTTTTACAAAAAAACGGTTTTCATAAAAAGCACCCACTTCTGTTTTGGTTACAAAACCCAAATTGGCCTGGTTGTTACGGCTGCTCCACACATCAAATAAAGTGGACGATGCATGGCCTAAAGCGGCCGAACGTACTCCTATAGGACCGTCGCCGTTAGACGATAGTAAGAAGAAGGGTACAAGTAAAAGAGAGAATAAAAATAACTTCATCTATCCAAATATAAATAATTTATAGTTGCTCCACTACAGATAGTTTACATTTAACTTTAACATAATACACATTCTATATAATTTCTACAGAATTGACCTTTATCTTTAAATTGTATCTTTAAAATCACTCAAAATCAGTTGTTTACGTAATTTATTATTATGGGTAATTGATAAAAACTATTATATTTGAAACAATTGTAAAATTATTTATGAAGAAACTACTACTATTCTTTTTTTTGTTTGTTGTTACTTATGTTGGATTATGTCAGGGAAGTAAAAGTTCGTATCGCGAAAAATTTACCGAAGGCAACCACCTGATCATTGAAAAAAATTACTCTTTAGCTTTATTGAATTTTAAGACTGCTTATCTAATCGATTCATCGTCTGCTAATATCCATTATAAATTGGGTATCTGTTACTTACATTCCGGTAACGAAAAAAATAAGGCGATTTATCATTTAGAAAAAGCGACCCAAAACACTAAGCATAATTATTCGGAAGATGATGTGACCGAAAAAGCGGCTTCTGAATTTGCATATTATTATCTGGGCGAAGCATATCGCGTAAACTACAATTTTATTGCATCTTATGTAAACTTTAAAAAGTTTAAAGATATGGTGGGTGCTAAAAACCCCGAATTAACTAAAAATATTGATTGGCAATTAACCATAAATACCAACGCACAGGAGTTTACAAAAGATACGGCAAAAGTAGTTATTGTTAGTCTGGGCGACAGTATCAATACCATTTATCCCGAATACAGTCCCGTTGTTTCGGCTGATGAGTCAACGCTGATCTTCTCTTCCCGCAGGGCAGGCGGTGTTGGAATTGATGATGTTACCGATCAGGGCTTTTACCTCGAAGATATATACATCAGTCATAGAAAAAAAGATGGCACCTGGGGTCGCGCAAAATCAATCGGCACCAATATCAATACTGCCGGTAGCGAAGCCAACATCGGACTTTCGCCCGACGGGCAACAACTATTTGTTTACAAAGATGTGAACGGCGGAGATATCTATTACAGTAACCTTATAGGTGAAACCTGGAGCAGTTTAACGCCTGTCAGTTATAATATTAACTCACCTGATCTCGAAACTAACGCTTCTATTTCAGTTGATGGTTCTACATTTTATTTTGTAAGCGATCGTAAAGAAGGCAGTTATGGCGGTCAGGATATCTGGAGCAGTGTTAAACTACCTAATGGCGAATGGAGTTTACCAACTAATTTAGGGCCCACCATTAATACAGCTGGCGACGAAGAAGCGCCTTTTATCCACCCCGATGGCGTAACCATGTTTTTTAGCTCTAAAGGACATAAGAATATGGGTGGTTTTGATGTATTTAAATCCACTAAAAATGCAGAGGGTAAATGGAGCGAGCCCGAAAATTTAAGGGCGCCAATCAATACGCCTGATGATGATATCTATTACTCTCAATCTCCCGACGGTAAACGGGGTTATTTTTCTTCTATCCGCAAAGGAAATGCGGGCGATAAAGATATTTACCGCATTGAGTTCGAACGTTCAATGGCCGAACCGTTAACCCTCTTAAAAGGTGTTCTAACATTTGATGGTGCTAATAAAATGCCGGCAAATGTAAAGATCGTAGTTACCGAAGAAAGCACACATACCTTGGTACAGGATATTAAACCAAATGAGCTCACCGGTAAATATATTATGATTTTGGCGCCTGGTATTGAGGGCAAAACCTATAATATCAGCTTCGAAGGCGATGGTTACCAGCCTTTATCCGTATCTATCGTGATCCCGCCAAACTCTTCATACCAGGAATTGGATAAGGAGTTTATGTTACAAATGGTAAACCTCGAAAGTAAAAAGTTAGGTACAATGAGTGTAAAGGGTGTCGTAAGAAATAAAAAAGGAAAATCTATCCCGGGCACTATTATTAATATAAAAGATAATACAACGGGCAATTTGATAAATACCTATTTTACTACGGCCGATTCGGGATCCTATTATTTTATTTTAGAGAGAGGGAAAAATTACAATATTTCTTATGAAGCAAAAGGTTATTTGTTTCATTCCGAAAATGTAAACGTTCCTAAACAGGCAGAGTTTTCTAATCTGCAAAAAGATGTGGTACTCGATAAAGTAGAAATCGGTTCTAAGATCGTTCTCAATAATATTTTCTTCGACTCTAATAAATCCGTTTTACGTAAAGAGTCAGCACTCGAAATCAATGAATTGGTAAAGTTGATGAAAGAGTATCCTGAACTCATTATCGAAGTGTCTGGTCACACAGATAATAAAGGTGAGGATTCTAAAAACATGAAATTATCTCAGTCAAGGTCTCAGGCCGTTGTTAACGCTTTGATAAAAAAAGGCATCGATAAAAACAAACTGGTGGCCAAAGGCTATGGCGAAACTGCTCCTGTGGCGGCAAACGAACTGGCAAACGGAAAACCTGATTTAATAGGCATGCAGCAAAACAGAAGGGTGGAAATGAAAATCGTAAAATAATTTGGCCTCCGGAGAGGTTGACTTTAAGGCGTGGTATGAATAAAAATGGTTTCACTTCGTCCCGCTAATAGTAAGACTTAAATCCGTTGGACTTTAACAATGAAAACATTCTTAGGACTTATATTACCCTTTATTTTGATTTGCCTGCCCACAGTCTTTCAAATCATATATACCGTTAGGAGAATCCGGCATAAAACAAAAATGACACTCTTTACAAGTTTCTTTATTGCTTTGGTAGCAGGTTTATTTATACCGTTGTGGGCTTTCAACATCTCTGTCGAAGCTACCACTGCCAACTGGCCAAAAGATCAGCCGCACTGCGTAACTGGTTTTGTTATTATATTGGTAATTGGTTACCTCATTGATATCGGAGGTTGCCTCGTAATTGCATTCGTTGGTCGGTTAATATTTGTGTCACCCCAAAACCTGCAGCTCGCAAACTGTAGCCCGGCAATTGAACCAATCATCACTTACCGTAAAAAAACGTACCTAACCACTCATGGTGAAATTATCATCGAACAACAATATGAAAATCCAAATACCGGCGAAAACGTTTTTATCAATAACCAGCCGGCACCGCCCGGCAAATATAAAATTGGACCTCTTAGTTTTATTGAAGTACAGGATGGTAAAATTTTGAAAATAACGTTCTTGTAATAAAAGGGCAAACCATAAATCCTGTGCCTCATCCTGCGCAACTAAACGGCAATATCCACTCATGAAAATAAAATCATGAAGGTTTTTGTATACTTTTTGCTGGTTGCTGAGCGGAGCCGAAGCACGTCAAAAAGTATGGTGAACGCTAAAAAAAACACGTTATAAGAAATTTGACAGCCGGCTCACTTCAAAATCAGTCTCATCCTGTATAACTAACCGGCTATATTCACTCATGAAAATAAAAGACTGAACTTTGTGACAATGATTTTGTGCAGCAATAGTTTATAAAAGCAACGAAGTCTTGGCGCCGACAGGCAACAAGGCGTGAGATGTTTTATAAACGGTTGCGGGTGAAGCGATAGCGGAAAATGCAAATTGCCTATCACAAAATCATGAAGGTTTTTGCATACTTTTTGCGGTCAAAAAGTATGGAGAAGGCTAAAAAAAAACACGTTATAAGAAATTTGGCAGCTGGCTTACTTCAGAATCCGTTTCAGCAAAAAAAGACTTTTGCGCTTTCCCTGCTTTACACTTAAAACACTACCTTTATCAAACAAAACCTTCGTCACATGACCGATCAATTACCCAACCTTATTAAAAAAGCATATGCTGCTTTTAATGATAGAAATATTGATAACGCACTAGCCACCATGCAACCTAACGTGCAATGGTCAAAAGCCTGGGAAGGTGGTTACATCAGTGGCCATAAAGAGATTAAGGAATATTGGACAAGACAATGGACAGAAATAAATCCAAGCGTCGAGCCCATTGGTTTTACTCAACGGGATAACGGAAGCCTGGAGGTAAAAGTACATCAACATGTGAAAGACTTACAAAATAATATCATGTTCGATGGAACTGTCAAACATATTTATACATTTCAGGATGGACTCATAAATACAATGGATATCGAACTGGTGGAAAATAATTAAGCCTTACGCTTAAAGATACACGGCATAAAAATGGCTGCAAAAAAAATAATATATCCTGTTTTTGGCTTCCTGGCAATATTCCTCTTCAGCGGATTAAAAAACCCCTTAACGGACTATAAAAACTTTCAAATCGGGTACGTATCTGCCGGGCTGGGCTCACAATTCACAAGCATGCAACCGGTGTTTTATGTCAACAATTTAAAATTTGTTTATACATCTGAGCAAACTACTTTATACAAAAATCAAAAAGTAAAAAGACCGGATACACTTCAGGTAGGCAAATTTCGCAGATCTTCTGTCGATTCTATCATCAGATTAATTAAAGATATTAAAGACACGCTTATTTATCGAACCAATGTGCATGTTTCCAGCGGCGGCATTCATCGTATCTACATCCAAACGCCGTCTCAAAAATTAGAGTTTAACCTCCATAATGCTTCGCACCCAACCGCCCAAAAAATAGTCGCGATACTAAATACCTATATTCCTGACCAGGATAAAAAACTTTGGCTCTTCGACTTTCTCGATAAAAAATAAAATCCCGTGAAAACAATTATAAGTGTATCCATCGCTTTATTCCTGTTCAGCTGTTCCAAAACCGCTGATACAGCGCATAAAAAGGACGTCATTTCAAAAATAAAATATGGATCCTATGATTCTATTCAAAAGTTAATGGATTATCACGAAAGTTTCAATTTCTATAAGGACACCCAGTATTCGGTGACGCGTCTCGATAATGGCGAATGGGGCGGAGCCATTATTTTCAAAGACAGCATCACTAAGCAACAATACGCTTTTTATCAATCTACAATTTATGCCTTTGGCAAATCTCATTCAGGTTACCTCGTGTTTTCGCATTCCACCCACGGGCTTTATGGAAGTGTCACTGAAATTTCAAACCCCAAAAAATTATATCTGCTCGAAAAAACAGGTAAACTCCCAAATTCTAAGCGCTGGTACGAAATTTCAGATTCGATTTCAAAACACAGCAAAGGGATAATACAACTAAACGACTTAAACGACTCCGTATTTGATTATGTTGGCGTCTTTTCTCTTAAAGAAAAATTGTATCTTATAAAATCCACAAAATGGTTTAGCCAACATCCCAAATATACCGTGCTTTGCGCAATAGATATCAAACAACATACATTAGAAATTACGGACACATTATTTAATGAACAAATATATGCCGATCAGGACAGACCCTGGCCGAATAATGCGCCTGTGTACAATCCGTTTTCTAACAATATCTTTATCCCAATCCGTTCAAAAAATTACCGTGGCTTTATTCAGATAATAGCGGGAACTCTTACATTAATAAAAGAACCGTCATCACTCAAAATCCCGACAACAAATTAAAATGAAACCCGCTATATTCTAAAATATTAATGAAGACTTTAAGCCACATTGGAAAAATAATAGTTGTAACAGGCATTCTTTATTCTTTTACGAAAGTCCGGGCGTTCAATGGCTATGGCGGTTATGTAGACAATGCGTGGGAAATCTTCACAGTAAGTACAGCCATCGTGGTAGTGGGTTTAGCTGTGATTTTAATTAGTAAAAAATATAAAAGAAATAAAAATTTTAAATAGAAAACGCTTACATTGTAACTACTATTAAAAAAACAAGCTCACAAAATGAATAACACCAAGTCAGACCAGGCATTCAGAATGGCGTTGATAACCCTTTCGATTTCTGTCATTGTCATTTTTTTGCTGGTTATCCATCGCAGCCTAAAAATGGAATTCATTGAAATGGTAGCCGGAACGCTTGTTTTTGCTATTCCTATCGTTGCCATTATCGGACTCGTAAATTCTATACAGGGAATCAAAGACCCTAACAACTTTAAAAAATTTTTCGGCGGCCTCGTTAATCTATTAATTCTTGCTTTATTGGGAGCCATGATTGTGGTTAATATAATCGATATGCAACGCGCTTTATATTGAAGCGGGTATTTAATCCATTAACCAAAACGATAACAAGTGCTGCTACCATGAAAAAACACCTCGCCATTTTATATACTATCTGCTTTTTAGGCATTCTTGTATGTTCATCAATAGCACAAAATTCCCGCAACACAAACGATGAAAATATAAAAACACTCTTTCTCGTTTTCGATAAACTAAAATCTGGTAACTACGATAAAAATGCACTGTACACTAATTATTTTTACCACTCTCCGGCCAAACAACAGGATCGCTCCCAAACCGAGATTAATTATTATAAAGATACGCTGTTTCCGCTCTTTAATAACATGTTGATGTCTGCAGTTAACTATAACATTCTGCCTCTGCAGCAGGCAAAAACAATGGCAGGAGATAGTATTGTCGAATATAACTACTATTATCAGGGTCAGAAAAATAATATTTACGTATTACTCGTCACTACAAAAAACCGAAAATATGACTTCGTTCACTATTTCCTGATGATTGATGGCAAGATCGTATCTATGGAAGGCTACACACTCGACAAAGGATTTATAAGGTGGCGATAACTTAATCGGTTCATCACCTCAATCGTTTCATTCATTTCCATTTCAATTAAGCACCTTGCTGCTTTAGTTTACGACCTTCAATGTTTTATTCAGGACCTTTAATGTTTTGTTCAGGACCTTCAATGTTTTGTTCAGGATCTTCAATGTTTTGTTCAGGACCTTTAATGTTTTGTTCAGGACCTTTAATGTTTTGTTCAGGATCTTCAATGTTTTGTTCAGGACCTTCAATGTTTTGTTCAGGACCTTACCGCTTTAATTCAGCATCTTCAATGTTTTGTTTGATTTCTTGAAGCTTTTGTCTAAGTTCTTCAAACTCTATTTAACTTTTTTAAGTCTTCGCTCACAATTTCGGCATCAATTTTAGGTTATCCATACAACAGTTTAATTTTATAAATATAATAATATGTTATCCCTCAACTTACGACCCGTTTTAGTAGCCCGTGGCATTGATAAGCCTCACGCTTTTCTGGTAAGATCCGGTATTCATTCGTCGGCTGCCCATAATTTATTGAACGATTTTACACCTAACTTTAAGTTAGCGCACATCGACAGGTTGTGCTCAATCCTCAGTTGTACTCCCAACGACTTATTGGTGTGGACACCAAACCCCGGCGAAAAGTTAACCGACGAACACCCCTTAACCGGCTTAAAAAAACAATCCACCGATCTTAACTGGCAAAATACCATCAAAACAATTCCGCTCAATCAGTTAGCGCAAATCGTTAAGTTAATCAACGCTCATAAAGGAACTACATAGGTGGTTTTCAACATTCATTTAACCTTCGCCTCAAAAAATTAAAAGCGTATCTTTCCATAATTGTTTTAAATGAGAGCTAAGCAAACCAAACGAATCAAACGAATCAAACAGTTACTCTGTTTTCTAATCGTGATGAGCGTTACAAATGTAGTTGCTCAAAAAATGTTTCACCTGCAATCACAGGCTGGCGTGCAACTGGTTTCTGTAAATGGAAAAAAATATAAAATTGACGTAGCTGGCACAAAAATTAAAACCCGGTATCCTAAATTTGACGCTCTTATCTTCCTCACAGATGCAGCAAATTCTAACGAGTTAATCGTTTGTAACTTTAAACCCGATTCATCATATGCCATAGCGGGTGCTTGTTGTGGTAGTCTGGATATTATTCCTAATTCTAAATTTAAATGCGACAGCTTAAAATACTGGGATCCCGAAAAAGATGCGGATAAAATTCAAAATCACTTTCTCGACAAACCTTTTCTTTCTGTTAAAACGGCAAAAACACCCAAAGACTCCGTGTATGCCTGGCATTCAGATGCAGCCTGCCTCACAGAGCATAAGTTAATTGGTACAGAAGCGTGGGCATTGGGCGTGCCTCCAAAGTGTTTTTATTGGAGTAATATAACACCCATTTTGTTTTTCAAAACCGATGCAACATCTGACCTTCCCTCAAATAAAGATGTGGCTGAATTTCTTCAAAAGGCAAATGTCATTGAACTGGCTACCATTTATCTGAGATTATTTGATAACCAAAAGTTTATGATAACCTTTGACGAAGAATCCAGGACAGTGAAAATAGCGTACGATATAATCACTAAATAATAACAACGTAAATTTAAGAAACAGTAATTTTTTTTGTTACGTTCTTTGCATGGCACCTGCCCGTTAGCAAACAGCAACCAATAAAAATTGAATTTTTAGCAGTAACAAAAACACGAAAGGTGTGATTAATACAAAAAAAAGCTCCTACAGCTAACTGTCGGAGCTTTTAAAAATAATAATGCCTCTAACTAAACAAAAAAACAATACTATTTATCATGATCGATCTGTAGTAAAACTAAATAAATCGTCCGTCATTGTGCTATCAGTTTTATAATAGCACGCATTAAACTAATAAGTGATCACTTTTTGCGGATAACTGATGAGTCAAATAAAATAAAAAGCCGACAAATAATGCCGGCTTTCATTTTTTTGGAGATTTTAATGTTACCAACGCTCAAAATCTTTAACCACCTTACGGTTTTCTTTAGTTCTTAGTGTTAAAGTGGCCGCCAATTCATAGGTGCCCGAACTGTTTGGAGATGCATTATCTAAAGCAAACTCGTAACCTCCCGAAACTGTAAAATAAGGATGGCGGAAACCTGCAAATGCATTTATGGTATTGTTATTCCTATATCCGGTGCTAACCATTATATGTTTTAAAAATAAGGCATTCACGTTAAACTGAATGTTGCTGAAATTTTGTTGTTGATCATATCTTAAGATTGGATTTAACAGCACATTCTCTCCAATCTTAAAGTTATAAGAGATAAAGGAACTTGACCTTAAAGGTAGTTTACTCGGACCCTGTAATCCTTCATCCGGTTGCGTGAAATGGAATACCGTAGTGCCTAAATAAAAGTGATTGTAATTGATAATAAGCCCCGAGCTAAAATCCACGTTCGATTTGGATTGAGTAGGCAAAGAGCTCCATGGATCTGTAAAACCCCGGCGTGGCTCTATCTGATCACCAAACACAACTTTGCGTCGGTCTAACGTCTTTCTAAAAACACTTACCTGTAAGGATGGGATTATTTTTAGTTTTTTATCCAATAAATTAAAATGCTGCGCATAGGTCAGATCAATTCTGTCCGTTACCAATGTACCTTTTGCCTGGTCATCTCTCGAGTAAGCTAACGCAAAACCTCCGTTCATAGGTTTAATAAAAGCATCCAGGCTATTATAATAGGTTTGGTATGATCCGGGTAAACTCATCCACTGCATTCTGGTATTCGATTGAAATCTGATCAAACCATTACTCCCAGCAAAAGAAGGATTGAGGGCTACCAGCGATTGCTGTGCATTGGTAAATACTGGGTCCTGTGCCTGAACACTAACGTGTAATCCTAAAAACAAAACGGCAATATATCTCATAATGTAATTATTTATATATAAATGTAGTGGTTTTAAATTATAACGACACGCCGTAAAACAGGTTTTTAGCACACAGGTTCCGTTTAAAAAAAATCCCCTCGCTATTAACGAAGGGATTTGATATATATTGTTGCGATGATAGCCGAATCTCTCGAAGCCCGGTGGTTGAGCGGAATCGAAACCCAGCGCCGGGAGTCGAAGCCTGGTGGCTGAGCGGAGTCGAAGCCTAGTAATAAGTAGCTCTTCTTACCTCTGCAATATGTTTCGAGAAACGAATTACCTGGCGCGTGTAGCCATACTCGTTATCATACCATACATATAATACAATGCTCTTTTTATCAGGAGAGATAATCGTCGCATTACTATCAAATACAGATGGACAAGGATTGCCAATCACATCAGATGACACTAATTCGTTACTGAATGCGTATTGAATTTGTTCAACCAAAGCGCCGTTTAAAGCATATTTACGAATGATCTCATTTACTTCATCGCGCGTTACTTCTTTATTGATGTTTAAGTTTAAAATCGCTAATGAAACATTGGGTGTGGGTACACGTACCGAGTTAGCGGTAAACTTACCTGCCAGGTGTGGTAACACTTTTTTCAAGGCGCTTTCAGCCCCTGTTTCAGTAATTACCATGTTCAATGCAGCTGAACGCCCACGACGGTATTTTTTATGGTAGTTGTCCAATAAGTTTTGATCATTGGTATAAGAGTGAACCGTTTCAATATGTCCTTTTTGAATACCTAATTCCTTATCAATAACATAAAGTATAGGCATAATCGCGTTAGTTGTACAGGATGCTGCAGAAAAGATCTGCCCGTTTTTAACATCAACTGTTTCGTGGTTGATACCGTGTACTACGTTTGGCACGTTGCCTTTTGCAGGAGCGGTTAATAATACTTTGCTAACACCTTTGGCTTTTAAGTGACGGCTTAATTCTACGTCATCTCTGAATACACCAGTGTTATCAATTACCAAAGCATTATCAATTCCATAAGCAGTGTAATCTACATCTTCAGGGTTTTTAGCATCAATCATGTGAACCGTATGCCCGTTAATGATCAAAGCTTTATTTTCCAGGTCTTCAATAACAGTTCCCGGAAAAACACCGTGCACAGAATCCGTACGTAACAAATCGGCACGTTTAATAATATCATCATCGCTGCTGCCACGTGTAACAATAGCACGCAAACGTAATTGCTCACCTTTACCTGCCTGCGAAATTAATTCACGGGCTGCTAAACGGCCAATACGACCAAAGCCATAAAGGATAACGTCTTTTGGAGTAATCGTTGTTTTTACACCAATTAATTCTTTTAATTTATTGCCTATGAATTCATCAACCGATTTAAAGTTTGCTTTTTCCTGTTGATATTCAAATGCTAATTTACCGATATCTACACGCGAAGGACAAACATCAGCATTATTAATCGCCGTAGCAATTGCTAAGGTGTCGTTTACTGAAATCGTTTTTTTAACAATGTTCTTTGCATACTGATGCAGGTTCATGATCTCACTTACACTTCTGTCAACTAACTGATTTCTGAATAAAATTAATTCAATTGACTTTTCGAACCATAATTTCCCGATTGTTCCAATCAATTCAATGGTTGCTTTTTCCTGTACGATCCAGTCGTTTAATTGCGTCTGGTATGCAGCATTTGCTTTTTCTGTGGTTTGCATACTGTTTAGTTTTTCTGTTTGTGTTACTTGGTAAATTATTAATTACGAATCTATACGAATTTACGAATCGTGGCAACATAGCTTGAAACCTCGGATTCGTATATTCGTAAGTAATTCGTAATCATATTTAGTTATTTGTGTTTCTTTATGAGTAGTTAGTCTTCATCGTGCCCGTAATCCTCCGGTACTTCATGATCATCGTCATTATCCATGTCATCATCACCTCCAAATTCATCTTCACTTTCTGTTCCCTCTTCGCCTTCTTCTCCCTCTAAATGATTTAAATCACCTTCGTCTATGCCAACAGTATCATTTTTAATGGCTTTATAGATCTCACTTTCATCCGCTACTTCGGGATCAGCTAACATGGCTGCCATGGCCTGATCGGGAGTTAACTCGCCTTTGGCCATTTGTGTTTGTTTATATTGCTTGGGAGGATTACCAATGGATTTTACAATAGTAGGGTAGGTACCTTTTGGATTGTCCGGTAAAATCTTCATCAGTTCAATACAAAATGCCCATTTTACATCGGGATCAAAAACGTACATAAAACGCTGGCGAGGACTCTCAATATATTTGGCAATTTTTGTTTTTGCCATTAATTTTTTTGGAGAAACACCTTTTCGAACTTCTTCCTCGTCCAATGGCAGGTCCTCTTCGCGCAACGTAATTTCCTGGTCTTTTCTCCAATAGTCGTCACTTACAAAAAAAGCTGCGGCGTGTTTTTTGTCAAACTTATAAGCGTCCTGAATGATGTTGTGAAAATCTTCAAATGTTTGTCCTGAAAGTATTTCTATTTCGCGATAAATGTCTTCGTTGTCTTCAATAAAGAGCTTAAATTTATATACTGCCATAATTTAAAATGGGTTAATTAATCTTGTTTACAATTGCATTATTTCCGTCAAAATTAAAACTCCAGCCTTGTTCAAATATCTTTGGCAGGTAGCGTTTGTATAATTTTAAACGGGCATTTCCTTTGATCTTATTCTTTTTAGCGTCCACAGGGTTTGAATGTTCTTCTTCATCATCCCGATCGATTGCATGGAACTCATAGATATTTACTTTCGAATGTTGCTCCATAAAATCCTTAATGATCTTTACAATAGTATTCATTACCCTGTAAACTTCACCGCGGTTTGTGGTAACGTATTCTTCGCCTTCAAACTCCTCGTTAATCACACCAAAAACAATGGTCGAGTGTAAAATATTATCTTGTCTTCTTCCAAAACGCACTTCATATCTAAGGCCTGAAGAGGTATTAAAATAATACACACCCGCACTTTTGATGGGTGGAAATTCTATAGGGAATATGGAAGCGCCTTCTGTCATAAAACTAGGCTAAAACACTATTAGTTTGTTTTCTGAATCTTTCTGCTAATACCAGGTCTTTTGTACCACCGGCATAATCATAAAATCCTTTTCCGCTTTTAACACCCAGGTGCCCCGCAGTTACCATATTTACCAATAAAGGGCATGGGGCATACTTTGGATTGCCGTAACCATCCTGTAATACTTTTAAAATATTTAAACAAACATCCAGTCCAATAAAATCAGCCAGTTGTAAAGGGCCCATCGGATGCGCCATTCCTAATTTCATGACGGTATCAATTTCTTCAACACCTGCGGTGCCTTCATGTAAAGTAATGATTGCCTCATTGATCATCGGCATTAAAATTTTATTGGCAACAAACCCCGGATAATCGTTTACTTCGGTAGGTATTTTATTTAATTTCTTGGAAGTTTCCATGATCAGGCTACATACTTCATTGCTGGTAGAATAACCACGGATCACTTCAATTAATTTCATCACAGGAACCGGGTTCATAAAATGCATCCCGATAACTTTATCGGCGCGCTTAGTGGCGGCTGCTATTTGGGTGATGGAAATAGATGAAGTGTTACTTGCTAAAATCGTATTGGCCGGACAGATCTCATCCAGTTGTTTAAAGATAGCCAGTTTTACATTCAAATTTTCGCTGGCTGCTTCTACTACCAGGTCAGCATTTTTCGCGCCTTCTTCAAGCTTTGTAAATGTTTTGATGTTGGCAAGAGTAGCTGTTTTTTCGGCTTCCGTTACAGTACCTTTGGCCACTTGCCTGTCAATATTTTTTGCAATCGTTGCTAATGCTTTTTGCAATGCCGGTTCACTGATATCAACAAGATTCACAGAGTATCCAAATTGTGCAAATACGTGAGCAATACCATTTCCCATGGTTCCGCTTCCTATAACTGTTATATTTTTCATGTGCAGATTTTATTAGTTTTAATTGCCATATGGATTATCCATGCTGTATGTTTAGTGTGTTCGTTGCAGTAACATGAATAATTCTGTGGTTTAATTTTGGTTAAAAACATTTGCCAGGCTCGAATTTTCCTTAATTCCGCGCCCGTAAATCTAAAATCTGTAAGCCATAAATACAAATAGAGTTTTAAACCTTTTTTAAATGGTAAATTTGATAACTTATTTTTTTGGGCTTGCTCATATTAATTAATATAAACCTATATATTTGTGCAAAATAAACCGGTTTTTAAACCCCAAATTAATAATATAAAACAGCTATGAATTTTCCGTCAGAATTAAAGTACACTAAAGATCACGAATGGATTCGTGTAGAAGGTAATGTTGCAACTATTGGTATCACTGATTTTGCTCAAAAAGAATTAGGTGATATCGTGTATGTGGATGTAACTACAATTGGTGAAACTGTGGCAAGAGAAGAAATTTTTGGAACGGTAGAAGCTGTTAAAACGGTGTCTGACCTCTTTATGCCAATCTCTGGTAAAGTATTGGAAATGAATAAAGATATCGATAGCACCCCTGAGTCGGTTAATAATGACCCTTATGGACAAGGCTGGATGATTAAAGTAAGCATTGATAATGAAGCTGAATTAGCGGATTTGTTATCTGCAGATGCTTATAAAAGCTTAATTGGAGCATAAAACTTGAATTTTATTATTTGAAAGAGACTGTTTCAATAGAGGCAGTCTCTTTTATTTTTCCCCTCGGGTGTAGTTGAAATGGCTTAAAGATTATTCTCCAACTATGCCCGAACCGGCACACTAAATTTGTATTACACACGTTATTAGCAGCAACCTTTTTATGACAAAAATACTTTTAAAACATAGCCTTCTATTTGCCTGTTTATGGACAATTATCATCTTCATATTGTGCTGCACACCCGGCCGTTTTGTTCCAACGGCCAACTGGTTGGAGTTGTTGAGCTTTGATAAATTTGTTCATGCCAGCATTTTCTTTTTATTAACGTGTTTGTGGCTAAATTTTTGTTTAAAACTAGGCAAGCTATCCAATACCGCAATTGCACTCACACTTGCTTTTTGCATTGCATATGGCGGTATGTTAGAGGTTATGCAGGCAACAGTATTCAGTCAGCGTAGCGGCGACTGGTTAGATTTTATTGCTAATAGTTTTGGCTGTTTAATGGGTTGGTGGTTTTTCAGTAAACAGAAAAAACGGCTGATACCCTAACTACATCTTCATTTTATTGAACCACAGGTCAAGCGGTGTCATTCTATATTCGCAATCGGGTCACACTTCATGGTTGTGATTCCAATTCCAACACATTTTAAATAATATTGTGAGTAAATTGTAAATAGCTTTTTACTTATTAATAGTAATTTCGTACTCGCAAAAAACTAAACCAATTATGTCAACTACTACCGAACACATTAAATGTCTTATTATCGGATCCGGCCCCGCTGGTTATACCGCTGCTATATATGCTGCCCGTGCCGACCTTAAACCTGTTGTATATACAGGCTTAACGCCTGGCGGACAATTAACCGAAACGACCGAAGTAGATAATTTTCCGGGTTATCCAAAGGGAATTACAGGGCCCGAATTAATGGAAGATTTAAAAGCCCAGGCCGAACGCTTCGGCACACAGGTAAGATTTGGTTTAGCAACTAAAGCCGACTTAAATGCGTCACCAAAACGTATCTGGATTGATGAAACTACAGAAATTACGGCTGATACGATAATCATTTCTACAGGTGCATCGGCAAAATGGCTGGGCCTGGAAAATGAAACACGTTTGCGTATGAATGCTGGCGGAGTTTCTGCCTGCGCTGTATGTGATGGTTTCTTTTACAAAGGACAGGAAGTGGCTATTGTTGGAGCAGGAGATACTGCCGCCGAAGAAGCAACCTATCTTTCTAAATTATGTAAAAAAGTATACATGATCGTTCGTCGCGGCGAAATGCGGGCTAGTAAAGCCATGCAACACCGTGTTACTAATACTGAGAATATAGAAATGGTTTACAACAGCGAAACACATGATATTTTAGGTAAAGAAATGGTAGAGGGCGTGGTTGTTAAGAATAATGTAACCAATGAGTTACGCACTTTGGACGTTACAGGATTTTTCGTAGCTATCGGTCACAAACCCAATACAGATATTTTTAAGGAACAGATCAATATGGACGAATTAGGCTATATCGATGTGGTACCGGGTTCAACCAAAACAAATATTGAGGGTGTTTTTGCGGTGGGCGATTGTGCTGATAAAACTTACAGGCAAGCTGTAACTGCGGCTGGAAGTGGCTGCATGGGTGCTTTGGATGCTGAACGCTATTTGGCATCTTCCGGAAAACATTAATAATTTAACGTTCATTTTTACATAAAAATTACTATTTTGCATTAAATTTGCATTTAGACCAACCATGATTTTTTATAGATTAACATATTTAATTTTAATATTAGCAACGTCAATTGTTGGTTTTTCGCAGTCATTTAGCAGTCAGGTTACTCAATTAAAGCGCTACACGCCTGCTGAAATTATTGATCCGGATTATGGCATTGTGCGCTACAATAAATTGGTACCAATGATGGGTGGCGATTCTATAAGATATACCAAAGATGGATATAATGCTCAAAATTGGCAGGAAGATTATTATGTAAGCGGTAAATTGTTGCATAAGGGGTTTTATGCTGATGGATTTATCAAGGTTTTCAAAAATTATTATGAGAATGGACAGGTAGAGCGTTCATTTACAAGTACTGATCTCAAACATAGCAGATTGGAAATATATTATGAGGACGGTAAGGTAAAGTCTACCATTAATTACTACGATGGAAATCCGCAAAATCAATATGATTTTTTTAAGAATGGAAGTCCCGAATATGTTGAGGAAAATGATAAAAATATTGAATTTTTGTACAAACGTAATTCATACTATGAAAATGGATTACCTGCTTCGCTGTTTGAGCTCGTAGATAAGAAAACAAAAAAATATACAAAAAAGGAATTCTACGAAAATGGTAGGGTGAAGGAAGAAGGATCTATGATCTTCCGAAAGGATTTGGGTGATTATCAAAAAGACGGTCTTTGGTCGTATTACGACGAAAAAGGCAATGTTACCAAATCCGAAACCTACCAAATGGGGGAGAAACAATAATTCTCTGGCATAAATTTTTCATAGTTAATAATTTGATTTACTATGTATAAAAAATTTATTTTCTATTTTTCACTCTTCCTTATGAGTTCAATTACGCCCTTAATAGCTCAAAATGCCTTAACCAAATTAGAGGGTACTTGGTACGTCAACATGAGCAACTTTAAAATGTGGTTAAAAGGAGACAAAATCAACCCTAAATTTAACTACACATTACAAATCAAAGGCAAGGTTACTGGTTTAAAAGATGTGGTTGGTTATCAGAAAAACAATAAAAATAAGACGATTGTAGGTTTTGATAAACCTGAAGATGATGCTGCTACCAAATTTATATGGCGGGGCAAAGGACTACTCTTTTTATTTAAAAGTAAATGGGAAATCCTCTTTCAAAATAGTCATTACACCATTATTCATTTCCAGAAAACCATTGCCACCGCTGAAGGTTATGACGTTATTTCCCGGCAAAAAAGTTTTGATGAACTCACCTTGAACGCTATTAAATCGAAATTAAAAGAATTGGGAATAAAAGAAGAATTAACCGTTATCAAACAGGATTAATTTTTTTTGGTTTTTTTGCAGTCGGGAAATATCACAATATCGCACAGATCCGGAAGGTCTTCCAAATGCCCGTCTTTATCTTCTGCCTTTAACTGGGTCAAACAAATTTTGGTGGCAAATTTTTTCTTTTTAGTTAAAAAGTCGATCGTTTTTTTTGGAAAGGTATTTCCCTCAATCGGCGCCCGGTAAGCTTTATCGTCTTCCTTGTATACAATAACAAATGATTTGATAGCCTGTTCATGCGGATTACCGTACCGATCAAATGCAATGACCTTAAATTCAGTATCATCAAACGCTGCCTTTACAAATAGTTTTTCTTTCTTAACCTTAATAGTTTGTACTACCTCTGGCTCCTGGGAAAAAAGCGCAGTAGAGCAGCATAAAAAACTGATAAAAGACAGGTTTAGTAATATTTTTTTCAAATTATTCTGCGCTTAATTTTTGTGTGATCAACTCTTTGGCATCATTAACAGTAACCTCGTTGCCCTTTTTGTTTTTCTTTAAAACGTCCAGTGCTTTTTTTAGGGTCGCTTGATCTATTTCTGCCTCCATTTCCTGTATAACGGTAAATGCTTCAAAAGATACAATAAAATTTTCGTGGCAAATCAGCTCAATAAAAACCATGTAATCTTTACTGAAATCCAGGCCCGTTTCCCAGCAAGCCGCTATCAAAAGAGCTTTTTGGTCTAAATTTTTGGTTTTAGCAATGGCGTTGACCATAAAATCCTGCGCATTATTTTCCTTTAATGCTATCAGGGCTTCATCTTTTTCCTCCCGTGTCGATCTGGCACTTACCAATGCGGTTACATAATCGGCATTACTGGTATCTTTTTTACTCATACCCTCACTGCCAATGATAATGGTGGCATACTCTTTCTCATCAAATAATTTAGCCGGGTCTATTTCTGGAACAATATCTCCTTTTAACTCTTCCGGTAAATCATCCGGATCAATAATTTCATCTATCATAGTATAATTTTAAATTTAGAATTTAAAATTAAAAAATAAGCTCTTATGTACCCCTTATATTTTTAACTTTTAATTATTCCTTATTAATTTTTATAAGCTCATCATATCTTTTAATTTCACCGCTTGTCGACGCGATATCTCGATTTCCTGGCCTCCCTTTAATTTTACCATTAAGCCACCGTTAAACCAGGTTTCAATGCTTTCTACCCAGCTTAAGTTAACAATGTGTTTACGACTTGCCCTAAAAAAGGTCTTTTCATCCAGGCGTTCTTCCAAACTGTTTAAGCTTCTCAGGATCAACGGTCTGAAATTTTCAAAATACACGCGCACATAATTTCCTTCGCTTTCAAATAAGCGAATATTGCTTAAACGCACGAACCATGTTTTTTCACCATCTTTAATAAATACCTGGTCATTTTCGGTTAACGGAGTCGTATTTTCCTTTTTCTCTGAAGTTTCTTTCAAAGTCAGTTTTTTGATCGTCTCTGCCAAACGCTCCGGCGAAACAGGTTTCAATAAGTAATCATAGGCATTGACTTCAAAAGCTTTAATAGCGTATTCATCATAAGCAGTTACAAAAACCACGTCGGGTAGGGCAGATACTTCCTCAATTAATTCCAGCCCTGTTTTACCCGGCATTTGAATGTCCAGGAAGATAACATCGGGATTTAATTCAGCTATTTTTTCTTTGGCCGATTGGGCATTATTGCACTCAGCGATCACTTCAATTTCTTTATGAACGGCTAATAAATTTTTTAGTTCCTGGCGTGCTAAACGTTCATCATCAATGATTATGGCTTTCATATATTATTGTTTTATTTTTATGTGTTTCTTTAATTATCTAACTATCCTGGCAACGATGCAATCAGTTTTATAACATGACTTTAACTTATTACATTTAAATTTTAATAATTATTTCACTGATAACATTCTTTGCATCTAGATTCTTTAAAGAAAAAGTTGCTTTTTTTCCAAACAGTAACTCCAGTCGATTGGTTGTATTAGCGATACCAAAACCTGAATCTGATTTACTAATGTCTATCAGTTGACCTGTATTGATGATCTCAATTTTAAATTCTGAATTAGTTTTTTGTGTTTTTATGTTTATTTGCCCACCATCCGGATCTTTACTGATACCATGTTTGATGCCATTTTCGACCAATGTTTGTATCATCATAGGGGGCACACTCAATTGCAGCGTGTGTGGATCAATATCCAGTTTGTAACACAGGCGTTCTTCAAACCGCACATGTTCCAATTCCAGATAATCAGTTACGAGTGCCAATTCATCTTCCAAAGTGATGTAACGATTCTTATGCATCATCAATGTGTTTCTAAGGATATTTGACAGCTGAGTGATCGCCAATTTTGCTTTTTTAGGATCCTCGTCTACCAAAGCCCTGATACTGTTCATGCTATTGAACATAAAGTGGGGATTGAGCTGAGATTTTAACTTATTTAATTCAACTTCTTTTGAGTTGGCTTCCAATCGAAGGTTTTGAATCTCAGTCTTTTTATAATTGTCAAAGAAGTGAAATCCAAAATAAATAACCGACCAGATCACAAAGATCAATACCAAACTTAATATTTTAGACGTGGCGGCCAGAAGGTCGACTGATTCGGATGTGTGACTGAATAGGTTAACAATCCCGATATTTATAATAAAGAACAGGATTGACATTAACAGCGAAGACAGAAGGATCAATGGAATCTGAAACAGGAGGCTTACCTTTAATACATTGTATTTTAAAATAATAAAACGATAAGCGTGTGTAATAGTAATGCCTAGTGGAAGCCAGATCAGGAATAAAAGGATATCCTTTAAATTGGTATTATAACTTAGTTTGAAAAAAAACAGATTGATGGCTGCATACAAGCTCCAGCCAATGAATTGACAGTTCCAGTATATATTGTTTTTTTTACTCATTGTTTACAGACATCAAAGATTTCGGAGACATGTTGACAAAAGGGATGAAAAGTCCTGTATCTAATAGTCTTGACTCTCTTCGATCATTTTTTAGTTGATCCCTAACCAGGCTTTTCTTGCAATTACTTGCTGTTCGGTAGCTTTTTCGTTCACATCAATAATATCCGTTTCAACTACTTTAACCGGTTTAACTTTTGCTTTCAGTTCCTTGATGGATTCGTTTCCTTTTTTATCTTTTCTTAAAACTTCAATCACTAGTTTATCACCGGTTTTTGCATTTTCCATGTAACCGCCCAATACATCTTTGATATTATCAAGGGTTAGTTTTCGGTTATTAAAGGTGATGATCTCATCTTCTTCTTTGAACTTTAATTTTTTACCGAACGCATCTAATTTATCGGTATTAACTACAACCAAATGGTTGGTTGTGGGATTGTAGCCTACAGAGATGCCACCTAAAGTTATTTGTTCCGACTCGCGTTTTTCGATATAGTTTAAACCCACCATCGCATATATTTCCTTGTAAGGCAAGGGTTTATTGCCGGCAACGTAGGTATCTAAAAAGTAACGAATTTCTTTAAAAGTTAATTTTTCAATATCGTTAAACAGGTCGTCGTCGTTAAACGATTTTGTTTTACCATACTGTTTAGCCAGGTCCTTCATTAATTCCTGTGTACCATATCGGCCATTGCTGTAATATCTCAGTTGAATATCAAGGCACATACCTATTAGTGCGCCTTTCTCATATACATTATTATATTGCTTTTTATATTTGTCGAGCGCATATTTACTCATAACTGTAAATGGAAGCGTATCGTTATAGTTATCGCGGGCATTTTGCATTTTACCGATCATGGTTTCAAAAAAAGCATCATATTCAATTAAGCCTGTTTTTACCTGCATATGGTGCGCAGCATATTCCGTCAATCCTTCATAGAGCCAAAGATGCTTACTCATTTGGGGTGTATTGAAATCAAATTCGCCGATCTCTTTTGAGTGAATGTTTAAAGGCGTCACAATATGAAAGAACTCGTGCGCTGCTACATCTCTTACTTCCTGAGCAATGAGAGCGGTATCCGCTTCGGGTAAAAAATAAAATGATGAATACGAATGTTCGAGGGCACCCGATGCGCCGCTTAGAGAAGGTTTGTCAGTAAAGTAAAATAAGAAAGCGTATTTGTCAATCGGCAGCTCTCCGCCTAAATATTCAGCCTGAGCAAATAATAGCTCTTTTAAATTACGGGCAATAAAGTCAGAAGTTAATACGTGGTTTGGCGAATACACCGAAATCAAGACTTTTGCTTTGCCTACCTGGATAGTTGCCGTATCAGGTTTAGTATACATAATAGGTGAGTCTATCAGCGCATGATAATTAAAGATAGAAAGTACATCTTTGGTTTCGCCGCTGGTAATGTCTGTCATGCTCGTAGATGCATAAAAACCTTTAGGCTTGGTAACTTCCAACTTGAATGTATGCTCAATCTTATTTTTAAAATAACCAAAAAAACAGTGTGTGTTCAGCGAGAAATTTTTTCCTTCTTCAATGTTGCTGCCACCGGGCTCAAAAACTACTTTCTCTTTAATATCGGTATCCCAGGTATCTTCTACTTCATAAGATATTTCCTTAATGGCACTGGCCGGGGATAATTTATAAGAATTTTTGTCAAGCTTGGTCACAGTTATCAGTTGACCATCTTTACCTTCAGCTTTAAAATTTGAAACGTATCTTCCAAAATCATATACATCGTAGGTTCCCGGAACCATAGCCGGAAACATAAACACCGTTTCATTATCAGATATATCCGGCGGGGTTAAACGAATGGTCAGTTTATCATTTTTTACGGCTGTTAAATCCACGTAATAATGATAATCGCTGTCGGCCCATGCCTGGGAGATTGAAAACAACGTTGATAGTACTAAAAAAGCTTTCTTCATAAAGGTGAGGTTATCGTATTAATAATTTCCAGTTGGATAATTTGTACTTCTTGTATAAAATAAAAAAGCAGATGGCGGCCATTAATATCCAGCTTCCGAATTCACCACCTGGGTTTTCAACCGGAGTAAAAAAAATGGCGTCAGTTTGTAGTACCGAATTTTTTGTGCAAATCAGTAAACAGGACACCAGGTTATTGGCACAGTGAATACCCATGGCTAATTCAGCGCCTTCGTCCAATAATGTAAGCATACCTAAAAATGCACCAAAAAGTATATAATAAGGCATCATCAGCCATAAACCATGTGCCTTTGCTTCGGGATTAGTACCATGCATTAATCCAAATATCACGGAGGTTATAACCAGAGGAATAATTCCATTTTTGAAGGCGAGACTTAAACCCTGCAACAAATAGCTTCTCAAAAACAATTCTTCTGTTGCTGTTTGTATCGGTAAAAAAAGAACAGATACCAATACCAATGCGAAAAAATCAGGAGCATGAAAGCGAATTTCAAAATTATCTGGTGAGGAAAAATAACCCACCAGCACATATAAAATGGTTAGCCCGCTCCAAACAGCAAACGAAAAAAAGTAACGTTTCCAACGGATCTTTTCAAAGCCTGTAACAATAGAAATAAATGTTTTTTGATGAATAAATTTGATAACCAACCATAAAAACAAAATTGCAAAAACAAACATGCCTCCCATAATGGCCAGCATAACCGACCGGTTTAGACCTATGTAATCGGCATTGAATATACTGGCAAGGTTTTTATCGGTAATGATAACACCGTTACCGGCGGCAAAATTGATAAGTGGCTTAGCTACAATGAACTGAAAAATAGTATACCCCAAAATGGTTGCTGCTATTCCAAATAAATACATCCAAAGCTGGTTTTTGCCCGTAACATACCCTTTAATTAAAAAAAGATTGTTAAAAGGGGAGTGATTTACCGGTTTGGCCTCTATCTTATCTTGCAATTCCATACTATACAAAATTATCAATTTTATGGAGTTTATACCATATTATACATAAATGGTTTTAAAGTAGTATTAGCGACAAAATGAAAGGTTTAATCCTGTTATATTTGCGCTATGTTTACTCAGGTTATAAAATATTGTGCCATACCGATACTGCTGTTTTGTTCTTGTTTGCATGATAAAGAAGAAAAAGTAATGAAAGTTCCGGTTACAGTTGAACAACTGGGTGAATTGCTATTTCATGATTCTATTTTATCACGTGAAAATCAAATCAGTTGTGCATCTTGTCACAAGCCTCAATTTGCCTTTGCTGATAATGTAGCTTTTAGTTTTGGAGTGGATAGTGTAATAGGTGGTAGAAATACCCCAAGCTCCATGAACATGTCGGCCCGTAACTTTTATTTTCACGACGGACGGAGTGAAACGCTGGAAGATCAGGCAGGTGGTCCTATGGAAAATCCGGTGGAAATGGATATTCCACTCTCGGTGGTGGTAAGAAAACTAAATAAACATAAACAATACCGAGCTTTTTTTATCAGTATATTCGGAGAACCTGCCACCAAAGAAAACCTGGTATCTGCATTGGCTGCTTATGAAAGAACGTTAGAAACAAACGATTCGGCTTTTGATAATTACAATAACGACAAGGATACAACTCAATACACAGCGTCAGCTAAACGAGGACAATTCATTTTCAATGAAAAAGGAAAATGTTTCGATTGCCATTTCGGTCCGGATTTTACCAATGATGATTTTAAAAATATCGGTTTATTCAATGGAAAAAATCTGAACGATAGTGGACGTTTTGAAATTACACGGGATCCGGAAGATGTTGGCCGCTTTAAAGTTCCGGGATTAAGAAATATTGCCATCACTAAACCTTACATGCATAATGGCATGTTTAAAAGTTTGAAAGAAGTGATCGATTATTATAATGATCCGGATAAAGTTATTTCAAACTCGGTTAACCGCGATACCTCCATGGCCAGGCCGTTAGGGTTAACGGAAAAGGAGAAGAACGATCTGGAAGCTTTTTTAATGTCGCTTACAGATGCAAGATTTTTGAAAAACTAAAATACAAGCCCGTGGAAAAAAGAATCATGCAGTCTCTTTTGAAACAATTATGGTTTCAGTCTGATAACGCTAAACTTCCTATACACCACATGGGGTTTCAACTAATGGAAGTTGGAAAATTTACAGGCCATTCAAGAGATGCCGTAAGAGAATACTTATATTGGTTAATGGATAACGGTTATATGGAACTGATATCAAAAGAGCCGCTTCTGTTTCAGTTTACAGAGAAAGGCAGATTAATTAAAAGTGTTAATGATATAAATGTGGACTGGGCCTAATTAATTTTTCAATGAGTAGTTTTATGCAAGTAACAGGATGAGAAAACATAGTATTTTATTGATTGTATCAATTGCATTATTGGCGTGCAATCATCTTTCCAAAGAAACAGACATGGATTCATCAGTTGTGATTCAAAAACCTTATACGGTTATGGATCTCATGCTTCAAAACATAAAAACGGATGACGTGATTGAAGGTGAGGAATTAGGAACCTGTTTCTCAAGAAAATCAGGCATATATCCTGAATTCGTTATGATCGATAGTTGTTGTACAGATGTGGAATTAGTATAACTTACAAAACATCATAAACCAAACATACGTGGTTATGCATTTTGGGTTTTAGCAAAACATCATTACGCCGGTTTAATGAAAACCTACCTTTCCTTAAAAAATGATACAGCAGAAATTAGATTAATTTATAAAGATGAACAATGGTTAAAAAGCGTAGGTCATTTTTGTGATTTTGTTTTGAGGCCCACCAATGATTTTGATATTAATACTACAAAATTTTGCGATAAAACAATGGATAGTTTAAATCTTATTAAGTAAAAAATTTGTTCATCATGGATTGTTTAACAGGTGAAATACATATTCTACAATTCAGAATGACAGGTATCCAGGATGTTACGTTTAACACATTTACTGTAATAAGCCTTGAGCAAACGTGGCAACGTTTTAATCAGGTTTTACTTTAATCTTAATGATCCTTTCAGTTTGCGGCTTTACTTTACATCTATCATCCACTCTATGCCCCACAATCCAGATGATATGCTCTTTGCTTTCGAGGATCCATGCTGCCTCTTTTTCAAATTTCGAAAATTTCTGATCTTTAAAAAAATCACTTAATTTTTTAAATCCATCCATTCCCAATGGTTTGAACTTGTCTCCTTGTTTCCATTTACGCAACGTTAACGGAAATAAATTTTCTGAATAAGCTATCGTGATCTCGTTCTTGCTTTGAGAAAATATTCTATCCGTTGTTTCTTTAAATAACAATTTTACAGGTAAATGATCGGTGTCAGAAAATGATTTGATCATAAACGAGTCAGGTAGACTTGTCTGATCTAAAGGCTGAACGATGATGTGTGATCTATCGACCACCAATTGATGAGTAGAAGAAGAAAAAAGTTTGCCCACCTGTCTTTCCGACATTAAGACTTCCGACAATTGTTGAATTTGCGTTGTTTTGAAATTTTTTTTATAAAGCCATTCAAACAATAAAGTTTCTTTTTGTGGCTCTTGTTGCAGTAAATTAATGTTTATCAAAAGTCGGCGATTTTCTTCTTTACAAATGGTCTTTAATTTCTCGCTGGCAAAAAAACTCACAATATCTGCTGATTGTTTAAAGAATTGAATAGAAGTCGTCAGTGTTTCTTCTAATGCAGGATTCAGTGTTTTTAAACCTGGAATTATTTCATGCCTGATAAAATTGCGTTTGTATTTTACTTCCTGATTGCTACTATCCTCGCGATACTTAAGTTCGTGTTTTTCTGCATAGTGTTTAATCTCTTCCTTCGTTGCAAATAATAAGGGTCTTACAATAGTATGTTGTTTTTCCGGAATGCCCTGTAAACCTTTAACACCCGTGCCTCTTACTAAGTTTACAAAA